>CANRFZ010000015.1 GCA_947630025.1 uncultured Lachnospiraceae bacterium
ACAGAGCCATGTTTTTTACATAACTCTGTCTGCTGCTTAATAAATGCTATACGATTCCTAGTGCCCTGAACGCCTCTAAAACAAGTTTTTCATTCTTAGTCCTGACTGTATCGGCTTCAGGCTCGTTTCCCGCATGGAAGTTCATTTCCGAAATGCGGCATTTGTTTTTTACTGCGGTAATACTTGAATTACCTATTTCAACATCATGATTATCTTTCACCCATCGCCGGATCCCCGCATAGGTAAACGGATAACCATTGAAAACTACCGTTTCGGCATCATACCCCGATGTATCAAGCATGATGCCAAACTCATTTTTCAATACCGCAATACTGCGGATCTGGACGGTGTTCGACCGTTCGTGCTGTAGTGGACCAGACGGGAGTCGAACCCGTGTCCAAAAGCCCATTCCCTGTCCTTCTACTATCATAGTCAGTCGTTTTGGATTGCTCCGCATTCCCTCGCCGGTCAGGAGACGGACACCCCGACCGGCCCGGTAGCCTCTGGTACGTCCGCGGGGCAGAGGCGTCACCCGCGCCGTTTCCTACATAGTCGATGCCCGCATCTTAATGTGTAGGTGCACTAAGCCGGACAGCCGCCCTTAGGCAGCGTATGCTAAATTATCTTCAGCGTTTATTTTTAGTTTTGCGATTTGACGCATCGCCTGCGGATAGCTTCTCCAGCTGCAAGACCCCTGTCGAAACCTTGACTGGCCCATATAACCGGCGGCAAGACGCCGCTTCGTTATCTATACTATAACACACCGCGCCGTTCCCGTCACCGTTAATATCGTAAAAAAATATAAATTCTTTATATGCGGAATATTTTTCCTCGATTTTTTGTCCACGCATCCTTACCGGCTGCAGGCATCTCATGCCGGCATCACAGGTTTTTGACCTTAAAATCCCGCTCGTGCTCCCTGCGCAGATCCTTTTTGGCAATATCCTGCCGCTTGTCGTAGAGCTTCTTGCCCTTGGCCAGCCCGATCTCCGCCTTGGCGCGGCCATCCTTGAAGTAGACCTGCAGCGGCACGATCGTGTAGCCCTGCCCGGCCATCCTGCCCGCCAGCTTGTTGATCTCGGACTTATGCAGCAGCAGCCTGCGGACGCGCATTGGGTCTTTGTTAAAAATATTGCCTTTTTCGTAAGGGCTGATATTCATGCCGTAGACGAAAGCCTCTCCGTTCTCGATCCGCACGAACGCCTCCTTGATACTGCACTTCCCCATGCGCAGGGACTTTACCTCCGTGCCGTGCAGCTCCAGTCCGGCTTCATATTTTTCCTCTATAAAAAAATCGTGGTAAGCCTTTTTGTTATTGGCTACTAATTTCATGGCTTCCTTCATCGTGGTTCCCCTCCCTGCTCCCCGCGTCGTCTTCGTCAGGGATCGCAAAGTACACCGTTCCCGCCGCGCGGTCCACATCCTTGACCTGTACGGTGAGCCGCTGGCCCAGCTTATAAGTCCTGCCGGAATCCCGGCCCGCCATCTCATAGGATGCCTCGTCGTAATCATAATAATCTCCCGGCAGATCGGACACATGGATCATGCCTTCCACCGTATTGGGCAGCTCCACATAGACGCCCCACTGCGTAACGCCGGAGATAACGCCGTCAAAGATCTGCCCGATGCGCTCCTCCATGTACTGCGCCTTTTTCAGCCTGTCTGTCTCGCGCTCCGCGTCCTCCGCCCGGCGCTCCATCTTGGAAGAACGGCCCGCCACCTCCGGCAGCCGGTTCCTGTAGTGTTCGATACGGTTTTCCCGCAGTCTGCCCCGAAGCTGCTCTTTGATGATGCGGTGGATCTGCAGATCAGGGTAGCGTCTGATGGGCGACGTAAAATGGCAGTAGTACCGGCAGGCCAGCCCGAAATGTCCCGTGCAGTCCACGGTGTATTTCGCCTGCTTCATGCTGCGCAGCGTCAGCCTGCTGATCAGCGTCTCCTCCTCCGTATCCGCGATCCGGTTCAACAGTTTCTGCAGCTCTTTGGGGTGCACTTCCTCCCCGGTCAGCTTGATGTGATAACCGAAGTTGCTGATAAACGCCGACAGCTTCATGATTTTCTCCGGATCGGGCTTCTCGTGGGTGCGGTAGATAAAAGGAAGCTCCAGCCAGTAGAAGTGCTGCGCCACCGTCTCGTTGGCGGCCAGCATGAAGTCCTCGATCATCCGCGTCGCCACGTTGCGCTCATACGGCCTGATATCCAGAGGTTTGCCGTTTTCGTCCAGAATAATCTTACTCTCCGCAAAATCAAAATCTATGGAGCCGCGCTTATGCCTTTTGCGGCGGAGAATTGCCGACAGCTGCGCCATCTGTTCAAACATCGGCACCAGCGTCTCATACTCTCTGACCGTCTCGGCATCCCTGTCCTCCAGTATTTTTTTGACGGCGGTGTAGGACATCCTGCGATCCACGCAGATCACCGTCTCCGCGATCTGATAATCGGTGATTTCGCCTTTGGCGTCGATGGTCATCAGGCAGCTCAGCGCCAGCCTGTCAACGCCCTGATTCAGCGAGCAGATCCCGTTGGAGAGTCTGTGGGGCAGCATCGGAATCACTCTGTCCACGAGATACACACTGGTGCCGCGCTCCAGCGCCTCCCAGTCCAGCGCGGAATTTTCCTGCACATAATTGCTCACGTCCGCGATGTGCACGCCCAGATGATAGAGACCGCCGTCGTCCACATACAGGCTCACCGCGTCGTCCAGATCCTTGGCGTCCTCGCCGTCGATCGTCACCATCTGCAGATCCCGTAGATCCATGCGCCCGGCTCTGTCGGCCTCCGTGACCTCCTCCGGTACGCGCTGCGCCTGATTCATAACTTTTTCGCCAAACTCCATGGGAAGGCCAAAGCCTCTCACGACGGACATCACATCCACGCCGGGATCGTTTGCGTGCCCCAGAATCTCCGTCACCCTTCCTTCCGGCCTGTGGCTATCATCGCCGTAGGACGTCAGCTCCACTACTACTTTATGTCCGCTGACGGCGCCCATAGAACGCTCCTTCGGCACAAAGACGTCCGTGCCGATCTTTGTGTTGTCGGGAATGACGAAGCCGAAATTCCCCGCGTTATCGTATGTTCCCACCAGCGTTTTCGTGCCGTGCTCCAGAATCCTGACAACCGCCGCTTCCTGCCTTTTGCCCCGCTGTCCGGGCAGCAGCGCGACCTGCACCCTGTCCATATGAAAGGCGCCGCCGGTTCTGCCCTCCGGCACATACAGATCATCCTCTCTGCCCTCGACTTCCACGAAGCCGAAGCCCTTGGCATGGCTGATAAAGGTGCCCGTAAGCTGCCTGCCGCCGTGCGACCCGATATATCTGCCCCGCTTCGTCACCTCGATGCGGCCCTCCGCCAACAGCGCCTGCAGAACCGCCCGAAACTCGTCGCGCTCCTCCGCGGACACTTGGAGAAATACCGCCAGCTCCTTTTCCTTCATCGGCACATAGAGCGCGTCGTCCATCAGCTCGCATATCAATTTTTTACGTTTTTCAAACTGTTTATCGTGTTCCCGCTCCGCCGCCATTGTGCACTCCCGTCAAAGCCGCATGATGCAACAAAGCAAGCCGGGCGGCTTGCTTCGTAATCTCTGTCTCTCTTATTGCTGCAGTTAGAACAAGTTCAGATTCAGCACGATCGTCAGCACCAAAAATCCGACTGCCAGAAACGTCGTGACCTTCACCAGCTTGCCTTCCATGGAACGTCCCTTGTTCTTGCCCCAGTATGTCTCGGCAGCGCCGCTCACCGCGCCGAGGCCGGCTGTCTTGCCTTCCTGCATCAATACCAATATCACAAGCGCAATACATATTAGAATAAAAATAACCGTCAACGTAATTCTGAGTGCTCCCATTTCCACACCTCCTAATGTCAAGCAGATTTTATCTTATCACAGAAATGTGTTTTATGCAAGGGTTAAATCGTCCTCACAGTTCGAACGCCGCGAAAGCATCCCCGCCGGCCTGCCGCTCGCCGTGGTATTTCATCAGATACGCCTTCATCTCCGTGTGGGACTGCCCCATATCGTCCATCATCGGCTGGAAATTCTCCGCCGTCACGCCGCCGATCCCGGTCAGAAACTCATAATACGCCAGCTCGTCGCCGTGCTCCTCCAGAATGACCTGCCATGTCTCCTCCGTGGGCGCTCCTTTGATGTGCTCCAGCAGATACGCCGTCAGGCCGCTGCGCACGGCGTCCGCCAGCCCGTAATCGTGCATCAGCCGCAGCATGGCCAGCCGCACCTTCTCTTTCCGGCGTTTCGTCATGTAGTAGTCCAGATTGTTATCCCTGCTGCCGTAATCCTCCTCGCCGCACAGAAGCATCTTAGAGAACCCCTCGGCGTCGCTGCGGCGCATCACCGCTCCCATTCTGTCATCCCACCGGGCGAGCCACGCCGGAGAACCGGCGTCTGCAGGGTTCAGCAGATAAAAGGCGTCCAGACTCCCCACCGCCGCCAGCAGATACGCCGTATCGACAACGGCCCGATCCTCTGCCGCGCCTGTAGCAGACGTTTCCCCGGCCTCCGCCGTCCGGCTGCCGTCGGCGATCTGCTCCAGCCGGGCACATTCCTTGAACACGCCCTGTCCGATCCCGATCCTGCGGTAAGGGAGCGTGAGCTTCTGCAGATTCGTACAGTACGCGAAAGCCCAGTCGTCTATGTGCGCCACGGTGTCGGGCAGGCGGATCTCCCGCAGCGTCTTGTTGCTTAAGAAAGCTTTCCTGCCGATGCGGGTGACGGCATAACCGTCTATTTCGGCGGGAACCGCAAGCCGCATATCCCGGCCCCGGTAGCCCGTGATCTCTATTTCCGCCCCTGCTCTCTCCCCGGACGGCGCCCCTGCGGAATCCGCCTGCGGCCCGGAAGCCTCAGACGGCTCGCACAGGCGGTAGGTCAGGACGCCCTGCGGCGTATCGCTCTCTCCTCTTACGATGCTCATAATTCCAGCGCCTCGATCTGTGATAACAGTTCCGTGCCGCGCTCCGTCAGCATCAGCTCCTCGTTATGCCGCCTGTAGTCCTCGCTGCCGTACATACCGATAAACTTCGCGCAGTCCGTCTGCACCGTGCACTCCGTCACCAGAATCAGCATCTCGCTGCCCTGTCCGAACACATCCTCCACGAACGCGAACAGGCAGTGCAGCCGGTTCTGCACCGCAGCCGTTTCCGTCTTGTACGCCGCCACGCGCCCGTCAAAGAGCTGCTTTATAGCGGCAAAAGCCTCTCCGCCGTCCGAATACCCCTGCGATTTGATCTTTTTCTCGCAGGCAGACAGAAATTTTACAATCTCCCTGTCTTTGTATTTCTCCCGATCCGACAACGCTCCGGCGGTCTGCCGCGCCTCCATGGAACTCTGCCGCGCCTGCTCCTGCTGCCCTAACAGCGACGCCAGACTTTCCGCGTCCGCGCCGTCCTGCGCCTTTGCTTTGAGCGCCTTCAGCGGGCGCATCACTTCCGTCAGGATTTCCGACTGTTGTATGTTTTCCTTGATGTCCTGTCTGATCCTGTCCAGCAGCATTCCCATCAGCGACAGTCTCTCGTCGAACCCCGCCCGGCGCGCCCTGTCTCTGGCCTGCCCGTCGGCAGCGCCCTGCAGAATCTCCTCCACTTTGTAGTCATTCTTGTATTTCCGGTACAGATCGTAGTAGGCGCAAAATTCCTTTACCACTCTGTCGCTGCGCAGATATTGTCCCACCAGCGTTTCCTCCACGGGAATCTTTTCCTCCTCGTAGAGCATCAGCATCCGGGACAGATCCTCCCAGCCGCGCGCGGTGATGTAACTCCGGCCCTTGACCGTCGTCTCCACCTGATAGAAATCTTCTTTTTTCAGATCGAGGTAATTGAGGATCGCCGTGTGGATGCCCTGTTCGGCGGCGTACTCTTTCCATACGGCGTAGTCGGCCTCCACCTCCATGATTTTCAGGCGGTCCATCGTCACCACGTCAAACTCGCGCACCGATTTATTGTACTCCGGCGGGTTGCCGGCGGTCACGATCACCCAGCCCTCCGGCACCCTGTGTCTGCCGAACACCTTGTACTGCAGAAACTGCAGCATGGACGGCGCCAGCGTCTCCGACACACAGTTGATCTCGTCCAGAAAGAGGATACCCTCCCGGATACCGCTCTGCTCCATCACGTCATAGACCGACGCGATAATCTCGCTCATCGTGTATTCCGTCACGTCATAGGACGTGCCCTCGTATTCCCTGTGTGTGATAAAAGGAAGTCCCAGCGCCGACTGTCTGGTGTGGTGCGTCATGGAATAGGACACCAGCGCGATGCCGAGTTCCTGCGCGATCTGCTCCATCACCGCGGTCTTGCCGATGCCCGGCGCGCCCAGCAGGAAGATCGGCCTCTGCCTGACGACGGGAATCCGGTACTCGCCGTCGGCATCTTTTTTCAGATAAATCCTGACCGTGTCCTTGATATAATTCTTTGCCTCTTTGATATTCATGTCAACTGTGCTCCTCCAGACTTTCTTCCTCCAGCACGATTCTGATCGCCCACGGCGGCACCTTGGGCGCGTTCTCGTCCTCCCCGACAAAGACGAACGCCACGTCGTAATCGGGCATCCGCTCCGGATAGACGCCGTAGCCGTCGGTAAAATAGATCAGTCCTTTCAGGTTGTCAAACTCTCCGTCCGCCCGCAGCTTCTCCACATGGTCGAACACCGGACGGAAGTCCGTGGAGCCGAATCCCGTCAGCTTTCCGTTCAGCAGAAAGGCGTCAAATTCCCGCCTGTCCGTGATCCTGATATCCTGTCTGACCTCGCTGTCGCACTGTATGATGTGCACGTTGATTTTGCTGAAAAAATGCTCCTGCGCCTGCATGATATTGTAGGTTTTCTGCAGAAAAGACTGCACGATATGGCCCCTGCAGGACGCCGACGTGTCCAGCGCAATCACAAAATCCCTGATTTTATTGGCGTCTTTGTACTCTAACGGCTCAATCAGCGGCATATTGCCGTAGGTGTCCAGCCCATAGGTGTAGTAGATATAGTCAAATTCATCGTCGTTGATCTGGATGGACTCGCCCATAACCATGAATTTCTTGAGGAAGCTGCCGTAGTCGTAACGCTCTCTGGTGGCCTCTTTCAGATTCTGCTCCATGCCGGCGGCGTCGTTTCTGTCCCGGCTGAAACTCTTTAAGTCCGCCTTGATGCGCTCGCTCAGCTTCCGCCATTCCGCCTGCGAAAGCTCCAGTTCCTCCTGCCTGTCCCAATAGATATGTTCGTCGTAGTGGCATAGCTTATGCCACATCTTAGCCGCCTTCTCCGACGGCTCCTCGATGCGGAAATGCCTGTATATCTTCTCCGCCGTCAGACCGCCCGCCTGCTTCGCCAAGACTTCCAGCCGGCCTCTGAGTTCATCGTCCGAGGACAGGCCGGTGACAGGCAGCCCCATATCCAGAATCACATTCTCCACCGCGATGTCCGTCGCCATATCCCAGCAGGGCCGGTTCATCCTGTCCGCCGCAAAGCCGTGGTAAAAAATGCAGTGCAATAGCGTGTGAAGATACAGTCTGGCGGCATAGTGCGGCTCTCTTTGATAATAGGCCAGCAACAGCGCCGGATCATAATAAAGCGCCGCCCCGTCAAAGAGCTGCGCGCCTGTTCCCTCCCTGCAGACCACCTGCAGTCTGGACAACGCCACGTCGAGGAACCGCATATTCACCAGTATGCCGTCGTGGGCGAGCCGCATCACTTCGGCGGCCAGCCCGCGGATCTGCGTCTGCCTGTCTGTTCCGTCAGTCGTCATCTTCTCCTGTGTCCGCCTTCCTAACAAAAGGGATTGTACTGTTTCTCGTGCCCGATGGATGTGGCGTCGCCGTGGCCCGGATAGACTTTCGTCTCGTCCGGCAGCGCAAACAGTTTTTCTTTGACGGAGCGCACCAGCGCCCCCATGCTGCCCGTAGGCAGATCCGTCCTGCCTACCGACTCCGCAAAGAGTGTATCGCCCGCGATCAGGAAACCGGACTCCCCGAAATAGTAGCAGCAGCTTCCCTGGGTATGCCCCGGCGTGGCGATCGTCCGGCAGGTCATGTCCGCTATCGTGATCTCCTCGCCGTCCTGCAGATAGCGGTCGGGAGCCACCGTACACGCCCTGCCCGCCTGCGCCGACACGTTCAGCGCGGCGTCCTCACAGAGCGCCTTCTCCTGCTCATAGGCATATAGCGGCGCGCCTGTCAGCTCTTTTAGCCTGTTGCAGCCCCAGATATGGTCAAAATGGGCGTGCGTCAGCAGGATGCCTTTGACGCAGAACCCTTGCTTCTGCAGTGTCTCATAGATGTGGTCGCCCCGGTCCGCCGGATCGAAAACAAGCACTTCCTTGCCGCCTTCGCGGTACACAAAATAGCAGTTTGTCTGTACGCTGCCGATCACCATTCTTCCTATCTTCAAATCCGCCATCGCCGCCCTGCCTCTTTCTATTTCTTTCTATCGCTTCTTACTTTTCGGTTTTTACTTTGATCTTTTTCTCTACTGTTTATGCTCCGTCTGTGCCGCCCGTCGCAGGCCGCCTCCCGGAAGCGTTGCCGCCTGCATCAGCCCGTCGTTCTCTCGATATCGATCACGCTCTCGATGGTTCTGATCTTGTCGATGATGCGCTGCAGCTCCTCTCTGCTGCTGATCTCGAAGCTGACCATGATCGTCGCCGTGCCCTGTTTGCTGACTCTGGTGCTGAGCGACAGAATATCGATATTCTTCTCCGTCAGCGCCTTGGAGACATCCGCCAGCAGGCCGTTGCGGTTATTGGCAAAGATGCTGATCTCGACCAGATATTTGCCTTCCGTCTCCTCCGCCTGCTGCCACTCGGCGTCGATCAGGCGGTTGCGGTCGATCTCCGGCAGGTTCATGATGTTCAGGCAGTCCGTTCTGTGGATGGAGATGCCCCTGCCTCTGGTGACAAACCCGACGATCTCATCCCCCGGCACCGGGCTGCAGCATTTGGAAAAGCGCACCGCCACGTCATGGATTCCCTTGACCACGATGCCGTTGGTGCTCTTTGGCCCCCTGTCACGGTTCTGCTGGGCGTTCTCCTCCACCTCCGCCATGACTTCCGCGTCGGTCATCTCCCTGCGGTGGTCGCTCTCATACATCTCCTGCATACGGTTGAGGATCTGGCCTTCCTTCAGGCCGCCGTGCCCTACGGCTGCCAGAACGGAATCCCAATCCTGAAAACCGTATTTTTTCATAACGGCTTCCTGATACTTCACGTTCAGCAGATCCGGCAGATTGATGCTTTTCGCCTTGCAGTACGCCTGCATCAGTTCCTTGCCCTTGGTGATATTGTCCTCTTTTAACTCATGCTTAAACCACTGGTTGATCTTGTTCTTGGCCTGCGTGCTCTTGACCACGTTCAGCCAGTCCCGGCTGGGCCCCTTGGAGTTTTGCGAGGTCATGATCTCCACCCGGTCGCCGTTCTTGATCTCGTAGTCGATCGTCACCAGCTTGCCGTTGACGCGGGCGCCGATCATCCGGTTGCCCACCGCCGTGTGGATACTGTATGCAAAATCAATCGTCGTAGAGCCGGCAGGCAGATTTTTGACGTCGCCCGTGGGCGTGAAGCAGTACACCTGATCGGAAAAGAGGTTCAGATCGCTTTTCAGCAGATTCATGAACTCCCTGTTGTCCTCCGCGGTCTGCTGCCACTCCAAAATCTGCCGCAGCCATACCAGCTTCTCCTCCTCCTGCGTCTCCACCTTTTTGCCGTCGGAGGCTTCCTTGTATTTCCAGTGGGCGGCGATACCGTATTCCGCCGCCTTGTGCATCTCGTAAGTGCGGATCTGGATCTCAAAAGGCTGCCCGCTGGTGCCGATCAGCGTCGTGTGCAGCGACTGGTACATATTGGCCTTGGGCATCGCGATATAATCCTTGAAACGCCCCGGTATCGGCTTATACATCTCATGGATCACGCCCAGCGCCGCATAACAGTCCTTGACGGAATCCACAATGATGCGCACCGCGAACAGGTCATAGATCTGGTCTATGGTCTTATTCTGGTTGACCATTTTCTTATAGATACTGAAAAAATGCTTGATGCGTCCGTCGATCTGCGCCTTGATGCCCGCGCGCTCGATATGCTCGCTGACCTCGTCCACAATCGTCTGGATATACTGCTCGCGCACGCTCTTGCGCACCGCGATCTTATCCACCAGATCGTAGTAGGCTTCCGGTTTCAGGTATTTTAACGAGAGATCGTCCAGCTCCACCTTGATCTTGGAAATGCCGAGCCGCTGCGCGATAGGCGAATAGATGTCCAGCGTCTCCCGCGCGATCTCCTGCTGTTTCTCCGGCCTCATATGCTGCAGCGTCCTCATATTGTGCAGCCTGTCGGCCAGCTTGATCAGAATCACGCGGATGTCCTTGGCCATCGCCAGAAACATCTTGCGCAGATTTTCCGCCTGCCGCTCCAGCTTCTCCGCGTCCCTGTCTCTGTCGCCGTGGTTTTCCCCATGGAAATTCAGCTTATCCAGTTTCGTAACGCCGTCCACCAGAAGCGCCACATCCGCGCCGAACATCTCCTTGATCTGCTCGTCGGTCATAATGGTGTCTTCCACCACATCATGCAGAAGCCCTGCCACGATCGTCTCTTTGTCCATCTCCAGATCCGCCAGAATGATCGCCACACACAACGGATGGATGATATAAGGCTCCCCCGACTTACGCACCTGCTCCTTGTGGGCCTCATACGCGATATGGTATGCCTTCTCGATCAGGGAGATGTCGTCGGACGGATGATATCTGCGCACACGGTCAATCAGTTCCTCGTAGAGTGTCTCGGGGGACTGAAATTCTTCGATCGATTCAATTCTTCCGTCATCGATTATCACTTCGCGTTTTTCTTCTGTCGCCATAGCCATCACCGGTCATCTCTATTGTTCCTGCCGGCCGTGCGAACCCGCCGTCCGCCGCGCCTAATACATTATATTATACTTATATCATATGAAATCTTCAAGATTATCCGTGCAGATGGGAAAAAATTTTTTCTTTCAGGCGCATCAAAAAAGAGATGAAACACCTCTCTGGGTTTCATCTCCTCACGGCGGCATCCGCCGCCTGCTAAAGCGGCGGAACAACCTAATACAGGCTATATATCCCATATTTACCGTCTACCTTCACAACAACCGCACAACAAAAATCGGTGTCTCCGTCCCAATCAATGCGGCAGGTCACCATGTAACCCTTGCCGGAAATGTCAAAGTCATCCGCATCACAATCATATATGTCCGCATAATTTTCCACAAGTTCTTCCAGCACATCCCTGTTTTCTTTGCCGCCGAGTCTGGTCACACTGATAATGTCTTCCAATTCAATATCCTCGGAATTATCCCTATCCTCGATCTCCTCCGCCAGATCCTCCGGATAATATTCTTCCCAATCTACATCGTCTCCAGCGATGCCTTCCAACATTTCCCTAACGGCTTTTTTTGCTTTGTGGCGGCCTCCCAAAAATACGGTGCACAAAACAACCGCCAGCACAACGATTACCGCTATGGCAACAATCAGAACCGCCGCCATAGGGAGCCCGTTGTGCCCCTGCCGTGTTTTACGTCTTTGCCCCGCGCCTCCGCCGGCCTGATTATTGTAGCCGGATGCCTGTCCGAATCCATACCCGCCGATATCGGGGATCGCATTAAAATTGTTTTCCATCGCTTCTGTTTCTCCTTCACTGTCTCTCAAATTTTATCGTTTCTCCAAAAAAGTCTATCTTTAACGTATCTTCCGTCACGGTATAGTCAGCCGTGTAGTTGGCGCTCAATGACGGAATGGAAGTGCCGAAAAGACTGAAGCCATCCGTTCTGACCGTGATAATCACCCTGTCGTCTCCCATCTCCTCATATTCCAAACTGAAAAGAGTTCCTATAGAAAAACTGTCTATCCCCAGATAAATACTTCCAGAAGGCGTAAACGTAACCGTCATGCTTCCCAGAATATCATCCAGCCCCAGATACTCGATCAGCCCTTCGGCAATATCATCCGGCAGGCCGAGCACATCTGCCAGCATTTCATACAATATCCTCTCGCCGTTTACCGCGTCCTCGCTTTTCCACTCTCCCACGATGGAAGCCTTCTCGTCTTCGTCTTTCGATTTGTGTGATTTTCTGACGGCAGATACGGTCAAAACCGCCATACCCGCCACCGCAGCCGCAGCCAGAATCGCGATGACGCTTATCAGCAGTATTTTCTTTGTTTTTCCGTCCATTCCTTTCTTCTCCGGACGAGTCTGCCTGTTGTACTGCCACGCGCCGATATCCATCCCCGGCATCATCTGTTGTGTGTGTTCTGCGCCTTGGCTTCCCGGCGCTCTGCCATAGATGCCGGTATCTGTATTCGCACCGCCTGCGCCGGAAACAGCGCCGCACTTCGGACAAAACTTTGCGTTGTCGCTGATTTTACTGCCGCATTTTTTACAAAACATATGTATCTCTCCTATTCCACTTTCCCCTTCCTATGCGGCCTTTCTCTGCCGCTCCCTGCGTTGTCCGGCTTTCCGCCGCGTGTTTACGCCGTTATTGTACCTTGGCGCCGCAGACCGTGCAGAACAGGCTGCCGGATTCAAGCTCCGCCCCGCACTTAGCGCACCGGTTCGTATTGGGCAGGAAAGACACTGCCGCCCCTTCCTCTTTCTCATCCGCTCTTTTGCCGCAGTGCCCGCAGAAAACACTCCCGTAGGGAATGATTGCGCCGCAGTTCTCGCACATCATCTGGCCCTCCAGCCGCAGTTTGTTCTTATAGAAGCCGATTCTGTTTCGGGACAGTTTATTGATAATATCGACGATTTCGCCGTATGCCGGGTCGCCTGCCGCATTATCCTTATGCTGCTCATAATACAACTGTCCCAGCCGGAAAATCTTCTGATAAATCTGTTCTTCCACATCAGAAATGTTGCTCATGATCATATCCATCTCTGTAGGCGCTTTATTGTTTTCATTAAATATACTCATATTTCTCCCCTTTCTCCGAATGTATTTTACTGGCCGACAGACTCATTATACTCAATATATTAAGCATAGTCAAGAAATTAAGTATGTTATTGTAACCATAAGGAACAGAGGTGAGCGTATTTGATTTCTTATGAGCCGTTATTTGAGACCATGAAGAAAAAAGGCATTACAGAATATCACTTGATCTATAAAGAGGGAATGTCCGCAAATACAATTCACCGTATCAAGAAAGGGCTTCCTTTTACAACGGAAACGCTGGATACGCTCTGCTATATACTGGACTGTGAAGTATCGGATATCTTAAAACATGACAAAACAAAATAAGCGTCCGGATCGGCCCAAATAAAAAAGGCCGCCTGCCGGTCAGCCGTGCGCCCTTTTCATTTCGTTATAAACTTACAGGTCATGGTAATAAAGACATATATTCTCATAATGTCCGTCTTTCATGCGGAATCCCCGCGGAATCGTGCCGAGCTGCTTAAATCCCAGCCGTTCGTAAAGATGCCTCGCATGAATGTTGCTTTCGACGACGGCGTTAAATTGTAAGACCGAGAATCCCAGCTCTTTTCCCTTTTGCAGACAGTCCAGAACCAGCTTTTCGCCGATGTGCCGTCCGCGTACACCCGAAGCGACCGCATAGCTTGCGTTGCAAATATGGCCGCATCTTCCGATATTGTTGGGATGTAGGATATAGAGTCCGACGATCTTTCCGTCGGCTTCGGCCACTCCGGTATAGCTTTGCGCGGAGAAAAAGTCCCTGCCGCTTTCCGGATCGAGATATTCTTCCTGTGGAAAAGCAGTCCCTTCCTCTACGACCTCATTCCAAATCCGGATCATTTCATGGATGTCTTGCTGGTTGTATGCTCTGATTTTCATAATATTATTCTCCTGTGATTCTTCCTGACGCAATCTCGTATGTCACATCCGCCGGAACGGAGCGAGATTTTTCTTGCATCGGGCAGATTGATGTGCTATAATGCAGTCAGAAAAGGGAAAGCCAGAGAAGCGGCTACCCTCAAACAGTTAAACGCTATTTATACAAATAGCCGTCACTATTCGCAGTAGTGGCGGCTACTTCGTTCCCCTGCCGATCTGATAAATCAGACCAACTAGGGCGCAAATGAATATACAAAACTGAATCAGATCAGAATATGTAATCATTGGCAACCCCTCCTTTCCTTACAGTCCGGAGGGTCAGCCCCTCCGAATCGGAGGGCAGCCGCCTTTGGCTCTCTGGTTCTCCCACATCATCATTCTACTATACGTTTCTATAAGATTCAATCATTTTTATAAACGTTTTTTCGATATATTAGAATGACAGAACTTTCCCCTGTATCAGCTAAATCTATGCCATCGGATAACATACCATGTTCGGCAGCCGGCAAGTACACTATATATTTTTGCATGATGAAGATGAAAAAGCATGATAACTGCCAGACCTCGAAAGGATCTGGCAGTTTTTTGTAATATTCCCTTTTGTGGTGTTACATCATTCCCATTCCGCCACCGCCTGCGGGCATCGGAGGTTCGGGCTCCTTGATGGTCGCCACTACGGACTCCGTCGTGAGCAGTGTGGACGCTACACTGGTCGCGTTCTGCAGCGCGCTCCTCGACACCTTAGCGGGGTCCAGAATGCCTGCATCAACCATATTCACGTATTCTTCTTTCAGTGCGTCGAAACCGACACCTACTGCGGACTCTCTCACCTTATTGATGATAACGGAGCCTTCCAGTCCGGCGTTGGCAGCGATATGGTACAGAGGCGCTTCCAGCGCTTTCAGCACGATCTGTGCACCTGTCTTCTCGTCGCCTTCCAGTTGATCCGCCAGCTTCTCCACTTCCTTCGCCGCATGGATATATGCGGAACCGCCGCCGGAGATAATGCCTTCCTCTACGGCTGCTCTGGTCGCTGCCAGCGCATCCTCCAGACGGAGCTTCGCTTCTTTCATCTCTGTCTCGGTAGCAGCGCCTACACGGATTACCGCAACGCCGCCTGCCAGCTTCGCCAGACGCTCCTGCAGTTTCTCTTTATCAAAATCGGACGTTGTCTCCTCGATCTGCTTCTTGATCTGGCCGATACGCGCCTGAATAGCTGCCTTGTCGCCCTCGCCGTCCACGATCACGGTATTCTCTTTCTGTACTTTGACGGACTTCGCGCGTCCCAGTTGATCCATCGTCGCGTCTTTTAATTCCAGACCGAGCTCGGAGCTGATTACCTGGCCGCCTGTCAGGATCGCAATATCCTCCAGCATCGCTTTTCTTCTGTCGCCGTAACCGGGCGCCTTGACTGCCACTACATTGAACGTGCCGCGCAGCTTGTTGACGATCAGCGTCGTCAGCGCCTCGCCCTCTACATCCTCGGCGATAATTAGCAGCTTCGCGCCGGACTGTACGATCTGCTCCAGAAGCGGCAGGATCTCCTGAATATTGGAAATCTTCTTATCGGTAATCAGGATATACGGATTGTCCAGAACCGCCTCCATCTTATCCATGTCGGTAGCCATATACGCGGAAATGTAGCCTCTGTCGAACTGCATACCTTCTACCAGATCCAGCTCGGTCAGCATGGTCTTGCTCTCCTCGATCGTGATAACGCCGTCGCCGGACACCTTCTCCATCGCATCCGCCACAAGCTGTCCTACTTCCTCATCTCCGGAGGAGACAGCCGCTACTCTTGCGATATGCTCTTTGCCGTTTACTTTGGAGCTCATCTTTGCGATCGCTGCCACCGCGCAGTCCGTCGCTTTCTTCATACCTTTTCTCAGGATAATCGGATTCGCGCCCGCCGCGAGGTTCTTGATGCCGGCGTTTACCATCGCCTGTGCCAGCACGGTAGCCGTCGTGGTGCCGTCGCCCGCTACGTCGTTGGTCTTGGTCGCCACTTCCTTGACAAGCTGCGCGCCCATGTTTTCAAAGGGGTCAGCCAGCTCGATCTCTTTTGCAATCGTCACGCCGTCGTTGGTGATCAGAGGTGCGCCGTAGGATTTGTCCAGCACTACGTTGCGTCCTTTCGGGCCCAGCGTCACCCTCACCGTGTCAGCCAGTTGATTTACGCCGGACTCCAGAGCTGCTCTGGCCTCGGCGCCGTATTTGATTTCTTTTGCCATGATAATGTCCTCCTGCTTACTGTTTTTATTTCTTATATATATTTCTCTATATTTCTCTTATATTTCTCCGCGGACGCCTACTGGATCACTGCCAGAATATCGCTCTGTCTCACGATAATGTATTCGTCCTCGTCGAGTTTTACTTCCGTGCCGGAATATTTGGAGTAGATGACCTGATCCCCGGCCTTTACTTCCATCTTCACTTCCTTGCCATCCACGACGCCGCCGGGCCCTACCGCGATGACTTCCGCCTGCTGGGGCTTCTCCTTGCTCTGCCCCGGCAGCACGATGCCGGATTTGGTCGTTTCTTCCGCAACCAGTTGTTTTAATACGACTCTGTCGCCAAGTGGTACTAACTTCATGATAAATGCCTCCTTGTATTGTAAGATATTATTTTTCGCATTATTAGCACTCATTTCTGTCGAGTGCTAATTACTAAAACATATATTATCTTTATATGTACCTGTTTGCAAATTTGAATATCCCTATAAAAATATTATTTTTTCATTTATTCTCTTTATTTCTCTTATTTTCTCTTGTTTTCTCGTTTTCTTCCAAATCGATGGATTTAATATTTATTTTATAATTAGGAAAAAGTGCTTTATCAAGTACCTTATATAGCATCTTATAAAGATCTGATAGAATACTTATAAAGCATCTGAAAAAGCACCTAATAAAGCATCCTATAAAATATCTGAAAAAAATCTTATAAGGCATCTGGGAAAGTGTTTAAAAAAATATTTGAGAAAATATCTAAGAAAGTATCTGGAAAAGTATTTAAGAAAAAGAGAAAGTATCAATGAAAAAAGCCGCCCATACAGACGGCTCACTAAATAGTGTTGTTTGTGTCAGTTCCGGCCATGCTCCAGCCGTTCACGGTAGCCCGGCATATTTTTGACCGCAAACTTATTGTTGAACATCTCGTACTCCGCGTCGGCCAGCTTATCCGCGATCCGCTCCTCCACGTTCGTCTTGTAGACGACGCCGCAGGCTGCGGACGGCGCCAAAACCGCGTCCTCATAGGCGTTGCAGGCTTCCTGCACATCGGCGGTGTAGCGCTCGGCCTCGCCGTCCTCCGCAAAAGGGATCAGCACGATAAACACGTCGCCGTCCACCCTGCCGATCACATAGTCCGGTTTCGCCTTTTCCTTCAGAATCGACGCAATCGTCTTGATCAGCCTGTCGCTCTCCTCGTCGCCGTAGTGGTCGTTGACGTATTTCCAGTCATTGATATTGACGTTGATAATCGCAACGGGAACGACTTCGGAGCGGTCGATGATCTGCATACGCTCCTCGAAATACAACTTGTGGAAAACGCCGGTGAGGGCGTCCTCCTTCTCCCCTTTGGCGGTCTGGATATGCTGCATCCCCACCTTATCCTCCAGTTCATCCATATAAATAGAGGATTCCCGGTGCAGATAAGCCTCCTCGCCCCACTGCGAGAGTATCTTGGCGGAACCATCCAATAGCTGCTCCACGGCGGCTTTCTTATCTTCCGGCACCTTGGCGGTCTCGGCGTACAGATGCGCTATTGTCCTGCCGTACACCTGCACCTTGCGCCCCGGATTGGCCACCACGTCGGGCGTAAAGCCCGCGAAGCCTCCGATCGATACGACCTTCTCCCCATGGCGCTCTGTAATCAGGATCGCCACGCCGGTGACCGCGCAGAGCGCCTTGCAGTAATCCGTCAGCACATCGAACGGATACAGATTTTCCAGCGTATAATTTCTGACGTTCTCTTTGATTCTTTTGTCAAAGGGAATCTCATGATAATTCATCGGCAACCTCCCATCCCCATATAAGCCGTACCCCGCGCTGCCGCGCAGGATACGGCTCTCTCAGGCTTCGGCCCTGCTCCGTTCTCTTTGCTTGGTCTTATTTGTAGTTCACGATCTTGCCGAAGTCAGCCTTCAGGGACGCGCCGCCTACCAGACCGCCGTCGATATCAGGCTGTGCAAACAGTTCCGCCGCATTTCCGGCATTGACAGAACCGCCGTACTGGATGCGGACTGCCTCCGCGGTAGCCGCGTCGTAGATCTCGGCGATGCAGTCGCGGATGCCCTTGCACACTTCCTGCGCCTGCTCGGTGGTAGCGGTCTTGCCGGTGCCGATCGCCCAGATCGGCTCGTAAGCGATTACCATGCCTTTTACCTGATCCGCCGTAACGCCCGTGAGGTCGGATTTGATCTGCAGTCTGATCCAGTCCATCGTCACGCCCATCTCTCTCTGCTCCAGAGACTCGCCGCAGCAGAGGATCGGAATCAGGCCGGACTCAAACGCTTTCTTGACTTTCTTGTTGAGCAGCGCGTCGTCTTCCTTGAAGTAGTCGCGTCTCTCGGAATGGCCGATAATCACATACTTCGCGCCGGCGTCCTTGATCATCGCCGCGGAGATCTCTCCGGTGTAAGCGCCTTTTTCCTCAAAATACATATTCTCCGCGCCGACCGCTACGTTCGTGCCCTTTACGGCGTCCACCACCGGCACGATGTCGATCGCCGGAACGCAGTATACTACGTCCACGTCGTCGGATTTTACCAGATCCTTTAACTCATCACACAATTTGACAGCCTCGCTGGGAGTCATGTTCATCTTCCAGTTGCCGGCTACGATTTTCTTTCTTGCCATTTTTCTGTCCTCTCTTATTTTCTCTTAATTCTCTATATCCGATATCATTCGATAAGCACCGCCTCAAAGCAGCGCATCCGAAAGATGCGCCGTGCAAGAACGTCATCTTTCGCCGCGCCGCTTCTCACTCAGCTTATCTTATTTGTCGTCAGCCGCCACTACGCCGGGAAGCTCCTTGCCCTCCAGAAACTCAAGGGATGCGCCGCCGCCCGTGGAGATGTGGCTCATCTTATCCGCAAAGCCGAGCTGGTTGACCGCCGCCGCGGAATCGCCGCCGCCGATAATCGTTGTCGCGGACGTCTCAGCCAGCGCCTTAGCGACCGCAATCGTACCTTTGGCGAGAATCGGGTTCTCGAATACGCCCATAGGCCCGTTCCAAACAACCGTCTTCGCAGACTTCACGGCATCTGCGTAAAGTTCCATCGTCTTGGTGCCGATATCAAGGCCCTCTTTGTCCGCCGGAATCTTGTCGGCGTCCACTACCTCCACGTCGATCTTGGCGTCGATCGGATTCGGGAATGCGTCCGCAATCGTCGTGTCAACAGGGAGCAGCAGCTTCTTGCCGAGCTTCTTCGCCTTATCCATCATTTCCTTACAGTAGTCGATCTTCTCATCATCTACCAGAGAGTTGCCGATCTCATAGCCCTGCGCCTTTAAGAACGTAAACGCCATACCGCCGCCGATAATCAGCGTATCGCATTTCTCCAGCAGGTTGTTGATAACGTTTAACTTATCCGCTACCTTAGCGCCGCCGAGGATCGCCACAAAAGGTCTCACCGGATTCTCCACCGCGTTGCCGAGGAAGTCGATCTCCTTCTGCATCAGATAACCTACCGCGCACTCGCCGCCCTTGGCGCGTACCACGTCCGTCACACCCGCTACGGAAGCATGGGCTCTGTGGGAAGAACCGAAAGCGTCGCACACATATACGTCGCACAGATCCGCCAGCTCTTTGCTGAACTGCTCGCCGTTCTTGGTCTCCTCCGCGCCGCGGAAACGGGTGTTCTGCAGCAGAACCACATCGCCTTCCTTCATCGCCGCAACCACCGCCGTAGCAGCCTCGCCGGTTACATTATAGTCGGAGACGAAGTTCACGGGTTTTCCTAATTTTTCGGACAGTCTCTCCGCAACGGGCGCCAGAGACTCGCCCTCGTTAGGGCCGTTCTTTACCTTGCCCAGATGGGAGCAGAGGATCACCTTGCCGCCGTCCGCAATCAGCTTGTTAATCGTGGGAAGCGCCGCAACGATACGTGTCTCGTCAGTGATCTTGCCCTCTTTCAAAGGAACGTTAAAGTCACATCTTACCAGAACGCGCTTTCCCTTTACATTGATATCATCTACGGATTTTTTGTTTAATGACATACGTATGCCCTCCTGTTTTATGATTTGAGGCGCGCCGCCCCATTCTTTTCAACCAACGAGATGAAACGCGCTTTGCGGGTTCCATCTCGTTACCGCGGCATTCGCCAAATTGACAAGCAGGCTTGTCAGCTTGGCTCATGCCGCGTAAAACAGAGGCCCGGCCCAATGGCCGAGCCTCTGCAGATTACACTATTTTATTGATCTCGTAAACGAGCTACGCTCGTTTTATGCCAGTTCCGAGAAGTACTTAATCGTGCGAACCATCTGGGAGGTGTAGCTGTTCTCGTTGTCATACCAAGAAACAACCTGAACCAGATTGTCAGCGCCGACCATGGTCTGCGTAGCGTCGAAGATGGAGCCGTATGTGCTTCCTACGATATCGGAGGAAACGATCTCATCCTCGTTGTAGCCGAAGGACTCGTTGGAAGCCGCCTTCATAGCTGCGTTGATCTCCTCTTTGGTTACGGACTTCTCAACCGTTGCAACCAGAATCGTCGTGGAGCCTGTCGGTGTAGGAACACGCTGTGCGGAACCGATCAGCTTGCCGTTCAGCTCAGGGATAACCAGACCGATCGCCTTAGCAGCGCCCGTGCTATTGGGAACGATGTTGACCGCGCCTGCTCGGGATCTTCTCAGATCGCCCTTTCTCTGCGGGCCGTCCAGAATCATCTGGTCGCCTGTGTAAGCGTGGATCGTGCTCATGATACCGGACTTGATGCCTGCCAGATCATTCAGTGCCTTTGCCATCGGCGCAAGGCAGTTCGTCGTGCAGGAAGCTGCGGAGATAATCGTATCCGTAGGCTTTAACGTCGTATGGTTTACATTGTAAACAATAGTAGGAAGGTCATTACCCGCGGGAGCAGAGATAACAACTTTTCTGGCGCCTGCATTGATATGCGCCTGTGCTTTCTCTTTGCTTGTGTAGAAACCGGAGCACTCCAAAACAACGTCAACCTGAAGCTCTTTCCAAGGACAGTTGTTTGCGTCGGGCTCTTTGTAGATCTTGAGCGTCTTGCCGTCAACCGTGATGCTGTCCTCGCCCGCGGTTACGGTATCAGCCAGAGCGTATTTACCCTGAGAAGAATCATACTTTAACAGGTGCGCAAGCATCTTGGGGCTTGTCAGATCGTTGATCGCAACTACCTCATATCCCTCTGCACCGAACATCTGTCTGAACGCAAGACGACCGATACGGCCAAAACCATTGATTGCTACTCTTACTGCCATTTTTTAGTCCCTCCTAAAAATCTTGATTTTTATATAATTCTGCCAATCCGATCTGGATAAGATTGACAAAATTTTGTCAGCAGATTTATTTTACCTAATCTGTGCCGAAAATTCAAGATGTAAATCAAAAATATTTGTCTATTGTCTCGGACGGGCTTTTCTCTTTTCCAAAAACGGCTGTCGTTTCCGCAGGGCCGCTGCGCTCCGCGGCGCCTGCGTTTCCGGCAGAATCACCGTGCCGCGGCATCGGCAATAGGCGCGGCATTTACCGGATGAAGTTTGTCCACTGCGGCGTCTCCCGCTGAGGCAGGCCGTAAGCCTCTCTGCCCAACGCGATGCTTTTCATTAAAAATGTCATGTTCCGCGCCAGCGTCCTCATTCCCTGCAGGCCCTCCGCATCCTGCGCCGCTTCCCCAGCCGCCCTGCCGTGGATACTGTTCCAGTACTGCCCGGAAGCCACCGGCATACCCGAGATCGTAAAGAACTTGTTGAGCTGGTCAAAGGTCGCCGACAGGCCGCCTCTGCGCGCCGCCACCACACAGGCCCCTACTTTCATCGTCTTGTCAAAGTGGGTACTGTAGAACAGTCTGGTGAGAAACGCCACCAGCGTCGCATTGGCGGAGGCATAATAAACCGGACTGCCCACTACCAGCCCGTCGCAGCTCTCAAACTTGGCCGCTGCCTCGTTTACCACATCATCGAACACGCATCTGCCTTTTTCGGCGCAGCCGCCGCAGGCGATGCAGCTCCGGATATCCTTGCTGCCGATCTGCAGCAGTTCCGTCTCGACGCCCTCCTGTGCAAACACCTTCCTCATCTCGTCCAACGCCACCGCCGTGTTGCCGTTGGCTCTGGGGCTTCCGTTAATCATCAGTACTTTCATAGCTGGTCTCCTTTTTTTATTTTTGTTTTTATTTTTGTTCTTATTTTTGTTCTTATTTTATTTTATTTCTATCATTCTATTTCTATTTTTCTTGTTGTTAAAATGTGGAATAATTTGCAGGATTCTCTTTAATACCAACAAATGATTGAATGCTTCTTTTTCTTTTTACTTTGACCTCTTGATAATGCGTCCGCCGCCAAGCACATAGCCGTCCTCATAGAAGACCACGGCCTGCCCCGGCGTGACGGCCCGCACCGGCCTTAAAAAAGTGCACGTGATCTCGTCCTCCCCCGTCTTTTCGATCCTGCACCGCTCTCCCGCATGGGAATAACGGATCTTGGCAGTCACTTCACGGGGCTCCGGCAGATCCGCCATCCCCATATAGTTGATACGGTCGCAGCGGAGCGTATCGCAGAACACATCCTCCGCCTCTCCGACCACCACCTCATTGGTTTCGGGCCGGATCTCCGTGACAAACACAGGATGCCCCAGAGACAGGCCGAGCCCCCGGCGCTGCCCGACGGTGTAGTGTGTGATGCCCCGGTGCCGCCCCAGCACCGTTCCGTCCCGCGTGACGAAACTGCCCGGCTCCGGCACCCTGCCCGCCGCCTCCCTGTCGATATAGGCGGCATAATCGTTGTCCGGAATAAAACAGATCTCCTGACTGTCCGGCTTGTGCGCCACGGGCAGCCCCGCCCGCTGCGCGATACCGCGTATCTGCTCCTTGGTGTATTCTCCCACGGGCATCAGCGTATGCGCAAGCTGCTCCTGCGTCAGATTGTAAAGCGCGTAGGTCTGGTCTTTTCTGGCCGTGACGGAAGTCTGTACCGCATAGCGTCCCGACGGCATCCGGGCGATTCTGGCGTAATGCCCGGTGGCGATATAGTCCGCGCCGATCTCCAGACTGCGCCGCAGCATGGATTCCCACTTCACGTACCGATTGCAGGCAATACACGGATTCGGAGTCCTGCCCTGCAGATATTCCTCGACGAAATAATCGATGACGCGGCAGCGGAACGCCTCCCGGAAATTCATCACATAATAGGGGATATCCAGCACCTGCGCCACCCGGCGCGCATCTTCCACCGCGCTCAGGCCGCAGCAGCCGCCTTCCGCTCCGCCATCCGGCTGCTCACCGTCCTGCCAGATCTGCATCGTGGCGCCGATCACGTCATAGCCCTGCTCTTTTAACAGATATGCCGCCACCGAGGAATCTACGCCGCCGGACATACCTACCACTACTTTTTTCTTTGCCATAGCCTGACATCCCTGCCGTTCTTTTTTACATCCGCCGCACAGATATCCCGCCGAAACGCAGGATGCGGTTCTCACCGGGGCATCCGGCGCATACACTTAAACCGAAACACCCACGGATGGCAGCGTATGAAGCCAAATCGCCGGAAAAACCCGTTAATCACCGGAACCGCCGTTCTGACATTGACCGGATTGGTCAGCCGTCTCATCGGTTTTTTCTACCGGATCTTTCTGTCCAATGTGTTTGGGGCGGAGGGGATGGGCCTCTATCAGCTCATCTCGCCCGTGCTGGCGCTGTCGTTTGCGCTGACCGTATCGGGCATCCAGACCGCGATCTCCAAATATGTGGCCGGGGAGACGGCCACCCGCGACTACCGCGCCTCTTTCCGCACCCTGTGGGCCGGTTTCCTGCTGGCGATGGCGCTTTCCGTGCTCTGCGCCGGCTATATCTATCTGGACGCCGACTGGATCGCGGCGGTGTTCCTGCTGGAAGAAAGAACCGCGCCGCTATTGCGCATCATCGCCCTGTCCATCCCGATGGCCACCGTTCACTCCTGCATCAACGGTTACTTCTACGGCATCCGCAAGACCGCCATCCCCGCGGTATCGCAGTTGTCGGAGCAGGTTTTCCGGGTGGGCTCCGTCTATCTGATCGACTTACTCTGCCGCAGGCACAACATGACGCCCACGATCGCCTTTGCCGTGACGGGACTGGTGATCGGCGAGAGCGCTTCGATGATCGTCTCCCTGGCGGCTATTCTCGTCCGCGCGCACCGGTTGTTTCCGTCTGGCAGCGTGAAACGGAAAGAGCCCTTGGCAAATGTCTGCGGCGAATACCGGCGCATCACGGCGCTGCTGCTGCGGCTGGCCGTGCCGTTGTCCGCCAACCGGCTGATTTTGAATCTGCTGCAGAGCGTGGAGGCGGTCTTTATCCCCAACCGCCTGATGGCCTACGGCCTGTCCAACGCCGACGCGCTGGGCGTCTACGGCGTGCTCACCGGCATGAGCCTGCCGCTCATCCTGTTTCCCTCCGCCGTCACCAACTCCGTCTCCGTCCTGCTGCTGCCCATCGTCGCCGAGGCAGATGCGGGCGGCAGGCGCGCCGCCGTCAGGCGTGCCGTCATGACTTCCATCCGCTGCTGCCTGCTGCTGGGCTTCGGGTGCACGGCCATGTTTCTGCTGCTGGGGCGCGCCGCTGGCCGTCTCCTGTTCCACTCCGAGCTGGCGGGCAGCTTCATCCTGACGCTGAGCTTTATCTGCCCCTTCCTCTATCTCGCCAGCACCCTGAACAGTATCTTAAACGGTCTCGGCAAAACCGTCCGGACTTTTCTGTTCAGCGTCGTCAGTCTGCTGCTGCGGCTGCTATTCGTCTTCTTCGCCATCCCGGTCTTTGGCATCCGCGGCTATCTGTGGGGGATGCTGGCCAGCCAAATGCTGCAGACGCTTCTCTGCACCATGTCCGCGCTGCGGATTTCCCGCCGGGATCAGTGACGCCAAAGCCGCTCTTGCGATTCTGATTTCGTTATACTATAATATAGTTGTTTTTCCCGAAGAATGCAAGCCTGCCGCGCTGCGCGGGGAGACAATTTATGGAAAAGAGGAAAAGAGGTTTATTATGTCATTCCACTATGTGACGAAATTACCGACGCCGCAGGAGATACGGGAGCAGTTCCCGGTGCCCGGACATCTGGCCGAGCTCAAACGCCGGCGGGACGCTGAGATCCGTGACGTCATCACCGGAAGAAGCGATAAATTTCTGTTGATTATCGGCCCCTGTTCCGCCGACAACGAGGAGGCGGTCTGTGATTATGTAAACCGCTTGGCCCGCGTCAACGAACAGGTCAAGGACAAGCTGATCCTGATCCCCCGGATCTATACCAACAAGCCCCGCACCACCGGCGAGGGGTATAAGGGGATCGTCAGCCAGCCGGACCCGGAGAAAAAACCCGATTTCACCAGCGGCCTGATCGCCATGCGCAAGATGCACATCCGCGCCATGGAGGAATCCGGCCTGACGGCGGCGGATGAAATGCTCTACCCCGACAACTGGGGATACGTAGAGGACATCCTCTCCTATGTGGCCATCGGCGCGCGCTCTGTGGAAGACCAGCAGCACCGTATGACGGTCAGCGGCTTCGACGTTCCGGCGGGCATGAAAAATCCCACCAGCGGCACGCTCTCCGTTATGCTCAACTCCATCTATGCGGCGCAGCATCCGCACTCTTTTATCTATAGGGGATATGAAGTGAATACCAACGGCAACCCGCTGGCGCACGCGGTGCTCCGCGGTTCCGTCAACAAGCACGGCCAGAGCCTTCCGAACTATCATTACGAAGATCTGTCCATGCTCTGCGCGTTGTATCAGGAGCTCGACCTGAAAAATCCGGCCTGCATCATCGACGCCAACCACAACAACTCCAACAAACAGTACGACCAGCAGGTGCGCATCGTCAAAGAAGTCATGCACAGCCGCAGACTCAACGAGGATATCCGCCGTATGGTCAAGGGCGTTATGGTGGAAAGTTATATTGAGGAAGGCAGTCAGAAGATCGGGGAGGGAATTTACGGCAAATCCATCACCGATCCGTGTCTGGGATGGGAAGCGTCCGAGAGACTGATTTATGATATCGCAGACTCTTTTTAACCCCTCGGATGCGCCTTGGCGTACACTTCCCTGATGTGGTTGTGGTTCATATTGGCATAGATCTGTGTGGTGGAGATATCGGAGTGGCCCAGCATCTCCTGTACGCTCCGCAGATCCGCGCCGTTCTCCACCAGATGCGCCGCGAACGAGTGCCGCAGCGTATGAGGCGTGATATCGGCCTTGATATCGGCTTTCTTGGCATAATATTTGATCAGCTTCCAGAATCCCTGTCTGCTCATGGGCTGCCCGGAGCAGTTGGCAAACAACACGTCCGACGCCTTGTTTTCCAGCATCTCCTCCCGGGTGCCGTCCAGATACCGGGCCAGCGCGTTTCTGGCCGCCGAGCCGAAAGGGATGATCCGCTCTTTGGTGCGGTCGCGGCACAGGATAAAATTCATCGACATATTGACATCCGACAGTTTCAGCGTGATCAGCTCCGTCACACGTATGCCCGTGGCATAGAGGAGTTCCAGCATCGCCTTGTCCCGAATCTCTTTGGGAGAATTGCCGGAGGGCTGCTCCAGCAGTCTGACCACCTCGCCGGGCGTCAGGATTTCCGGCAGCTTCTTTTCAATCTTAGGCGCTTTCAGGTCGCCGGCAATATCCTTTTCCACGATCCCTTCCTGCACCAGATAGTGATAAAAAGCCTTGAGGGAGGCAATATTCCGGGAGACCGTCGCCGCCGCGAACCGATGATCCTCCAGATATCTGACGTAAGCGTCCAGATCCGCCTGCGTCATCTCCGCCGCAGACCGTATCCCGCGTGACTCCATAAAATTCCGCACTTTCTCCAGATCGCGCCGGTAGGACATCTCCGTGTTGGAGGACATCTCTTTCACGTTATGTAAATAAGTTATAAATGCGGTGATCTCTTTTTCCATCCAGTCGGAAATCCTTCCTCAATGACTGCTCTTATGTAAATCAAATCCATGCCCGACTCCCATTATAATCAGATTTTTCAAGAAAAGCAAATGGATTTTCTCTTGATTTTATGGGCTTTCCGGGAACTTTCCGGCATAAAACACAACATATCGGCAGGGGATAATTTATGTCTACTATATGTGGGCAGCCGCACAGAAAAAAATTTTTTTCAAAATAATTGCAGCGCCAGTCTGAGCAGTTTAGGATTGACATAACTTTCCAGCAGGCATCCTATTATGACAACTGCGGCGATCCCCGCGAACTGCAGCCCTTTTTTCAGATAAAACTGCCTGCTTTTCCCGTAATATTCCGCATACGGATTTTTGGAATAAAGCGTTCTGTTGACGCGGATGCCCCACAGAAACAGTGCGGCGTAGGCCGGCACGATCACGAGGCCCTGCGGCAGCACGCCCGCCGCCGCCAGCAGCAGTCCGCGGATGCCGTAGCGTATAATTGCCACGGACAGGACGCACCCCGCCGACAGGCCCAGATAGCCTATGTAACCGTACAGAAACGGAATGCCTATGACCGTGGTGGACAACAGTCCCAGCATACACACCGCGAACAACCGGTGCCTGACCACATATCCGAACAGGCCGCCGCCGTCCTGCACGCTGTTTCGCAGCCCGGCCAGCATATCCGCATCCAGCAGAGTGCCGCCGGTGATCCATGCGTCGTACATGAAGTTGACGATCAGAATCCCGGCTGCCAGCCCGAGGGAAAACAGGTAGAGCAGATAATAGCAGCTCCTGTCCGCAGGCTGCTGCAGCGCTCTCTCCTCTTTCACGGCACCATCCCTTTTTCCTCTTGTCTCCCTATTATATGTGCGCCCTGTGCCGGAAATGCAAAAACCCCGTGCAAATTCCGCACGGGATTTCTCCTGCAGGCGGCGTCCGCCTGTTATCTCTGTAAAATGCTGCCGGTTCCGCTCCGTTATTTCTTGTATTTATTGTAATATGCCAGAAGCGCCGCCACGGTCTTGCCGTCCTGAATCTCACAGTCGTAGACCATCCGGATCAGATCCTCGATGTCATAGACCTCCACATCCAGAAACTCGTCGTCGTCGAGATGCTGGCTGCTTTTCTGCAGATCCGTCGCCACGTAGATGTCGATTTTTTCATCGCAGAACGCCACCGTAGTACGGATCGACAAAAGCAGTTCCAGCCTGCCCGCGCGATACCCCGCTTCCTCCTCCAGCTCTCTGGCCGCCGCCTCGTCGGTGGGCTCCTCCACGCTGTTTAAACCGCCCGCGGGGATCTCCAGCGTCTCGCGGTCCAGCGCGTTGCGGTACTGCCTTACCATCAGCAGCTTACCGTCGTCCCTGACGGCCACCACCGCCGCCGCGCCCTTGTGCCGGATATAATCCCATTTGGCCACCTTGCCGTTGGGAATCCTGACGGTGTCCTGATAATAGTCGATGATCGCGCCTTTATGTACCAGCTCCCTGCCGATACGCTCATATTTCTCCATATTCCGCTCTCTCCCGATTTTTCTCGTCTACTGCGCCAGCAGCTTCTCGATGCTGACCAGTTTTACGCACAACACGAACAGATCCGCCGCCGCTGCCATCTCGTCCGCCGTCGGATAAGTGGGCGCGATGCGGATATTGCTATCCAGCGGATCGCTGCCGTAGGGGAACGTCGCCCCGGCTCCGGTGAGCACCACGCCGGCTTCTTTACACTTGGCGACAATCGCCTTGGCGCAGCCCTCCATCGCATCAAAGGAGATAAAATAGCCGCCCAGCGGTTTCGTCCACTCACCGATCTCCAGCCCGCCCAGCTCTCTGTCCAGAACGGCCAGCACCGCTTCAAACTTAGGGCGGATGATCGCCGCGTGCCTGCGCATATGCGCGCGGATGCCGTCGATGTCCTTAAAATATCTCACGTGGCGGAGCTGATTGACCTTGTCGTGGCCGATGGTCTGGATCGTCATAGACCGCTTCGCCTCCTCGATATTGGCCGCCGAGGACGCAAAGGCCGCTATGCCCGCGCCGGAGAAGCTGACCTTGGATGTGGAGGCGAACTCATATACCATATCGGGATGGCCCGCCTTCTCACATTCGCCGAGAAGCTCCAGTATTTCATCCTGTCTGTCGTCATACAGATGGTGCACCGCGTAGGCATTGTCCCAATAGATCCTGAAATCCTCCGCCGCCGGCTCTAATGCCGCGAACCGCCTCACCGTCTCGTCGGAGTAGGAGATTCCCTGCGGGTTGGAGTATTTCGGCACGCACCAGATTCCCTTGACGGCGGGATCTTCGGAGACATATTTTTCCACCAGATCCATGTCCGGGCCGGTGGGCGTCATGGGGATCGTGATCATCTCGATCCCGAAGTGCTTCGTAATCGCAAAATGTCTGTCGTAACCCGGCGCAGGGCACAGGAATTTGACTTGATCCAGTCGGCACCACGGCGTCGAGCCCAATACGCCGTGCGTCACCGCGCGGGAAACCGTATCGTACATGATCGTCAGGCTGGAGTTGCCGTACACGATGACATTTTCCGCCGGCACGCCGCCCATCATATCGCCCATCAGCCGTTTCGCCTCCGGGATGCCGTCCATCAGGCCGTAATTTCTCGTATCCGTGCCGTTCTCCGTCATCATATCGGAATCCGCATTCAGCACATCCATCAGGCCCATCCCCAGATCAAGCTGCGCGGGCGTCGGTTTGCCCCGGGACATATCCAGCTTTAACCCTTTTCCTTTTACATCCTCAAACTGCCTGTCGAGCTCTGCCTTCAGCGCCAGCAGCTCGTCGCGGCTCATCTCTCTGTACGGTTTCATCTCTGTGTAACGCTCCTTTCACGGCGTAATCGGCTCCTGATGCGCTATATTGTCGCATTGGATAATTGTATACAATCATACACCGCTACCTATTCTACTACAATATGCCCGTTTGCACAAGTAGATAGAAAAGACAATTTTTGTGGGAAATCAAGCCTGTTTCTGGTAATAGTGAACAACGTAAAAAGACCTGCCGACGTTGTTGTCAGCAGGTCTTTTGTATCCTATTTGGCATAGTCTACGACACGGCTTTCGCGGATGACATTTACCTTGATCTGTCCGGGATATTCCAGCTCGGCTTCAATCTGTTTGGAAATATCTCTCGCGAGCAGCACCATGTCCGAATCGCTAATCTGTTCCGGAACTACCATAACACGAATCTCTCTACCAGCCTGAATAGCAAAAGATTTATCAACACCTTTGAAATTGTTTGTAATGTCTTCTAATTGTTTTAATCTGGTTGTATATGTTTCCAGCGTCTCGCGCCGTGCGCCCGGTCTTGCCGCGGAGATGGTATCCGCCGCCTGAACGAGACAGGCAATCAGCGTCTGAGGCTCCACGTCGCCGTGGTGTGATTCCACTGCATTGATTACGGTCGGTGATTCTTTGTACTTCCTGCAGAGTTCGACACCCAGCTGGATGTGGGAACCTTCCATTTCGTGGTCTACCGCTTTGCCGATATCGTGCAGCAGACCTGCACGTTTCGCCATCCTGATATCCAGCCCCATCTCTGCTGCCAGCAGACCCGACAACTGAGCGACTTCTATCGAATGCTTCAAAGCGTTCTGACCGTAACTGGTTCTGAACTTCATCTTACCGAGCAGTCTGACCAGTTCGGGGTGAATGCCATGTACGCCGACTTCCAGCGTCGCGGCCTCACCTTCCTCTTTCATCATCACTTCTACTTCCCGCTGCGCTTTTTCAACCATCTCCTCGATGCGGGCGGGATGGATACGTCCGTCCACAATCAGTTTTTCAAGCGCGATCCTCGCCACTTCCCTGCGGATCGGATCAAATCCTGACAGGATGACCGCCTCCGGCGTATCGTCTATGATGAGATCCACGCCGGTCATCGTCTCGAGAGTCCTGATGTTACGTCCCTCTCTGCCGATGATCCTTCCTTTCATCTCATCATTGGGAAGCTGCACGACGGATATGGTCGTCTCGGATACGTGGTCAGCCGCACATTTCTGAATGGCCGTCACAACGTATTCCTTGGCTTTCTTATCCGCCTCCTCTTTGGCTCTGCTCTCCATCTCCTTGATCATGACAGCAGATTCATGCCTGACTTCATCTTCAACAATTTTCAACAGATAATCTTTTGCTTGTTCGGAGGTTAAACCTGAGATTCGTTCCAGTTCCTGTAATCTCTGCTCGTTGAGCTTGGATATCTCGTCCACCTGTTTGGCCAGAGCTTCTTCCCTCTTTACCAAATTGGCTTCTTTCTTTTCGATCGCATCGGCTTTCTTATCGATGTTCTCCTCTTTCTGCTGAACGCGCCGTTCATAACGCTGCGTCTCCGCACGGCGTTCCTTGATTTCCTTGTCGAGTTCATTCTTCGTCCGAATGGACTCCTCCTTGACCTCAAGCAGCGACTCGCGCTTCTTCGCCTCAGCAGTCTTGAGAGCTTCATCAATAATCTCTCTGGCTTTCTCCTCCGCGTTGCCGATCTTGGTTTCCACAACTTTCTTGCGATAGTTGATGGCGGCCACTACCGATACCGGAACGGAGACAACCAGCGTGACGATGACTGCTATCACGACTTGCACCATTACAGGAGCACCTCCTTATTAAATTTTCATTGTACATGATCTATTCTAGAATGTTTCAGTTGAATTATCACCGTATTTTACAACTGCATATAACAACATTCTATAGTTAGCAAAATTACAACACTTAAATTCTATACTCATTTTGATGTTATGTCAAGCAAAAATAAATCGCCCGCCGGAGGCTGCCGCGAGGCCGAATGCTTCCGTTTCGGAAACGCAACGCCGGACTACCACTCATCCTTTTCGGGAATGATTTTGTATACCGCCGTGTTCTGATACGCCCGCGGCTCCGCATGGGCGAACAGAATCGTGCCGTCTGTGGGAGAACAGATTTCATCCGTCACGTTCCCCTCATAGCAGTCGGCGATGCACGCCAGCACCTGCCCTTTCCGCACGTGCTCCCCCGCGCCCGCTTTGCCCTCAAAAAATCCGGCGGTCCTGTTGCGCACGGTCACCATCTCCTCCGTGGAAACCACCTTGGACACATAGCCCTCAAATCCGTCGTAGTCGATCGCATCCGTTTTCCGCAGGAAATTCAGCACGGCTTCCACCGCCTGCCTTGCGCTCGCCCTGTCGATCTCCTCGGTGGAAGTCGTGTAGACGGAGAAAGCCTTCGTCTCCCACACCTGCCAGTTATAATTCAGCGTGGTGGTATCGAACGGCCGGGGCGTGTGCAGGACGACATAAGGAAACCCGAACTGCTTCGCCAGTTCCACATCCTCAAACCCCGTCTTCATCACACGGATGTGCGGCACAAACCTGCCCGGCATATAGAAGGAGGCAAACTGCAATCCATAAACATAGTCCTTGATTGCCTCAAAGAGCCCGCCCGCGATCCGCTGCGTCGTCTCCCCCTCGTCGTACCCCGGAAACATTCTGTTGATGTCTGTGTTATCGATACTCCAAAACCTTTTCTTGATGTTCATGGAATAGGGATTGACACAGGGCACGACCAAAATCTCTTTTCCCTCATGAATGCGGCCCGCCGCCTCCAGCTCCTTCAATTTTCGGATGAGCTGCGAGCAGCAGTATAATTGCTGATTTTCGTTGCCCCGCATACTGCCGACGATGCAGACGGCCTTCTCCCCATGCCCGAAAGAAAACCCCGACACGCGGAAGTCATCGCGGTACAGCGCCTTGATCTCAAACAGAATTTTCTTTTCCATACAGTATCCTTCCTAGCAGAGAGCCCTCGCTGACAACGGGATATTCTCTGATGGTAAAAAGCCAGCCGTCCGCTGGAGACGTAATTTCGTCCGCCACCGCGCCCGTCAAAGGATTGACGATTCTGCCGATCAAATCGCCCTTTTTCAGGACAGCTCCGTGCCCGACGTTTTTCAGGAAAATGCCGGACGTAGGGGCGTTCAGGAAACAGACGTCCTCATTGTCCGCAGAGACGATGGGCGTTCTCACGCCAAAATCCTCCCCTGTCCAGATGCCGAGACGCTTCATCAGGTGGACGATTCCGGCGAACAACTGGTCGCCGTACGCCTGCGTAATGCGCATACCGACGCCCATCTCCACCACCAGCGTCGGCGTGCCCGCCGCATTCAGGCTATGGGCAAAAGTGGATTCCAGCACGGTGCTGGCTCCATGAATCCAGATCAAATCCACATTCGCCTCCTCAGCGTAGGGGAGAAGTCTGTCCTTGTGCAGTTCGTTGATGCGGATCTGCGGCACCTCCGTCAGAAAAATATTGCTGGCGTGAATATCAAACACCAGATCCGAGCCCGCCGCGTCCTTCACGATCTGCGCCGCCAGATACTCGTTCATGTCCCCCTCCGTGTTCCCCGGAAAAATGCGGTTCATATCCAGATCGAAAGCCGGAATGCCCCGCGTGATGGAATCGATGCCGAAAGGGTTGAGCGCCGGATAGACGTCTACCGTTCCGGCGAGATAGTTCCTGTTTTTCTGTATGTAGTCGGACAGCATATAGCACACATACTGCCCCTCCAGCTCATCCCCATGGATGCCTGTGACTATGCTGATTCTTCTGCCGTTTCCTCCGTCCTTAGGCTGCAGCCGCATTTTGCGGATCTGCAGCGTCTCGTCCACCGGAAGATCAACCTGCACAACCGTTTCGATCATTTCCGCTTACCGTTCCTCTCTCAGGCGGACGTCCCGCCGTTTTCCGTCACTTCGACCAGAATGCTCTGCCGCTGCGCTGCCTGCCCTGTAAAGACGCCCCTGTTGATCGAGCAGTCCCGATAGTCTCTGCCGTGGGAGATCTTGATATGGGCGTCCTCCACGGGGATATTGTTGGTCGGATCAAAGCCGTGCCAGCGCGCGCCGTCATAGATCTCCACCCACGCATGGCTCTCTCCCTCGCCCGTCATCATACCCACCACATATCTCGAAGGAATCCTGTCCTCCCGGCACAGGGCAAGCAGGATATGCGAATAGTCCTGACATACGCCGCTCCCAAGCGCCAGTGCATCTTCCGCAGTGGTGTTGATGTCCGTCACGCCCCTGCCGTACCGTATGCTCCCGTGCACCGCCTCCATATAGACAAGCGCTTTGTCTCGCAGCGGCATATCCGCCGTCCGTTTCCGGCAGTGTCCGAGCAATTCCCGCGTCCTTTTTCCCGGCTGCGTCAGCGGCGTCCGATAACGGTAGACCGAGAGATCCGGGATATTCTGCGGCATAACCGGACCCTGCACATCAGTCACCGCAGTGCCGGTTACATCCACCAAAAAGAGACTGTGCTCCTCCTCGACCGTGCCATACAGCATCCTGTTTCCGAAAGAGTCTGTACCCTCCTGCACCGTGCCGTCTGGCGATATCTTGTAAACGCACTTTTCTATGCGCTGCGTCCCGCCCGTCTGCGGCAGGCATTTCAGCGTATAAATGTGACTGTGCACCGGTTCGGAGAAAGCGATCTCCATATGATAGTGGAATTGTAATGTTTTCATGTTGTCAATCCTTGCGCAAAGTGTCAGCCAATGCTACGACCTTATCATAGTCTATCTGTTCTTCTTCCGCAAGTTTTTTCAACTCCGCCAGATTGTTCTCGTCATAGTGCAGATTGGTGCGCACGATCCGCCCCGCGAGGCGGTGCACCTCCCTGACGATGCTTTCCCGGTCCATCTGCAGCCGTCCGTACAGATCCAGACGTTCGATCCGTTTGCCGGTCTTGATGACGTTTCGTATGTTTTCATTCTCGATCATGTCATCCACGATGCCCCAGAATGCCAGAATATTGTCCTCCACCTTCTGCAGGCCCACCAGCGGCGCCCTTGACACCCTGCTTTTCTTCATATCATAGACCGAGAGCTGAATATAAGTGATCGGCTCGCTCCCGATCTCATTTCTGAGCACGATGGCGTTATCGTACGCCCGCATCAGATTGGAGTAGATCGAGTTTGGATCGTTTTCGTCCGAGATATAACGGCTGCAGAAATCTTCCCGGGAACTGTAAATATTGGGAATATCCAACTGCCTGCAAAAAGCCGCATAGTTGTCCATATCCACATCTATCATCCTGTCAAAGCTATCCGCGAACAGTCTTGCCGATGTGTAGACACGCTCGGAATATCTGCCGAGCCAGAACAGTCTGTCTAAGTTTTCTACTGAGATAATACCCATGTGTCTTTAAATCCTCCTCCCTGCGACGAGTTGACGATGAAAGAATCCGGATCTCTGGAAAAGCGCGTCAATCCGCTTTTCCAGACGATCGGTTCGTCCGCCATGAGAACGAACGCCCGCAGATCCGCCTTGCGCGGCACACGGCTCGCGTTCTCCACAATATCGATGTCCTTGAAGTCGATGACCTCCTGCGCGATGAATCTTCTCGGCTCTCTCTTTAAAAGTGCGATAAAGTCCTCTTTCTGCTGCGCCGTCATCCGGTCTGCGAAGACGACTCCGTACCCTCCTGCCTCCGCCACATCTTTTAATACAAGATCGTCGAAATGCTCCAGCACATACCGCATATCCTCCTCATAATAGGGCAGATAAGTCGGCGCATTCTGTAAGATTGGCTCCTCGCCGAGATAGTACCGCACCATCTTCGGCACAAAATAGTAGATCCCTTTATCGTCCGCCACGCCGTTGCCCGGCGCGTTGAGGAGCGCCACATGACCTTTCCGGTATACGTCATAAATATGCGGAATACCGATGACCGACTCCTCGTTGAAGGTCATGGGATCAAGATACTCGTCGGAAATCCTTCTATAAACGGCTCCCACTTTCTCCCGCCTGCCGGAGTAATCGATAAAGTACAGGTAATCGTCCTCCACCATAAGCTCGCTGCCCGTCGCCAGATGTGCGCCCGTCTTTTCCGCGAAATAAGAGTGCTCGAAGTAGGCGGCGTTGTAGCGTCCCGGCGTAAGAATCACCGTATGTCCTCCCGTATTGACATAGTCCATCGTCCGGCGCAGCAGTTTTGCATAGACTCTGTTGTCTTCCACATGATAGGTCTCGAAAGTGGCAGGGCTGCTCCTTCTGCAGATTTCTCTGGCAATCATCGGATAAGACGCCCCTGACGGCACCCGCAGATTATCCTCCAGCACATACCACGCATCGTTCCTGCCCTGTACCAGATCGATCCCCGCGATGTGGGTGTAGATCCCTTTGGGCGGCACCACGCCGTCGCAGGGCGCCAGATACCCCGACGAGATGTATACGAACTCCTCAGGCACGACTTTGTCCCGAATGATCTTCTTTTCACCGTAAATATCCCGAATAAAGCAGTTGAGCGCCATGACACGCTGCTTCAGCCCTTTTTCCAGATACGCAAACTCGTCCTTCTTGATGATTCTTGGGATTGTGTCAAACGGAAAGAGCTGCTCCTTGAACTCGTTGTTCTTGTATATCCCGAATTTCACGCCGTATCGCGCCAGCAGTTCGTTCACCGTTTCCGCCCGCTTGGTCAGTTCCATGTTCTGCATCTTTCATCCCTCGCTTTCTCGTTGACAATGCGTTATGCCTCTCACGCGGCGAAATAAAAAAAAGACGTCGGGAATATTCCAAACGCCTTTGTCGCATACCAATCATTATTTTTTTAGAAACTACTCACATTTTTTTATATACCACGCGCCGGTTTTTTTGTCAAGACCGGACTGCAGCGAAACCGCAGGATAAACCGCAGGCCGTCCGCCTCAGCGCTGCACACGCCCGGAGCCGTCGCCGCCCGCGAGTCTTGCCACTTCGTCCACACGCACCTGATTGAAATCTCCCTCGACGGAATGTTTCAGGCAGCCTGCAGCCGCCGCAAACTCGATGGCCTCCTGCGGGCCGTACTCCTGCAGCAGCGCATAGATCAGCCCGCCCGCAAAGGCGTCGCCGCCGCCCACGCGGTCAACGATATGCACCGCATATTTTCCGGAGAAATAACAACTGCCGCCGGTGTAGAGCATCGCCGCCCAGTAGTTGTCGTTGGCGGAGACGGACTCGCGCAGCGTAATGGCCACCGCCCGGAACCCGAAGCGCTCCGCCAGTTGTTTGGCCACTTCCCGGTAGCCCTCGCGGTTGACCTCGCCCTTGGACACATCCGTAGCAGCCGCCCGAATGCCGAACACATCCCCTGCGTCCTCCTCGTTGGCGATGCAGACGTCCACATATCTGCAGAGTCCGTCCATCACCTGTCCCGCTTTCTCTTTCGTCCAGAGCTTGTTCCGGTAATTCAGGTCGCAGCTTACCGTGATGCCTCTTGCCCGGGCAGTCCGGCACGCCTCCTCGCAGATCGCCGCTACATTGTCTCCCAGCGCCGGCGTAATGCCCGTGAAATGGAACCACGACGCACCCTCAAAAATCCTGTCCCAGTCAAAATCCGCCGCGGAAGCCGTCGCGATGGAAGAACCCGCGCGGTCATAGATGACCTTAGATGGCCGCTGGGAAGCGCCTTTTTCCAAATAATAAATGCCGACTCTGTCGCCGCCCCGCACGATATGCGAAGTGTCGACGCCGAACTGCCGCAGCGCGTTGACGCCCGCCTGTCCGATCTCGTGTCCGGGGAGCTTGGTGACAAAAACCGAGTCCATTCCGAAATTTGCCAGAGAGACGGCCACATTCGCCTCGCCGCCGCCGTAGGAAGCCCCGTAGCTGGACGCCTGCACGAAACGCCGATATCCTTCCGGCGCGAGACGGAGCATAATCTCTCCAAAAGTCACTACTTTTTTATTCATGGCATTCTCCATTCCGTTCGTTCTTATTTCCGCACATCCTTCTTATTTCCGTACAAGGTGAACCGCGAATCCGCCGATCTCCTCCTGCAGATATACCACCCTGATTCTGCCGTTTGCATCCCGCTTGGCGGCGTCCAGATCCAGCGCCACGCCCTGCCTCGTCAGATGGGAAACGGCGCGGCCCATGTCCACGGTTCCCACCGCGATATGGCCGTTCCTGCCCCGACGGGCGCCATGCACCGCCTCGACCGCAGTGCCCGCATAAACGGAACCCATGCCCGATCTTTTCACAAAGCCGAACAACGATGCAAAACTGTCCGCGATCCGCTCCGCCTCTGCGCCGTCCTGCGCATTGATACCGATATGAGACAACTCAAAGCCCAGCATCCTGACAACCGCCTCTCTGGTGCGCGCCTCGATCTCGTCAAACCTGCCCGCCGCGATCAGCTCTTTCTGAACCATCCATGTACCGCCGCAGGCGATAACGTTTGGGCAGTCCAGATAATCTCTGAGATTGTCCGCGCTGACGCCGCCGGTAGGCAGGAACCGCACGTTGGCGTAGGGCGCGCTCAGCGCCCGGATCATCCCGACGCCTCCCGACGCCTCCGCCGGAAAAAACTTCACAACGTCCAGCCCCAGTTCCAGCGCCGCCTCCACGTCGGAAGGGGTGGCGGTGCCGGGGATCACCGGGATTCCCCTGTCCATGCAGTGCCGCACTACCCGGGGATTCAGGCCGGGGCTTACGATAAACCGTGCGCCCGCTGCCACGGCCCGATCCGCCTGCTCCGTCGTCAGCACGGTGCCGGCGCCCACCAGCATTTCGGGAAAACGCTCCGCCATCGTGCGGATGGCCTCCTCCGCCGCCCCGGTGCGGAATGTGACCTCCGCGCAGGGCAGGCCGCCGCCGCATAGCGCCCGCGCCAGCGGCTCCGCATCTTTTGCATCATCCAGTGCGATGACCGGCACGATGCCGATCTTGCTTATCTCGTCAATAACGTTCATAGGATTCCTCATTCCGGAGGGTTTACGCGACAGGGGCAAAAAGTAAATTCCTTCGGAATTAACTTTGCCATCAGGGGAATTTGTGACGCTCCGGCACAAATTCCCGTGTGAAAAATAAGCTATCGAGCTTATTTTTCACACTATTCCTTTCCGCCGCGGTGCGGCTTGGGTATCGCATCTGTAGACAGTTTATCACAAAGAAAACAGGTTGCAAGTCATTTTTCTTTAGGAACAATCCTTTTCATGCCAACTGACAGTTCGCATACTTCATCAATTATCTGTGTCAGGTTGAGAATAAAACCTGTCTGTTGTATAATAAGCACAAGCGAGAGGCTGCAATCAATGTTTTCGGAAAGGAGTTTCCGCATGAAACCGTTTATGGATGAAAATTTTCTGTTATCCACGCCTGCCGCGCAGAGATTGTTCCACGACTATGCCGAAAAAATGCTGGTTCTGGACTATCACTGCCACATCGATCCAAAGGAGATCGCGCAGGACAGAAGATTTGACAACATAACGCAGGTGTGGCTGGGCGGCGACCATTATAAGTGGCGTTTCATGCGCTCCTGCGGCGTTGACGAATATTTTATCACCGGCGGCGCGTCTGACAAGGAAAAATTTAGGAAGTGGGCCGAAGTCCTCGGCAGGGCCATCGGCAATCCCCTCTACCACTGGAGCCATCTGGAACTGCAGCGCTATTTCGGCTACCACGGCATTCTGAATCAAAAGACCGCCGATGAGGTGTGGGATCTCTGCAGTGAAAAACTGGCAGAGCCTTCCATGAGCGTGCGCGGCCTGATCCGGCAGTCCCATGTGACGCTGCTCTGCACCACAGACGATCCGGCGGATTCCCTCACATGGCATGACGCCATCGCAGGCGATGACAGTTTCGACGTACAGGTGCTCCCCGCATGGCGCCCTGACAGAGCCATGAACATCGAGAAACCGGAATATACGGACTACCTTCAAACACTGTCCGAGGCCAGTGGTGTTTCCATCACCTCTTTTGCCGATCTGAAAGAAGCGCTCCGAAGGCGGATGGCCTATTTTGCCGCCCGGAACTGCGTCGTCTCCGACCATGGGCCGGAATATGTCATGTACGCGCCTGCCTCGGAGGACGAAATCGAGCAGATCTTTCACAGACGTCTGTCCGGCATTCCGCTAAGCCGCGAGGAAGAACTGCAGTTTAAGACTGCATTCCTGTTGTTTGCAGGGCGCGAATACCATAGGCTTGGCTGGGTGATGCAGCTTCACTACGGCTGCCTGCGCAACGGCAACCGCCTGATGTACGACAGGCTGGGCCCGGACACCGGGTACGACTGCATAAACGGCTACACCCCGGCGGCACAGACGGTGTCCTTCTTAAACGCGCTGGCCGAGACGGACGAACTACCAAAGACAATCCTCTACAGTCTCAATCCCAACGACAATGCGGCCATCGGGACAATCCTCGGTTGTTTTCAGGACTCCACGGCGGCTGGCAAGCTCCAGCAGGGCAGCGCATGGTGGTTTAACGACCATAAGGACGGAATCCGGAACCAACTGCTCTCGCTGGCAAGCCTCGGCAATCTGGCAGGGTTTGTAGGAATGCTGACAGACTCCCGAAGCTTCCTGTCTTACACCAGACACGAATATTTCCGCCGTATCCTCTGCGACCTGATCGGCGGACTGGTGGAAAACGGAGAATTTCCGAACGACGAGGAGACGCTGGCGGGGATCGTCAGAGACATCTCCTACTACAATGCGGTGCGCTATTTTGGGTTCAGATTGTAGGGTGCGCAGGAAATAAGCATTTATCGGGAAGAATAAAACTCTGGCGGGCCGTCCGGCAGACGCAGCGCCTTGTATATGGCCTCCGCGGAATATCCTCTGCGGAACAGAAAGCCGTACATCCGCTGCCGCTCTTTGGGATCTGCCGTATCCGCATGGTAGTTTTTCCTGGCAAGCAGCTCCCCGATCGCGGCCATCTCATCCTGCCGCACGCCGCCTTCTTCCAGCGCGGCAAACGCCTGCTCGATCACTTCTTTGGAGACGCCCCGGCGGAGCAGATCCGTTTCGAGCCGTTTCCTGCTTTTGGACTGTATTCTGTATTCGATATAGTTCTTCGCATATCTGCCATCGTCAATATAGCCGTAAGATTCCGCGTAGGCGACCGCGTCCTCGATGCACGCCTCGTCGTAGCCGCCCTGCCGCAGCTTGTCTCCGAGCTGCTTCTTCGTATAATCTCTGGACTGCAGCAGATTCAGGCAGCGCAGTCTGGCCCGCTTGGGAAGGATCTGCGTGGTGATCTCCCTGTAGACGTCTTCCGAAAGCTCCTCTCCCTCCCGGATCTGAAAGCGGCGCAGTTCGCCTCTGTATAGCACAAAGGCAAACTGGCCGTCCAGATACACGCCGGCGCGCGATTTATTTATCTCCGTTATCTGCGTTACCAGCATCTTTGGTTCCTTTCGCCGGCGCAGCCGCGCCCTGTGGCTGATCCGTGTTCAGGTTAAACAGTTCTCTCACCCTGCGCTCCACTTCCGCGCACACTTCCGGATTGTCTTTCAAATACTGCTTCGCATTCTCGCGGCCCTGCCCGATCTTATTGCCCTCGTAGGCAAACCACGCGCCGCTCTTGTTGATGATATTGTTCTCGGCTGCCAGATCCAGAATATCGCCCTCGACGGATATGCCTTCGCCGAACATAATGTCAAACTCGGCTTCTTTGAACGGCGGCGCGATCTTGTTTTTGACTACCTTAACCCGCGTCCTGTTGCCGATCACCTCGCCGCCCTGCTTCAGAGACTCGATTCTCCTGACGTCCAGACGCACGGAAGAATAGAATTTCAGTGCGCGGCCTCCGGTGGTCGTCTCCGGATTGCCGAACATGACGCCGACCTTTTCACGGAGCTGGTTGATAAAGACTACCGTACAGTTGGATTTGCTGATTACCGCCGTCAGTTTGCGCAGCGCCTGTGACATGAGGCGCGCCTGCAGTCCCACATGGGCGTCGCCCATATCGCCGTCGATTTCCGCCTTGGGCACCAGCGCCGCAACGGAGTCGACCACAATGATATCGACGGCGCCCGAACGCACCATCGTCTCCGTGATCTCCAGCGCCTGCTCGCCGCAGTCGGGCTGGGAGATATACAGATTGTCGATGTCCACGCCGATATTCTTCGCATAGACAGGATCAAGCGCGTGCTCCGCATCTATAAATCCCGCAATACCGCCGCGTTTCTGCACCTCCGCAATCATGTGCAGTGTTACGGTGGTCTTGCCGCTGGACTCCGGCCCATAGATCTCTATGATCCTGCCCTTGGGGATGCCGCCCAGCCCCAGCGCCAGATCCAGACTAAGCGAACCCGTCGGTATCGTCTCCACATTCATCTGTACGGACGGATCGCCCAGCTTCATCACGGCGCCCTTGCCGAACTGCCTCTCTATCTGCCCCAAAGCCGCGTCCAGTGCCTTTAATTTTTCTTCTCTTTCCATAAATAAATTCTCCTTTTCTTATAGAACATTTGTTCTGTCATAAGAATAAAACAAATGTTCGGGTTTGTCAAGTAACTTTATTATAATACCTCTGTTGTCCAATAAATGACACTTCTGCCTCCTTTCCCCAAAAATTTGAAATAATGGAAATCGCGGCGAAATGCCTGACTTGCATAACAGAATTCCATTCCTTCAGATAATTACAGTCTACCAAAAAAAGGGACAATGTGCAACCGCTTTTCACACATTGTCCTTTCATAATTCTTTACAACCGATATCGGCGCGGCACAACACACAACACCTGTGCCGCACACAACATAGACCGCAGATACACCGACTGTACCGCGCATAGCAGAGGCAGCAGGCGCACCGCCGACGATAGCACAAGCCGCAGTCCGCTTCTATGACACTTTCAAATACTGCTGGTACTCCTTGTAGGTCACCGTCACCCAGCCGTCATAATAGTTAAACCCGATCTCCATGCCGAGAGGCGTATAGAAGACGATCACATCATCCGAATTGAAATATTCCGTGATCTCCTGATCGCTCATCGACGTCAGCGAGGAAATCTCTCCGTTCTGCTCGTCGCTCCTCTGCCTGAAATCTACCGAGAAATCGTCGTCAAGGCTGAGGATATCCTGATTGTCCAGCACGAGTCCTTTTTCCATATCAAAGTTGACACAGAACAGATACGCCTCGTACATATCGTCATAGGAATACACGGTCTCCTGATAGACGATGCTCAGCTTTTCCTCATCCATGTAGGTCACATAGGCCTCCGCCATCACATACATCGAGTCTTCCTCGGAATCACCGGCGTTTTCCCAGAAAACATCCTTGAGATATTCGACCTCGTCCTGCAGGGTTTCATTCAGCACCTCCAGATGGGGAACATCGTCGCCGCTGATAATGGGATATATGATCTGGATGATCGAATTGCCATTCTCCGTACCTTCATAGTACTCATCAAACTCTACTGAATACGACAGACTGTAGTCGATGGCGTCATGGAAGTCGTAGTAGTCGTCATTGTCATAATAATCGTCATCGTAATAATCGTCATAATAGTCGTCATCATAATAATCGTCGTCGTAGTAGTCATCATAATCATCATAACTGTCGTAATCGTCATCATCCTTGTTCTCCCGCTTCGGAGTCCTGATGTCGTCGTCGAAATCATAATCTCTGCCGCTCTGCGACGACTCCCTCTCATGGTAAGCGCTCTCCGCCAGTCTGGAATACATGATGTAGGCAAGTGCGAAAACGCCGATCAGGAACAGAACGATCACGCCGATCACAATGCCGATGACAAGCCCGTTCTTATTTTTCTTGGGCGGTGTGGCAAAAGGACTGTACTGTCCGTTATTGTACGGCGGCACATTCGACGAACCCCCGCCGTAGGGCTGATAGCCGGAACCGTTGCTATTCTGCGCAGGCTGGCCGCCAGAATAGTTGTTATAAGGCTGGCCGTTATTGGGCTGGCCGCCAGAATAGTTGTTATAAGACTGCCCATTATTCGGCTGGCCGCTCGGATAGCCGTTGTAGGGCTGGCCGCCCGGATAATTGTTATAAGGCTGGCCGCTATTCGGATAGTTGTTGTACGGCTGGCCGCTATTCGGCTGGCTGCCGCCGGGATAGCCGTTGTAGGACTGGCCGCCCGCATAATTGTTATACGGCTGGCCATTATTCGGCTGGCTGCCCAGATAGCTGCTGCCGGACTGACCGCCATTCGGATAACCGCTATAATACTGACTGTTGTCCGAATACCCGCCGTAAGGCCGGATGCTGCTCTGCTCGGGCAGGGCGGCGCTCTCCTCGTCCGTCACGACCTCCGCCTCGACCGTTTCCACTGTCTCCACCGTTTCCGTTGTCTCCTCTGTCTCCTCCGACCTCGTGACATCCGGCGTGCGATAGATCTCCTCGTTTATCTCTGTCCTCTTTTCTTCCTCGTTCTGACCGTTGCTCTCGTTGATCCCGCTCATTTGCATTCCCTCATCTTCATACACTCTATCTGCTTATTCCCTGTCTCTTTCATCCGCCTGCGCCCTGCTGCCGAGTCTGCGACTATGCCTGCGCCTATTTTTCCTTATTTCCAAAAGTCATCTCACTGTAATACTTCAGAATACATTCCCGCATAAGCGCCAGCGCCGACGACACCGCGCTCTCCCGTATCTTGGCGCGGGAACCCTGAAAACGGCACTCCTTTACGGTCAAGTTGCCGCACACATAGCAGCCGATATACACCAGACCTACGGGCTTTTCCGGCGTTCCGCCGTCGGGCCCCGCTATGCCGGTGACGCTGACAGTCACATCCGCCTTGGAGAGCACCGACGCCCCTATCGCCATCGCCTCCGCGATCTCCCTGCTGACCGCGCCGTGCTTCAATAGCAGATTCTTTTTGATTCCCAGAAGACGCCGCTTGGCCTTGTTGGAGTAGGTGATATAGCCGGCCTTAAACACCTCGGACACGCCGGGCACATTGATCAGTCTGGCCGCCAACAGACCGCCGGTGCAGGATTCCACGGTGCTGACCGTCAGTTTGTTGGCCAGCAGCAGATCCACCACCGCCTTTTCTAACGTCACCGCGTCCTCCGTCGTATACACATGGCTCTCGAAACGCCCTTTCAGCTCTTTCACCACGGGTTTGACCAGCTTGCGGGCCTCTTTTTCATCGGCGCCCCGGGCCGTCACCCGCAGATGCACCTCGCCGGTCTTGGCATAGGTGGCGATCGTGGGATTGGTCTGCGCGTCGATCAGGTCTTTGACCATCGTCTCCGCCTTGCTCTCCCCCACGCCGCAGATCTTAACGGTCTGTGAAAAGATGACCGCGTCCTGCAGCCTGCCGAGATAGGGGATGACGGACGCCTCAAACATCGGCATCAGTTCGCCCGGAGGCCCCGGCATCAAAACCACATATTTGCCGTCTTTCTCGATGATCATGCCGGGCGCCGTACCGTTGGGGTTGTCCAGCACGATACTGCCCTCCGGCACCATCGCCTGTTTCCAGTTATTGTCGGTAATCTCCAGCCCGCGCGCGGAAAAATACTCCTGAATCGCAGCCTTGCTCCGCTCATGGAGAACCAAAGGTTTTCCCAGTACTTTGGCCGCCGCCTCCTTGGTCAGGTCGTCCTGCGTAGGCCCCAAGCCTCCCGATATCAACAGGATATCGGCGCGTGACAGTGCCGTGCGGATCGTCTCACACAGGCGTTCTTCATTGTCGCCCACCACATCCTGGTAATAGCAGGATAATCCCAGCGCCGCACATTTTTCCGCCAGATACGCCGCGTTGGTATTCACGATATTGCCAAGCAGGATCTCCGTTCCTACCGAAATCAATTCTACAACCATAGCCACCCCATCCTGTACTTCTGCCGGTCCTTCCGGCGCTTATCAAAAGGCGGTAACCGCCTACTTCGTCTCCCTCAGCACGCCCCGGTTCTTCACCAGATAATCGATCAGCGATACCACCGTCAGCGCCAGCGCCGCCCACATGACGGCGTCCGTGACAAGCCGGATCTGCGCGATATCGGCGATCATCAGGCAGATCATGGCCATCTGGAACGTCGTCTTGAATTTGCCCCAATAGCTCGCCGCGATCACCACGCCGTTGTCGGAGGCGATCAGCCTAAAACCGCTGATAATAAACTCTCTGGCGATGATAACGATAACGATCCACGACGGTATTCTGCGCAGATCCACCAGACAGATCAGCGCCGAGCACACCAGCAGCTTATCCGCCAGCGGGTCCATAAATTTTCCGAAATTCGTCACAAGATTATATTTTCTGGCAATCCTGCCGTCCAGCAGATCGGTCAGGCTGGCTACGGCAAATATGCCAAGCGCGATCCACTTATCATACGCCGCCGTGATATCGCACAACATAAATACCACGAAAAAAGGAATCAGCACCACGCGGAACAACGTTAATTTATTCGGCAGATTCATCCGTCAGCTCTCCAATCAGGTCATATTCGTTGGACGCCGTGATCTTCACCTTCACGAAATCGCCCGTCATCAGTTCCCTCTGCGTATTGATAAAGAGGAATCCATCCACCCCCGGCGCGTCCTTGTAAGTGCGCGCCACATAAGCGTCCTCCTCCGCGATCCGGCCCTCTATCATGGCCGTCACGCAGACGCCCGCCATGCGGTCCGCCGCCGCAAAAGCGATCCGCTGCTGCCGCTCCATGATCTCGCCGCGCCGCGCCTGTTTGACTTCCTCCGGAATCTGATCCGGCATATCCGCAGCCGCCGTGTCTTCCTCTTGGGAATAGGCAAACACGCCGAGTCGGTCAAACTGCATTTCTTCCACAAAGGCGAGCAGCTCCTCGTGCTCCTCCTGCGTCTCCCCCGGAAAACCGGAGATCAGCGTCGTCCTGAGGCATATGTCCGGAATCTCCCGCCGCAGCTTCCCGATGATGTCCCGCAGCGCTTTCCTGTCGGTTCTGCGCCCCATCCTACGCAGGATTCTGTCGGAGGCGTGCTGCACCGGCAGATCCAGATAGTGACAGATCTTAGGCTCGTCACGGATCGTCCGTATCAGCTCGTCGTCTATCTCCTCCGGATAACAGTACAGAAGCCGTATCCAGTATAACCCGTCTATGGCGCACAACCCGCGCAATAACTCAGGCAGCGCCTTGTGTCCGTACAGATCCTGTCCGTAGACGGTAGTCTCCTGCGCCACCAGAATCAGTTCCCGGACGCCCTGCTCCGCCAGCCGCCGCGCCTCCGCCAGCAGGCTTTCCATCGGCACGCTCCTGTATGCGCCCCGCACCTTCGGTATAATGCAGTAGGTACAGTGCTTATCGCATCCCTCGGCGATCTTCAGATAGGCGTAATGGCCGCCGGTGGTGACGATGCGCTCCACGCCGGTGAGCGGCTTCTGCTCCAGACTTCTGTAGCGGTTCTGCCGCACCCCGCGGTACAGTTCCTCGATCGTCCTGCAGATCTCATCGATGGCCGTCGTGCCGATGACGGCGTCCACCTCGGGGATTTCCTTCTGGATCTCCTCCCGGTAGCGCTGCGCCAGACACCCCGCCACGATCAGCAGCTCTATGGTGCCGCTCTCTTTGAGCTGCGCCATCTCCAGAATCGTATTGATACTCTCCTCCTTGGCGTCTCCGATAAAGCAGCAGGTGTTGACAACCACGATATCCGCCTCAGACTCGTCATCCGTAAACGCATAGCCGCCCGCCGCCAGAAGCCCCAGCATCATCTCGGAATCCACCAGATTCTTGTCGCAGCCGAGAGATACGAACAGGATCTTTTTTTTCATCGATTAGAGTACTCCACAAGTTTGGCCAGAACTTCCGCCGCCCTGCCGGAATCGATGGCCTCCGCCGCCAGCTCGATACCTTTCTCAATGGAAGGAGCGATCTTGGCCGCATACAGGGCCGCGCCCGCATTGAGCAGCACGATATCGCGCTTGGGCCCCCGGTCTTTGCCGTCTAAGATATCTCTGGTAATCTGCGCGTTGGCAGCGCCGTCGCCGCCTGTGATATCCTCTGCCGTGGCGCGCCGCAGGCCGAACTGCTCCGGCGTCACCGTATAGACCGTCACAACGTCGTCCTTGATCTCGGCGATGGTGGTTTCCGTCACCGTGGAAATCTCGTCCATTCCGTTGGCCGCGGAGACGACCATGCCCTGCTCCACGCCCAGATGCATCAGCGCCGTCGCGATGGGCTCGCACAACGCCTTGTCATAGACGCCGATCAGCATACATTTGGCGCCGGAAGGATTCGCCATGGGGCCGAGAATATTAAAGATCGAACGGATTCCCAGCTCGCTTCTGGCCTGCCCCACATATTTCATCGACTGGTTGAAAGCGGGCGCGAACATAAAACCGATGCCCACTTCCTCCACGCATTTTTCCACCACATCATAATCCGCCGTGATATTGACGCCCAGCGCCTCCAGCACATCTCCCGCGCCGGACTTGGACGAGATCGCGCGGTTGCCGTGCTTGGCCACCGGCAGTCCTGCCGCCGCCGCCACAAAAGCGGACGTGGTGGAGATATTGAACGTAAACGTGCCGTCGCCGCCCGTCCCCACCAGATCGATATACATCGGGAGATCGGGGTGGATGTGCACCGCCTTCTCCTTTAAAACGCTGGCGCTGCCGATGATCTCGTCGATCGTCTCGCCTTTCATGCGCAGCGCCGTCAGGTATGCGCCGATCTGTGCCTGCGTCGCCTCGCCGCTCAGCATGATCTCCATGACTCTCGCCGCTTCCTCCACGGACAGATTTTTGCCTTCGCTTACCGCCTTAATTGCTTTCTTCATTTTCGTTCTCCTCACCGGTGATTGTCACCTTGCCCTGATGAAGCTCCTCCACCGCGATGGACAGAGCCTTTTTGCCCTTGGCGTCAACCAGCGCCTCATCGCCCGCGATGAGCTGGCGCGCTCTCTTGGCGGTCGCCATGACGATGGAGTACCTGCTCTTGACAACGGGATCTTCTCCCTCCTCGATGCTGCTGTTCACCGCCTCGATCAAATCTGCGTAAGATGGATGTAACATTATTTTTCTCCTTCCAGTTCTGTTCTGATATTTTCTATAAATTCCTTATTTCTCTGCGGCGTGTTATGCGCTGCAGTAATAATCTCATGCGTCTGTCTGACACAGGCGTCCAGATCATCGTTGACTACAATGTACTCATAGTTTTCGATCCCTTCCGCCTCCTCCGCCGCGCGGCGCATCCGCCGGTCGATCACTTCCTGCGTCTCCGTGCCCCGGCCCACGAGCCTGCGGCGCAGTTCCTCCATGCTGGGCGGCATCACAAAAAGCAGCAGGGCGTCGGGGTACTGCGCCTTGATCTTGAGTGCGCCCTGAATCTCGATCTCCAGTATCACATCCCGGCCCTCCGAGAGCCTGCGCTCCACATACTCTCTGGGCGTGCCGTAGTAGTTGTCACAGTAGCAGGCGTACTCGATCAGCCCGTTCTCGTCGATCTTCTGCCGGAACCGCTCCCTGTCCATGAAAAAGTATTCCCTGCCGTCTTTCTCGCCCGGTCTGGGCTGTCTGGTGGTGGCAGACACGGACAGTGCATAGTTGTCATACTCCGCCACGAGTCTCTTGACCAGCGTTCCCTTACCGGCTCCCGAAAACCCAGAAACAACGATCAGTATCCCTTTACGCATCCGCTTCCCCGCCTTCCGACTGTGCCCTGCCCGATATCGTTTCCGGCAGAAGCGCCGACAGTACGATCTGGTTATTCTCCATGACAAGCACCGCCTTCGTCTTGCGCCCCTGGGTGGCGTCGATGGCCATCCCCGTCTCTTTCGCCTTCTGCACCATGCGCTTGACAGGCGCGGAATCGGGGCTGACGATGGCGATAATCTTGCCCGTATTGACCACATTTCCAAATCCGATATGGATCAGTCTTCCCATTTATGCCTCTCCGCAACCACACCGAAAGCGCCTCCGCGCACCGTCATGCCGGCCTGCCGGAACCGCCGCGGATGCGGTCTATTCAATATTCTGGATCTGCTCCCGCACCTTCTCGATCTCCGTCTTGAGCTCGATGGCCCGGTTGGAAATCTCCAAGTCGTTGGCCTTGGACAGAATCGTATTGGCTTCCCGGTTCATCTCCTGCGCGATAAAGTCGAGCTTACGCCCGATGCTGCCGCCCTGCAGCAGATTTTCCCTGGTCGTCTCGATATGGCTTCTCAGGCGCACCAGTTCCTCGTCCACGCACACCTTGTCCGCAAAAATCGTCACTTCCGTCAGCAGGCGCGCCTCGTCCACCTGTACGTCCCCCAGCAGCTCTTTGACCTTTTCCTCCAGCTTCTGCCGGTATTCCGTGACGATCTGCGGGGAACGCTCCGTGATATAGTCCACGTGCGCCAGCATACCGTCCAGCTTCTCCACCAGATCGTCCCGCAGGTTTTCGCCTTCTCTGATCCGCGTGTCGACGAACTTCTCCGCAGCGCCCCGGATGGCCTCCGAGAGAAACTGCCAGAGTTCTTCCTCGTCGACGGTCTGCTCCTCCATGCCGAACACTTCGGGATACCGGGACAGTGTGGACACGCGGACGTCGTTGTCCAGCCCGAAATCCTCCGCCATCTGCGCCAGATACTTCATATAGGCCGATGCCGCTTCCCTGTTGTACGTCACGCAGACGTTGGCTTCCGACATATCCTCGTAGGTGATGAAGACATCGACCTTGCCTCTCTGGATATAGTTCTTCAGCTCGTTCCGGATCGCCGCCTCAAAAAAATTGAGCTTCTTCGGCATCTTGATCGTGATGTCCAGATACCTGTGGTTGACGGACTTCATCTCCACCGTGATCTTCCGCTCCCCCTTGGCGATCTCGCACCTGCCGAAACCGGTCATGCTCTTTATCATAATCGTATACTTGCCTTCCCGAACCGGCTGTCTGTCCGGCTCTGCTGATCTGACTGTGCGTACAGATTTTATTATAAAGGATGAATCCACAGTAGTCAAGAAAGTTGCCCGGAAAAGTACACCCTCCTTCTACCCGGAAAAGTGCATCCCCATCCGACACGGCACGGCAGACGGCACACGCCGGAAACCGCGACCTTCTTGATCCAGCGCGGCAGATACGCGCATCGGAAACCGAGACCTTCTTGATCCAGCGCGGCAGATACACGCATCGGAAACCGCGACCTTCTTGATCCAGCGCGGCAGATACACGTATCGGAAACCGCGCCGAAAATATGTCCGGTGTTGAATCCCATGGGCAGGAGGTGTAAAATAGGAGACAATCTGACAACTCCGAAAGGAAGAAACCACTATGGCATTTGACGGCATCACCGTTGCGGGAATCGCATCGGAACTGCGGCGGACGCTTACCGACGGACGGATTTACAAGATCGCCCAGCCGGAGAGCAGCGAACTGCTGCTGACCATCAAAAACAACGGCACACAATACAGACTGCTTCTGTCCGCGGACGCCTCGCTGCCGCTCGTCTATCTGACGCAGACCAACAGGCCGAGTCCGCTCACCGCCCCCAATTTCTGTATGCTGCTGCGCAAGCATCTGCAGAACGCGCGCATCGCGTCCATTACCCAGCCGGGGCTGGAACGGGTGCTCTGCATGGAGCTGGAACATCTGAACGAACTGGGAGATCTGTGCCGCAAACGCCTGATCATCGAGGTGATGGGCAAGCATAGCAATATCATTTTCTGCGACGATCACGACAGGATCATCGACAGTATCAAACACGTTTCCGGCATGATGAGCTCCGTCCGGGAAGTGCTGCCGGGAAAAGATTATTTTATCCCCCGGACACAGGACAAGGAAAATCCGCTGGACTTCTGCCCCCTTCCTGGCGAAGCGGAGGCTGCTTTGAGTTATGTAAACCTATCGGAACGGATGCGCAACAGTCCGGCGCCCGTCTACAAGGCGCTCTACACTTCCTACACCGGCCTGTCTCCGGTGATCGCGCAGGAGATCTGTTACCGCGCGGGAGCCGACGGTGACCGGCCCGCCAACACGCTGCCGGAAGATGCGCTGCACGCCCTGTACGACGCGCTCTGCTCCGTGATGAGCGATGTGGCAGAGGGCCGCTTTGCACCGAACATCATCTACGACGGCAGGACGCCGCTTGAATACGCCGCACTGCCGCTGACGATGTACGCCGACAAAAAAGCGGTGCCTTTCGACTTTCTCAGCGCCCTGCTGGAGACCTACTATGCACAGAAAAGCGCCGTCACGCGCATCCGCCAGAAGTCGGCGGATCTGCGCCGGATCGTGCAGACCGCGCTGGAGCGCAACGTCAGAAAATACGACCTGCAGCGCAGGCAGATGCAGGACACCGAAAAGCGGGAGCAGTACAGGATTTACGGCGAACTGCTGAACACTTACGGCTATAGCGCCGCGCCCGGCGCCAAGTCTCTGGAAGCGCCCAACTACTATACCGGCGAAACCGTCACGATCCCGCTGGACGACACGCTCACGCCCCTCGAAAACGCGCAGCGGTATTTTGACCGGTACGGCAAGCTGAAACGCACTTACGAAGCGCTCTCGGAATTGACCGTTCAGGTCAAAGAGGAAATCGACCATCTGGAAAGCATCATGACCTCGCTGGACATCGCCCTGCAGGAAGAAGATCTGGTGCAGATCCGTGAGGAACTGATCGAAAGCGGCTATATCCACCGCAGAAGCGGTTCCAAAAAAGCCCGCGTGGTCAGCAGGCCCTTCCACTATATCAGCAGTGACGGCTTCCATATGTACGTCGGTAAGAACAATTATCAGAACGACGAGCTGACCTTTAAGTTTGCCTCTGGGAACGACTGGTGGTTCCATGCGAAAAAAATACCCGGTTCCCACGTGATCGTCAAGACCGAAGGACAGACGCTGCCCGACAGCACTTTTGAGGAAGCCGCGCGTCTGGCCGCCTACTACTCCAAAGGCCGGGAACAGGAAAAAGTGGAGATCGACTATCTGCAGCGGAAAAACGTGAAGAAGCCCAACGGCGCAAAGCCCGGATTTGTCGTCTACTACACCAACTACTCGATGGCCATCGATTCTGACATCTCGCAGATCAGGCCGGCGGAATAAATACTTGCCTTTTCTATGCTTCTGTGCTATATTGTAGATATAAAAGGAGCAACCGCCCACAAGGTGGGTTGACCTTACTAATTGATGGAAATTCCACCCCGTCGCTCGGTCAAAGTTTTGGGGTGGTTTTTCTATGTAGACCTACTTACAAAACGTAAAAACGAATGTAAGCAACGCCATAAGAAATATGCCGAAAGTCAGCATATCCTTGAAATCAAAGCGATTTCCCATAGGCATCACCTCCATTCTATAAAGAATGAAAGGTCTGCCCACCCTGCAACACGGCTGCTCCTATATTTGAAATATTACCATATAATTTCTGTTATTTCAACCAAATTTACTGACCATCTCGCAGATCAGGCTGGCGGAATAAATACTTGCCTTTTCTATGCTTCTGTGCTATATTGTAGATATAAAAGGAGCAACCGCCCACAAGGTGGGTTGACCTTGGTTAAAGAGTAGAAATTCCACCCCACCTCTTGGTCAAAGTTTTGGGGTGGTTTTTCTATGTAGACCTACTTACAAAACGTGAAAACGAATGTAAGCAACGCCATAAGAAATATGCCGAAAGTCAGCATATCCTTGAAATAAAAGCAAGCCGCCGCACCGGTGGTCCGGCACGGCAGCCCTCACGCTTTCCACCTTATAAGGTGCTGGTGGAAAATAGCGATTTCACATGGTCGATCTCCGCTTGCGTCGCCTTGGCCGCAGGCACGTAATACGATTTTTCCCTCGCGAGCTGGTATAGCTCCTCCTGCGACTGTTCGCAGGCGTTACGGAACTGCTTTAACGTCTGCTTCAGCTCCTTGTTCTCCGTCTGGGCGATCATCTCGCCGAAACGCACCAGTTCCCCGTTAATGCCGGTCAGCGTATCCGCCACCATTGTCTTTTCTTCCATCTGCATGATGCTAAACCCTCCTGCTCTCTGTCTTTTTTGGTCTGCTCTCTACTGCACGCTGCTGCCTCGGAATAAATAACACGTGTTATCTTAAATATTCCATCAGCTGCTGCTTGTTCTGTATCGCAGACTGCGCGCCCTTCTCAAAGAACTGCTTGATCTTCTCGTCGGAGGCGCACTGCGCATATTCTTTCATCTTGCAGTGCGTCACATCATAGCCGCCCATAAGATGGCGGAGATTCTGCAGGTCAAGTTCCGATAAATTTGCCATGGTTCTGTTCCTCCTAAAAAAATAATTGTCCTTCACAGTATTGGTTTCAGGACAATGATTTATACAGGAGACGTATTTATTTTCTGTGTTTTTCTTGAAAGAGACAATCCATATCTTCCGGACTGCCTCTTTTTCTTGACTGTGCAATAAATTTGAATTTAGTCCTTTTTTGAAAACTGTGCAATCGCCGTACAAGCCAATCCAATTCCCAACATACTGACCGCTTCCTTTGCTTCAATCTTATCTATAAGCGATAGAACTACGACAGCAATTCCCATTGCCAAAGCTATACCTTTCAATGCGATATCGACAATTTCAGAAATTCTGTTTGCTTTCCCATTTTCCTTACTATCTGATTTTACCTGCATAATCTCATCAACAGTTACATCAAAAATTTCCGCCAACCTTGGAATCGAATTTACATCAGGAAAGGATAAATCTCGTTCCCATTTTGAGACCGCTTTATCTGTAACGCCCATTTTTTCTGCAAGTTCAAGTTGTGTCATTCCCTGTTCTTTACGCATAGCTGCAATCATAGCTCCAAAAGATTGTTTTTTCATTGTGGTATCGCTCCTTTGATTTGATGATTTTTTCATTGTGGTATCGCTCCTTTGATTTGATGACTGCACTATAACATTTCCTCCGCTTAATACTCAACCGACCGACAGTTTAGATGGCCCGATTGTTGGTTTAGTCGTAGTTTAGTGCATAGAACAGGAGTTTTAACAAGTGATTAACGGCGTTCTGCTATCAGAGAGGAAGCCTCGCAGAACGCACGATACATGGTCGCCAGACCTATGTATAGAAGTGCGCCCTTTAGTTCCTAAAGGGTTTTGCAACTTCTCAACAAACGGGAAGTTGAAGATCATTATTAAAAAATGCGGACTAATATAACCATTTGATTTGTCCGACTTAAATCCCATAATACTGTCTCCCGCTAAATTACCGATTTGTCTGTTCCTTTATAAAATTCATGCTCTCATTATAATGAAGATGCAAAATCAGTATGGAATAATTTAGAAAAGGGACTTATTTTTCTGTCTTTTTCCTTTTTGTCTTCCGGCGTGGGCCCGCGGAGGGCTCATGCAGCAGCCGCAGCTTTTTGGCATAATGCGCCATCATCGCGCCCTTGGGGAAGGCCCGAAGCTCCTGCTCGTTCACGCCGCCGATCAGCAGAATCACGACGAAATACAGGACGGCGCCCACACCGATGGCGATCAGCAGGACAACCCGGCTCACCGGCAGCAGCAGATACAGGCCGTGGTACACACCAAAGGCCGCCGCGCCCATAATGCCCGCCGCCGTCAGGGGTTTTAAGAACGTCTTGACCACTTCCTGACGGTAACCCAGATGCCTGCGCACGGCCAACTGGTTCAGCACGCACATGACAAACGAGTAGATGATATTGGCGCACACCAGCGCATACAGGTTCAGATCGGTATACAAAAGGAGCGCCACAAGCCCGGCCAGCTGCACCACCAGCGCCGCCGCCGCATGGATGACCGGCGTATTGACCTTGCCGATGGCCTGCAGAACGGCGTTGGTCAGCGTGGACAGACCATAAAGAACAACTGTTATGGAAAGCGCCGCCATCAGGCCCGCCGCCTGCGCCAGCGTGTCCTGCTGCGGAAAGATAAAGTGCATGATCGGCTCCGCCAGCAGAAGCATTCCCATAGCCGCCGGGATGGACACGGTCATCGTCATGCGGATCGCCTTGGCCACCAGCGCCCGGGCCGTCTCATACTCGCCCCGCACATAGGCCGCCGCCACGCCGGGGATCGCCGCCGAGGACATGGCGGAGGCGAGGGCGATCGGTATATTGATCATGGAAACCGCCTGCGTCGCAAAGATGCCGTAATCAATAGCGATTGTTATTGCATCTACGTTTTTGTAAGCGCCCATCACATATTCATATACTTTCATATTGACGACAGTGGAACAGTTGTAGATAAATGTGCTCAGAATAAACGGCGTGACGACCGTCAGAATGATCTTGAAGATCTCCGGGTAGCTGTCCAGCCTGCCCGTCCTGTCATGCGCCGCCCGCCTGTTGATCATGCTGCGGTTGAGCAGATACATCCCGATCATGAACAGAAGCGCCGAAAGCACGCCCGCCCCGGTGCCGATGGCGCTGCCCGCGGAGCCGTACACCGCCTGCGTCGTCCCGCTCCTGTCGGACACTGCCCGCATCAGAAGGTACGCCGCCAGAATGCTGATGCCGGCGTTAAAGATCTGCTCCAAAATCTGCGACACCGAAGTGTGAAGCATGGAGCCGTAAGCCTGAAAATACCCTCTCAGCACGCCTAAGAATCCCGACAGAAAGATCGTCGGCGCCAGCACCCGGAGCGTCACCACGGAATTGTGCGATACGAGAAGGGGCGCACAGAAAAACGTAAAGAGCGAGGCGATGCCGCCCACCACCAGCACATAGATCAACGCGCACCGGAACACGCGCTGCGCGTTGCGGTACTCCCGGAACGCCAGCTTCTGTGCGATTACCTTAGATATGGCGGAGGGGATGCTGTAGGAGGAGACGAGCAGAATGATCGTATAGACATTCATGGCGATACTGTAGTAGCCGTTGCCTTCCGCGCCCAGAATGCTGCGCAGAGGGCTGCGGTAGATCAGGCTGATCACCTTGACGATCAGCCCCGCCGCCGCCAAGATTCCCGCTTGGAGCACAAAACTGTTATTCTTCTTTTGTTCGTTCATGCGCTTCCTCCGGGAACCACAAGAGCAAGCCTTAGAGACTTGCTCTGTTCTGCAGAATATGATCTTGCGCCGACGGCCCTCAGCCGATCAGCCAGTCGTACATTTCCTGATATTTGCTGGCGGATACGTGCCATGAGAAATCCACCGCCATGGCTCTGTCCACCATCTTGTTCCACTCCCGCTTCCTGTCATAATAGATATGCTCCGCGTAGCGGATCGTGCCCAGCATCTCGTGGGCGTTGTAGTTGACGAAGCTGAAGCCCGTACCCGTGCCCTCGTACTCGTTGTAGGGCTGCACCGTATCTTTCAGGCCGCCCGTCTCGCGCACGATCGGGATCGTGCCGTAGCGCAGCGACATCAGCTGGCTCAACCCGCAGGGTTCAAACAACGACGGCATCAGAAACGCATCGCTGGCTCCGTAGATCTTATGGGAAAGAGCGTCGGAATAGTAGATATTGGCGGACACTTTCCCGTGGTATTTCCAGTCAAAATGGCGGAACATATTTTCATACTGCTCCTCGCCCGTACCCAGCACGACGATCTGGACATTGTCCTGACAGAGTTCATCCATCACATAGGCGATCAGATCGAAGCCCTTCTGCCCCGTCAGGCGGGACACGATACCGATCATCATCGTCTTGTCATCCTGATTCAATCCCAGCTCTGCCTGCAGCGCCCGCTTGTTCTTGATCTTTTCCTTGCGGAAATTCACCGCGTTGTAGCAGTTCTCCAGATATTTGTCGGTCTCCGGGTTAAATTCGTCGTAGTCGATGCCGTTGACGATGCCGCGCAGATCTCTCGTCCTCGCGCACAGGAGCCCGTTGAGCCCTTCGCCGTAGAACGGCGTCTTGATCTCCTCGGCATATGTATCGCTGACCGTGGTAATGGCGTCCGCATAGACCAGACCGCCCTTTAACAGATTGGCGTCCTTGTACGCCTCCAGCTTATCCGATGTGAAGAAATAATCGGGAAGCCCCGTGATCTCTTTGACTTCCTTGACGCTCCACTTGCCTTGGAACTTCAGGTTGTGAATCGTCATGACCGTCTTGATGCCCCTGTAGAAATCGCCGCCTTGGAATCTCTCCTTCAGATAGACCGGAATCAGGCCTGTCTGCCAGTCATGGCAGTGGATCAGATCCGGCTTAAAGTCGATCACCGGCAGGATGGACAACGCCGCCTTGCAGAAAAAGGCGTACTTCTCGATTTCAAAGAGGGCGTTGTCGCTATACGGCGCAAAACCGCCAAAGAACGACTCGTTATCGACAAAATAATACTTCACGCCGTCGACCTCGGCCTCCATCACGCCGACATACTCCTCTTTCCAGTGGAAATCCATGTAAAAATGAGTCTTATAGCTGAGCCTGTCTTTCATCTCCTGTTTCATGCAGGTATATTTCGGAAGAATCACCCTTACGTCAAAATATCTCTTGTCGATACATTTCGGCAGGGAACCGACGACGTCGGCCAGTCCGCCGGTCTTGATGAAGGGAACGCCCTCCGACGCAACAAACAAAATATTCTTCATGCCAATCCTCCGTACATACAGTCTTTCCAAAACTTTTTTAATATTTTATACCATATCTCTGATGCCAGCAACATAAATCATTCCAGAAGAATTGCGAAGCAATTTACTCATAAGCATGATTGCTGAATCTGCATCTATTATACCTTATTTTGATCGGCAATAAAAGAATTATTTTGTAAAACAGGTCGAAAACGGAAGCAAGCGCTCAGCCGCGGTACTGCAGCCTGATCCTGTCGGCGATCAGCGCGATAAATTCGGAGTTCGTGGGCTTGCCCTTGCCCGTGTTGATCGTATAGCCAAACAGCGCGTCCAGCGTCTCCATCCTGCCTCTGGACCACGCTACTTCGATGGCGTGCCTGATCGCGCGCTCCACGCGGCTGGGCGTCGTCTGGTATTTCTTGGCGATGGTGGGATACAGTACCTTGGTGATCGAGCCCAGCATCTCCACATCCCGCACGGACATCATGATCGCCTCCCGCAGATATTGATACCCCTTGATATGCGCGGGAACGCCGATCTCATGAATCATATCGGTGACGTCCTTTTCCAGATCGCCGGCCGCTCCTGCGCGGATAAGCGGGATCTCGTCCGCCCTGACGTCTTCCCCGGACGCGGAAGGCACGGTGATCATAATCTGAAATTCCTTGTTCGCGCTGATCAGATTGTTTAAAATCCTGTTAAACTGCTCCTGATCCCTCGCTGTCGTTACTTTTAAAATTTCCATAGCTTCCTCCATATTCCCTGATTACTCCGCGGCGTTTTCGCTGACCGCATTTGACATAATCTATTATAAACAATGAAAGTATGCTATGGAATAGTAAGGCATCGCACTGATACGACGGTTAATGCGTCAGCATTTCTTCTATGAAAATACCATAGCCCTTGGTGGAATCCTGCACCAACACGTGCGTCACGGCTCCCGCCAGCCTGCCGTTCTGGATGATCGGACTGCCGCTCATCCCCTGAATGATGCCGCCGGTCAGCGTCAATAGCTTCTCGTCCGTCACCCGGATCACGATTCCGCGGTTGATGTCGCCGTGCTCCAGATTCACCTCCACGATCTCCACGTCATAGAACTCGGGTTCCCCCGTGACAGAGCTGATGATCTGCGCGGGCCCCAGCTCGATCTCCTGTTTCAGCGCGATGGGAACCGGCTCCTGACAGATCCCCGCCGGAGCGCCGTCCCTGCAGATACCGAATATCCCTTTCGCCGTATTCTCGGTGATCTCGCCCAGCACGTTGTCCGTGTCGTACTCGATATAGCCCGTCAGCTCGCCGGGCGAACCGTCGCTGCCGCGGGTGATTCCCACGATCTCCGTCCGGTAGAGCAGCCCTTCCTCCAGATCCATCAGCCCGGATGTGTCCACATCATTGATGCCGTGCCCCAGCGCGCCGAACGTGTGATCCGTATCCTGATAAGTCATTGTGCCGATCCCCTGCGCGTTGTCCCGTATCCAGATGCCCAGCTTCCAGACGCCGCCCTGCCCGCATTCCGGCTTTACCATAACATCCGTTATTTCATTGTTCCGGCGGATTGTCAGCACCATATCCCTGCCGCCGGAATTTTCTATTTTTTCCACCAACTGCTTTTTGTTCTCTATGACCTCGCCGTCGGCCTGCACAATATAATCGCCCTTCTGCAGAATATATCTGGCGGGCGACGCCTTACCGCCCGCCTCCGTCTCAAACTCGCCGATGCCTACCACCAGCACGCCGTCCGTCTTGACATAGATGCCGATGGGAATGCCCGACGGGATCAGCGTCTTATCGCGGATCACCTCCACATCCACGCTCTTGTACGGGAGGATGCCGAACAGTTTCAGATCCATCTGATAAGTATCCATTTCGCTGGCCCTGACTTTTACCTTATGTGTAAAATCCACGTGGATGCTCTGCACGTCCCCGGAAGCGTCCTCCGCCGTCCGGGATGTTCCGCCCTGTCCCGCGTCCTGCGCCCCTTCCGTCTCCGGAACGTCGTCTCCCGCGGGCGACATGGCCGCCGTCTGCGCAGCAGCCTCGACGCGGTGTATCTCCCCCGACACCGGAACATGGAAATCCAGTTCCTCCTCCACGCCCGCCCGTATCCTGATGGCGGAGGGAATCCTGTCCCAATATGCGGCGTACACAAGCAGCGCCAGCGTGAACACTGCCGTGGCGAGCACCGTATACAAAAAAGCGCGGTAAGCCTGCTTCTGCTGCTTTGTCATCTCTACTTTTCCGTTCAAATCCTCACATCCTTACTTCTCTAAATCTTTATGAAAACCTTATTTTTCTAATCTTTATGGAAATCTTACTTCTCCAATCTTATTGAAACCTTATTTCTCTAACCTTTCCTTCTTTCAAGTCTTACTTCTTTTATCCATACTAAAAAAAGGACACACGCAGTGTATGTCCTTTCTAGTATGTGATGAATTTTCGGTTTTCATTTAGTATTGTTTTGTTTTTCTTGCCAAATCTTTCATTTCGACCGCATTATTCCGGACATTCTCCGTAATGCTGGCGCCGCCGAGCATCCGCGCCAGTTCTCCGATGCTGCCCTCCTCGTCCAGTCTGCGGATATCCGTGACGGTTCTCTCGTTCTCCACTCTTTTTTCAATGCAGAAATGCGTGTCAGCCATGGCTGCGATCTGCGGCAGATGGGTGATGCAGATCAACTGATGCTCCCTGCCCAAGATTCCCATTTTTTCCGAAACTTTCCATGCAGTCCTGCCGCTGATGCCGGCGTCGATCTCGTCAAAGATTAACGTCTCGATCTCGTCCTTGTCCGCCAGAACGGTCTTTAAGGCCAGCATGATGCGGGATAGCTCGCCGCCACTGGCCACTTGGGACAGTTCCTTCATCTGCTCCCCGGCGTTGGTAGAGAGCAGGAACGTCACACGGTCGTAGCCGTTTGCACCGATCTGCTCCCGCGAGGGCGTCACCTGTATCTGAAACTGCACGTCCTGAAAGTTCAGATCCGTCAGCGCCTCCCGCATCTGCCGCGCCAGCGTCTCCGCGCTCCCGGCCCGCATCTTAGACAGGCCGGCGCAGGCCGCCAGCACTTCTTCCTCCAGCGTATGCGCCCGCTGCTCCAGCTTGGCGCGGTAAGCGTCGTAATCCCGGTATTTGTCCAGCAGCGCCTGCGCCCTGTCCCGATACGCCAGAATCGCCTCCACGGAACCGCCGTATTTGGATTTCAAATGATTGATCAGGTTCAGACGCTGCTCCGTCTCCTCAAAAAGCGCGCCGTCAAACTCCAGCTCCGAGAGGTAGTCCGCAGCCGCCCGGTTATAATCGTTCAGAAGCCCGTCGATATCCAGAAGCTGCTTCTCCAGCTCCAAGAGGGCGTCGTCGCAGGACGTGACGGTGCGTATCTCCTTCAGCGCGCGTCCGAGAGCGCCGCCCGCTCCTCCCTCGTCATAGCCGCAGAGGGCGTGCGCCGTGCCGAGCGCCTCCCGGATTCTCTGGCTACTTAGCAGCTTCCGGTAAGTCTGCTCCAGTTCCTCGTCTTCGCCCGGCGTCAGCCCGGCCCGGTTGATCTCGTCGCACTCAAATTCCGCCAGCGCGCTCTCCCGCCGTCTGGTCTCCTCGTCCGCCTCGCCGGTGCGCAGTTCTTCCATCGTCAGACGGTAGCGCTCGTACAACTTCGCCAAGGCGTCCTTGCGGGCTGCCAGCTCTCCGCCGGCATAAGCGTCCAGAATTTCCAACTGCCTGCCCGCCTGCAATAGCGACTGGTGCTCGTGCTGCCCGTGTATGTCGATCAGGATCTCCGCAAGCTGCCTGACCTGTCTGTTCGTCACCGACTCGCCGCACACTTTACACACGCTGCGCCCCGGCATGATCCGTCGCTGCAGAATGATCCGGCCATCCTCTACGGGCAGTTCCAGCCCACGCACCGCCTCCGCCTGTCCGGGCCGGTCCAGCGTAAAGACCAGCTCCACCAGCGCGTACTCGGCGCCGCTGCGGATCATGTCGCTGTCGGCTTTGGCGCCCAGCGCCAGACTGATGGAGCCGATGATGATCGACTTGCCCGCGCCCGTCTCCCCGGTGAGGATGTTGAGCCCTCTGCCGAAGACCACTTCCGTCTCGTCGATCAGCGCCAGATTTTTCACATACAAACGTTCTAACATTTCGTCACCTCATATGTATTCTCTCCGGGGCGTCTGATCATAGCGCCTCGCAAATACATAATCGTCAGTGTTCTGTCATTCTCTCGATCCTGTTCATGACGGCTCTGGCCGCCGCCTCGCTCTGCGTCGCTATCATGATCGTGTTGTCTCCGGCGATGCAGCCCACGATTTCCTCGATCTGCAGGGCGTCTACCGCCGCTGCCACGGCCATGGCCATGCCGGAAACGGTCTTCATGACGAGCAGATTCTGCGCCGGCGCCATGGACAGATAGCCCTCTTTCAGCACGCGGACGTACTTGTCGCCCAGATGGGATTCCTCCCCGCTGTAGGGAATGTATTTCTGCCGGCCCTTTTCCACCGCGACCTTGGAAAGTTTCAGCTCCCGGATATCCCTGCTCACCGTGGCCTGCGTCACCTGATATCCCGCTTCCCGCAGCTTGTCCGCCAGCTCCTCCTGCGTCTCCAGCTCATAGCGGCTGACCAGTTCGATGATCTTGTCATGCCTTTTTAGTTTGTTCTGATTTCCCATAAAAACCGCCGTCCGTTTCTGTCTGATCTGTCGTCATTCACTCATTTTCTTGTGCAGAACCGTCAGGAAACTCTCCGTATGCAGCTTGACGATTCCGGTCGTCTTGGACGCCCTGCGCACCACGACGCTGTCTCCCGTCGTGAGCATGATCCTGTGGCTTCCGTCGAAGCTCGCCTCCACCGTCTGCGGCCTGCCGTCCTGCCGCGGGGAGATCACGATGCGGATCTCGTCTTCCGGAGGCAGCACAATGCTTCTCGTATGCAGCGTGTGGGGGCAGATCGGCGTCAGCAGCAGCAGGCTGGCCGCCGGCTCCACCACGGGCCCGCCCGCCGACATATTATAGCCTGTGGAACCGGTGGGCGTGGCCACGATGATGCCGTCCGCGCCGAATCCGTTCAAAAACTGGCCGTTCACATAGATATCAAAAGTCAGTAGCTGCAGCGAACCGCACCGGGATATCACGATATCGTTCAGCGCATACCCCTCCTCCGTGGAGCCCTGCCGATGTACCTCGCCCGCCAGCATCATGCGTTCTTCCTGCGTATAGCTGCCCGCCAACAGCTGATCCAGCGCCGGTTCGATGGCGGAGATCTCCACTTCCGCCAGATAGCCCAGCGTTCCCAGATTGACGCCGAGGAGGGGGATGTCCCGATCCATCATGTTGCGCGCCGCCCGCAGCAGCGTTCCGTCGCCGCCCAGCACGAGGACGCACTCGGCGTCATGGAGATCCCTGCCGCGCAGATCGGCGCTATCCGTGACGACTCTGACCGTCTCGCCGCCGTGCCGCTCCAGATAGGAAGTGATGCGCCCGGCATAGACTCCCTGCGGGTCCTTGATCTCATTGGCAATCAGACAAAATTTTTTCATCCTCCGCTTTCCCCTCGTCCAGCGCTTCATGCGCCTCTCTCACTATAGCCGCCGCCAGCGCCTCCCTGTCGGACTGCCTGCCGCCCGCCGCACTTCCGCCTGCTGCATCTTTGTCCGCTGCATTGTCATCCGCGGCAGTTCCGTCCGTCGCATTTTCGTCTGCCGCGTTTTCGTCCGCGGGAATCTGCTCCCGCTTCCGGAGGAAAAGCAGATACTCGATATTGCCCTCCGGCCCTTTGATCGGGGAGTAGGTCAGCCCTTCCACGGCGAAGCCGATGCGCTCCGCATAGGCGGCCACGCTGCACACCACTTCCCGGTGCACCGCGGGGTCCCTGACGACGCCTTTCCTGCCCACCTTGTCCCGTCCGGCCTCAAACTGCGGTTTGATCAGACAGACCATGCAGCAGCCCGCACCCAGCAGGTCTCTGGCCGGGAGCAGGATCTTGGTCAGCGAGATAAAGGAGACGTCCGCCGACGCAAAATCGATCCGTTCCGGGATGTCCTGCGGCGTCACATAGCGGAAATTCGTCTTTTCCATGCAGACCACCCGGTCGTCGCTGCGCAGCTTCCACGCAAGCTGGCCGTGCCCCACATCGATGGCATAGACACGCGCGGCGCCGTTCTGCAGCATACAGTCCGTAAATCCGCCCGTGGACGCACCGATGTCCATACAGACGCTGCCCGCAAGCCGGATCGGAAACGCCGCCATCGCCTTCTCCAGTTTCAGACCGCCGCGGCTCACATACTTTAACGTATCTCCCCGGACTTCGATGCGGATGCGGCTCTCGTCAAACATCGTCCCGGCCTTGTCCTCCCGCTGGCCGTCCACATAGACGCTGCCCGCCATCAGGATGGCCTTCGCCTTTTCCCTGGACGGCGCGAATCCCTGTTTTACTAAGATTACGTCAAGCCTCTCCTTCAAGGATGTCCTCCAAAATACTGTCCGCGTCGATGCGGATCTCCCGTTTCAGAAGTTCCACGTTGCCGTGTTCCACATACTCGTCCGGCACCGCGATGTTGAGCACCTTGACATCCGCGCCGATACGGTCTACAAAGTCTCTGACTTTCTCGCCGTAGCCGCCGCTTAACACATTTTCCTCCATCGTCACGATCAGCCTGTGCCTGCCGCACGCCTGCCGGACGGCCTCCTCATCGATGGGCTTGACAAATCTGGCGTTTAAGAGCGAGCAGGAACGTCCCATGGCTTTGAGCCGCTCCCGCACGGTGAGCGCCACCTTGACCATGCTTCCCACCGCCATCAGGATGATGTCCTCCTCCTCGTAGATCGGCTCGCTTCTGCCGTACTCTATGGGCGCCCGGTACTCTTTGAGGCCGTCAAACGCCTCTCCTCTGGGATAGCGCAGCGCCATCGGCATATGGCAGGCAACCGCGTATTTGAGCATATCGGAGAGCTCCCATTTATTTTTGGGCGCCATGATGTGCATATTGGGGATGGACGACAGGTAGGACAGGTCGAAGATTCCCTGATGCGTCTCTCCGTCGCTGCCCACAAGCCCCGCCCTGTCGATGGCGAAAACCACAGGGAGATTCTGCAGGCATACGTCGTGCAGGATCTGGTCATAGGCCCGCTGCAGGAACGAGGAGTAGATCGCCACGATCGGCTTCAGGCCGCCCGCCGCCAGCCCCGCCGCAAAGGTCACCGCGTGTTCCTCCGCGATGCCCACGTCAAAAAAGCGATCCGGGTACATATTGCGGAACCGTTTCAGCCCGGTGCCGTCCGGCATGGCCGCGGTGATCGCCACCACCTGCTCATCCCGCCGCCCCAGCTTGCACATGACGGTGGAAAAAACGTCCGTATAATTGGCTTTGTTGTGGGGCCTCGTGGGGATGCCGTTCTCGATGTCAAAAGGCTCCGCCCCGTGGAACCGCGCGGGATGCCGCTCCGCGGGCGGATAGCCCTTGCCTTTCTGGGTGAGCACATGGAGCAGCACAGGCCCGCGCACTTTCCGCGCTTCCGCCAGCATCTTGAGCATGGCGGGGATATTATGGCCGTCCACCGGCCCCAGATAAGTGATTCCCATATCTTCAAAAAACATTCCCGGCACCACAAGCTGTTTGAAACTGCTCTTGGCGCGCCTGAGCAGGGTGACGACTTTGTCGCCGTATTTGGATTTGCCGTGCAGGGAGTTGTAGACGCCTTCTTTCAGGTCGAGATACATATCAGCCGTTCTGATCTTGTTCAGATATTTGGATACGCCGCCCACATTTTCGGAAATCGACATATTGTTATCGTTCAGCACGATAATAAAATTCGTCTCCAGAAGGGAGGCGTTATTGAGCGCTTCATAGGCCATGCCGCCGGTCAGGGAGCCGTCCCCGATCACCGAGACAATGGTGTTTTTGCCGCCTTTTAAATCCCGCGCTTTCACCATACCGAGGCCCGCGGAGATGGACGTGGAACTGTGCCCCGTGTCGAAGCAGTCGCAGTCGCTCTCCTTGCGCTTCGGAAAGCCGCTCATCCCGCCGAACTTGCGCAGATTGGCGAAGCCGTCCCGTCTGCCCGTGAGAATCTTGTGGGTGTAGGACTGGTGGCCCACATCCCAGATGATCTTGTCCTCCGGCAGATTGAGAAAAAGGTGCAGCGCCATGGTCAGCTCCACCGCGCCCAGATTGGAACCCAGATGGCCGCCCGTCTCGCTGATGGAACGGATCAGAAACTCCCGGATCTCCTGCGCCAGCGCGCCGTAGTCGGCCTCCTCCAGCTGCTTGATATCATTCGTCTTTTCTATCTTTTCCAAAAACATCGTAATCCTCCATGCACGAACATGAAAAATCATTTCTCTCTGCCAATCAGCGCTCTGACCAGTTCTTCCAGAAACGGATTGCGCCGGTCAAACGAAGCCAGTATCTCCACCGCCTCCCGCGACAGCCTCTCGACCTCGCGGGCGGACTCCTCCATGCCGTGCATCGTGACGTAAGTCAGCTTGTGGTTTCTCTCATCGCTGCCGATGGGCTTGCCGAGCACTTCCTGACTGCCCGTGACATCCAGTATATCATCCTGAATCTGGAAAGCGATCCCGATATTGCAGGCGCACCGCTCCAGCCTGTCCACGCCGCCTTTGTCTGCGCCGGCCAGCACTGCGCCGATCGTCATGGCCGCCTGTATCAGCGCGGCGGTCTTGTGGGCATGGATAAAGAGCAGCGCCTCCTCCGTCAGCTCCTGCGACGCCCGCTCCGCCTCCAGATCCGCGCACTGTCCCCCGATCATGCCGTATATGCCCGCTTTGTTGCCCAAGATCCGCAGCGCGGCGCTGCCGCGCCTGTAATCTTCCACGCTGCGCGCCTGTTCCAGCGCGCCTGCCGCCGTCTCAAACGCCAGATTGAGAAGGCCGTCCCCTGCCAGCACCGCCATACCCTCGCCGTACACCATATGCGTCGTCTTCCTGCCCCTGCGGTACTCGTCGTTGTCCATGGCCGGCAGATCGTCGTGCACCAGGGAATAGGTGTGTATCATCTCGATGGCGGCCATATATGCGGGCAGCATCGCCGCGCTGCCCGGATCGGCAAACAACGCCGCGCTCTCCGCCATCAACATGGGCCGCAGCCTTTTGCCGCCCGCCGTCACGGAATAGTTCATGGCCTCGATGACCTGCCGCTGATATCCCTGCGCCTCAGGGAGAAATCCCGCCAGAAGCCGCTCGGTCTCCTCTGTCTTCCGTCTCAGTTCCTCGTCAAAATTCATTTAATCCACCGTTTTCATTGATAAACAGGACTTTCTTTTCCACTTTATCAATCGTCTCGTTGCAGCGCTTCAATAGCTGCATTCCTTTATTGTACTCCTGAAAGGACTGCTCCAGCGTGATCTCCTCCGACTCCAGATGGGAAATCACTTCCTCGATCTGCTCAAAAGCCTGTTCCAGAGACAGTTCCTCGTCCTGCTGCGTCGTCTTTTTCATATCTTCCTGCCCGTCCGTTATCTGTTTTGATGTTCCCTGCCGGTGACTTTCCCACTGATCCTGCCGTCTCTAAGACAGACGGAAAAACTGTCCCCCACGGAGACCTGATCCACGGAAGTCAGCGTAGCGCCCGTACTGTCGGCGGCATAAGCATACCCCTGATTCAGCTTGTCCAGCGGCGATAAGCCTTTCAGCTTCTCCACATATAGCGCCAGCCGGTGCCTGCTGGTGTCCAGACACTTTTCCATGGCGTTCTGCAGATGCTCCTCCAGCAGTAACGCCTGTGTTTTTTTCGTCCGTATCACATTGACGGGGCTCAGATACCGCAGCCGTGTGGCCAGCTGCTCCGCCCTGCCGCGCTGCCGTTCTATCCTGTGCAGGCATAGGCCCTGCAGATCGCTGGCATAACCCGCCATCTTCTCCTGCAGCTGCTTCCAGTCACAGACTGCCAGTTCTGCGGCAGCCGAAGGCGTCGGCGCACGCAGATCCGCCACAAAATCGGTAATGGTAAAGTCCGTCTCATGCCCCACCGCGGAGATTACGGGAATCGGGCAGTCAAAGACGGCCTGCGCCACTATTTCCTCATTGAAGGCCCACAGATCTTCGATAGAGCCGCCGCCTCTCCCCACGATCAGCACATCCACGCCGATCCGCTCCATCGCGCGGATGCCGTTGACGATGCTGGGAGCCGCCGCTTCCCCTTGGACAATGGCGGGATAGAGGATGATCTGCACATAAGGATTGCGCCGCCTCGCAATATTGATAATATCGCGGACGGCAGCCCCCGTCGCCGCCGTCACAACCCCCAGCGTCTTACTGTATTTGGGGATCGGACGCTTGTACTCCGGCGCAAACATCCCCCGTTCTTCCAGTTCCCGCTTGAGCCGCTCATAGCGCTCATACAACGCGCCCGCACCGTCTCTTGTGATCTCTCTGGCGTAGAGCTGGTATTTGCCGTCCCTCTCGTACACGTCGATGCTGCCGTCCACCACAACCTGCTGCCCCTCCGCGAGCTGAAAGCCCAGCCCTTTGCGGTTAGAGGCAAACATAACACACGCTATGGTACCCTTCGCGTCCTTTAAGGTAAAATAAATATGTCCAGAGGAATGATATTTGCAGTTGCTCACCTCTCCCCGGACCATGACCGACTGCAGCATATAATCCTGCGTGAACATATTTTTGATATAAGCGTTTACCTGCGCGACCGTATATACATTCCGCATAGCACACCGTCCGTTCAGACGCACTTGGCCAGAACGCCGTTGACAAACCCGGAAGACGCATCCTGCCCGAATTTCTTGGCGAGCTCTATCGCCTCGTTGATGGCCACGCCCACCGGAATCGTGTCGTCATAACACATTTCGTACACCGCCAGCCGCAGGATCGTCAGATCGACCTTGCTCATCCGGTCCGTATTCCAGCCTTCCGCCCGCTCGTTCAGACGCGCGTCTATCTCCGGGAGTTTCTGCAGGATCTTATGGTATTTGTCCGAAATGTAGTCGGCATCCTTGTCCTTCGCCGCTTCCTCGTCCTCGAAGAAAAGCCGCTCCTGCTCGGACATATCCTCCGGACTGTTAAATTCCACCCGGAACAACAGTTTAAAAATCTGCTCCCGCAATTCTCGTCTGCTCATAATAACTCCTGTCGTGTCTTTCGGTCGTATCGGGCCGTGTCCTAGCGGGCTACATTGATACCGGCGATCCGGATATTGACGTCGGCCACTTCCAGCCCTGTCATGTTCTCGATGGCGTTCTTTACCCGCGTCTGCACGCGCTGGCAGGCAGCCGGAATATTATAGCCGTATTCCATCACGACGGCCAGATCCACTTTTACCCTGCCGTTCATGATATCCACCCTCGCGCCCTTGGCCTGCCCTTTGATGCCCGCCTTGGTCAGAAGCTCTTTGGCGATATTGCCGTTCATGGCCGCAACGCCCTCCACTTCCGTGGCCGCCAGCGCCGCGATCATCGCCACAACGTCGTCCGCGATCTTCACCGTACCGAATGTCTCATCCGCCTGCCCCAGCGGGGCGCCTTTTGTCGATCCCTGTTCTTTCATAGTTATCCACGCCTTTCTTTCATTTGGAATAAGTATACCAAAATTTCTTATTTTTGCCTAGTCCCATTCCGCCAAAGCCGTCAGTCTTTCTTGGAGAGCGGTCTGTCACAACCAGAAGCTCAGACTGTACTGCCCCTCATTCTCCGAGAAGGAAACCAGCCCGTCGGGGCAGTCGAGATACCGGAAGATCTGCTGGTTTTCGATCAGCGCCTCATGGATGCGGCTGTATACGTCATAACCGGCACATTTCAGGGTGACATAGGCATTTCCTTTCTCGTACCCTTCCCGGAAAACTTGTCCGATCTTCGCCTCGTCCCACTCGGTAAAATAAAACCCTTCCCGGACATAGTAGTTGGCGTCCATGGAAGTACAGGCCGGCAGCGGTACGAGATTGTCGATCCGGTGCGTCAGACTGATCTGATCCGCAGAGACGCACAGATAGTCGTAATTGATCGTGGGAATCCCGTCTCCCGCGTTGTCCTCTCCCACCGCCTGATAGGACGCATCGCCCCATGTCGTGTCCACGTAGTAATACGCTCCGTCGATCCGCACCAGATTCCACGCATGGCCTTCTCCGCCCACCACGCTGCCGAATACCAGCGTAGCGAAAACACCGGCCCGGTTGAGCAGATATTGGGTGGCCTTGGCATACCCCTGACACACCGACCTGCCTTCGATAAACACGGAACAGATATTCTGGTTGTCCTGCGCCGCCGCGTCGTACTCCGTGTGGTGGATCAGATACTCATAGATATATTTTACCTTTTCGTATTCGTCGCTCCCATCCGGCATACCCGCCAGACACGCCGCCGCATACGCATCGATCTGCGCCTGCTTCTGCGCGATCTGCTCCCGGCTGAAACGGTAGCTGCCCGTGAACGTGATCTTCTTAATCATGTCCCCCAGCGTATACTCCGTATAAGTATACCCGTCCACATAGAACATCTCCGGGTGGTCGCAGAGCACGCACCGGAAGGCATGGGAGATCATCTCCTTATCGCACCCCGACAGCTTCACGTTCTCCTGAAAAGAAAGCAGCGCATCCCGGATCTCCAGATAGATGGTCTGTTCTTCCGCAGGCAGCATCGAATAGGCATATCCGCTCTCCGGCTTGCGCACAACAGTCTGTCCGGCCTGCGCCGTCTCCGCCAGCTCCGCGCCCAGATCCGTCTGGGTATACGTCTCGCTGCGGCGCTGCGGCACCGTACCTGCTGCATAAGCCATACCTCCCGCAGCCAGCAGCATACACGCAAGCAGCAGACCTTGTTTTTTCATAGCTGTCACCACCCCGTTCAGATTTTGCCGTCTTTTGTCGATTCGGACCGGTTACTCCCGGCACTATGCCGGTTCCGCGGGGTTCTGGTTCCTGCAGGCGTCTGTCTGCTGCGGAGTTTCCGTCAGTTCCTGCCAAATTCCGACAGGATCAGGCCGTCGTTCCGCTCCACCGTCATGCCGATGCTCCACTGGTTGACAAACAGAAGCAGCGGATTCCCCTTCAGATCCCGGATCTTTTTCATATCGGAAGTGCCTGTCAATTTGTTTAAGTCGATCTCTTGGTTTTCGATCCACCGGATATGCTCGTAAGGAAGATTCTCCAGCGCGATCTCCACGTTGTACTCATTTTCCAGACGGTACTTGAGCACATCGAACTGCAGCACGCCCACCACGCCTACGATGATCTCCTCCATGCCGGTATTGCATTCCTGAAAGATCTGGATGGCGCCCTCCTGGGCGATCTGCGTGATTCCCTTGACAAACTGTTTTCGCTTCATCGTATCGAGCTGCCTTACCCGCGCGAAATGCTCCGGCGCGAAAGTGGGAATCCCCTCGTAGGCAAACTGCTCTTTCGGCATACAGACAGTGTCTCCGATGGCAAAAATCCCCGGATCGAACACGCCGATAATGTCTCCCGCGTACGCTTCGGACAGGATCTTACGCTCGTCCGCCATGATCTGCTGCGGCTGGGAGAGGCGCATCACCTTGCCGTCCTGAACGTGCTTCACCTCGGCGGAGGCGTCGAACCGCCCGGAGCAGATGCGCATAAACGCCACCCTGTCCCGGTGCGCCTTGTTCATATTGGCCTGAATCTTAAAGACAAATGCCGAAAAATCGTGCTCCACCGGGTCGATCAGTCCGATATCTGCCCTGCGGGGCAGCGGCGCGGTAGTCATTTTCAGGAAATGCTGCAGAAAGATCTCCACGCCGAAATTCGTCAGCGCCGAGCCGAAAAACACCGGCGTCAGCTCTCCGGCCTGTATCCGGCCCAGATCATACTCCGCGCTGGCCCCGTCCAGAAGCTCCGTCTCATCCAGAAGCTGCGTCTTGAAATCCTCCCCGATGTGTTCCGTCAGCAGCGCCTCGTCGTCGATCGGAATGCGGGTAGTATGTCCTTCTTTCGTTCCCTTCTCCGTGTCGGAATAGGTGATGACGCAGCGGCTCGCCCGCTCGTAGACGCCCTTAAAGCTCTTGCCGGAGCCGATAGGCCAGTTGATCGGGCAGGTGGCGATCCCCAGTTCCTTCTCGATCTCGTCCAGCAGTTCAAAGGTATCGTTGGCATCCCTGTCCATCTTATTGATAAAGGTAAAAATCGGAATATGGCGCATCACGCACACCTTAAACAGCTTGCGCGTCTGCGCCTCCACCCCTTTGGAAGCGTCTATGACCATCACGGCTGAATCCGCGGCCATCAGCGTTCTGTACGTGTCCTCCGAGAAGTCCTGATGCCCCGGCGTATCCAGAATGTTGATGCAGTATCCGTCATATTCAAACTGCAGTACCGACGACGTCACGGAGATACCTCTTTCTTTTTCGATCTCCATCCAGTCCGAAACCGCGTGCCTCGCAGTGGCCTTGCCCTTGACGCTCCCCGCCAGATTAATCGCCCCTCCGTACAACAGGAATTTCTCGGTCAGCGTCGTCTTGCCCGCGTCCGGATGGGATATGATCGCAAATGTTCTTCTTCTGTTGATTTCGTCTGCATAATTGCCCACGTCTACTCTCCTCCAAGTTCCGTATCTGTCTTAAAGCATCGAAGTTCCCCGAAACTCCGGCTTTATCCCGAAATAGTCAAGCACCGTCGCCCCGATGTCCGCAAAGGTCTCCCGCGTGCCGAGATTGGCCGGCTGCACATTTGGGCCGTACATCAGAAACGGCGTGTACTCTCTGGAATGGTCGGTGGATACCGTGTAACCCGGATCGCATCCGTGATCCGCCGTGATCATCAGGATATCCTCGTCGCGCAGCGCGCCTGTCAGCGCGGGCAGGCTGCGGTCAAAAAAGGCCAGCGCCTCCGCGTAGCCGTCCACATCGTTGCGGTGTCCGTAAAGCATATCATAATCTACCAGATTGATAAAGCATAATCCCTCGAAATCTTTCGACAAATATTTCATCGTCTGCTCGATTCCTTCGGCATTTCCCTTCGTATATACATATTCCGTGATGCCCCGCCCGGCAAAAATATCGTTGATCTTGCCCACGGATATCACATCCCGGCCCGCCGCCTTCAACTGATCCAGCATCGTGGCCGCCGGCGGCTCCAGCGAGAAATCATGTCTGCGCGCCGTCCTGACATAATGACCGTCTGCCCCGGTAAAAGGTCTGGCGATGACGCGCCCAACGCCGTGTCTGCCCTGCAGGATCTTCCGCGCCTGACGGCAGTATTCATACAGAGTCTCCACCGGAACCACATCTTCATGGGCCGCAATCTGGAACACGCTATCCGCCGACGTATAAACGATCAGCCTGCCGGTTCTGACGTGCTCGTCTCCGTAATCTTTGATCACTTCCGTGCCGGAATAAGGTTTGTTGCAGAGGATGCCACGGCCCGTGGCCTGCGTAAACGCCTCGATCACCTCGTCGGGAAAGCCGTCCGGGTAGGTGGGAAGCGGCACGGGCGACAGGATGCCCGCGATCTCCCAGTGCCCTATCGTCGTATCCTTGCCCTTAGACGCCTCCCGCATCCGTGCGATCCGCGCCGTAAAACTGTCTGTGCGCGGCCCGAAATCCACGCCGTCGATGTTGAACAGGCCGAGCGACGCCATATTCGGCATGGCAAAAGCGGGGCTTCCATATACCGACCTGAGCGTGTTCGTGCCCGCATCGCCGTATGCCGCGGCATCTTCCATCGCGCCGATGCCAAAACTGTCCAAAACGATCAAAAAAACTCTTTTCATCTTCCGCCTCCGTATTTTGTGCCGCGCAAGCCAAACCATAGCGCTGCTTTTTGGGGTAAATCATATCTCTAATGCCAGTATCGTAAATCATTTCGAGTGAATTGCGAAGCAATTTACTCATGAGCAGGCTGCTGAGCCTGTTTCTAGTATATCACAAAAAACAAATCTGCGGTGTTTTAATTGGAATTGACCGTGCTGATGATGATCGATTCCGCGCTGACGCCGGTCTTGCGTATCACAATATCCTCGATCTGGGCGCGCTGGGCCTCCGTCAGCTCCGACGCATTGACCACCACGTCCACGCTATCGCCGTCGATACTGACAATGGCGTCGTCAAACCCTTTGGCTTCCAGCAGAATCTCCGCCTCCGTCTCCTTCTCCGCGATATCCGTCATGGAGATCATGTTGTTGACGGCCTCCTGCTTCTGCGTCTCGCTGATATTCGCGTTATTGATGATTTCCAGCAGGGTTTCCTTATTCTGGGCGCGAGTCTGTTCCTTCTGCAGCTTGGCGCCCGACAGTACGGAAATCGTACCCGCCGAGGTAAATACCGCTTCGCCCGGCGCGACCTCCATCTGCTCCTCCGCCAGCGCCTCCTGCAGCTCCTCGTCCACGCCGCTGCTCTCGTCCAAGGCGACGTCCATATCCAGACTCTCGATATCGCCGGACGCCTGCTCGATGTCCTCGTCGGAGATGTCCGCAAACGTCGCGTAATCATAATTCTCATCACCAGCAGCCACATCCTGCGTCTCACCGGCCACGTCGCTGCTATTGACCGTCACGATCTCCTCGTCCGTCACTTTGGTTCCGGCAAAATTCAGGTATCCCGCTACGGCGATCATGATGGCGAGCGCCGTGATCATCATCTGATTTTTTTTGATCATATTTTTCACTTCATTCTCCCCTTCACTGGTTATTTTTCATTTTTACTATTTTAATCTTATTCATGTCTATATCAAATAATACCTGTATCGCCTCAATTATGTCCTCCTGCACCGCCGTGCTCTGCGCGCCCTGCGCGATCACCACCACGCCCTCCACCGCAGGCGGTATCGTCTTGACCACATAGGGCACGCTCTGTCCGTTTCCATCCACCGTGTAAACGGTGGCCTTCTCCATGCTGCTCTCCTTGACGGTGCGGCTGCCCCCGGCGGAATCCGCCTCGTCCGTATCGGTATACTGCTCCGGCCCGTCCTTCTCGACAATCCTGTGCTCCGACTCCCGCAGCGTCATCAGCACCCGAACCTGCCCCACGCCGTCCACGTACCTAAGCGCGTCCTCCAACTGCCGCTCCCAATAGTCCGTGTAAGCCGTGGAACCGCCGTCCGCCGTATCCGTCCATGCCGCGGCAGCATCCTCCTCCATGGCTCCTTCCGCGCCGTTGTCCGTATGATTACCGAGTATAGCATCTGACCTGTCCGATACATTGGACTTTACCGTTTTGTCTCCTGCGGGCAGTGCAATCACACACAGAAGGATTCCCGCAAGCACCAGAATCAGACATTGATCCTTCTGCAGCTTCTTCCCGCCCGTGACCTTTTCCAAAAACTGCTTAGCGAATCCCATCCTCCGTCACCTCCACCTGATCCGCGGCGATTCCCAACACCTGCGCGAAAAGACGCCGGTACTCCTCCAGTTCCCGCTGCTGCATCCGCGCCGGCTTCTCCGCGCCGGCAGCCGCCTGCCCGCCGTCACCCTGCACCGTGATCTGTCCGATCCGGATCAGCCCGTCTTCCTTATCTGCGGCGGCATCCTCCGCACTTCCGGCAGAGCCTTCCGTATCTGCTATGGCATCTTCCATATTCTGTGCGGCATCTTTCGTATTCTGTGCGATGTCTTTCGTATTCTGCGCGGCATCTTTCGTATTCTGTGCGATGTCTTCCGTATTCTGCGCGGTTTCGGCCCCGCCGCAGGAGACGGCGATTTTTATCCGGTCAAGGACGGGCGTCCCGTCCGCCGTATCCCATACCACCTCCACATCCGTGACACGGCAGGCGTCATCCGCGACCGCCGCGTTCAGCCGTTCCCGGATCGGCCCGCCCAGACGCCCCAGCACCGCGTCTGCTGCGGGATAGACAGACTCGGACAGATCTTCGTACTCCGCCGCCGTCCGTTCCTCGATCCGCGCCAGCTCCGCCTGCCAGTCATAAGCCTTCTGCCCGTCCGCATCCACATATGGCGCAAGAAAGAGAAATAATACAATAACGCCCATTATTGCCTTAATGTACTTCTCATACTGCTTTCCTGCCGCGAAGTGCACCACCGTCTGGGCCACGATCATAAAAAGCCCGATATTCCTGATATTTTCCGCCATACCGCTACACCCTTCCGCCGGCGGTATAGGTGATCACCGCCAGTTGGATGACGAACATCCCCACCGTGGACAGGGCGATTTTCAGCAGCATAATGCCGGCGTCTCCCACCCGGTTGGCGCAGTTGGACATCCGCTTGTCGCTGACGATTCCGATCAGAGCCGCTCCGCATTTGACCGCGGCGGCGTATAGAAACAGCCGGATTAGCGGGGCCAGACTCAGCAGGAGCAGCACCAGCGTGATATACAGGCCGACGGCGTTTTTGACCAGCACCGCCGATCCGATCACCATTTCAAACATTCCCTCCGTCAGCCCGCCTATGCCGGGAATGGCCGACACCGCCTTTTTGAGCGCGGACGCCTGCAGCGAATCAATAACAGGTGATATCATCGCCTGCAGGAGACTGAATCCGGTAATCATGCCCAGCGTGACCTTGATGCTGACGCCAATGGCCTTGCCCAGCAGCTCCAATAGCAGCGCCAGCTTTTCTTCCATCCATACGCCGTTGATCACGGACAACATAATATAGCAGGACACGGCGGGGAGCAGCACACACAGATACCCCCATTCCACCAGATAGATGACAAACAGAAGAATCTGATAGTAAGCCGCTGCCGAGGCAGCCCCCGACGCGCTCCCCACCGCCACAATATAAGTGGGGATATACAGCTTCATAAAAGTCGTCACCGCATCCAAGACTTCCCGCACGGTTCCCAGCGCGCCCGCAAACGCGCGGAGCAGGACGGCGATCATCAGCAGATAGATAAAATAAAACGCGATGTCGGAAACCTGACTGTTCTGAAACAGATCCGCAAAATTCACGAACAACGCCGCCGCCACGCCTAACAACAATAACGCGATAAAGACCGCCCGCGCCTCTCCCGTCTGGGCATTTATAACACCTGTTATTCCATTGAACAGTTCTTTGACGGCCTGCCAGAGTTTTCCCTGCATCAGCAGGCACATAACCGCTCTGCCGTCAAACTGATAGGCGGGGAACAACCGATGAAAGTCCAGCGCCGCCGTGTCCATTCCCATCTGTTCCCAATACTGACTGCTCTGCTCTGTTCCCACATTTTCCTCCTTATCCCGCCAGCGATTGGATGCTCTGCAGGAGCGCCAGCAGAATCGGCATCCCGATCAGCAGGATATACAGTTTGCCCGCCAGCTCGACCTGTCCGGCGATCCCGCCAAACCCGGCGTCCTTGCAGATCCCGGCGCAAAATTCACAGGCATAGGTGGCCCCTGCCGCCTTGAGCAGCGGTTTTATATAACTATCGTTATCTTTAAGGTATGCCGTCATCTGCCCCACGGAGGAAAGAACCCCCGACAGATACCGTATGCCGTACCCCATCACCGCAAGACATACCGCAATCCCCATCAGAACGCCGTATTCCGGCTTATAGCTTTTGAGCACGACTGCCGCCATAACCCCTGCCGTGCCAAGCAGGGCGAGCTTCACCATATCCATAAAATTCCTCTTTCCGGAGCGTTTACGCACTTACATTTCAAAAAGTTCCTGCATCATAAGGAACAGATCGTATATGTAAGGCATGATCCATGTTAAAACAAGAATTAATCCGGCCAGACTGATTAAAAAAGCGTGTTCTTCTCTGCCGCTATGTTTTAAAACCTGATTTAATATTGTTACCAGTATCCCTACTGCCGCTATCTTAAAAATAAGACTTACGCTCATGCTGCCTCCCGGTCATAAGTGTCGTTTCCATACAGAAACCTTTCCTGTTTCTTATTTGTTTCTTATTTTTGTTCCTTATTTTGTTCCTTATTTTGTTCCGCTTTCTACTCCCTTTGACGCTCATCTTTTACAAAAACAGAATCACCAGAAAAACGCCAGACAACAGGCTGAGACTGAAAGTGACTCTGGCCTTGTTTTCGTAGGACGCCTCCGCCTGCCGGCAGTGTTCCGCCAGCAGAATGGCCGCCCGCTCCATCATCTGCGCCTGCAGGGTTTCCTCCGGCCTGTTCAGCTCTCCGGGCAGCCGGATCAGGATTTCTTTTTCCTCCCCGGATAGCGGCGTATGGCGCATATAGCTTTCCATCCGGGATTCCCATATCCGGCCTATCTCCCCTCCGCCTGCCGTCAAAAGCCTGTACAGTTCCCGGAAGATGGGCCTCAGCAGGGGCCCGCCGCACTCGGCCAGAAGTCCGCAGATCTCCGGCAGAGTGCGCTTGCCGTAACCGATCTCGTCACGAATCCGGCGCAGCACATCCGTCATTTCCCGCAGCCAGCAGATCCGCAGCTTTTCTTCGCCGATTCCGGCCAGGCCCCATCCCGCGCAGCCGCCCAGAATACAGAGCACGCCCGCCGCCTTACATACGGTTCCCATCCCCGTCATAAATGCCCTCCACGCCGCATCTTCCGTCCCGGGCCGTCAAAACCAAATAGCGCTGGAACAGTTTTTCCGAAATAACATTACGCATATAATTTTTGTTTTTTACTTCCTCCAGCGACGAACCGTGGATCGTGGCGATCAGCCTGCACCCGCAGCGGCTCGCCGTCCGTACCGCCTGTATGTCCCCCTCTGTCCCCAATTCGTCCACCGCCAGCACTTGGGGCGCCATGGAGCGCACCATCATCATCATGCCCTCCCTTTTTGGGCAGCCGTCCAGTATGTCCGTGCGGATACCCACGTCGTTCTGGGCGACTCCCATATAACTGCCGGCGATTTCCGACCGCTCATCCACTACGCCCACATTCAGGCCGTGTCCGTAGCGGCTGCCGTTGGAAAAATTTCTGACCAGATCCCGCAGCATCGTCGTCTTGCCGCAGCCCGGCGGCGAGATCAGCAGCGTATTGTACGGACTGCCGTCTACGCCGTACAGAACCGGCAGGACAGCATCCGAAACGCCTATGACCTGGTGGGCGATGCGGATATTTAAATAACATATGTATTTTAAATTGCGGATGCGGTGTCCGTCCTCCAGAATAACCTGTCCTGCCAGTCCTACCCGATGCCCGCCCTGTATCGTCATAAACCCCTGCCGGATCTCGTCCGCATAGGCATAGATCGAATACTGGCAGAGATGGCGCACCAGCAGGCTGATCTCCTCCGGCGTGCAGTCCGCATTTTCCGGCGGCCTGTCCACCAATTCACCTCCGGCGTCTACAAACTTCTCCCTGCGGTCGATTCTGACCGCCGCGGGATGCCCGGCCCGCATCCGGATTTCCTGCACCCGTCCCGCATGATCCGCCGCTTTTTTCCATCTGTCCCGCATCCGCTCCGGAAACAGGGCCAGCATTTCTTCCCGCCGCATACGCTCTCCCCCTCATCTTAATATATGAACCTTTGTCCCGGATATTACACAAACGAAACAAAACCTGCCCTTGCCAAACGAGACAAACAACTTATGGAGAATGAAAAAAGTGATAATTCTATGAAGATAGGTGAATTAGAAAATAGAATGACTGTATATCGGTGAACCGGAAAGTTGGAAAACTTATCAGATCGTTCTCTTTTGATGATCCATTGTTTCCACAATTTCAAAATATTCATCCATCTTATTCTGTGCTTCTTCCGCAGACAAATTATAATGCGCCATGACAAGATGAAGCACTGTGCCGATTGCACAATCTTGTGAAAACTTATCATGTATAAAGTCCAGTACATCCATATCGCGTTTCTCCTTTACGTTAAAATTTCTTCCAATACTTTTTTTGCATCCTGAATACCCTTCTCAAACTTTTCTTCAGAATATGTTTCAACTGTAAGCTGCTCCCCATAAGGTACTGCAAAAACTAAAGCGGATTTATATGTACTTGCATATTCACTGTACGCGATATCTGTAAATCCATAAATAACTTCGGGATATTTTGAAAAAATATTGCGAATATTCTTTTCAACCATATAAATTTTCCTCATGTTATGAACACTTGTAAGGGCAAAAATAAGGACAGATAAGATATGAAATTCATATATGCAGATTTCTTCCTTGATACTGTATCGTTACCACATAAACCGTTTTGTACGTTTCGTCAATGCGGAAAATAACAATATAGTTATCAATCAACAACTGTCTGTAACTCTTTCCCGCATATCTGCCCTCGCTTCGCTCTTGATGAGACTGCGGAAAAGTGTCTAAACTTAACATAGCTTTCTTAATTCTATCAACCTGTCCTTTTGCATTTTCAGGAGCCAATTTTTCACTTGCAATATATTCGTAAATGTTGTCTAATTCGCGTATTGCTCTTGGGTTAATCATTACCTTATATTTATCCAAAATGCTTTTTCTCCAATTCCGCAAAAACTGTCTCTGCAGCGACTGCCTCAGCTCCGTTTGCAATTTCTTGTTCAGATTCATAGATAGCTTGGTCAATGCGGTTAATCCTTGCGAATTTATCATACAATTCGCTGCTCATTACAACCAAGTCACTATATCCGTTTTTCGTAATAAAAATAGGCTCCTGCTCTTTGTGCGCAATATTGGAGATTTCGGTTGTATTACGCAAATCCTTAATAGGCATAATAAGTGGCATAATGCTTCGCTCCTTCCTTTGACACAATTATAGCATAATTATGCGTTGAAAACAATAAAAACATACCGACCGAGCTGCACCGCTCGAAAAGCGGGAATTTGCTTATTTCTTTTTAGCAAATTTGTCAATGACATTGTCTACCCAAAAAGTAAGAAAGAAATCAGCAATCTCCGCAAACAGATTAACAACGAAATCGATCATGTAAGTTTCCTCCAAATAGCGAGCCGTCAAATCAGCAAATCCTCAGCCAGACAGATCAGCCTTGCGTATTTATTTTCAGAATCCTCTGCAATCATAATATTTCCCTGTTGTATGTGATAGTCAATTCTTCTTGCATACCACCAGTCTCCCACACCCAAGTGAGAATAACCCAGAATGTCGCCAATGATTCTTGCCTCTTTGATTGGTTCGCGAGTAATCTTTTTCCATAACAGAAAGTCATAAAAATCCTCTGGGACTCCGATAACTCTGCCATTGATTACTGTCCGGAGCGGGCTATTTTCCTCAGACAGTATACTCCACCGCATGGCATACATCCGCACTTCTTCTCTGGTCAACGCTTTTTCACAGGACAGGAATCCCGCAAATTGTTCCGCCGAAACTTCGCCCCAGTTGCTATAAGAAATAATGCTTTTTCCCCTTGCAACGTGCTCCGGCAGCTTCACCACATGAATCTCCGTTTCATATTTCAGCAGCATCCGGCATAGGCTATAAAAGCCGCATCGGGAATAGGGCGCATCACTGTACCAGATCCGAATCGCTTCGCCATCCTCCAAAAACTGAATCAGCCGCTGCAGTTCATTTACATAGACATCTCCAACTTGTTTCAGTTCATCTTCCAATTCAAGGGATCTTCCGCCGTTCCTTCTACCCATCCGGCAAAAGGGTTTTCCGACGGCTTCTTTTTTCCCGCCATCCAAACAGAAGTCGGCCCATTTACTCCGCCAATCACAACCGTATTCTTAGCGGCTTTCATGGAAGCCGCTTCACTATCGCCAAATAATACCTCAATCATACCTTTTCTCTCCAGAAAATCCCAATTTCATACTCTCAACATCCCCACCACCAAAGGGAAGTTGTCACTTTATTCTTCTGGCCACAATTTTATTGGATGCGTGCAAATCAAACCAATCGCAAACGGAAAATGCACCGGACTAAAATGTTGTATGCACAAGAAATGAGCAGAGAATTTCTATGACAGCGATTATTCTTATAATCAATCTGCACTTCTTCGCATCATAGTTATTTTCAAGTGAAACAGGATAAATTGGACAAACCAGTAAAATGAAACCTAATGATGAAAGAATGGTGCTATGTATAACTGAGTTTCTTAAAATAAAACCATTTAAAAGAAGCAATATCAATGCAGTAATGCACCAAAGAGAAAGAAATCTTCCAAACGATACTTTTCTCATAATCTACATATCCTCCTTTTATAAAACAACGATTTTTCTTTGAGTATATCAAAACCACTCCCTGCTTTCAATCATGCAAAAACACAACCTTTGATACAATCGAAGCGGGAAAAAATCGTCGAACATTCACCTTATAATTCTTCCATTAGTTTAATGGCGGTAATAATCATATTTGAACAGACATTCTTTGAACCGGAAATGACAGAATCTGCGGTTGCTTTATGACATTCCACTTCGCGAGAAGGCGCTAAGTATTTCATTTTCTTTACTTCACTTTCCGGCAGACGACTGCTCTTGGGAAAACAACCAGCAGCGTGCCTTTCCCCACGGTGATCGTGCTCTCCTGCCCTGTAAATTCGTTACTGACGCCAAGGGGAAATGTGTTCGTCAAAACGGCGTCGGCAAGCTCGTATTTGAGCCCCTTTAAAAAAACGCCTTCCGACCGTTCCGAATGGGAAAACACCGACACAAACCCCGCCGCATCCCACGAAAATCCAAGCGTTCCATCCGTAACGGCGGTCAAGACGCTGTCCTGCCCGAACAAGTATCCCTGTCTGCCATGCTGCGACAACTCCGCCAATAGCTGCAGATTGGCGATCGTGTGATCTATGCGCCCGCCGGTGCCGCAGTAGAGGTGAAAAAGATCATACCCCGCCCGGACGCCCTCCCGGATAGCCGCCGCCATGTCGGTGTCGTCTTTTTCCGCGTTCAGCTTCATGACACGCGGATGGCGCGGTACAAAATGCAGGCTGTCAAAGTCGCCGATAGCCAGATCCGCCTCGATGCCGGCCTGCTCCAAATACTGCAGGCCGGCATCCGCGGCAATCACCATATCGCCGGGGCGGGGTGCGAAATCTAGGCCGTAGTTTTCGCCGGCGCCCACAACATAACAAATTTTCTGCTCCATAGTAACCCCCATTCCAGGCTCTCGCCTACAGAAAGTGTACCATATCGGCAGGCCGGAATCAATGCGCCGCCCCGGACAATGTACGCAAAAAAATACATTCTGCGATAGCAATTTGAAATATTACGCCTTATAATAGAAGCAGGCTCGGCAGCCTGCTTCTAGAGAATTGCTCCGCAATTCTCCCAGAATAATACCTTTTACCGGCATCAGA
>CANRFZ010000016.1 GCA_947630025.1 uncultured Lachnospiraceae bacterium
TTATTTTCGATTTCCCTTAAAATCAAGGTTTTTACTAAAATTTAGCAATAAAAAATGGGTAGTTTTTGACACTACCCACACACAGACGGAGGCAAACGCTATGACCAATCAGGAAATCCTGCAGACCGCCATGGAGCAGTCCGCAGCGGACATCGGCTGCCGGGCGGCAGATTTTTTATCCGGGGAAAATGTCATCGTACCGGCTCAGATCGGGCCCAACGCCCGCAAATACTATAAGGAGCCTATCGCCTGCAATCTGGTCTCCTATGGAAACAATATCGTCGCCTCGGTCAAGGACGAATACCGTGAAATCGTCTCGGCCTATATCGACAGATTCCCATTTTATCACTGTTTTGAGACGCCGAACATACACTGGCTGAATGACCGGCTCGTGCCGCTTGAACAGAAAGTATGCTTTATGTCGCTATACTATCTGCCTGACATAGCGCTCTTACATCCACTGCCCTGCTCTTACGAACTGCGCGTATTGACCGCCGCGGATTTCACCGCCCTGTATCTGCCCGCGTGGAGCAACGCGCTCAGCAAAGAGCGTCCGGAGCTGGATGTGCTGGGCGTGGGCGCTTACGACCGCGGCAGGCTGGTCGGGCTGGCCGGCGCGTCGGCGGACTGCGCGCGTATGTGGCAGATCGGCGTAGATGTTCTCCCCGCATACCGCAGACAGGGAATTGCCGCCGCGCTCACGAGCAGGCTGGCCCTCGAAATCTTCGACCGCGGCAGAGTGCCGTTCTACTGTTCGGCATGGTCCAATCTCCGCTCCGTCCGCAACGCCGTCAAAAGCGGTTTCCTGCCCGCATGGGCGGAGCTGACGGCGAAGCCCGCCGACTATGTGGATGAAATGAATGCGCCGGCTGCAGCGCCGTGATCCGGACAATCGCGTGTGACGCATCTTTCCATATAGTAAATTGCAGCTTAACCCCACTAAAATATTTTTAATAAATATGACTGAAATCATAATACGATCTTGCGTAATCACCATCACCGATCGCATTTCCAGCATATAGACACATTATAACAACATCAGGCTTATATATATCTTCTATAAAACTGCTCGTCAGGGAATCGACGTCAGTGCCCAATTTAACAAGTTGTTTATAAGATATCGACAGATAGGGTGCAATTGCTCTGCCATAAGAATCGGTTAAAAGCACGATTTTTTTATCATTGTCAGATCGCATATTGACACAACTCGTAAGTGCGGCTCCGTATACATCATCATAAGTATATCTCGAAAAAGGATTTCGCTTCTCCAAAGGTCTTCTATCGATAAAAATATCTTCAAATGATCCTTCCTGCCCGAATTTGTCCGAGTCTTCCTGCATGACAATAAGCGATGTCTCAAAATTCGGCGTAATCAGATCAAAATCATCGATTCCTGCAAAAGACGCTCCGGTTCTCTGCCCGTTAGAGCCAAGATGCCACTTTTCATAAGTCGTTATGGTATAATTGGAAATATTGCTGACTTGCGGATCAACTTTACAGTTCAATTCCTTCATCAGCCATTCATTAATCTTCGTATAGGCATAAAAACCACCCTTTGTCGTCCAATGATGGTCTGTCCGATACATCATCTCATATTGATCGATGCCTTCTTCATGCATGATTTCTCTCAAATCCAGCACATCCACATTTTCCTTCTGCAGCATAGCCGAGAAACGATCAAGATTATCATTGGCAAAATCCTCTACGCCTACAGGCAATTGCGGATCGTATTTACTGGATGTGTACGGTGCAATCACATAGAGAAAAGAAATATTATGTTCATCCAAATATTGTTTCAAGTGCACTACCGCATCCGCATTATACTGCAGACTTTCATCGGAAACCCAGCCAATCGGTGAAATCAGATAACCGTTATTCAACTTTACCACACCATTCATCTGCCGCTGAAGCAGCAGATTACGAAAAGCGGCATTTACATTCACAAAACCCATTTTCTGATAAAAACTTGTTGCAACATCCGTCTCAAACGGACTGCCCAAATCGGCCGTCCATTCATTGTAATCAACCACGTCATTGACATAAAAATCAACGAGTTTCGAGAAACTAACGCCACCCAATAGCACAATACAAATCAAAAAAACTAACAAATACGCTATTGTCGATATTTTTCTGTTTCTATTCATAATTCTCTCTCCTAAAAATTAAAATAAATAAATGGGTTATGTGCTCCTAAGATCAGAAAAGATACCGCCCAAATAAATGCGATGCCATAACAGACAGGTATCACGCAGGCTTTTATAATACCCATATTTTCCGACTTATCTGTCTTATTACTTACGAATTGCGCAATAGGCGTTGCAAAAATAATCCCCAGAATAATATAGATTCCATATTCACGCAAATACTTTATCACAAGCGCATCAATCGCTATTGGTACTCGAAAAACGCCTATCATTCCCATGCAATACTTAATTCCTGAAGACAATCTTTCAGATCGAAAAATAACCCACCCGAAATTGACGCATATCAGTGTAATAACGCGCCAAATACCTGTTAGCCATATATTGTTCCGTGCTTCCGGTTTCACAAAATATTTTTCTATGACAAGCAATACAAAATAGCCCAATCCCCATGCAATAAACGTATAGTTGGCACCGTGCCATATACCTGTCAAGCTCCAGACAATAAGTAAATTTATCAGATGTCTGAAAACCGATACCCTTGATCCTCCCAACGGAATATACACATAATCTCTAAACCATCTTCCCAGAGAAATATGCCATCTCCTCCAAAATTCCGTCACCGACTTCGCAGTATAAGGATAATTAAAATTTTCCTCAAATGTGAAGCCAAACATTTTTCCCAGACCAAGCGCCATGTCAGAATATCCGGAAAAATCATAAAATATCTGCAAAGAAAAACTAAGAGCACCCAGCCATAATAATAATGGATTCAGATCGGTTATCTCATCCCGCATCCCAAAAATCCCATCCGCTATGATAGACAAATTATTTGCCAGAATTACTTTTTTACAAAACCCGAGCAAAAAGCGTCTGATTCCTTCACTAAATCCATATAGCGTATGCCTTCTGTTTTTTATCTGATTTTCAATAGATGTGTATCGTATGATCGGTCCAGCGATCAATTGGGGAAAAAAAGAAATGTACAATGCTAGATACAACGGATTTTTCTGTACAGTGCCCCCCCCCTTTATATACATCTATGACATAAGATAACGCCTGAAAGGTAAAAAAGGAGATGCCGACCGGCAGAGCAATATCCAATTGTTTCACATGAATGTCAAATACTCTATTAATCACAGATATGGAAAAATCCAAATATTTATAAACAAAAAGAAGTCCTATGTTAATCACAATATCAAGAATCAATATAGCACGTGCTCCTGATTGACTCTGTTCTTTTTTATATCGGTCGATACCGATTGCCAAAATATAATTCACCAAAATTAAAGCAATCATAATAAAGACAAATCTCGGTTCACCATACGCATAAAAAAACAAACTCGCTGCCAATAAAATATAATTTTTATACTCATTCTTGGAAATATAATATAAAAAAAGCGTAACCGGCAAAAAGAAAAATGTAAATAGCAAACTTGAAAAAACCATTTTATACCTCCGTATATCACACCTTCATATTTTTCTTACACCTAAAATCCGGCATTCACCTCTCCGCAGACTCTATCCCCGCCAGCGTCAGTCCGCAGGCGGGCGCGGTGGGGCCGCCTCTCCAAACTTTTATTGTCTATCTACACACATAGAAGTAAATTTCACGGACAATACCCGTGTATCCTCATCACTCCTGTCAAGCTGATTCGGTGTCACCGCATTGGGGAAAACGAAGCGAAGAATCAGCGTATCATCCTCCATCACATCGCCCGGTATGGCAATCACTTGATCCTGATTGGCATTTTCATCTGTGCAGACTACTGTATCTATTCTTCTTCCGTTTGCATAAACACGCACTGTCTGCTTTCCGTTATATACCCCGGCATAAGTATAATGAAAAACCAAGTCCTCCTTTTCCGCCTCTTTGATAGCAAAACAAATACTCAATTCGTTGCTTGCCGTTGCAGTTCCGTCTTCTTTATATAAACGGTAGGTAAGCTGATCTGCATAAGCATTGTCCCCGGCAAACGTAATTTCCTCTCCGAGCCGGTAATCTATCCGGTTAATGGCATACGGATTCCAGATTTGATACCCTGCCACATCTTCCGCATCCGCCGGAACAATGACTCTGCATTCGGACGTCATATCCCATGTGTCATCCAGCGTATTGATATCACAGATGGGCGAATCCATCGTATGAAGCCTTTCCACATCGCTCTCATCCGTAATGTCAAACACGGATGGCCCATAAGCAGAATAATCCTCCATAGCTGCCGCTGCCAGCGTTGCCGATACATTTCTGTAATGAACGGGGGCAGAGTTGAATTGCAGAGGCGCATCCTCATAAGGACGTTTGATCAGGAACGCGGCGGTTGCTCCCGGATTGCCATTTTCAAAAGGACCGTGGTCTCCTGCAATAATAATAGTGCTCCCATCATAGATACCGGCCTCTTTCATATAATTCATATATCGATAGATGCCTTTCATGACTCCTTCCAGCACCTGCTGCTCCGTCACCGAATTATTCTCAACCTCCTGCAGATTCTCGTCAGTCACATAAGGCATATGAACACCATTCACATGATATAGCCGAAACGCTTTTTCGTATTTCACCTGCAGTGCTCCCGCAGTCTCTACATCATGAAAAAACTGTCTGTTCCCGCAACTATAATTTGTTTCATCAGGCATGATCGGCGTTGTCAGATCGTCTGTCGTCAGCCAAAAAAACTGTTTCAAGCCCTGCGGCACCAGATATAAATTTACCAGCTTATACATCTGCTCGGCAAAACCAAGATTATCTCCGATCCGGTAATTGGAGGGCAGACAGTTATCGATGATTTTATCCGAAATTCCGGGAACAGAATTACTGGTATAAAACCGCACATCATAATCATTTTGATGCAGTTCATCATACAATACTGCATCATTCCATACATCTGTTCTGAAATCCTTCTCCACTTGAAATGGATCAAACTCAGCGCCTGTCATAAACACTGTCAATCCAAAAGAAGTCGGTGCTCCTCCTGACACCATATTGTCAAACATGGTAAATCCGTCCAACCCTCCGGGATATCTGTCGGAAGCCAGATATTCTTTCATCGATGATGTCTGCAGGGAATCTACAATAAAGACAATAATATTGTCCTCAGCGCCGACCGCAAATTCTCCCTCTTTGGAAACCCCATAGGCTCCTGTCTCCTGTTCTCCGGTCAACAGCATTACTACAAGCGTCCCCACCTGAATACTCACAAACCAGTAGGAAATCCATTTTATCACCCGTTGTGATTTTGATTTCCAATAAACTGCCGCCACGAATAACGCCACGAGAAGCAGCGGCCAAAGAAAATTACTTACAACCGCACGCTTATAATAAATCGACCAGTCGATGGGGACACCGTTTAACGTTGGAAATTTAGGATTTAAAAAATTACCCTGCACATACAGGCCCAATGCAACGACAAAGAAAAAGCTATTAAAAAAGACAATATTCTTTTTGCTTCCCGCGCACAACACCAGAAAAAGCATCACCGTACAGAGCAGAAAAGCTGCTGCCAAAATCACCGGAACAACACTGACATACGGCAAGGAAAAATCAGAGATATTTTCCAAGAAAAGCGCGCTTGGCGTAAAAATGGCATATGTCACCACAACAAAAATCGCAGAAGGAAGCGTCTGGAGTATAATATACTTTAACCCCCCCCCATCCATTTTACGTACAAATCTGTTCACTAAGATGCCTGCCACCGCAAGCCCGATACCGCATAGTATAATACCTGCCATAATTCCTCCCTTTTCTGCCGACCAGTCAACATACGCCTCTGCGCAAAAGGCGCAATAGCTAATGTGCTATAGTATGCCGCATCACTCCGGCTTCTTTACACTACCAAAACTTCTTTATATGCTTCACCAATGGAATCTTGTTTTTTAATGCTATGATCCGAGCCATCAGAACAGGTCTGCCAATATTGCGGAAAATCGTGATACGATCTTTTATCTTTACCCTATATTTTTCGGGAAGCATCGGCACAAGCCGCAATACTTTCCTAATCTGTTCTTCACAACCAAATTTTTGATATTCTTCAGTACTCATAAAATTCCGAATCGCATTCAAATATCCGGAATATTCCCGTTCATCCATATTGCTCAAAAACTCCGCCATTTCTTCCAACGTTGCAAAAGAAAAATAGTCAATAAAACAATCTTTTGGAATATACTTTTCTACATTGAGAGGTCCGCCATATACCGGTACGATTCCGTTTTTAAAACAGTCAAATAGTTTTTCTGTAATATATCCATTTCTTCTGGTATTTTCTATACAGATTGCAAATTTATATTTATGGTAGGCATCCGATTTTCGATTGATTGCCCCCCCCCAATTCCTGTAGCCTTCCCAAAACCTGCCATAAACACCAAATTGATATTCTTCATGTGTTTCAAAAAAATCAACTATTCTTTTTCTTTCCGAATATAATTCTCCCGGCAATTCTGCACATATTTGATTGGTACAAATAATCGCCGCCAATCCCTTCTCGCTATACGGTATACTCCCCTCAGACATAACAGGACTGCTATCAATGGAAGGCCAGTATTTAAAATATTTTACATTGTCAACAATATCATCCTGATATGTCAAAATATAAGGAAAACCGCCTTTTATCATCCTTAAAAATGCAATACCACATTGACTATCCACAACATCCGATTCTATCATAATGCAAATGGTTCTTTTTAAATAATCATGTTTACGGAGAAAATCCCAGCCCTCATAAACATGATTTCTGTCTGAAAACAGGATAAGATCGTCTTCATTAATCTTAATACCCTTTACATACGGGATCACCTCACAGTCATACTTCCCCCATAACTGAGCAGATGCATCGCTTTTCATATAGCCGCCATGTTCAAACATGGAGTTCCCCACTCTGACGGATGGCGGTTGTTGCGTCGCTTTTATATTTGAAATGGCAATTACTCTCATAATCTTCTCCTTTTATGATCTTTTCATATCGTTTACCGCATTATAATCAAGAAATTACATGATCAGCAGGAAACTGCCAATCTTTCCTCACACACCCTCAAACTCAATCCCCGCCAGCGTCAGTCCGCAGGCGGGCGCGGTGGGGCCGCTCGCCTGTCTGTCCCGCGCGTCCAGAATGTCCTGCATCCGCTCCGGCGGGATGTGGCCGCGCCCTGCCTCCATCAGCGTACCGGCGATAATGCGCACCATATTATAGAGGAAACCGTTTCCTGACACACATATCACAATCTCTTGACCGATGTGGTCAACGCCGTCAGCCATACCATCGGCCTGCACGCAGCCGTCCGCAGCCGTCTCCGGCACACCGGCATCGAGGCTCTGCACACCCGTAACGCCACATGGGGAGCCGTCCGCAATCACCTGTATCGAATCAATTCTCCGCACGGTCGTCTCCGCCTGACTGTCCACGCTGCAGAAGCTCTTAAAGTCATGTTCACCCACCAAGTACGCCGCCGACTGCCGCATCAGGGCAACGTCCAGCGGCACATAGGTAAAATGCGCGTACAACCTTTTGGTCGGCAGCGGGAACGGCGCACAGTAAATGCGGTACTCGTAGGTTTTGCGGCTGCTGCAGCGGCGGGGATGGAAATCCGGCGCCACTTCCTGCGACTTCTGTATGCGGATATCCTCCGGCAGACTCCGATTCAGCGCGTAGGAAATTTTATCCGCGGGAATCCGGCTTTCGGTGTCAAAAACCGCCACATTTCCCAGCGCGTGAACGCCGGCGTCGGTGCGGCTTGCGCCGATCACCTCGGTCTTTTCCCCCAGAAGCGCGGAAAGGCAGCGGTTCAGGACGCTTTCGATCGTCTCTTTGTTCGGTTGTATCTGCCATCCGTGATAGCGCGTGCCGTCATAGGCGACCGTGAGCATTACTCTTTTCATGACTGCCTCATCGCGGCTGAACACATTAAGGTTCTGCCGTCCTCTATTCTGTCTGCCGCTTCCGTGCGCCCGCGCTATAGCCAGATCCGTATCATAATGCACAGGGCAAAGTACGCCGCCAGCACGCCGTAGGCAACGCGGTCTCTGGCCGCATATCGCAGCGGTTTCATCTTGGTTCTGTGCTCGCCGCCGCGGTAGCAGCGCGCCTCCATCGCCATCGCCAGATCGTTGGCCCGGCGGAACGCGGAGATAAAGAGGGGTACCAGCAGGGGCACCATGGCCTTCGCCTTTTTGATGAGATTGCCGCTTTCAAAATCGGCTCCTCTGGCGATCTGCGCCTTCATGATCTTGTCCGTCTCCTCCAGCAGAATCGGGATGAACCGCAGCGCGATGGACATCATCATGGCCACCTCATGCACCGGCACCTTAAAGATTTTAAGCGGTTTCAGCAGCTTTTCCATACCGTCGGTCAGACTGTTGGGTGTGGTCGTCAGCGTCATCACCGACGATCCCACGATCAGGAAAGATAAGCGCACCGCCATCATGACGGCCAGCCGCAGCCCTTCCTTTGTGATCCGCAGCTTCCACACGCTCACCAGTGTCTCGCCCGGCGTCAGGAACAGATTGAACACCACGGTGAAAAGCAGAATAAAGACGATCGCCTTCATGCCTTTGACCATATAGCGGAACGGCACGTGCGACAGGCGTATCATTACAACAAGAAAAACCGCCGCCGCCGCGTAGCCCACCCAGCTTTTTACCACAAAAAGCGATACGATGAAACAGAGTGTCGCCACCAGTTTTACACGCGGGTCCAGTTTATGAATGACGGAATCCGTCTGATAATACTGGCCCAATGTAATATCCCGTAACATAACCGATTCCTTTCCTGTATCAGTTGCCCGATTTTGATCCTCTTTGCAGCGCTTTCAGGATCTCATCCCTCGCCTCGCCGATCGTCGTCACATCCGTTTCGACCGGCATTCCGCTCTGCCGGAGCGCCTGCATGATATAGGTCACTTGGGGCGCCGCCAGCCCGACTTCCTCCAGCTTCCGGTAATGGGAAAATACCGCTTTCGGCGTATCGTCATAGAGCACGCTGCCGTGGTCCATCACGATGATCCGCTCGACATATTTCGCCACATCCTCCATACTGTGCGACACCAGAATCACGGTGATCCCCGTCTCCGCCTTCAGCTTCGCGATCTGATCCAGAATCTCGTCCCTGCCCTTCGGGTCCAGTCCCGCCGTCGGCTCGTCCAGAATCAGCACATCCGGTTTCATGGCGAGCACTCCGGCGATGGCGACTCTCCGCTTTTGTCCGCCCGACAGATCGAAAGGCGACTGATAGAAATATTCGTCCTCCAGCCCCACCTGTTTCAGCGCGGCATAGGCGCGCAGCTCCGTCTCTTTTTTGGACAGGCCCAGATTCTTGGGGCCGAAGCACACGTCCGAAAAAACATCCACCTCAAACAACTGGTGCTCCGGGTACTGAAAGACAAGCCCGACTTTGCTGCGCAGCTTTTTTTTGTCATAATCACTGTCGTGAATGTCTTCGCCGTTAAAATAAATATGGCCTCCGGTGGGCTTAAGCAGTCCGTTCAAGTGCTGCACCAGCGTAGACTTGCCGGAACCGGTATGCCCGATCAGCCCGATAAACTGTCCGTCCGGGATGACCAGACTGACGTCGTTCAGCGCACGCACGGCCAGCGCCGTGTCGCCGCCGTATACATAATCCACATGATCCAATATGATCGACATGATATGACTGCTACCCTTTCTCGAACCTGTCTGTTATTTCATCCGCGGTATACCCGCATCAACGCCTGCGTCAGCTCCTCCACCGTCAGAATGCCGTCCGGCAGATCGATCCCCTGCTGCTGCAGTTCGTAGGCGAGCAGCGTCACCTGCGGTACGTCCAGCCGCAGCTTTTTCAGCCGCTCCACTTGGGAAAAGATCTCCCGCGGCGTTCCCTGCATGGCGATCCTGCCCTGATCCATCACGAAAACCTTGTCCGCGTGTATGATTTCTTCCATATAATGTGTGATGAGCACCACCGTGATGCCCTCCACATCATTGAGGGCCCGCACCGCGCGGATCACCTCTTTGCGCCCATTGGGATCGAGCATCGCCGTCGGCTCGTCCAATATAATGCACTTCGGGTGCATGGCGATCACGCCCGCGATGGACACCCGCTGCTTCTGCCCGCCGGACAGCTTGTTCGGCGAATATTTGCGGTATTCGTACATCCCCACCGCTTTCAGGCTCTCCTCCACGCGCTCCCATATCTCCGCCGTGGGAACGCCCATATTTTCCGGGCCGAAGCCCACATCCTCCTCAACGACCTGTCCGATGATCTGGTTGTCGGGATTCTGAAATACCATGCCGGCGTTCTGCCGGATATTCCACAGTTCTTTTTCGTCCTGCGTGTCCTTGCCGTCCACCCAGACTGTCCCCTCCGTGGGATAGAGGATCGCGTTGATGTGCTTGGCAAGCGTGGATTTGCCGGAGCCGTTGTGCCCCAGAATCGCCACGAAATCGCCCTGCTGCACGTCCAGATCGACTTCGTCCACGGCGCGGGTGATCCCCTCCACATTTCCTTCCTCATCCCGGCGTATATATTCAAATACCAGTTTGTCCGTCTTAATAATTCCCATCGTTTTCTCTCACCGCAGGCCCTCCGCAGCGTTCCGTCTGCCTGTATGCTCTGACGCTGCCGCTCATGCGTTGTTCCTGCCTGCTGCCGATCATCCACGCCTGCCGCCGTCGGTTCGTCTGCGCCTGCTGCCGGTTCGTCTGCGCCTGCCGTCGGTTCGTCTGCGCCTGCCGTCGGTTCGTCTGCGCCTGCAGGCAGTTTACATTTCAACGCTTATTATACTAACTAACGCCCCAAAACACAAGATTTTCCTGTGAAAGTATCTGCCAAAGTATTGTGCGAGGGGTTCTCTGCCGCCCGGCCTCCCATCTGTCCGGAAGCGGGGCTGCAAAAAAACAGGACATACAGACATTCGTCCGCACGCCCTGTCATGCGTATCATATGATGAAAATCCTATTGGAAAGTTTGCGCCTGCTGCTGCCAGTATGCCACGATTTTGTCAATCATCTTAATGCAGTCCTGCTGCGCGGAAGCCTCCTCATAGGGCTGCATCTCGCTATAAGTGTGCCCGCAGGGTTCCGTCTCGCCCTCCTCGAAGCCGCCGCACACGCCCAGAAGCCATTTCCCCAGCAGACCAGTTTTGAATTTAAAAATATAATATGTCATTTCCTTATATTCAAATTGTCCCTCGCACTCTATCTTGCTTGGCGCCTTTCCCAATTCCTGCGGGTCCGACAGCCATTCGCGCATATTTTCCATAGCCGCATCCAGTTGTTGTTGATTCATTGTTGTCACTTTCCTTTCCTGATTTAAAATAGTGTAAATGCAGGATCTCTGCCATTTACAATTACATTGTAGCACAAAAGGCCAGATTTACAACAAGATGTTTTATCCGATTACAATACCATCTGTGTATTCACGCCGGGCCGCCGCAGGCCCAGAAAAGCATCCTGCAAAAAAAGATAGAAAAGAAGGCATAATCAGAGTATAATAAGCGCAGATTCAGCAACTATGCGCATGAGTAAATTGCTCCGCAATTAACTCTAGAGAATCCCTTCGGGATTCTCCCGGAATGATTTACGTTACTGGCATCAGAGAATATGATACCATAAGCGCAGATTCAGCAATTTTACTTATTCTTTGGAGGAAACGACACGTATGTCACATAAAAAATGGCAGGATAAATTTCATATGGCGCAAACCCCTTCCGGCCAAGTGCCCGCCACGCGGAAGGAGCTGCTGCGTGTAGCGGCCAAACCATTCTTCTTCCTGCTGCTGCTGACGATGGTGTGCGGGTTTCTGGCGCGGGCGCTGACCGGCTCCGAGACGCTGGAGCAGTACGCCCGGAACAACCCCGAGGCCGCTTACGGCAGCGCGGACAACGAGACAGGCTCGGCACAGGATGCCACGGCGAACGACGCACAGGATACGCAGGATGCCACGGCGAACGGCGCACAAGATACGCAAAGCCTGACAACTGACGGCACACAGAATACGCAGAACTCGGCAGCGGGCGGTGCGCAGGGCACACAGAACGCATCGGCAGGCGCGGCGGGAACCGCGGACGAAGCTGCGGCATATGATAGAGCAAACGATCCCGCCGCGGGCGGAACGGAGTCTGACGCTATGGAACTGTCACCGGAACGTGTCACTTATCAGGACGGCTTTTACTACGAACCGCTGAGCGAAAGCATCAAACAGAAGATTACCGGCGTTTCCTACCCGGAGAGCGGCTGCACCGTTCCCTATGAGGATCTCCGGTATGTGGGCATTCTTTATAGGGACTTCGACGGACAGGAGCAGGCCGGCGAGCTGATCTGCAACAAGGCCGTGGCCCAAGATCTGGTGGAGATTTTTTATGAGCTCTATCTGAACGATTACCGGCTGGAGCGCGTGCGGCTGATCGACGAGTACGGCGGCGACGATACGCTGTCGATGCAGGACAACAATACCTCCTGCTTCAATTACCGCGTAATCGACGGCACGGAGGAGTTGTCGAAGCACGCCTACGGATGCGCCGTGGATATCAATCCTTTTTACAATCCGTATGTCGTCTACAATAAAAACGGAAACGGCGAGCCATATATCTCTCCCGAAGGAAGCGAGATATACGCTGACCGTTCCCAGAATTTTCCTTATAAGATCGATGAAAATGATCTCTGTTACAAACTGTTTACGCAGCACGGCTTCACTTGGGGTGGCAACTGGAACGCCACCAAAGACTACCAGCATTTCCAGATCGCGCTGCCTTAATTATTTCAGCACTTACATTTCAAACATCGACATACTCTCGTCGAGCTGGTCGGAAATGTTCTTTAAGTTGGAAGTGTCGTTGGCAATCTCCACGATTACGCCGCTGATCTCCGTGACGGATGCGGACGTCTGCTGCGAGCTGGCCGCATTCTCCTGCGCGATCGCCGACAGATTCTGCACGGTATCCACAACGCTGCCTCTGGCGTCGTTGATCTGGCTGGTCTTGTTGGCAACTTCCTCGATACCCGCCATGGATTTGTCTACATCCTGCAGCAGACTATGTACCTGCTTGCCGGTATTGACGACGTTCTCGCTCTGTTTCTCCATGATTTCCTTGACTTCCTGCATCGTGTTGACGGCCTTGTTGGAGTCGTCGATCAGCAGGTTGATGATCTGCTCGATCTGTTTCGCCGACTCGTTGGACTGCTCCGCCAGCTTCTGGATCTGTCCTGCCACTACCGCGAAACCGCGTCCCTGCTCGCCCGCGCGCGCCGCTTCGATAGAAGCGTTCAGCGACAACAGGTTTGTCTCCTCGGCGATATTGGTGATTAACGCCGTAGCTTCCTTGATCTTCTGCGCGGACTCGTTGGTCATATTGGTCTGCTCATAGATAATATTGATGGACTGGCTCGTCTGCTCGTTGGTATTGGACAGTTCATGCAGCGCTTCGATGGCCGCCTCGCCGCGTTCCTTCATGGACTGGGCGCTCTTGCTGAGAACTTCCAGTTCGCCCACCGTCTCCTCGATCATATTGCCCATCACGATGATATTCTCCGTGGCATCCTGCGTCTCCTCTGCCTGACTGCTGGCGCCGAGCGCAATCTCTCCCACGGCCTTCTCCATCTGTTCCACATGATCCTTGGTGGAGTCCGTTCTCTCGCTCAGGTGCTCCGATGCGCTCAGCAGAACTCTGCTGTTGTCGCGGATCGATGTGATGATGCTTTTCAGGTTATTGGTCAGCTTGTCGATAGCTCTGCCGATATCGCCGATCTCGTCCTGACTCTGCAGGATCTTAGCGTCCACGCTGACATTCAGCTTGCCCTCGGCCAACTTGGAAAGCGCGTCCACGCCGCCCGCGATATTCTTTACCATCGCGCTGACAATCACATAGACGAGCGCCGCGCAGAGGATGGCAACGACAACGACGATGCCGACGATCAGATAGATAATGCTCCTGATCTGTCTCTCGGCGTCCGCCCGGGCCATGCCTGCGAAAACCATGCCCACTACCTGCCCCGTCGTCTCATCTTCCAACGGAACATAGTAGCCGAAATAGTTCTGGTTGACAACGTTGACATTGGTGGCGAAATAGTCCTGTCCGCCTTTCAGCACGGTGTTGATGACCGCCTCGCCCGCCTGCGTCCGCAGCACACGTTTGCCGTTCTCGTCCAGCACCGACGTCATATAGCGGGTGTCCCCATAAAAGACGGTGATATCCGTCGAAGCGTTTTCCCGCAGCTGGTCGGCGACAAGCGTATTCTGCGTTACGTTGTAATCGCCTTTGTATAATTCGTCCGCCTCATCCAGATAGTAGGCTTCGTCATTGATTTCATCCAGTGAATCGCGCACCGAGATCGCCGCACCACGCAGCCCGTTCTCGATCGCGGCTGTCAGGACGCTGTTGATTCTCTGATTGCTGATCCACAAAACCACGACGCCCAGCAGCACCAGCGGCGCGATTGAAATCACAAGAATTTTTTGTTTCAGTCTCATCGTTTGTCCCTCCACAACATATGATATAACCCCCCCCCACGCGGCGGAGAGTCAACAAGTTAAATTTATTATAGCACCTCCCTTTCCATTTTGCACTAACTAAATTCAGAATTTCGTGAAAATGTCGTGAAAAAGTAACAATTCAGCCGGAAGCGAATGCAGAAAATCGATGCAGGCATCATTTTCCTGCATTCACGTCCGGCCGGCTGAACTGTTACCAACAAGAAAGAGCCAGCTTGCGCTGACTCTTACGTATCGCGTTATGCAGTTGCGGATTACACCAGCTCGAGAACAACCTCCATGGCTGCGTCGCCCTTACGGGGGCCGATCTTGACGATTCTCGTGTAACCGCCGTGACGGTTCGCATACTTCGTGCCGTACTCGTCAAATAACTTTGCCACCAGATCTACCTGCTTGGTGTTTTTCTTTCTGCCGGCAGCGGTTTTGGGCACTTCCTTCACCGGATATAATACCCGGAGCATCTGCCTTCTGGCATGAAGTCTGGAAGGCAGATCCTTCTTGATCTCCTTCTCCACCGTATCGAATACGGTCACTTTCCTGCCGTCGACCACTTCCTTGACTCTCTTGCCGTCCTTGTCCTTGCGGGGCACCTTGGCAGTCACCTTGACGACTTCAAAATTATCTTTTTCCTTTGTGGCCAGAGCGATCAGATGCTCCGCGATCTTGCGGACTTCCTTGGCCCTCGCCTCCGTAGTAATGATTCTGCCGTTGTATAACAACGCCGTCACCTGACTTCTCAGCAGCGCTTTTCTCTGATCGGAGGTTCTGCCGAGTTTTCTGTATTTTGCCATATCTAGGCTCCTTTCTCACCGTGGGAGTTCTCTCCCGCGTCATGGTCTGCATCCGGCCACGCTCTTTGGACTTACTCACCGAATGCGTTTGAAGTTCCATATGAGCAGGCGCGCCGCGCTCTTTGGACTTACCGGAACACCCTGTCTCTCTCTACGCCTCGTCGCTCGGATTGAGCTGCAGGCCCAGTTCTTTTAATTTTGCCAGCACTTCCTCCAGCGACTTGCGTCCGAGGTTGCGGACTTTCATCATGTCTTCGGAAGTCTTGTTGGTCAGTTCTTCTACTGTGTTAATGCCGGCTCTTTTCAGGCAGTTGTAGGAACGGACGGACAGTTCCAGTTCGTCGATGCTCATCTCCAGCACCTTCTCCTTCTCATCGTCCTCCTTCTCCACCATGACCTCCGCGGTCTTGGCATTCTCGGACAGGTCGATGAACAGGCTCAGATGCTCGCTGAGCACCTTGGCCGCCAGACTGACTGCCTCGTCGGGCTCCAGCGTGCCGTTGGTATATACATCCAGCGTCAGCTTGTCGTAGTCCGTAATCTGGCCTACACGGGTATTTTCCACCGTCACGTTGACTCTCTCCACCGGCGTATAGATCGAATCCACCGCGATCACGCCGATCGGAAGGTCTTCCGTCTTGTTGCGGTCTGAGTTGACATAACCTCTGCCTTTGGTGATCGTCAGCTCCATATATAATTTGGTGTCTTTGCCGCTCAGTGTGGCGATGACCTGATCGGGGTTCAGGATCTCGATGTCCTGATCCACCTGTATATCCGACGCTCTGACAATGCCCTCTCCTTCATACTCGATGTACGCGGTTTTAGGTTCATTGGTATCGCTGCTATTCTTGATCGCAAGGCTCTTGATGTTCATGATGATCTCGGTGACATCTTCCTTGACGCCGGGAATGGAGCTGAACTCATGTAAAACGCCTTCGATCTTAACTTGGCTGACTGCCGCTCCCGGTAAAGATGAGAGCATAATCCTCCTGAGGGAATTACCAAGGGTGATGCCGTAGCCTCTCTCTAACGGTTCAACTACAAATCTGCCATACTTCTTGTCTTCTGAGATTTCTGCAACCTCAATATTAGGTCTCTCAAAATCAAACACGCAAATACCCTCCTTTGCCCAAAACGTTTATTATTTGGAGTACAACTCGACGATAAGCATCTCGTCTACCGGAACGTCGATCATCTCCCGGCTCGGAAGATACTTGATCGTTCCCTTAAATGCGTCCTGATCTGCTTCTATCCACTCCGGAACAATTCTTCCGGACGTCACCTCAAAGATATCCTTGTATCTCTGCAGCGCTCTGGCCTTCTCGCGCACCTCGACCACGTCGCCCGCCTTGACCTGATAGGAAGGAATCTGCACGGGCTTGCCGTTTACCATAAAATGCTTGTGGCCTACGACCTGTCTGGCCTCTCTCCTCGTTCTGGCGAATCCCATCCGGAATACGACGTTGTCCAGTCTGCTCTCCAGCATAACCATCAGGTTTTCACCGGTCATGCCTTTCATTCTGTCGGCTTTTTCATAATAATTTCTGAACGGCTTCTCCAATACGCCGTAGATGAATTTTGCTTTCTGCTTCTCTCGAAGCTGCAGGCCGTACTCGCTGACCTTCTTGCCGGCTCTCGCCAGCTTTCTCTTGGATTTCTTATCATATCCCAGATAAATGGGGTCCAGATCCAAAGATCTGCATCTCTTTAACACGGGAACTCTGTTTACTGCCATTTTTTTAGGCTCCTCTCCTTATAATTTTGTTTACAGTGCCGCTATGCCGCGGGCACCTTCTTCCAAAGTTTCCATCTGCATACTGCTCTCCGCCAAAGACCGCGCGGGCGCTTTCCGGAGAAATGTCGTCTTTCGGACGAAACCAAACTAGACTCTGCGGCGCTTGGGCGGACGGCATCCGTTGTGCGGCACAGGCGTCACGTCGCGGATGCTGGTCACTTCCAGACCGCACGCCTGCAGTGCACGGATCGCAGCCTCGCGGCCCGAACCCGGCCCTTTCACCATAACGTCCACTGTCTTTAAACCGTGAACCAATGCGGCCTTAGTCGCCGTCTCTGCAGCCATCTGAGCCGCATAGGGAGTAGATTTCCTTGAACCTCTAAAACCAAGACCACCGGCACTGGCCCAGCTCAACGTGTTGCCCTCCGTATCGGTGAGGGTAACGATCGTATTGTTAAAAGAAGACTGGATGTGTGCCTGTCCACGTTCAACGTTTTTCTTTACACGCTTTTTTGTCACTTTTTTGGTAACTTTTTTAGCCATAATAAACTAACCTACTTTCTCACATTCTATTGGTTTACGTTACTTCTTCTTATTTGCTACGGTTCTCTTGGGGCCTTTTCTCGTTCTGGCGTTGGTCTTTGTTCTCTGACCGCGGACCGGAAGCCCCTTCCTGTGGCGGATACCTCTGTAGCACCCGATCTCCTGCAGCCGCTTGATGTTGAGCGCGATCTCCCGTCTGAGGTCGCCTTCCACCATGTAATCTTTCTCGATCACTTCGGCAATTCTCTTTACCTCGTCGTCAGTCAGTTCTCTGACACGAGTGTCAGGATTTACATTGGCCGCTTCCAAGATCTTATTCGCGCTTGTTCTGCCGATCCCGTAGATATAAGTCAAGCCAATCTCCACACGTTTCTCTCTGGGTAAATCAATACCTGCAATACGAGCCATTTACGTTTCCTCCATTTTCTCTGAATCATGACACTAATTGATTGGGGTAGGTTCTACCCAACCGGACCGGATCGTCCGATCTTTCCAAGCATAAAGCCGGTATCAAAAAGTAATCTCAAAAGGCTCTCCCGTCTATATTATAATCAGCGCCCCGCCGTATGCGGCGCCGCGCTGCAGCCGCTCATAATATCAAGAATTTCTTTTCAAAATCTTCTCTGGCAAGAACCCCGTTTTTTGATTTCACTGTTCGGGATTAACCTTGTACCTGCTTATGCTTCGGATTTTCACAGATGATCCTGATCTTTCCTTTTCTTTTGATGACTTTGCACTTCTCGCAAATCGGTTTTACTGATGATCTGACTTTCATCTCAAACCCTCCTTTCAAAAAAGACCGTTTTACATTATAGCATTATACCCGGTATTTGACAAGAGTTTTTTCGCGGTTTCCTGCGCCTTTTATTTATCGCGCCAGATGATCCTGCCCTTGGACAGATCGTAGGGCGACAGCTCCAGCGTCACTCTGTCTCCGGGAAGAATACGGATGAAGTTCTGGCGCAGCTTGCCGCTGATATGTGCCAGCACCACATGGCCGTTCTCCAGCTTCACCTGAAACATGGTGTTCGGGAGTTTCTCGATGACTGTTCCTTCGATTTCAATTACATCCGCTTTTGACATTTGACTCCTCCTGATAGATTTTGATTGCTCTCCTGATTTCCGAATCCTGAAAACCGTCCTCCGGTTTTTGTAACGCCGTCTTCTTGACGACCTGTATATGCTTTCTGTTCTTGCGTTTGGGCTTCTCCACCGTTCTGGCCAGCCCGTCGGCCAGATAAACATATGCGCCGTCCTCGCCCGTTATGACATAGACCGTGTCCTTATCGTGCCCGGCCCTCGATACCGCAAGCATCCCCGTCATACCGCCACCTCAGCCTGCCGCGCGCCCTAAGATACCGCGCCGCCCGCTGCCTTTCTTCTATATATAATAGCAATCCCATAGACCGCTTTTCTTTTCTTTATAAATCAACGGATCGCGTCCGCCCGGATAGCTTTACGCTAGCGTTTCCCCAGCGTCAGGATCTCCGGCTCGCCGTCGGTGATCAGCACCGTGTTTTCATAGTGCGCCGACAACGAGTGATCCGCGGACACGACCGTCCAGCCGTCGTCCAGCCACTCCACGTCGCCGGTGCCCATATTGATCATCGGCTCGATGGCCAGCGTCATGCCCGGTTTCAGCTTCGGCCCCCTCCTGATCTGCGCGAAGTTCGGGATCTGCGGATCTTCGTGCATCCTCGTGCCGATGCCGTGCCCCACCAGCGCCCGGACGATGCCGTAGCCGTAGGGCTTCACGTAGGCGGCGATGGCGTTGGAAATGTCGTGGAGATGGTTCCCCGCCTTGGCCATCTTGACACCCTCGAAGAAACTCTGTCTGGTCACTTCGATCAGTTTCTGGGCCGCCGGGCTGATCTCGCCCACCGCGTGGGTTCTGGCCGCGTCGGAATGGTAACCGTGGTAGATCAGGCCCATATCCAGACTGACGATATCGCCCTCCTGTATGATGCGCGCCTCGCTGGGGATGCCGTGCACGACCTCCTCGTTGACGGACACGCACACCGACGCCGGATACCCCTGATAGTGCAGGAAGTTCGGCGTACATCCGTAGCTGCGGATCAGCTCCTCGCCCGCCCTGTCGATCTCCTTCGTGGAGATGCCGGGCCGGATCATGCCCGCCAGCTCGTCGTGCACCAGACTCAGTATTCTGCAGGACTCCCGCATCAGTTCAATCTCTCTGGGAGATTTGATTGTGATCCCCATCTCTCATCCACCACCCTGCTCTGCCGTCTCTTAGGCGTCTAAGACCGCCGTGATCGCGGCGAACACGTCGTTCATGTCCTGTGTGCCGTCCACCGTCTTCAGCACGCCCTTTTTCCGATAAAAATCGATCAGCGGCTGCGTCTGCTCATGGTAGACATTCAGCCTGTTCTGCACGGTCTCCGGCTTGTCGTCGTCGCGCAGCACCAGCGGCTGGCCGCACACATCGCATACGCCCTCTTTCTTGGGCGGCACGTGCTCGATATGGTAGGTCGCGCCGCAGGAAAGGCAGGCGCGTCTGCCGCCCATCCTCCTGACGATATTTTCGTCCGGCACATCCACGTCGATGGCGTAGTCAATCCGCTCTCCCTGCGCGGCCAGCGCCTCGTCCAGCACCTCGGCCTGCGGGATCGTCCTCGGAAAGCCGTCCAGCACATAACCGTTCCGGCAGTCCTCCTGCGCCACTCTGTCCAAAAGGATCTTCACGGTCAGCTCATCCGGCACCAGAAGTCCTTTGTCCATATATTGTTTTGCCTCCATGCCCAGCGCCGTCTCGTTCTTGATGTTGGCGCGGAAGATATCTCCCGTGGAGACATGGGGAACGCCGTATCTGTCGGCGATCATCTTGGCCTGCGTGCCTTTGCCCGCACCGGGCGCACCCAGCATAATTATCTTCATTTTCGTCTACCGCTCCTTTCCGCAGCCGCGCTCCCGCCTTGGCAGTCCGCGCGCTGTTTTGGTATAAGAAAGTGCAACGAGGGACGCGCCAAAACGTGCCCGTCCCTGTCTGTGCCTATCTGTTAGTCATTTAAAAAGCCTTTGTAATTGCGAACCAGCATCTGCGATTCGATCTGCTTCACCGTCTCCAGCACAACGCTGACGATAATGATCAGGCTGGTGCCGCTGAACGATACGCTGGCGCCGAACACGCCGTTAAAGAAGTACGGCACGACGCACACGATCGTCAGGCCCACGGCGCCGATAAAGATAATATAGGTCAGCAGTCTGTTCAGATAATCGCTGGTAGGCTTGCCGGGCCTGATACCCGGAATAAATCCGCCCTGCTTCTTCATATTGTCCGCAATCTCCAGCGGATTGAACGTGATGGACGTATAGAAGTAGGCAAAAAGGATCACCAGCACAATATATAGCACAAGGCCGATGGAATAAACCGGCTGGCCGGGGTTACACCAGTTGTTGGAATTTAACGCCCGCAGGACGTGTCCCCAGAACCCCGAACCGCTGATATTGAAGAACGAGCAGATCATCACCGGAAGCTGCATCAGCGAGGATGCAAAGATAACCGGGATAACGCCCGCCGTGTTGATCTTCAGCGGGATGTTCGTCGTCTGGCCGCCTACCATCTTCCGCCCCTGCACCTTTTTGGCATACTGCACGGGGATCTTGCGGACGCCGTCGTTCAGGATGATGACCAGCACGACCATCAGCACGATCACCGCGATGATAATCAGCGCCGCCACAACGCCCTTGGCGATGGACTTGCCCAACACGAACTGTTCAAACAGCTGCGTGATATCCTGCGGCATACGCGACAGGATATTGATCGTGAGCACGATGGAAATACCGTTGCCCACGCCGTGTTCCGTAATCCGCTCGCCGATCCACATCAGGAACGCACTGCCCGCCGTCAGCGCCACGATAACCGTGAGCACGTTGATCACATTGTAGGTCTGGAGCAGTCCCTGCCGTCCGAAGCCGATCGCCATCGCGCTGGACTCGATCAGCGCCAGCGCCACCGTCACATATCTGGTGATGGACGCGATTTTCTTGCGCCCGTCCGCGCCGTCGCGCTGCATTTCTTCCAGCTTCGGGATCGCGATCGTCATCAGCTGCATGATGATGGACGATGTGATATACGGTGTAATATTCAACGCAAGGACGGACATATTCAGGAAAGATCCGCCCGTAAAAGCATCAAAGAAATTGAATGCGTCCCCGGTCTGCTGCGAAAACCAGTTTGAAAAGAAGCTCCTGTTGATACCCGGCACGGGGATCTGCGATCCGAGACGGATCACAACCATCATCAGAAACGTAAAGAGCAGTTTCTTTCTGATCTCTTTGATTTTGAACGCATTTTTTAAGGTTGTAAACATTAGATCACCTCTGCTGTTCCGCCAAGCGCCTCGATTTTCTCTTTGGCGGACGCGCTGTAGGCGTTCACCTTGACATCGAGTTTCTTCGTCAATTCTCCGTTTCCGAGGATCTTCACGCCGTCATGCGGTTTCTTGATGATTCTCTTTTCTATCAGCGCATCGACGTCGACCGTCGCGCCGTTGTCAAACACTTCCAGCGCGCTCAGATTGACCGCCACGATCTCCTTGGAGTTTCTGCACGTGAAACCTCTCTTGGGGATTCGTCTGTATAACGGCATCTGGCCGCCTTCAAATCCCGGTCTGGGCGCTCCGGAACGCGCTTTCTGTCCCTTGTGTCCCTTGCCGGCTGTCTTGCCGTTGCCCGAACCGTGTCCACGGCCTTTTCTGAAATTATTGCTATGAACCGCTCCTGCAGCGGGTTTCAGATTTGCTAATTCCATGGTGCACCTCCTTATGCTTCCTCTACCTTAACCATATGACTTACCTGTCTGATCTGCCCTCTCGTCGATGCGTTGTCGGGAAGCTCTACCGTCTGGTTGATCTTCCGCAGTCCCATGGCCGCAACCGTGGCCCGGTTCTTCGGAACCTGCCCGATGGTAGATCTGATCAGAGTGATCTTTAACTTCTTTGCTTCTGCTTTCTTAGCTGCCATCTCTGTTTCCTCCTAACTATTCTGACGCTGCCGCAGCCTACGCGCGGATTTCTTCTACGGATTTGCCGCGGTTTCTCGCTACTTCCTCGGGAGTCTTTAACTGTCTTAATCCCTCGATCGTGGCAAGCACTACGTTCTGCTTATTGTTGGAACCCAAAGATTTGGTACGGATATTCCGGATGCCCGCCAGCTCGCATACGACACGCGCAGGGCCGCCGGCGATGATGCCGGTACCTTCCTTGGCTCTCTTTAAGAGCACGGAAGCGGAACCAAATTTCCCGATAAAATCATGGGTGATACTGTTGTTCTCGTCCAGCGCAACGGTAACCAAATGCTTGATCGCATCCTCCTTGCCCTTGCGGATCGCCTCAGGGATTTCTGTCGCTTTACCCAGGCCCGCACCGACATGACCGTTGCTGTCGCCGACTACCACCAGCGCCGTAAAGCGCATATTACGACCACCTTTGACAACCTTCGTAACACGCTTGATCGTTACGACTTTTTCAGTCAATTCCAACTGACTAATATCGATGATTGTATGTCTCATGTGATTATATTCTCCCTTCCTAGAATTCCAAGCCGGCTTCTCTGGCCGCCTCAGCCAGCGCTGCCACCTTGCCTTGGTAAATGTAACCGCCTCTGTCGAACACAACGGTCTTGATGCCTTTTTCGAGTGCTCTCTTGGCGATCACCGTTCCCAGATATGCCGCAGCCTCCACGGTGTCGGTCTGCTCCAGCTCGGCCTTTACCGACTTCTCAAGGGTGGACGCCGATACCAGCGTATTGCCGACCGTATCGTCGATGATCTGAGCATACATATGATTATTGCTTCTGAACACGGAGAGACGCGGCCTCTCAGCCGTACCGCTGAAGCGATTGCGCAGTCTCTTGTGTTTTTTTATACGAACTTCCTGTCTTGATTTCTTCCTAATCATTTTAAACCCATGCTCCTTTCTCAGCACGCGGGTGCGCACACTGTGCGGTTCCGCAGTCGAAAGAACCTTATCCTTTCAACATGACTATTTTTTACCGGTCTTACCAACCTTGCGTCTGATCGTCTCATCGGCATATTTGATACCTTTGCCCTTGTAAGGCTCAGGCCGCCTCTTGTCTCTGATCTCAGCCGCAAACTGTCCGACTTTTTCTTTATCGATACCCTTTACAATGATCAGGTTTTGTCCGTCCACAACTGTCTCTATTCCCTCCGGGTCCGTCATCTCTACCGGGTGGGAATATCCCAGATTCAGCGTCAGCTTCTTGCCGGACTTAGACGCCCTGTAGCCGACACCGTTTACTTCCAGCTTCTTTTCATACCCCTCCGTCACACCGACTACCATGTTGTTAATCAGTGTTCTCGTCAGTCCGTGGAAAGATTTCATCTTTTTCAGATCGTTCGGTCTGGATACCAGCACCTGACCGCCTTCCACTTTGATCTCCATCTCTGCGGGAAGCACTCTCTCCAGTGTTCCCTTGGGACCTTTTACAGTCACTTTGTTATTTTCTGCAACATCCACGGTAACGCCCGCTGGAATTGCGATTGGCATTCTTCCGATTCGTGACATATGCCCGTACCTCCTGTTTATAATATGATTGTTCTCTTACCATACAAAAGCAAGCACTTCGCCGCCCACCTGGAGCTCTCTTGCCTTCTTGTCCGTGATCACGCCCTTATTCGTGGAAATGATCGCAATACCCAGTCCGCCGAGAACCCGGGGAAGTTCTTCCTTGCCGGCGTATACGCGCAGGCCCGGCTTGGAGATTCTCTTGAGTCCGGAAATGATCTTGTCGTTCTTGTCCTCGCCGTATTTCAGCGTGATATGGATCGTCTTGAAATTGCCGTTGTCGATCAGGTCGTATTTTCTGATATATCCTTCGTCCAGCAGGATCTGCGCGATAGCAAGTTTCATCTTGGATGAAGGCACATCTACCGTATCATGTTTTGCAGTATTTGCGTTACGGATTCTCGTAAGCATATCTGCAATAGGATCGCTCATTGTCATGATTTTTCCTCCTTAATAACTGTTTCGTCTATTCTACCAGCTTGCTTTCTTCACGCCGGGAATCTGGCCCTTGTACGCCAGCTCGCGGAAACAAATCCTGCAGATCCCGTATTTCCTCAGATAAGCGTGGGGACGGCCGCAGATTTTGCAACGGTTATATGCTCTGGTTGAGAATTTCGGTTTGCGCTGCTGTTTGATCTTCATTGCTGTCTTAGCCATGAATTTACCTCCTTTTATTTCGCAAATGGCATATTAAACAATCTCAATAACTCGCGTGCTTCCTCGTCCGTCTTGGCGGTGGTGACGATGATAACGTCCATGCCCCTCACCTTGTCGATCTTGTCATACTCGATCTCCGGGAAGATAATCTGCTCCTTGATGCCCAGTGCATAGTTGCCTCTGCCGTCAAAGGAGTTGGGATTGACGCCCCTGAAGTCACGCACACGGGGCAGCGCCAAGTTGACCAGACGATCCAGAAACTCGTACATCTTGTCGCCGCGCAGCGTCGTCTTGCAGCCGATGGACTGTCCTTCCCTGATCTTAAAGTTCGCGATGGAGTTCTTGGCCTTGGTGACTACCGCCTTCTGGCCCGTGATCGTCTCCATGTCGCTGACAGCTGCCTCCAGAACCTTGGCGTTATCTTTTGCCTCGCCGACGCCCATGTTGATTACGATCTTGTCTAACTTGGGAACTTCCATAATATTCTTATAACCAAACTTCTTGGTCATGGCATCTACGATCTCGTTTTTATACATTTCTTTCAGTCTACTACTCAACGTTCTAGACCTCCTTTCTCAGAATCAATCAATGATGTCACCCGTGGACTTGGCATAGCGGACCTTCTTGTCGTTCTCGAACTTGAAGCCGATTCTCGTCGCCTTGCCCTTGTGCACATACATTACGTTGGAAGCGTCGATGGGAGCTTCCTTCTGGACAATGCCGCCGTTCTGATTGGCCGCGGAGGGTTTCTCGTGTTTGGTGATCTTGTTGACGCCTTCCACCAGCACCCTGTTCTTCTTTCTGTCTACGGAAAGAACCTTGCCCTCTTTGTCTTTATCCTTGCCGGCGATCACCTTGACGGTATCGCCCTTCTTAATCTTAAATGTTGACATACGGCACCTCCTATAATACTTCCGGAGCCAGTGAAACAATTTTCATAAACTGTTTGTCACGAAGCTCTCTCGCCACCGGCCCGAAGATACGGGTTCCTCTCGGAGTTTTGTCCTCCTTGATAATTACGGCAGCATTCTCGTCAAATCTGATATAAGATCCGTCCTTGCGGCGTGCGCCCTTCACGGTGCGGACTACTACGGCTTTTACGACGTCGCCTTTTTTTACAACGCCGCCCGGTGTTGCATCTTTGACCGTAGCGACGATCACATCACCGATATGCGCATATCTTCTGGTAGAACCGCCCACAACCCTGATGCACAGAAGTTCTTTTGCACCGGTATTGTCAGCAACTTTCAATCTGCTTTCCTGTTGAATCATGCCGATTTCTCCTTCTCTATTTTACTTACTTTGCTCTCTCGACGATCTCCACAAGTCTCCATCTCTTATCCTTGGACAGAGGTCTGGTCTCCATCACCTTGACCGTATCGCCGATGTTGCACTCGTTGTTCTCATCATGCGCCTTTAACTTGTAGGTCTTCTTTACGATCTTATTGTAAAGCGGATGTCTTACGTGGTTCTCAATGGCTACCACGATCGTCTTATCCATCTTGTTGCTGGTCACTTTGCCAGTACGGGTTTTTCTTAAATTTCTTTCCACGATAGCATCTCCTTTTTAGTTTGCGGCCTTGGCCTTCTGCGTGATAACCGTCTGAATCCTAGCGATGTTTCTTCTCACATCCTTGATTCTCGCCGTGTTATCCAGCTGATTGGTCGCATTCTGAAATCTCAGGTTGAAAAGTTCCTTTTTGGCCTCCACCAACGCCTGAGCCAGCTCCGCGTCGGTTTTCTTCTTTAAATCTTCTACATACTGATTCGTCTTCATTATACCGCACCGCCTTCCAAATCCGCTTTAGAAACGATCTTACACTTGCACGGCAGCTTATGTGTCGCAAGACGCAGCGCTTCTTTGGCCACGTCCTCCGATACGCCCGCGATCTCAAACATTACACGTCCCGGTTTTACCACTGCCACCCAGTATTCCAGAGTACCTTTGCCGGAACCCATTCGCGTTTCTGCCGGTTTCGCTGTTACAGGTTTATCAGGGAAAATCTTAATCCAAACTTTACCGCCACGCTTGATATAACGTGTCATGGCGATACGGGCTGCCTCGATCTGGTTGGACTTAATCCAGCAGGGCTCCGTAGCCACAATACCGTATTCGCCGTATGTGATCGTATTGCCGCGCGTCGCCTTGCCTCTCATGGAACCGCGGAACTGTTTACGATGCTTTACTCTCTTAGGCATTAACATTATTATCGCTCCCTTCCGTATTAGATTTAGAGGGAAGTACCTCACCCTTGTAGATCCATACCTTGACACCGACTTTGCCGTAGGTCGTATCCGCCTCCGCAAAACCGTAGTCGATATCCGCTCTCAATGTCTGCAGCGGGATCGTGCCCTCACTGTAGAACTCGCTGCGCGCGATATCCGCGCCGCCGAGACGTCCGGAAACGCAGGTCTTGATGCCCAGCGCGCCGGCCTTCATGCTTCTGCCCATGCAGGACTTCATCGCACGTCTGAACGACACACGGTTCTCCAGCTGCTGCGCGATATTCTCCGCGACGAGCTGCGCGTCCCTGTCGGGCCTCTTGATCTCTTTGATATCTACAAAAACCTTCTTGCTGGTCAGCTTGGTGAGCTCTTTCTTGGTCACTTCGATGTCCGCGCCGCCCTTGCCGATCACAACGCCCGGCTTCGCAGTATAGATGATGACCTTGACTCTGTCGGACGCTCTCTCGATCTCGATCTTGGAGATGCCGGCGCTGTATAACTTCTTTTTCAGATATTTTCTGATATTGTAATCTTCGACCAGGAAATCGGCAAACTCCCCGTCAGCGTACCATCTGGAATCCCAATCTTTAATAATACCGACTCTCAGGCCGTGTGGATTAACTTTCTGTCCCATGTTGTTCTCCTTCCTCCCTAATCCTATCTCTCATCCAGAACGATCGTGATGTGGCTCATCCGCTTCTCGATGCGGTAAGCCCTGCCCTGCGCTCTGGGATGAATCCGCTTCATCGTCGGCCCTTTGTTGGCATAGCACTCCGCCACATACAGGTTCTCCTGCTTATAGTTTTTGTCGGGATAGTTGTTCTCTGCGTTCGCAATAGCGGACTGCAGCAGCTTCTTGATCACGCCGGATGCGTATCTCGGGTTATATTCCAGAATGGCAAGCGCCGTCGCCACATCTTTTCCCCTGATGGCATCCAATACGAAACACGCCTTCTGGACGGACACTCTTGCGTAAGACAGCTTGGCGGACGGTCTTGCATCTCTATTCGCGTTTCTCTCTCTCTTTATCTGGGTTCTATGTCCTTTAGCCATAGATTAACGACCTCCTTTCAAATTAACGAACTTTGGACTTTCTTTCGTCTTTGCCATGTCCTCTGTAGGTTCTGGTTGCGACGAACTCGCCGAGTTTGTGTCCAACCATGTCTTCCGTAACATATACCGGTACGTGCTTTCTTCCGTCGTGAACTGCGAATGTATGTCCTACGAAAGAGGGAAAGATCGTAGACCGGCGGGACCAGGTCTTGATGACCTGCTTCTGTCCCGACGCATTCATAGCATCTACTTTTTTCAGTAAACTCGCATCTGCGAATGGTCCTTTTTTCAGTGATCTAGCCATGTTCTCTCCTCCTATTTAATAGCTCTGCCGTCTCGTCTTCTTACAATCAGCTTGTTGGACGCCTTCTTCTGCTTGCGCGTCTTCAAGCCGAGCGCGGGTTTGCCCCACGGTGTGCACGGGCCGGGACGTCCGATCGGGGCCCTGCCTTCGCCGCCGCCGTGCGGATGGTCATTCGGGTTCATAACGGAACCGCGGACTGTAGGACGGATACCCATATGGCGTTTGCGGCCCGCCTTACCAATCTTAATCAGGTTGTGGTCGCCGTTGCCGATCGTACCGATGGATGCGCGGCACGCGATCGGCACCATTCTCATCTCGCCGGACGGAAGACGCAGCGTTGCGTACTTGCCTTCCTTGGCCATAAGCTGCGCGCTGTTGCCTGCGGCGCGGACCATCTGGCCGCCCTTGCCGGGCTGCAGCTCGATATTGTGGATCAGCGTACCGACCGGAATCTCGGATAACGGAAGGCAGTTGCCCACCCTTACCTCGGCGCCGGGGCCGTTCATGACCTTCATGCCGTCCGTCAGTCCTTCGGGCGCCAGAATATACGACTTCTGGCCGTCCTCATAACAGATCAGCGCGATGTTGGCCGTCCTGTTGGGATCGTACTCGATACCGATGACTTTGGCCGCGATGCCGTCCTTGTTTCTCTTGAAATCAATGTTTCTGTATAACCTTCTGTTGCCGCCGCCACGGTGCCTTACCGTGATCTTGCCCTGATTGTTGCGGCCGGAGTTTTTCTTCAGAGATGTGCAGAGAGACTTCTCAGGTGTCTTCTTTGTAATCTCGGAAAAATCAGAACCGCTCATGTTACGTCTGGAAGGTGTATATGGGTTGTAAGTCTTAATTCCCATGATCTTATCTCCTTTTCTTCAATATGACTGTCATTCCCTCGTCCGGGGAATCCTCTGCGGCGCCTCTTAGAGTCCCGCAAAGATCTCGATATCCTTGCTATCTGCCGTCAACTGCACGATCGCCTTTTTGGTCTTGGCGGTCTTGCCGTAGATATTGCCGCGTCTCTTGGTCTTGCCGTCCATGTTCATCGTGTTGACCTTCGCCACCTTGGTGCCTTCAAACATCTTCTCAACGGCTTCTTTGATCATCGTCTTGTTGGCTTCCGGATGAACCAGAAACGTATATTTCTTTTCGCTCATGCCGGCCATGCTCTTTTCTGTGATAACCGGTTTGAGGATCACATCATAATACTGGATCGCTGCCATTACGCATACACCTCCTCGATCTTTGCTACGGCGTCCTTGGTGAGTACCAGTGTGTCGCCCTTGAGGACGTCATACACGTTGATGTCCTTGGCCACTGCCGCGTATATTGTGGGGAGATTTCTGGCGGAGCGCATCACGTTCTCGTCCCGCTCCCCGATTACTACCATCGCCTTTGTCACTTTGAGATTGTCCATGATCTCTTTAAATCTCTTGGTCTTGATCTCATCCAGCTTCAGTTCGTCCAGAACGATCAGCTTATTCTCCTGCACCCTGCTGGTCAGGACGGATTTCAATGCCGCCTGTTTCTCTTTCTTGTTCATCTTGAAAGAGTAGTCTCTGGGCGTGGGCGCAAATACGACGCCGCCGCCTTTCCACTGAGGCGCCCGGATGGAGCCCTGCCTTGCGTGGCCGGTTTCCTTCTGTCTCCAAGGCTTCCTGCCGCCGCCGGATACCTCCGAGCGCGTCTTTGCCTTCTGCGTACCCTGACGCTTGTTCGCAAGATTCTGCACGACTGCCAGGTGTACCAGATGCTCGTTGATCTTAGCACCGAATACCGCATCGTTCAGCTCGATCTTGCCGACTTCTTTGCCTTCCATATTGTAAACAGATACGTTTGCCATCTGTATGTTCCTCCTTTCATCTGTGACCTGCGTCACTATTTCGCATTCACCTTAGTTGTCTCTTTGATAGTTACTAAGGCTTTTCTCGGGCCGGGCACCGCGCCTTTGACGAGGATCAGGTTCTTGTCCGCATCCACTCTCACGATCGTGAGGTTCTGGACCGTTACCCTTACGCAGCCCATATGTCCCGGCATACCTTTGCCCTTGAACACCTTGCTCGGCGAGGAGCAGGCGCCGTTGGAACCCTGATGGCGGTGGAACTTAGAACCGTGGGCCATGGGGCCTCTGTGCTGTCCGTGTCTCTTGATGGCGCCCTGAAATCCTTTACCTTTGGAGATTGCAGTCGCGTCCACCCTGTCGCCAGCCTCGAAGACATCCGCCTTGATCTCGCTGCCAAGCGTGTACTCCTCCGCGTTGTCCAGCTTCAGCTCCCGGACATATCTCTTGCAGGAAACGCCGGCCTTGTCGAAGTGGCCCTTCAGCGCCTTATTTACGCCGTGTCTGTGGATCACTTCCTTTTTGCCGCCCTTATCCTTGTTGACGATCTTCTCTTTCTTGTCTACGAAACCGACCTGTACGGCGCTATAGCCGTCGTTCTCCACGGTCTTGATCTGCGTTACCGCGCAGGGGCCTGCCTGCAGTACGGTGACGGGAGTCAGTGTTCCGTCTTCGTTGAAAATCTGTGTCATTCCTACCTTTGTTGCCAAAATTGCTTTCTTCATTTCTTACCTCCTGTGATTCTACAGCGGATCTGCCTGCGCAGATCATCCTAGTAGGGGTTGTTATTTGCTTTTCATCTTAATGTCGATGTATACGCCCGCAGGCATCTCAAGTCTCTGCAGGGCGTCCACCGTCTTGGGCGTCGGCGCGATGATGTCGATGAGCCTCTTGTGTGTCCTCTGCTCGAACTGCTCTCTGGAGTCCTTGTCCTTGTGCACCGCCCTGAGGATCGTAACTACCTCTTTCTTCGTGGGCAGCGGTACGGGCCCGCTCACCTGGGAACCGTTCTTCTTGACTGTTTCGATGATTTTCTTTGCAGATGCATCAACCAACTGATGATCATAGGCTTTAAGTGTAATTCTCATTACTTGACTTGCCATAAAAAAAGTCGCCTCCTTTTCGCACTTTTCTTGCTAAGTACGACAAGCGGTGACTGTACACTCTCCCGTGTGTGTCCTATCTTTTCAAACACCAACCACGTTGTTTCCGGCCCTGCCGGACGATCTTGCTTGTACAGTGACTTGTCGTCAGTTTCCTAACTTGACATTCGCTCCACGGAAAAACCTGCCACACTGGGCAGCAACCTCACGTTTCATAGCTATCATGCCACAGCAAAGGCTATTATACATGATGTTTTCCCATTATGCAAGCACTTTTTTAAAAAACAGTTCATCCAGCCGGCAAGACCGTGGGAAAATCGTGCTTGCACGAATTTTACCGCGGGATTGGCGGCTGAGGGAGCGCCCGTATATGAGCAAAGGAAGGCGCGCAGCGCCGGAAAGCGCGATAGCGCGGCTTTGCGAATGGCGCGGGATGAACTGGGAGCTCACGCGAATGGCGCGGGATGAACTGGGCGCGCCCGCGCCGCTGCCTATGGATTTCCCGCGCAAAATATGATATCGTTATATTGACACCGGCAAAGACAGCGAATACGAAAAACAGAAACTGCGAAAAGCAAAGAAACGCAAGCAGAAAAACCAAAACAGGGCAGGAAAGGAAGAACTACCATATGTGGCTGGCAGACAACTGGAAAGACTACGAAGTGATCGACACCTCCGGCGGCGAGAAGCTGGAACGCTGGGGCAGCTATATTCTGGTGCGGCCCGATCCCCAAGTGATCTGGAACACGCCCCGGAGCGACCGGCGCTGGAAACAGAAGAACGCCCACTACCACCGCAGCGCCAAAGGCGGCGGCGAATGGGAATTTATTGATCTGCCGCAGGAGTGGACGGTAGACTACGACGGGCTGACGTTTCGCCTGAAACCGTTCGGCTTCAAGCACACCGGCCTTTTTCCGGAGCAGGCGGTCAACTGGGACTGGTTTTCTTCTATAATAAGGAAGGCCGTCTCCACGTCCTCCCGCCCGGTCAAGGTGCTGAACCTCTTTGCCTATACGGGCGGCGCGACCGTGGCCGCCGCCAAAGCCGGAGCGCACGTCACCCACGTGGACGCCTCCAAGGGCATGGTCGGCTGGGCCAAGGAGAACGCGGCGGCTTCGGGGCTGAGCGGCGCGCCGATCCGCTGGCTGGTGGACGACTGCGTTAAGTTCGTGGAGCGGGAGATCCGCCGCGGCAGCACATACGACGCGATCATCATGGACCCGCCTTCCTACGGCAGAGGCCCCAAGGGGGAAGTCTGGAAAATAGAAGAAAGCATCTTTCCGTTCCTCTGTCTCACGACACAGATTCTGGCAAAAGACGCTCTCTTTGTCCTGCTCAATTCCTATACGACGGGGCTGCAGCCCGCCGTCCTCTCCTATATGATGCAGACCGCTCTCACGCCGTCCTTCGGCGGGCGCGTGGAGGCCGACGAAATCGGGCTTCCGGTCAGCGCAAACGGCCTGATCCTGCCCTGCGGCGCCTCCGGACGATGGATCGGCCCCGCCGCTCTCTAACCGTCAGTGACGGCCCCGCCGCTCTCTAATCGTCAGTGACGGCTTCACCGCCCTTTCATCGTCAGTGATCAGCCCCACTGCCTTTTCATCGTCATTGATCGGCCTCACTACCCTCTAGCCATCGCGCCCACGCCTATGATTACCATGATAAAGAACATGACAAAAACCAAGGCAAAGGCGATAGCAAAGAAAACAAGATACGCCTTAAAAAAGTTTGACTTGCTCCGCTTCTCCGTGCTGCCAAAAGCCCAGACGAACAACATCACAATATTCAGGCAGGGCACCATCATAATCAGCAGTGACAACAACCACTCTCCCACGGTGACCGGAACTTCCATTTCAACGCCCGACGGCTGCTGGGGCTGGTTCTGGTAGGGGTTGTAGGGATTTTGGTAGTTATTGTAGCCTGTGTTATTGTAACCAGCGTTATTATAGCCCGCGTTATTATAACTTGTGTTATTGTAATTTTCGTTATGATAACCCTGATTGGAATATGTGTTGTTTGGATCGTTGTAGGTATCAGAGTTTCCGACGTTACCGTAAGTATTTCCGGTATTGTTGAAAGCATCGGTGTTTCCTGCATTACTGTAAGTACTTCCGGTATTGTTATAGGCGTCGGTGTTTCCTGCATTACTGTAAGTACTTCCGGTATTGCTGAAAGCATCGGTGTTTCCGGCATTACTGGTTGTATCGGTGTTCCCCGGATAATCTGCGTAAGAATAGTAATTGCCCTGCTGCGCACCGTCTGTCGCCTGCGCACCGTCTGTCGCCTGCGCACCGCCCGCCTGCGCGCCCTCGCCGAATGTGCCGTCCGCGGGTTGCTGCGCCGTCATGTTATCCTCTGTCTGTTGTCCTTGTGTCATCTGACTCTCGTCCATCATGTACCTCCTTGTGGCTATCTATGAAATCATTTTCTGTACTCCGCACTACTCTGTAAAGCGGCTGCGCAGAACCGGCACTCTGCAAGCCCTTTCCCTCGCTCCGCGCTATCCACTAAAACGGCTGCGCAGGGCCAGCACTCTGGCAAGCATATTGTCCGCCGTATAGACGTAGGGAATCCTGTTCGGGAAATACAGATACATCCGCACGGCATAGACGGCCAGCAGCATCACCGCCAGCGCCGCTATGACCGCCGTCATCCCCGCGGCCCTGCGCCTGCGTATATAGCGGTTCCACGCAAAATAGCACGCCGCCGCAGCGATCGGAAAGATCATCGGGTTGAGCTGCCACGCCTGCCGCCATCTGCCGGTCAGCACGCACAACGCCGCTCTGGACAGGCCGCAGCCCGGACAAGGCAGCCCGCACACGATCACCATCGGGCAAAACGCATGAAAAAGCAGATTCACCGCCGCCGTATACAGAATCAATACCGCCAGCGCCACGCGGCATTTCCTTAAATCCGCGTACACTCCGGCGCACACCTGTCTGAAATATCTTTTCATCGCTTTTTTGCTTCCGTTTCATAACCCCGGTCAGATCAGGCGCGCGATCCCGTACAGGACGAGAAGGTGCACCGGATAGAAGCCGTAGCAGACCGCCCGGGGCAGCTGCCTGCCTTTACTCCCATCATACAACGCAATCGGGAGAAATGCAAACAGTCCGTACAGTTCCCCGGTGGAAAACTGCAGCAGAAACGCAGCGGTATAACTGCCGCCGTAGTTCAAACAGTTGACGCCCCACGTTCCCAGCAGCAGCACGCAGCCCGCCGCCAGTACTCTGGCCGTTATCTCCCTGTGCCGCGTCAGGTACAGTGTCAGGATCAGCAGCACGCCCATAAACTGATAATCGCTGCGCAGGAGCCACGCCGCGCCGCAGCAGAGCACGACCGCACCGAGCCGCACACTGATACGCCCCGCCCGCTCCCACATAACGAGCAGCAGCACGCCCAGAAAGAGCGTCAGATAGATATTTTGACTCTCCCAGTCAATTATTTTCCCGGAAAAGGCGAGATCAAACGGAATCTCCGAGACAAACGCAAACAGGCCCAGACGCAGCAGATAGTTCCGCCTGCTCCGGGTGTGGCGGAAGCTCTCCGCCGCCAGAAACGCAAACAGGACGAACGATATCCGGCCTACCGCCCTGCCGTCCTGATAGATCTGCCGCATGACAGAGGTCGCGTTTCCCGCCGCCTCCTGTCTGACGATCAGCTCCCAAAATACCACCACAAAGAAATGGTCGATCAGCATCGTCAGATAGGCAATATTCTTAAGCACCGCACCGCTTACCGAAATCTTCTTCATAATATCTTCATCGTAGCATGGAACGGACGCCGCCGCAAGCGGGACTTCGCGGCAGGAAATAGAAAACCCACCAAAAAAGGGCCACCCGAAACCGGGTGGCCCTTCTGGTAGTTTACTCTGCGATTTTTCTCAATCCCAGCCCATTCATTAGCCAAGTAAGGACAGTGCCAACTGGTTGGTCTGGTTCGCCTGAGACAACATCGAGGTGCCTGCCTGCTGCAGAATGTTGTTGTTCGCATACTTAACCATCTCTGTTGCGATGTCCGTATCACGAATCTGTGCCTCTGCAGATGTGGTGTTCTCTACGATGTTATCAAGGTTCTTGATCGTGTGATCCAGTCTGTTCTGAACCGCACCGAGGTCATTACGCTGTTTGGATACTTCCAGCAGTGCGTACTTAACAACCGCGTTCAGGCTTGCAAAGTCATGCTCGGTAGCATAGGTTTCAACCTTATCCTTGTTGAACTTCTCATAGAAAGTGTGGTAAACGCCCTTTGCCTTATCCGCAGCATCTGCAACGTTGGATTCTTTCGCCGTGCCGCCGCCATACGTTTTGTCCTTGTAGTGATCCGCAACTCTCGCGAACAACGCATCAACGGACATATTTGCGATAGAGATCTCGATGTGCTGTCCGGACTCTGCGCCGACCTGGAGAGCTTTGCCCTTGAAGTCGCCTGTCAACAGGTTCTGCTCGTTGAATGTGGTCGTGCTCTGTACGCGGTCGATCTCGCTCATCAGCTGCTGTACTTCCATCTGGATGTAGGAACGATCCGTGGAGGTCAGTGTAGCGGTCTCACCCTTAACTGCCAGCTCGTTGATACGCTGTAACATATCGTGTACTTCATTCAGCGCACCTTCTGCCGTCTGTACGCAGGAGATACCGTCCTGAGCGTTTGCGGATGCCTGTGTAAGTCCTCTGATCTGTCTTCTCATCTTCTCGGAGATCGCCAGCCCTGCTGCGTCATCCGCTGCACGGTTGATCTTGTAACCGGAAGATAACTTCTCGGTGGACTTTGCCTGCGCGCTGGTCGTCAGACCAAGCATTCTGTTAGAGTTCATCGCTGTAATGTTGTGTTGTACTACCATAATATTACCTCCTTGTGGTTGTTGCCCCGTAAATCCTTTTACGGGAAGATTTTGGTTTTTTATAATAAACCGGAAGCCCTAGGATTCTCCCGGCTATTATCTGTGACTGACTATCTGGCGCTTTGGCTCGCGCCGCCTGTTATGATATTTCTTTTTTTGTATCTGCCTGTCGTGCCCGGCTCCGCGTAATACATCGGCAGCTTTGCTTTCTCCGCCGGGTCCTTTGTGTCCTTTTCGATCAGCTTGCTCCTGACGACGTGAACGTCTTTGGGGGCGTCTACCATGATCCTGAGGTGGTTTCCCGTTCCTCCTAAAAATACGATCCTGATGTCTTCGCCAAGCTGTAAGTACTCCTCTGTCGATAATGATAACCGCAGCATTTCTTTGCCTCCCTGCTTTTTACTGTGTCCCTACAAATCAAATATCTTTGTCCTCTGCGTTACATTTTGTTATAAAATGTTGCATTACCGGACAATCTTTACTTGAAAAGGAGGGATTATATGAGCACTACCGAACCGATTAAAAACAGGCAGGATCTCATGAAATTTAAGTCCTACTACGAAGACGTCTGCCCGAACAACCGCAACGCGCTGCTGATCACCCTCGGCCTGAACACGGCGCTCCGCATCGGGGACATTCTGGCGCTGCGGTGGAGGGACGTCTATGATTTTGACAAGCAGGAGGTACGCGGGCACATCCGCGTCAGCGAGCACAAGACCGGCAAGACCAACATTATCGCGGTCAACGCCATCGTCCGTGAGCGGCTGGATCTTTTCCTATTAGAAAAAAAGCCGGCCCACGGAGGCGACTATCTGTTTCAGAGCCGAAAGAACACGGGACAGCCGTTAAGCCGTTATCAGGCGTTCCGCATCACGCGGGCTGCCGCGGCCTACGCCGGACTGGAGGAGCACGTAAGCTGCCACTCGCTGCGCAAGACGTTTGGCTACCACGCATGGCGGCAGGGCGTACCGCCCGTGATGCTGATGAAGATTTTCAACCATTCTTCCTATCAGATCACCGTCCGCTATCTCTGCATCGAGCAGGATGAAAAGGACGAAGTGTTCCAGAATATTGTGCTTTAAAAAATTTTTTAAAAAAAAATGAAAACACCCCTAAAGTTTTTCGGATGCCATCCGATATATGTAGTGTAAGCAAGAAACAAATGCAACATTTTATAACAAAATGTTGCATTTGCTTCTTTTTTTCTATTCTTGAAATTCCTGTTCCTATCCGCCTTTCTCCCACTGTGCTAAAAAGGCGCGCAGTTCCCTGCGCACCTTTTATCAAGCCGCTTTATTCTGTTCCCGCACAAGCGCCGCCGTTACCTTACAAGCATCTCCTCCCGCTCCGCAAACCACTCGCGGACTGTATCTAAATCGACCTCGGACACCTCCGCAATTTCCTCGCACGGCATTCCTTTCTCCCGAAGCCGGTACGCTATTGCTTTGGCCTTTTTCATCTCTCCTTTATTTAAAACGCCTTCACTCAGGTTGCACATACTCTGCACCTCCTCGTCCATTTCCCTGCTCACACTGATTTTGAACTCGTTCTGCAGCGCGTCCAGCTTATCTTCGTAGTTGAGGTTGGCGGAGAACATCTTGCTCAAAAGCCGGATCGCATTATCTTCACTTTCTTCTCCCCTGCGCCCCAGCCGCAGCACCACGACCGTCATCAGGTCATAGTTCTTTTTCTTCTCCCGGAAATCTCCTCTCAGGCACTCCTCCGTAAAAGAGTATCTGTTGATCGTGTCGGAGCGGGCATCTGACGTGTCCTCACATAGCCAGATGCTCACACATTTCTTAATCTTCCCATACTCCTGATCTCTAAATACCGTACCCCGCTGGGAGGAAATCATCCTAGCCGCATAATAAATGCCGCGCTTCGGGAGCGGATAACCCGGCGTGTCCCGGTTTTGAATCTCGCAGTTGATCAAAATCTCGATCCGGCCGCCGTCAGACGGAAGAACCGCTGTGAAGCGGATGTCAAAATAAACTGTGCCGTCCCTCTGCGACTTGTCGGCAGTAGGCTTCCCTTCTATCCTGTCATCTCCGCTCATCATGCCGGAATCGCTCTGCCTGTCCGGATGGTCCTGATGAACCGCGATCTTTCTTAACTCCGGCTCGCCCTCGATAAACTTCTCCGCGATCTCCTGCACCGTGTACGCCGCATACTCGTCAAGCGCACTCTTTAAAATATAGGCCAGAACCGACTTCTGAGCCACAATATTTCTCGCCGACTCATCGTACTTAAATGTAGCATTTTCATCAGCCACTTTTAAATTCTGTGCGATCTCACTCGGCACAGACACTGCGGCGTGCTGCTCCTCTCCGGAAAATTCCGGGGCTTTTTGCTGTCCGTATAAGTTCATGCTTTCTTCTCCTACATGAAACCGACAGCACATTCTCTCTATCCGTAATTTTATTCTATCATTGTGAAAGCCATCATGCAACGCAAAAATTTGCGGTTTGTTGTGTTTTTCAACTTTGGTTTTTGACGGACTCAGAACACCTGCATCCGTTTCAGTTCTCTGTCCGTCACCAAGATATCTGCCTTTTTACCCGCTTCCAGTGTTCCCACTTCCCGCTCCATGCCAATCGCTCTGGCCGGATTCAGGGTGGCAGCCCTAAGCGCCGCTTGGAGCGGAATCCCCATGGACACTGCCGTTCGCATACCGTCCCAGAGATTGGTGGCGCTTCCGGCGATGGTGCCGCTCTCCAATGTTGCCAGCTTCCCTGTGACGTGCACCGTCTGTCCGCCCAGCGTATAGACGCCGTCCGGCATTCCCGCGGCCCGCATACTGTCGCTGATCAGGATGACACGCTCCTCCCCGAAAAGCCGGAACGTATTGCGGACGACATTCGGATGCACATGAATGCCGTCACAAATGAGTTCCACACTGACGCAGTCATGATCCGCCGCTGCGCCGATCACCCCCGGCTCCCGATGTAAGTATGGCGGCATCGCGTTATACAAATGCGTCACCTGTTTTGCTCCCGCCGCGAACGCTTTTTCTGCCGTATCATAGTCCGCACAGGTGTGGGCCACGGAAAACCGAAACCGCATACTTTCTTTTTCTATTAAAGGAAGCGCCCCTTCCAGCTCCGGCGCGACGGCTACGATTCTTATCATTCCGTCTGCCGCCTCCTGCAAGGCGAATAGTAATTCCGCATCCGGCAGCCGCAGATAAGCCGGAGCCTGCGCCCCGCATTTTTCTCCGGACAAAAACGGCCCTTCCAGATAAATGCCGGCCATCCCTTTCGGTCGACAATGCGCCGCCGTTCGGCAGATGCCAAGCAGATCCTCGGCGGGAAGCGTCATAGTCGTCGGGCAAAAGGTCGTAATCCCATGTGTCCGCTCGTATACGGCGATGGCTTCGACTGCTTCCGCCGTCCCGTCGCAAAAATCATATCCCGCACAACCGTGGAAATGGATATCCACCAGACCGGGCAGAAGATATTTGTGCGTTTCTTCTGCAGACAGTTTTTCCGGTTCACAATAAGCCACGGAGACGATTCTTTCTCCTTCCACCGCAACCGTTCCCGGACGGAAAGAAAAATCCGGCGTGCACACCCATCCTTTAATCTGTCTCATATTCTCTCTCCCAATCCTGCAAAGCCGCCTCGTCGCCGACCAGAATCACATCATTATGAAGCTGGAGCACAGAGGCCGGAACTTCCGGCGTAATCTCCCCGCAAAAGGAGCGTCTGACAATCTCCCGCTTGCTCTCTCCGCAGACAATCACAACGATTTTTTTTGCCTGCATGATATTCTTAATTCCCATCGTACAAGCCTGTCTGGGAACATCCGCTTCGGAATCAAAAAATCTGGCGTTCGCACGAATCGTACTCTCGGAGAGCGTCACACAGTGCGTCTCCTTCTCAAAAGCGCCTCCCGGCTCATTGAACCCGATATGCCCGTTGTGCCCAAGCCCAAGTACCTGAAGATCGACACCGCCCAGCGTCCGGATCACATTGTTATATTGCCTGCACGCCGTCTCCGCATCTTCCTCCATGCCGTCGGGTACATAGGTATTTCTCTTGTCAATATTCACGCGGTCAAACAGATGCGTATCCATAAAATGGCGGTAACTGTGCACATCCTCCGGCGGCAGTCCCCTGTACTCGTCTAAGTTGACGCTGCGGACAGCCGAAAAATCCAAATCCCCTTTCTCGTACCACCGCACAAGCTGCTCGTACATTCCGATCGGCGTTGCGCCCGTGGCAAGCCCCAACACACAGTCAGGCTTCATAATGATCTGGGCGGACACGATATTGGCCGCCACCCGGCTTGCATGATCATAATCCTTGGTACAATATATTCTCATAACAGTCTCCTCACAAAATTTTATTGCGGTATTCGTTGGCGGATATCCCCTCCAGCTTTCGAAATACTCTGGAAAAATGCGCCATATCTTGGAATCCCACCATCTCCGCGATGTCATAGATGCGCAGAGACGGGTCATTCAGCAGCTCTTTCGCCTTTTCCATGCGCACGCCGTTTAGAATCTCGGAAAAATTCTGCCCCATATGCCGATTCAGCAGCCTGCTCAAATGCCACTGGCTGACATAGATCTGATCCGCCACGTCCACCAGCCGCAGCTTTTCCTGATAGTTCTCCCTGATGTATTCCAACGCTTTTTTGACAAGAAAAGAGCTGGCCGCATTATTGTATAGCGCATCCTCTCCACCCGCTTCCGATGCCTCTTTCGCATCCTCCGCCGCTCCCGCCCTGCCTTCCGCAAGGCGTTCGGTCATGGCATTGACCGCCTCCCTGAGTTCGCTCATCTTGGAAGGCTTCAGCAGAAATCTCGTCACGCCCAGAGCGACCGCCTGCCTTGCGTACTCAAACTCCCGATAGCCGGTCAGGATCGCGATCTGCATATTCGGGAACTCCGATTTCAACGCCGCGATCATCTTGAGCCCATCCATCTGCGGCATATGGATGTCGGAAATTACAATATCCGGGCATTCCCGGCGGATCAGGGCAAGCCCTTCCTTTCCGTCGTACGCGCAGCCCGCTATCCGGCAGTTCCACTCCTCCCACGGCATAGACTTAGACAGTCCCTCTGCGATGATCGGTTCATCGTCAATGATAACAACCTTGTACATACCATCCCCCATTGAGCGGAAACCGCGCCGAAAAAGCCGCGCTATCCCTTGATGGCTCCCGCCGTCATTCCCCGAATAATGTATTTCTGCAGGAAAATATATACCACAATCACCGGCACCGCCACCAGCGTCACGGCAGCGGCCATAAGCCCATAGTTGGTTCCCTCCTGAGAAGTGAGCTGGTTCAAAAGCGTAGTGATACCAAACATCTCAGGGCGTTTCAAAAAGAACATCTGCGTGAACAGATCGTTATAACTCCAAAGAAACGCAAAGATTGCCACCGTCGCAAAGGAAGGCTTTGTCAGCGGCATCACCACCTTGAAGTAAATCTGAAACGCGCTGCACCCCTCCATATAGGCCGCCTCCTCCAGCTCTAGCGGCAGGCTCTTGATATAACCGGACAAAACGACGATGGCAAAGGACAGATTGCCCGCCACCTGCGGCAGAATGACCGACAACATCGTCAGCCACCAGTTGTCCGTGTTGGCGATCCCCCACTTAAACTCCATGGAAAAAACCGGAATAATCGTCGCAAAAACCGGAAACATCATCCCCGCGATCACAAAGGAATACAACAGTTTGGACCCGCGGAACCGGTAGCGGGAAAGCGCATACGCCGCCATTCCAGCAAAGACGATCACCCAGAGCGCCACCATGACAGAGATAAAAATACTGTTCCGATAAGCGCCCAAAATATCTATGTTCTGGAACGCTTTCCGGTAATTGGCCAGAGAGAACAGTCCGCCTATCGGCAAGGCAAAGGAATCGGCCAGAATCTTGTCTTTCGCCTTAAAAGAGTTCTGAATGACCCAGATAATCGGATAGATCGTCGTCAGCGCCCAGACACTTAACAACAGATACACCAAAAGCATACCTGCGGAAAATTTTTTCTTTTTCATACGGTCTCTCCTTAATAGTCTTTCTCTTTAAAGATCCAGTTGACGACCTTTGACAACACAATGCCGAGCACCACAATCAACACGGCCAGCGCCGAACCATAATCCACATTTTTTGTCTGCGTCGTGTGATAATACATATAAGTTCCCGTCAAAAACGTGGTTTTCAACGGCATTCCCTTGGGGAACATAACCCACGGCAGGTCGAAAACTTTAAGAGCGCCCGTGACTGCCAGCACGCAGCAGGTGCAGATTACGTTGTGAAGCAGCGGAACAGAAATATATCTGACCTTCTGCCAAGTGCCGGCGCCGTCGATTCTGGCCGCTTCGTACAGTTCATCCGGGATATTATTTAACCCGGTGACCAGAATGACAAAATAGAAGCCGACATACTGCCACATGACCGGCAGCATCATCGTCACTAAGGCGATCCCCTCCGCTTTCCAGTCGGTCAGCGTCGTCTTTCCCAGACTCTCCAGAATCTGATTGATCATTCCTTTGTCGTAAAGAAAGATCAGGTTAAACAACAGACCGAGCGCTGTCGCGGATATCACGATCGGAAAAAAGAAAACTGTCTTGTAAAACTGTTTACCGCGCCCGATGTTGTCTACCATAAGGGCCAATACAACCGCAATTCCCACCTGTCCCACGATGGTAACAACCATCATGATCAGCGTATTTTTGAGAGAGACCCATACGATATCATCATACAACATTTCCACATAATTTGTATACCACGGACTGTTCCATCCGGTCCCCGAACTGCCGAGTTGTTTGATCTGCCGGAAGCTGTTGATGATATTGCGGAAAAACGGATAGTACAGATAAACAACCATAAACAGAAACGCAGGAATGAGGAATACAACTACGGGCTTTTTATCTCGATATATATTGGAACTCATAAGCAACCTCCGCTCCTTTTACTTCTTTGGAAAACCAGCCGGAAACTGTACGCTTCCGGCTGGGTAAAATCTTCGTCCGGGTTTCCCCCGTTTTTTACTGATTGTTGTAAATATCCAGACCTTCCGCCACCGCATCCGCGGCGTCGACTTTGCCTGTCACGATCTCCGGCATACCGTCGAAAGTCGGTACACGGCAGTCGCCTTGGAAAAGATCCTGAACCGCGCCGGTCAGGGAAGTGACGCCGGCCATCATATTCATCGCCTTGACCTGAAGCTCGTTGAACTGGGATTCGTCTACTTCGGGAGCAGCCTTCAAAGCGGAAGCCGTATGCTGGGCAAACACCGGCACCAGCTCATCAGATGTCATATACTCCACAAAACTTACTGCAGCCGCACGTTTGTCCGGATCATCCCAAGCCTTTTTCGTGATATAGTATCCCATGGAAAGACCGCCGACCAAATCCGTCGCTTTTCTTTCTCCTCCTTTGCTCGGAACGTAAGTCACCTCGAAATGCGACAATTTCTCGGTATCCAGCGTAGCGGGATCTTCCGGATCTGACTGACACGCGCTCACGATACCGCCGACTTTCCAAGAACCGTCGATCAAAAATGCCGCCTTGCCCTCCGTAAACATCGCAAATGTCTCATCATCCGTAGCGGACAACGTATTCTCCGGGAAATATCCTAACTCATAGAGCTCCTTGATATCATTCATCCCGGCAACCCATGCCTGCCCGTTTGCATCACTTGCGGAAGCGGGAATCTCCAGATGATCTGCCGGAGACTGATTGTTAAAAATGGCAAACTCCCACCAATAGTGCGGAATATTGCCAAGGGCCGCCGCGATCGGCGCATACCCCGCCGCTTTGATTTTCTCACAGTCCGCCTTGAACTGATCCATGGTATAATCCGCGCCGGGCAGCGCAACCCCTGCCGCGTCCAGCACTTCCATATTGACAAACATCGCTTCCCAGTAACCGTTTACCGGCACCGCATATTTTTTGCCGTCCACGAGCGAATCCGCGATCAGATCATCATTCATATTGGCTGCGTACTCCGGATACTCCGCCCGGATTTCATCGATGGAGACCACCTTGCCTGCCTCAATGAAGCTATTGGCGTCCGCTCCGTTGAAGAAAAAGAGTACGTCCGGCTCGGACCCCGTCTCAAAATCCGTCACCACTCTTGTTTTGAATGTCTCGTCCGATGTGGCGGAGGTATCCGCTACGGTGTTGCCCGTCTCGGCTTCCCACGCGGCCACCGCGTCCTTAAAGTTCTGCGCGTTCCCGTCCTCACCCGCAAATGTAGTCGTCACGGTCAGTTCTACAGGCACTGCCGCATCCGTTCCGGCATCTGCCGCGCCGTCCTCTGCCGTCACGCTCTCTTGGGCGCTCTCATTTGCGGCTTCTGTATCCGACGAAGAACCGCCGCCGCAGGCCGTCAAAGAAACGATCATAGTGCCGGCCAACAACAGTGACAAAATTTTCTTTTTCATATGCTTTCCTCCGTATGATTTTTTGATGAAAGGTTCATCCCTATACTCATCATAGCCTCTCAACGGAAAAAACGTAATTGCCGGTGTTGGCTTTTCTTGTCTTTTATTGCGCAGTTCCTTCCTCCGGTTTTAGGAGCAGCGTGCTGACCGTATGGCTCTGTTCGCTTCCTGTGATAAACAGACCGCAGAAAGGGCCGTAAATCATCTTCAGCCTCTGGTCTACGTTGCGGATGCCGAGGCTGACGCGCTTCTCTCCCTCAGCGGGCGTTTCCTCAGACAAGAGACGTGCAATCTTTGCCTGCTCTTTCGGCGTCAGATGACCGTTATCCTCGACCTCGATACACAGATACCCGTCCGCATTCCGGTACAACCGGATCTCCACTCGGCCCTGCCGCACGGTATCCATACCGTGTTCCACCGCGTTTTCCACGATTGGCTGGATGATCAGACGGGGCACCATGATCCCAAGGAGACTTTCGTCGATTTTCCTGGTACACAGGAACTTTTCTCCGAAGCGCTGCGAAATGATATAGAGATAAGCATCCACATAATCTAACTCCTCCGCCAGAGAATGCAATTCCTGCGCTTTGCGGTTCATCGTCGCCTCGAGCATGGTGGAAAGCGCTTCTATCATCCCGCTGACTTTGTCATTCTCCTGCATTCTCGCCTCCCAGTTGATGATCTCCAGCGTATTGTTCAGAAAATGTGGGTTGATCTGCGACTGCAGTGCCATGATTCTCGCGTCCCTGAGCGCGATCTCCTCCCGGTATATTTTGTCAAACTGATTTTTCAGTTCGCGGGACATATGATTGAAGGAATCCTGCATATGATAAAATTCCTCGCTATCCGCCATACAGACAATCTGTGTGCCGTAATGCCCCTGTTGTACCGCATCGGAAGCCTGTATCATCTCGTTGACCGGAATGGTGACTTGGCGGTGGAAGAACAGAAATACCAGCACCACCAGCGGGATCATAAAAATCAACAGAATCACAAAAAAATAGTGTACGGTGCCCATCTCCGCATAGAGCACCGAATTGTCCAGCCGCACGGCACATTCCAGCGTGCCGTCGTAGATCTTAATCTGCCGGTACAGAAAAGAATGGCTGCCGGAGCGCCGCTCATACACTTCTCCCGCGCGCTTTAACTGCTCCATAACACCGTCCGGCAGCTCCTCCGGCGTTTCCGCACCGTATCTGCCAGAGAGCAGAAGCCCGCCATTCCAGTAGAGGGCGGCATCCGCATATCCCCAGATGCCCTCCAGACTCTGCCGCAGGGAATCCGAGTCCAGCTCCAGCGTCAGCACGCCGTAGGGCCGAAATTTGGAATCCACCAGATTCCGCACCAGATAGAGTCTGCCTTGGCAGGAGAGCAGCGTCGTTCCGGTATCCAGATCCCGCGACAACAAAAGCGCCTTGTCCCTGACCTCATCTCCAAAAAACAGGATATCCCGATAGGCGGCATTGTTACTACTATTGTAAGTATAATAGAGTTTGTCCGGATTCTCGATCAAAAAAAAGACCGCAGTGCGGCAGTTGTCATTGTATTTGTACTGCTGCCGCAAAAAGGAAGTTACCTCCTCGTTAAATGTATCTTCCCTGCCGTCTTTCCTCCATTTTTCATAATTTTCGGAAATCACTTTCATATAAGAAGCGTTTTTGGAAGCGGTTTCACAGTCCTCCAACTGAATCTTTAAGATCTCCACGGCCTTCTCCGCAGAGGTTTTCATCGTGTTCTCCGCCTGCCTGTTACTATTGCCCCGCACATAAAAAAGGAGCACGAAAATCATGAGCAGCAGCGGAAAAAACCACCCAAAAAGGAGCATACGGACCATGCCCCATTTGAGTGATCCCTTCGCGTTTTTCCACGCTTTCATCCTGTGAAAAAATTTCTTCATAGAACCTTCTTCCCTATGGCCTTTGACGGTTCCTGCAAAACGCCTTCTTACCGCAGTTCCAGATAATCCTCAAAGACACCGCACAAAGCGGCTGCATCCTCGGCGCTTGCCATCTCACAGAAAATTCGCAGAAGCGGTTCCGTTCCGGAAAACCGTACGGAAATCCAGCCGCCATCCGCCAGATAAAGTTTGACGCCATCCAGATACGAAACCCGCTCCACGGTATAAGGAAGCTGCGGCAGTTGTTTTTGGACAAGCAGCAGATCGCTGATTGCCTCTTTTTTGCGTTGGTCAAACCGATAATCCCGTTCTTGCAGCGCCATAGCGCCATATTCCCTGCGGATCGTGTCCATGATCTCGGACAGTTTCATCCCCGTGACCGCCAGCATTTCCGCCAAAAGCGCGGAGGCATAGATGCCGTCCTTGCCACGGATGTGGCCTTTCACAGCCATGCCGCCGGAAGACTCGCCGCCGATAATGGCATCCGTCTCGTTCATCTTGGAGGAGATGTGTTTGAAACCAACCGGCACTTCATAACAGGTCTGCCCGAAATCTTCCGCCACCCGATCCAGCAAATGTGTGGTGCAGATATTTCTGACGGCGGGCCCCCGCCATCCCTTATATTTTAACAGATAATAATACAACAATACAAGGATATCATTAGGATGCAGAAAATTTCCCCGATCATCGATTACGCCGATCCGATCCGCATCGCCGTCCGTTGCGATGCCCAGATCACACTTCCGATCCAGCACATAGTTTTGCAGGGAGCGAAGCGTATCTGCCGTTGGCGCCGGAAGTTTACCGCCGAATAACGTGTCATGGCGTTCATGGATCGTTTCCACTTCGCATCTGGCGGTCATCAGGATTGTTTTCAGCGAAGTTTCACTCACGCCGTACATAGGGTCCAGCGCCACCCGAAGCCCGCCGGCCCGTATCTTCTCCATGTCCACGGATTCAATGATGCTGTCCAGATATTCGTTGAGCGGATAGATCTCCCGGATCAGCCCTTGCTCTACCGCTTCCTCGTACGGCATATCTTCCACCGCATGGCCGTCGAGCGCCCGGATATACTGTTCCATCTGCGCGGTCTGTTCCTCATCCGCGTCCCGGCCTCCCTCCGTGAACACCTTGATCCCATTGTAGATTGCCGGATTGTGGCTGGCGGTAATCATCATGCCATAGGGAAGCATATGCTTCATGACATAGAACATGACAAGCGGTGTCGGCACCGATTTGTTGATTAACGCTGCCGGAATCCCCTCTTTCGCGATAACCTGTGCCGCCCACTTCATCGCTTCCTTGGACAGGAAACGCCTGTCGTAGCCCAGAACGATGCCTTTTTGCGCCACTCCCTCGTGCCGCATCTTGTCGCAGATCGCCTTTGACAGAATCTGAATGTTTTGCTTGGTAAATTCTTCTCCGATGACGGCACGCCAGCCGCCCGTTCCAAACCGAATCATAGCTTCACTCCTCTTTTCTTCTTTTCATGATAGCAAAAGGTTGTCTTTCCCATAGCTGCTTCATCCCAAGATGACTTCCACGGTATGCACGCTTCCCGACGGCATAGACGGGATACGCTCCACCGTTTCCCCGTCCAGGATGACCCGCCGGACACCGCGCATCACGCCGTCCGGATTGTGCACCGCAATTTCATACCGCGCGCCGCGCCATACCCTCGATACGCGATAGCTTTTCCACTCCGGCGGGATACACGGGTCTACCGTGAGCCGGTCAAAATCGGGCTGTATGCCCAGCATATATCTGGTCGCCGCAAAATAGGACCAGCCGCCGGAGCCCGTCATAAATGGATGCCTTGCCCGCCCAAACGCCGTATGATCTTTGCCGGCGACAAACTGACAGTACGAATAAGGCTCCGATTCCCGGATTTCGATCCTGTCGTTCTGGAAATACGGGCAGAGCGCATTGTAAAATTTCATGGCCAGATCGCCCCGTCCGCACTTGCAGGCTGCCGCCCAAGCCCAAGGATTCGGATGGGAAAAAATAGCCCCATTTTCTTTCAGCCCCGGATACACCCTCGTGACAAACCCGATATCATCATCCGGAACCGTGTAGGAAGGTGTGTTCAATAACAGGCCGTATTCCGTGTACAGATACCGGTCGATCGCCGAAAGCGCCGCCTCAGCTTTGTCCGGGTCCGCCGCGCCGGACAGAATCGCCCATGCGTTAGATTCCAGATGCACCCTGCCCTCTCTGTCCTCGTGGCATCCGATCTTTTTCCCTTTGGCGGTGACACCGCGGATAAACCATCCGTCGTCCCACAACTTTGTGTTGCAGACCTCTCTGACCTTTTCGGCAAGCTGCGTATAATGCGCGGCATCCTGCTCCTCACCCAGATAAGACGCCAGCGCCACGAACTGCGTAAGAGCCCAGTAATGCAGAAAACTTACCATGGCGCTCTCGCCGCCGCCCAGATTCAGACAGTCGTTCCAATCTGCCCGAAGACCTTTGCAGATTCCGCTCTGTCCTACCTGCTCTGCCGAGAAATCCAGAATCCGCTTCAGATGGCCGTATACCGATTCCGTCTGCCCGCTGCCCGCAAGAATCGTGTCCGCATAGCCAAACTGCGCAGAGGCAAAAGAGACATCACCCGTCTCCCTGATATATTCCACACAGGCCGCCACCAGCCAGAGCGCATCGTCCGAACAAGCATCTTTCAGCCCATGTACAATCTGCGTTTTATCCGGTTCCGGTATGACCGTCGGAGATCGGAACGGCTTTTCTCCTCGATCCGGTTCAAACCATTCCGGCTGGAACAGATGCAGCCCATATCCTGCCGTCGTCAATCCGCGCAGCAGCTGCCCGATTCTCTCACGGCATTTTTCGGGATTGGAATGCGGTATTGTCATAGCATCCTGCGCCGTATCCCGATACCCCAGTCCGACGCGGCCTCCCACTTCGATAAAGGAGGCAAACCGGGAAAACATGACGTTAATCTCCGACTGATAAAGCGTCCATGTGTTGATCATCATGTTCATTCCTTCATTCGGCGTCTCAATCTGCAATTTGGAAAACTTGTCTTCCCAATAACGGCGCAGATCCGCATAGACCGCTTCTACCGCCCGCAGGTCGCTGTATTTTTCCCGTATCCGCCGCCCCTCTGTGCGGTTTCCCTCTCCCAGCATGAAGACAAGCCGGACTTCCTCCCCCGGCTGCAGTACAATATCCTTTTGCAGGCTTCCGCAGTGATTGCCGCCTTTTTCATAGGAAGAACGGCAGCGCCCTCTCTCCACGGCTTCCGGGTTCGTCTCCGTACGGTACGGCCCCAGAAAGACATCCCGCATACAGTCAAAACCGTCCGGTTCAAAATTGGCGGCAAAATACTGATAACCGTATTCCTCATAAAACAAATCTTCTTCGATGATGCCGTCCTCATAGGAAGAACCCGCACAGTACAGACTCATCTGATAATTCTGATTGTCGATCATGATGTGGTGAAACGAAAATTCCAGATAGGAAAAAACACTCAGATTTCTCTGCCGGTCTCCCGTATTTTTGATCATAACGTCCCATAGCTGCACCGTCTCGCCCCGTGGGATTACCAAAGTCTGTTCCGCATGGATGCCGCAGTAATCACACTCATAAACCGTATAAGACATCCCGTGCCGGCACCGATAGGAAGCCTCCGCCAGCGATTTGCCGACCGGCTGCCAAGAAACAGACCAGTAATCTTCCGCATCGTTGTCCCTGAGATACACATAAAAACCGGGGCGGTCCGCCGGAACCCCATTTCCCCGGAAACGGCTGATCCGGTGATACTCCGGCGTCTTATAAAACAAATAGCCGCCCGCCGTATGGTTGACGACGGCAGCCATATCCTCCACACCCAGATAATTCGTCCAAGAACACGGCAGATCCACTCTGTCGATCACATATTCCCTGTGTTCCTTGTCAAAATGACCGTACTGCATCCTGTCCCTCCCACCGTAACGCTTTTTACTGTTTCTGCCTCCATTATAAAAAAAAGGTGGTATTTTGAACATGGTTTATGCTGTCATAAATTGCCTAATATTGCACATTTAAATCGTCTGCCACGGGTATGCAAAGTGCACAACACAATATTTTGTATACCGCCGCGCATCACCCGCGTTTATTCTCCTATATTTAGTTATCCGTTCCCATATTCTCGTCGATTTTTGCGGCTTTTTTCTACCTATAAAATGACAGGAAACGTTTGATTTCCATCCGCAAATATGGTATACATTTTTTAACCGGCAAAACGGAAGACATACTGCTCCATACACGATAAGTTGTCTAAGAAGCGGGAAAGGGGTATGTTATGAGCGAATATCACAAACCGGATCTGAGCAAGTTGACCTATGACAACAACCGCCCGACCTACGATGAAGTCCTCAACGAGACTGTTCCTTATGAAGTCGGCGACGATGTAATATCTGGAAAAAAGGAAGTAAAAATAACAAAAGCGGAAAAGGATTATGAAAACAAATGTGTAAAATTGGAGATATCCTGCTAATCTATAATGCACACAATCAGGGGCGCGTTGTCGGTATGCATCCATTTATTGTATTAGATGATACTAACGGTGTAGTTCATGGTATCTATAGCTATGACTTCATCGGGCTTTTACTGACATCTGCCGATACGGAGGAAAGGAAAAAACGGCTGCGGGCAATCGAGGGGAATTTTCCGATCGCCCAAGACGATAAGATCATGGACAATGGCAAAAGCCATGACAATCGATATTCTTATGTGGAAGCAGACCATTTCTTCTATTTCGATAAGAGTAAGATCAAATATATGCACATCGGCACTATTGATCCGGATATTTATAATTTGATCACCGAATTTATTCAGGAGTTAAATGAAAGAGGAATCACTTTTAAACAGATCGTTGATAAAGCGACTAAAATAGAAGCGGAGTAATAAGGGCTGCCAATGAAACGAACGAAAATTCGTAAAACGGCAGCCCTCTCTTTTTGCCATCACAACTTCACATCCACCGGCTGGTAGCCACGGCTGAACGGCACGCCCGGCAGCTCTACGTCAAAGGTATTCGCCTGCGGCGCATCCTGCTCCCGCGCCTGCCCGGATGTGTCTGCGGTTTCCGGCGAATCTGCCGCCGCAGTTTCGTCCTCTGTCCTGTCGTCCTTGTTGTCCTCGCGTTCTGCCTCCGCCGCCTTTTCCGCTTCATTGACCGCATCGGTCATAGCCTGCATCTGATCCTGCGCGGCTGCCTCCGCCTTGTCCTTGAGCTCCTCCAGCGCCTCTTTTTTGCCTCCCGGCTGGCATCCCATGGCGCTGTCCTGCCTGATCTCGCCCTCCAGCACGCGGGCGCGGCCCTCCATTTCATCGGAAACGCTGCCGCTCACCTGCGCCTGTTTCATGGAACTGTCCGCGGATAGCAGCGCTTTCATGCTGCCTGCAGACAGACCGGCGCTCTGCGCGCTGCCGCCCTTAGTCTTCACGCCGCCGCCCAGCATATCGTCAAAGGAATCGCCGCTGCTCTGGCGCTTTGTCTCCATCCGCTCACGCTTGACTTCCATCTGGCGCTGCCTGAGCTGCGTCTCCAGATCGCTGATCTGTTTCTGCATCTCCTGCCTTTTTTTGCTTTTCATTTCCGGCGTCATATTCTGATTGGATGATAACTCTTTCACCTGTTTCTGCAGATCTTCGATCTGTCTCTGCAGACTTTGTACGGCGGGATCTTGTCCGCCTGCGCCCGCATCCATGCCGACCATCGGGGCGGAAACCGCCAATCCGTCTGTTGCGCTTATTCTCATATCGTCCTCCGTTTCTAGGCATCCATGCCTTATGTGGTATCGTGTTCTGTATCATATGTCGGCGTCGGCCCGGCTTTTCTAAAGGGAAATGTCGTGAACGGCCTGTTTTTATGTGTGAAACGCACGGACGCGCTCAAATCTGCAGCATCACCCGGAGGACGAAACACGTCCTGCCGCCGCGTTCTTCCGTTCCGGCCTCCATGTCGCCCAGATACTTGTGCGCCACTCTCCTGATATTCAGGAGGCCGTACCCGTGGCCCTCGCCCTGTTTGGTGGTGGGAGGCAGCCCGGTGGCGGGATCGATCCTGCATTGTCCCGCGCAGTCATTGACGATCTCCATCAGAAACATCTTTCCGATCAGGCGCGACGACAGTGACACGTGTGCATTTTCTATCTGCTCCGCCGCTTCCATGGCGTTATTCAGCCCGTTATTTAAAATGACACTGATGTCAAAAGTGTTGACTGCTTCAGTCATCTTCATTTCCCGCGCTGCCTGCCGCCGCGCCGGATAGTGAAACGCGCAGTCGAAGGCGATGCCCTTTTGCTCCATCTCCCTTTTCTTTTCCGACAGAATCACATCGGTCACGGGGTTGCCGCTCTGAAGTAACGGCAGCGTATCCCGCGTCTTGTCCCGAAGCGTCTGCGCGTACTGCCGCGCCGCCTCATGCCGCCCCGCCGCATAGAGCTCCTCCAGCGTCATCAGATGGCCGGCCATATCGTGTCGGAGGCTCTGCATATCGCGGTAGTGCTGCTCCGCCGCCGCAATATGTTCTTCCAGATCTTCCATCTGCCGGAACAGAATCCGACGGCGCAGCTCCTCGTCCTTTTCGTTTTTCCACTGTCTGAACAGATAGCCCATGGCCATGATGACCGCCATCAGGAATAGCAGATAGCCGATTTTGATCCACTCGTGCGCCGCTCCCAGATCGGTGATATCGCCCCCGGTATTTTTTTGATAGAGGGCGTTGTAATAGTGCAGCAGGCCATAGGCGGCCAGTCCGACTAGAGCGGGAATTACTAACAGGATGAACTCGCCGCCGTTGACCTGTTCGCGTTTCCGGCCATAGCAGCGGTGCATCAGCTTCACCGCCCCATAGAGAAATGCCGACTCCAATACCGCCAGCAAGAAATAGTTGATTACAAAATAGCGGAACCACACAATCGTTTCCCGGTCATACAGAAGGCGGTGCATGACGCCGTAAACCAGTGTGTTCAGCGACGAAAACACGCTGGACGTCTGCCATCGGAAACAGGCGAACACCATGGCCAGCCAGATCTTCTGGCCGATATATTCCCGGTCCGCCGCGCAGCACATCAGCAGCACGACGAGAAGCGAGAGCACCGTAGTGCCCATCATCGACATATAATATGGTATGAAATAGAAAAAGACCGTGAGCGACGCATAGACCGCCGCCACGGGCCATACCTTTCTGCCGCGCGGCGCAAAGGGCCGCACCCAGACGGCCAGACAGAGCGCCTGCAGCAGAATCCCCAGCACTGTATCAAAATGATAGACGATGTCGTAATAGCGTTCCATCTGCCACCCGCCGTTATTCGCCGTGCTGCCCGGCAAGATACTGCATATACCGCCGCGCGAAGCCGGGAAAATTCTTTTTGGACACAAGCGCCGTGCCACGCTGCAGCCAGACGGTGCTTGTGGTGTACTTTTCCACATATTTCAGATTGATCAGATAGCCGCGGTGCGTTCTGTAAAAAGACGGCCCTGCCACTTGTGACAGATCTGTCAGTTTTCCGTAATACTCGATGTCGCCGCCTACCGTGTGCAGCATGACCTTGCGGTTAAACACTTCCGCATAGATAATGTCGTCAAACGCCACATGGGTAGAAACGCCGCCGCACCTGACCACAAAGGAAGTCTGCCGCCCGCCCGCGCCGTCTTTCGGTCGGACGCCCTCCTGCCCGCCGCCGTCAGAAAAGCGGCTGATAGCGCACTGCAGCGCCCGCTCCAGCACACGGTACAGTTTTTCGTCCGAAAAGGGCTTGACCAGATAGTGAAACGCGCCCACGTCGAAAGCGTCGTACACATACTCCGGCAGCGCGGTCACAAAGATCAGCACCGTCCCGCAGTCCTGCTGCCTGAGCCGTTCGGCGGTCTCCATGCCGTTTATGCCGGGCATCTGGATGTCCAGAAACAGGATGTCCGGCGGGGCCGCCTGCAGGAGTTCTGCTCCCGAACCGCAGACCGTAACCCGCACCGGCAGTTCCGCACCGGCGCAGTATTTTGTTATGTTCCGCCGCAGGATTTCCTGCACGGCTCTGTCGTCGTCGCACACGACGATTTCGATTGTCCGCATAGTGTGTTCCGTTCTTCTTGCCTTACAGATTCATGCGACCGACTTCTGTCACATGGATTTCTGCCTTGCAGATTTCCGTTTGACAGATGCCGGGCACAGATGCGCGTTTCCGGCCCTGTACCCATTTTCATCTGCAGCTTTACTATCACTATACACCACTCTGCGGGTTGTTTTCATTCTTTTTTCTGGGAAATGTTGTGAAATGACTTATTTTGGTTGTAAAGCGCGCAGTCTGACGCCCAGTGCCAGCGCGAGCGCGATCTTGACCGCATCGGGCAGAAGATACGGCAGAACGCACCATCCCAGCACGGTTCCCAAGCCCACCGCCCCGGTAGTGTGCGTGTAGACGGCCATAAACCAAGCCGTACCCGCCGCGTAGCATACGAGCAGGCCCATCACCATGGAAACTGCCAGCACCCATGTTTTCCTTCCGAGCAGGCGCTCCGCCAGCCACATCACCAGCGCGGAAAGGATAAATCCCGCGATATAGCCGCCGGTATTCCCCAGCAGGATGCCGATGCCGCCGGTAAAATTCGAAAAGACGGGAACGCCTATCGTGCCCAGCAGCACGTAGATAACCACGGCCAGCGTGCCTCGCCGCCCGCCCAGCACCGCCACTGTCAGAAACACCGCAAAAGTCTGCAGGGTAAACGGAATCGTCGTGGGAATCGAAATCCACGAGCAGATGGCGATCAACACGGTAAACAGGCTGATCGATACCATGTCATATGTCTTGCTCCGGCTATTTCGGAGACTTTGGAGGCTTCGGCCATCCGCCGCCCTCTCTCCGGTCTCCGCTCTTTCTGCAGTCTCCGCTGCTGCTATCTTTTCCGCTGTCTCCGCTGCCGCTATGTTCGCCGGCGTCTCTGCTGCTATTATGTTCGCCGGTGTCTCCGCTATACCTGCCTGTTGTCTCATGTGCCGCACGCTCCATTCCTTTTTCGCGCGGGCCTCTGCGCCGCGCCTTTGTTTTGGTCATGATGCTTTTGATCATGAATTGTTTCGGTCATGGATAGTATAACGTTCGGCAGGTTAATTGTCAACCATATTTTTATTTTGGTTGACAATTATTTTTGGCTTTTTCGGATCGCTATTTTAATCCCCATTCCGGAGCGTTTTACGCGACGGGGCGACGCGAATCTCAAATTCGCGTCTGCCATCAGGGGAATTTGTGACGCTCCGGCACAAATTCCCGTGTGAAAAATAAGCTATCGAGCTTATTTTTCACACTATTTCTCATTCATCCTCAATCTGCGGTATCGGTTGATGCACGCCAGAATCTCCTGCTTCCGCGGTCTGGCGAGCTGCGCGGAGACGTCGCCCCTCTCAAACAGGCTTTCCAGCCCGCGCGCGTCCAGCTGCTTCTCCAGCAGCTCTCCGATCTGCGCGATGCTTTTCTGCCCATCCATCAAGTTAAGCTGCGCGTATTTCAGCAGATACGCCAGCGCCGTGCTCTGCTCGGCATCTTTGAGCTGCTCCAGATAACGCAGCTCCACGCCGTCTTTGTTCAGGGATATCTCACCGGTTCCCATGGCCCGGATCTTGATGCGTTCTTCCCGGCGCAGCGCCATATCCGGCAGCGGACGCCTGTCTCTGCAGTAGGCCGGGAAACCGCCTCTGCCTGATCTGGTTCCTGCTTCGCTTGATCGGATTTCTGCTTCACCCGATTGGGTTTCCGCTGCGCCTGACGGAGTTCCTGCCGCGCCCGATTGCGTTTCCGCTGCGCCTGACCGGGTTCCTGCCGCCCCGCCGGACTGCCGCCCGGCCCCGGCCTCTGCATATAGCCGCGCCGTCTGCTTGGCCCGCTCCGTGATGTCCACGGGAACGTACTCTTTCATCTGAATCACCGTGTCCGCCACATGGAAGAAAGCGCCGGAGCTGCCTGCCACGATCATGGAGGAAACGCCCAGATCCTCGTACATGGCGCGCACCCTGTCGATAAAAGGCGTGATCGGCTCCTCGCCCGGCGCGATGACCTGCGCCATCAGGTCGTCCCGCACCATAAAGTTGGCGGCGGACGTGTCCTCGTCGATTAAGAGCAGCCTGCTGCCGCTCTCCAGCGCCTCCATCAGATTGGCCGCCTGCGAGGTGCTGCCGCTGGCGTCTTCGGTGGAAAAGCGCGTCGTGTCCTTGCGGTTAGGCAGATTGGCGATAAAAGGGGAAATGTCCACGCCCGTAATGCTGCGTCCGTCCTCCGCCCGCAGCTTAAAGGCGGTGGCGTCCGTGATGACCAGTTCCCTGCCGTCTCCGCCGATATGGTTGTATACGCCGTTCTGCACCGCCTGCAGGATCGTGGTCTTGCCGTGGTAGCCGCCTCCTGCAAAAAGGGTGATTCCCTTGGGAATCCCCATCCCTTCTATCCTGCCCCGGTGCGGCGTCTCCATGACAACCCGCAGGCTCTCCGGCGACCGGAAGGGCACCGCGTTTTTCATCGGCTTTTCGGAAATGCCGCTCTCTCTGGGGAGAATGGAGCCGTCGGCGATAAAGGCACACAGGCCCATCGGCTCCAGACTGTCCCTGACCGCCTGCTGATCCTCGCACAGTTCTATCGCGTTCCGCAGCCGCTCTCTGTCGATATTGGCATAGTACAGACTCCTGTGCACGCATTCCGGCAGGATATGGAACAACATCTTCTCCAGCTCCCCCGCGTTGATCGAGCGTCCGTTGGCCGGGAAACCCGCCTCGAACCGCAGCAGCAGACCGCCGTCCTGTATCCGCATGGCGGTGCGCTCCAACACCTGCTGCCCGCACCTCGACACCGCCAGAAGCCCGCTCTTGCCGGAACCTTTGGCCTGAAAGCTGCCGCCCGCCACCTGTCCGGCGAACAGGCGCGTCAGGTGATCCTGCAGCGTAATGCGCTTGACAGGTGTGTCATAATATTCCGCCGGGAATTTCGCCTTTTCCCGCTCCACCCGCACCGAAAGGCGCGACGGAGACGCGAACGGATCGCCCTGCACATGGTCTATGGACAGGATGTAGTCGCCGAATTGGTACTGCCCGCGCAGTTCTTTGTAAGCGGGATAGCCCCGGTGGTCTATGCTCCGCAGTTTATTTCTCAGTTCTGTCGCCGTGTTCATACTTCTACTTCTCCCTTTCCGCGCAAAGCACGCCGTCAATTCCTTGCTATCAATCTGACGGAAAGCGGCGGCTATCACTTTTTACGCTCCTGCGAACCGCCGCGCTTTTGTCTCTATTGCAAAGCTCACGGATCGCTGCGCTTCCGCCGCCGGTTCACACATACAACTCCACGGGCTGCTGGCGCACCACGTCCACCAGTCCCTTGGTGGTCAGCTTCAGGCTGGGAATCACCGCCAGACTTACGAAAGCCATCGTCATCAGCGGCGCGGTGTCCGCAGGCACGCCCAGAGATGCCACCGTCTCTAAGAGTTTTTCGTTGCGCGACGCAATCTCCGCCGCGTCCAGCTCCGACATCAGCCCCGCCACCGGCAGCGGCAGGTCGGCCAGAATCTGTCCGTCACAGGCCGCCGCGTAACCGCCGCCCATAGCGATTACGTGGTTGGCCACGCACGCCATATCCTCGTCGTTGGCGCCGACCACGATCAGGTTGTGGGAATCGTGGGATACGGTGGAGGCGATGGCGCCCCTGCCAAGCCCCAGTCCGGAGATAAAGCCCAGCCCTTTATGCCCGGTACGGCGGTGGCGCTCTATCACGGCGATTTTGAGAATATCCCGCCCCAGATCCACGCCGTTACGGTTCGCCCAGTCAATCTCCGTGATCCACTCGTCGGTGAGGAGCTGGCCCGGCACGGTCTTGATCACCCGGCACTTTTCTCCTTTTTCCTGTATATGGAAATCCTCCGCCCGCAGCCTGTCCAGATGGCAGGAGGCGGCCACCGCCAGACGCCTCTGTTCGGAAACCGCAGGTGCGGCGACCGGCGCCGTCTGCCCGCCGCATACCACTTTCACGCCGCCACAGTATACGTCCCGCACCGCCACCGTGTCCAGATCGTCCAGCACGAGGAGATCCGACCGGAAGCCGGGCGCCACCGCCCCTGCGCCGTGCATATGGAAGCACTCCGCCGCCTGAATCGTGGCCATGCGGATCGCCGTCAGCGGCGACTTGCCCAGCCGGACGGCCTGCCGGATGATATGGTCGATATGGCCGTCGCCCAAAAGATCCGCCGGGTGCCTGTCATCCGTCACCAGCAGGCATCTGTGGTTCCACGGCTCGTCAAACAGTCCGATCAGCCCTTCCAGATTTCTGGCGGCGGTTCCCTGCCGTATCATCAGCCATTGGCCTTTGCGGATTCGCTCTATAGCCTCCTCATAGGAAGAACACTCGTGGTCGCTCTGAATCCCGGTGGACAGATAGACGTCCAGCTCCCTGCCCGTCAGGAGCGGCGCATGGCCGTCCACCACTTTGCCGGCACGGTGGGCGTCCGCAATCTTCATGAGAACGTCCGCGTCTCCGGCCAGCACGCCGGGATAGTTCATCATTTCCGCCAGTCCCAGCACCCGCCCGGCTTCGTACAGAGGCCGCAGATCCTGCGCCGTGAGCACCGCGCCCGACTCATCAAAGGGCGTGGCCGGCACACAGGAGGGCAGCATCACATAGACCGTCAGCGGAAGCCCTTCGCTGGCTTCCAGCATATACCGGATGCCGTCGATGCCGCAGACATTGGCGATCTCGTGAGGGTCCGCCACCACCGCCGTAGTGCCGTGGGGCAGCACCGCCTTGGCAAATTCCGCGGGCGTCATCATCGTGCTTTCGATATGAATGTGTCCGTCGATAAAGCCGGGGCAGATATACTTGCCGGCGACATCCTCCACCGTGTCCGCGTCAGCGTCCTGATAATCGCCGACGCCCAGAATCCTGCCGCCCTCCAGCAGTACGTCCGCCCGTTCCAGACTGTCCGTAAATACATTGACAACCGTGCCGTTCTTTAACAAAGTTTTCATGTGGTATCCTCCCCGCCAACGGATGACGGAACTTCGGTTCCGTTTATACGCAAAGTGCAGGCCAGATAGCCTGTACCGCTAAATGGCCTGCACTCAGTTTACCACATTTTCCCTCCGGCGTCCACGAAAGTACGCCGCGTTCTCAATCGGCCCGGATCTTCTGCCGGTAAAACGGCAGCCGGAACGGTTTCGGCGCCGCCGCCACATCCTCATAGCGATGGACGCTCAACAACAGCCCGATCAGCACGGCATAGACCAGCGTGGCGCTGCCGCCGTGTGTCAGGAAAGGCAGAAACGTCGTCGTCGCCGGAAACCATCCGAAATTCATCAGGATTCCCTCTATGCAGTTGAAGCCGAACACCAGCAGGCATCCCAGCGAGAGCAGATAGCCCAGCTCGTTGGTCTGTCTCCTCACGATCCGGCCCGCCCGAAGCGCAAAGGCCAATAACGCCGCCACCACCGCAAGTCCGGCGATCAGGCCGTAAGACTGCACGATATACAAGAGCTGCAGATCCGCATAAAAACTCCAGATCGGCTGTCCGCCCGCCGCCTGCGCCGCGGCATCGGCCCCGATCAGCTCCGCGCCCCGCAGCACGTCCTGAATCCGCTCATAAATATACCCGCTATCCAAAGCATAAGCCGCCGGGTCCCAGAACGCCCTGAGACGCATCAGCATATAGGAGTCCGGCTCGGACAGAAAGACTCTGCCCAGCACATACACAAGCGGCAGGAAAAAAGCTGCCGCCGCCACTGCCGCGGCACGCCCCCGCTTTACGCTGAACCACCCTTTGCCGATCGCGGCCAGCAGGAGCAGGATATTGATCAGATACAGATTGACCGCCACGATGCTTCTGCCGGAAAATCCCCATGTAATGAACGACGTGGCAAGCAGCAGGCCGACACTCGCCGCCACCGCGCGCATTCCTTTTCCCTTAAACCGATATAACACGCCCACGAAAAGCGGAACGTACAAATATGACGCATATGTCATACCCGGCACATGACCGTAGCCCTGAATCCATTTAGCCTGCTGCGGAAAAATCCCCAGCGCACCCACGAGCAAAAGCACCGTCACCGCTCCATAGAGCAGGCTGCCCCAGCGTCCGATAAAAGTGTAATCGATGAGGCACACGCCCACGACCACCCCGAATCCCAGCAGGGTAAACAAGCACTGTCTCGGAAAAAGATAGCCGCTGTCCAGCGCCCGAAAAAAGAGCAGTCCCAAAATACTGCCCACAAACGTCATGCCCAGCAGCGCGGCGTCCAGCTTGGGCCTGTGCACTGCGTCCAGCTCGATGCCGATCTCCACGGGATCGCCCATCTCGCGCACCGCTCGAGCCACCGCCTCCTCGTGGCTTACGCCGTCCTTTTCATATGCCGCCGCCTGATCCATGATGTGCGCCTCGATTTCCTGCGCGACGCCCTCTCTGGCCTTGGCGCAGCGGATCTGTTCCGTCAGTTTTCTGATAAATTCCTCCATCGCTTCTCCTTTCCGGAGCATTCCGCGCGGCGGATGCGCATCCGCCCGTCCGTACCGCCGCGGCAGCTCCTTACCATGCCGTCTGCAGGACGCTTACGACCGCCCGCTGGTATTCCTGCCATTCCTCGCGGCGGGCTTTTAAGTTTTTTCTGCCTTCTCTCGTAATGCTGTAATATTTGCGCACTTTGCCGTCCGCCTCCCGCTCGTAACAGGTAAGCAGCCCTTTTTCCTCCAGAGAATGCAGCAGCGGGTACAGCGTTCCCGCCTTCAGCGTAAATACGTTCTGCGATTTCTGCTCCAAAGTCTCGATCATCTCATAGCCGTACATATCCCGCTCCTCCAGCAGACGCAGAAGCAGCATGGCCGTACTGCCCGAAAGCAGTGATCTGTCGATTGCCATCGCGAAAGCCTCCTTTCTTATTTTTAGAAAACTTATAAAAATAAAACTCACTTATAAAACCTGCTTATAAAACTTACTTATAAAATCTACTTAAAAAACTCACTAAGAAAAACTGATAAAATAAAATCTTTCTAAATAAAAAATAAAATGGGCAAGATATATAGATCATCTATATACCTTGCCTTTATTATATGTAGATTATCGATATATGTCAATACCTTTTTTGAAAGTTACTTTTTGAAATTCCTTTTCGAATAAAAATCCGTATAACAATTTGTAAATTTACAGGCTTTGCTATATAATATAAGTGAATAGGAAAGAGTTTATGTATCTTTAGATTCCGATGAAAGGAGACAAGGATATATGAAAGCAGCAGAGAAGCGATTAACGATCAACGATTTGCAATCATATAGAGGAAAAAGAGTAACTACCCGGCAATTAAAAGATATACTCGATATGTATATCATTTTGACGGATGTTAAAATTATAAAAAATATGACAGGCAGTTCAACAGTAGAAGGGATATTGGACAGTTATTCAGATACCTATATAGAATTATCAAAACCAAATTCTACCCTAGTATATAATAACTCACTTGAAAGGGAAAAGTATTGTGAATATGAGTACTAAAGACATTATCATAGGAGAAGTAGACTATGGCTCATTCAGGTTTCCAATGCAATTTGAAGTTTTTGGAGGCACACAGATCATAACGGATGCGGTATTTGATACAGGTTGTTCTCATAGTTTAATATCTTTCAATAGCTTAAACAGATATGGAAAATCTTTGGAGAATATACAACGCAATATATTATATGATAAAGATTCCATTTTAGGAATTGGTGTCGGAGTGGAGAGCAAGGGCGGTGATTTGGAATATATAAAGCAGCTTGTAAATAAAATCAATCATTATAAAGAAATCTGTAAAAATGAAAATGAATTAGAAAACTTGATAGACAAAAATATAACTCTTGATGATAGAAAGATGTTATTTGATTCAAAAAATATCAGATATAAATATCCAATTACCGGCTTGATGATAGATAACGTGCCGCTTGGAGATTTTGACATTATGTTGTCATATGGTACAAATGGCATCAATTTGATAGGTATGCACATCATCAAAGAATTATATACCAAAATATACCATAGCAGTGGAAAAACATATATGTTCGCTATGAAAAATTCAAACAATATAGATGAAATGGACAGTGCTATGCGAGAAGTTGAAGAATACATAGATTTATGTAAGGATAAGTAAGAATTAAGAGAATCGCTGAATAGTATATAAAATGCAGGATAAGCATATAGGGATTACAAAATAAAGTGTGTAAGTTACCGATAGCAAAAACTTACGCACTTTATTTACAATTCCTTTTTTAGATAAGGCACGCCTACTCTCCCTTTACTATCCTGCTCGCCATCTCCTGCTCTCCGGGCTTCCCATGGTGCAGGATCGCGTTCATCGCCGCCAGCACCGCGGAAATTTCAAGGGGCTTGGAGAGATGCGCGTTCATGCCGGCCTGCAGGCTCCTGCCCTCGTCCTCGGCAAAGGCGTTGGCCGTCATCGCAAAGATAGGAACCGCCGCGGCGTCGGGGCGTTCCATGGCACGTATCCTGCGCGTCGCCTCGAAGCCGTCCATCTTAGGCATCTGGATATCCATCAGAATCAGATCGTAGTAGTTGACCTCGCTCCCTGCAAAAAGCGCCACGGCCTTCTCGCCGTCCTCCGCCTCGTCTATCACCGCGCCCGTGCCTGTTCCCAGCAGTTCCACGGCAATTTCCCGGTTCAGCTCGTTGTCCTCCGCCAGCAGGATATGTTTCCCCGCGAAGTCGTAAGTCTTGGGCTCCGGCGTCCTCTGCGCCGGGGTTCTGTCCGTTTTCCAGTCGATCATGCGGGCATTGTCGGCCACGGAGAACGGCAGATCGACTTCAAATTCCGAGCCTTTGCCATACTCGCTCCGCACCGTGACGCCGCCGCCCATCAGCTCGGAAAATCTGCGGACAATCGACAGTCCTAAGCCCGTTCCGCCGAACTTGTGGGTGATTTCCGCATTTTCCTGCTCAAACGCCTCGAAAATCTTTTCCAGATTTTCCTCCTTGATTCCCATGCCCGTATCACGGACCGCAAAGCGCAGCAGGATATGGCCGTCTTCATGCTTCAGCTCGCTGACGCTGAGGACGATTCTGCCGCCCTTGGGCGTAAACTTAAACGCATTCGAGAGCAGATTGGTGAGGATCTGGTTGAGACGCAGGGAATCGCCGCCGATAAACTCGTCGATCCTGCCGTACAGCGAAACCTTGAAGTCGATCTCCTTTTCCTGTGCCTGAATCCCATAGATATTTTCAAGATTCTCCAAGAAAAACCGCAGATTGAAAAGCTCGTTCTTGAGTTGTATCTTGCCGCTCTCGATCTTGGACATATCCAGCACGTCGTTGATTAACGCCATCAGATGCTTGGACGAGAGCGACACCTTGCGCAGACAGTCGCTCACCTTGTCCGGATCGTCCGTGTGCTTGCGGGCGATCTCCGTCATGCCGATAATGCCGTTCATCGGCGTCCGTATCTCATGGCTCATACGGCTCAAAAATTCGCTCTTGGCCTGACTCGCCTGCTCCGCGGCCCGCTGCGCCCGCTCCGCCGATTCCCGCGCGTCCTCCAGCTGCTTCGAGTGGCTGCGCAGATTCATGAGATAAATGCAGAAAACAAACAGAATCAGCAGCATCACGCAGGCCATCATCGTGATCGCGTTCCCATTGAGGCGGCTGCTCAGTTCCTCGGTCAGCTCATCGACGACCTCATAAGGCACTTCCATGAGCATATACCACGCCGTGCCCTCGATAGGCGCATAGTACATACACATATGGGCGCCGGCTGCCTCAAAAATCACCATGCCGCTGTCGCCGTTCCTGAAATCCTCCTCGATCTGCTCCACGGAAAAACCCTCGTCGAACGCTGCGTACTCCCGGAACTTCGAGATGATGTTGCTGCCCCGCGGGAAATCGGAGAAAAAGGTGTTGTAGACGATGAAACTGCCGTCCCCGGTGACGATACTGGCGTTGGTCTGTCCGTCCGCGCTGCTCAAGAACAGATTCTGCCCGATGGAGTCCGCCGTGAACCCGGCGATCACCGCGATGATATCCGTTCCTTCAAAATTCATCGGCGCGACCTGCGTGCCGAGCACGATCATATTGCTGTCCAGAAACGTTTCATTGTAGGAAATCAGCTCATCCCCGCCGCCCAACAACTCCGCCAAGAAGCTGAGTTTGGACGCGGCAGGCCGCCTGCCGTCCCTGCTGTAATAGAAGCCCTCCTCGTCCACAAACGCCATAAACTCAAAGTCGTTGTTCCGCTCGGCGTCGGTGATAAACCGCTCCAGCGCCGCCAGACTTTCCAGATCCTCGTCATTGACGCTCTCCGCCACGGCTTTCAGCCCGCTGTAGCGCAGGGAAATCCCCGCTTTGAAATTGGCCTGCGTCAGATTCGTCATCTCCCGCAGATAGATGGTGTTCATATTTTTGGTAAAATCGGACGTAAGCGCCGCCGCTTGGGAAATCAGCCAGTACACCAGCAGACACACCAGTATGGCCGCCAGAATCAGCACGGCAAGAAACCGTCTGTGTGAAATCTTTTTGTCATGCCCCTCACTCATCTGCATTCACCGCCGTGATCCTTCCTTCTTTCTGTGACGCGATCTCCTCATCATGGTGCCGGACGATATACGCCTCCAGCGCATCACTGAAAGTATATGCCGTCTCACGGACGAGCTCCACGCCGGCGCCCTGCGGCGTATCGTTGTCGTAGACATTGAGCATCGTGAAACCGTCGCCGTTGTTGTCATAATAGCCGTTGACGCCCGCCATGTAATCCGTCACGGCCAGCGTATATACGGCATTTTCATCCAGCGGCGATCCGTCCGGAAGCGTCACGTCGACCAGCTGCGCCGGCGTGTCGCCCTCGGGCGGAAGAAAAGAATATTTCAGGCCGGAAACATTTAAGAATCTCCCGCCCGGCACCTGATCGCTGCGCTTCATGGCAGACAGGCCGTTGGCCAGCATCTTTCTGATAACGTCCGCGTCCACCGACAGGATGACGATGTGATTTTCATAAGGGCAGACATAGTCCAGATCGTAATTGTATACGTCGCCTTCGTAGAGACTGCCCCGGATGGAACCCCCGTTTACCGCAGCCATATCCGCTTCGGCGATCTCCTTGACCGCATCGGCAACCAGATTTCCGATCTCCGTCTCCTCCAGACGCACATTGTAATTTTCCACGATCATATCATGGCTGATCGTGCCGATCAGCGTACCGCTCTGGCTGCCGCCCTGCATATAGCCGTCTATCTCGGCAAACGCGGACGCTATATCTTTCTGCCCGCAGAGCACGGCGTTGCAGCGGTCGCCGAAATAGCGCATGAAATCGTTGGACATCGAAATATTGTAGTTGTAGCCGTTCTCGACACAGTCCCTGATGCCCGCGGGAACGATGTCCGACGCAGGGGTATAGTCCACCAGATACGAATAGGCCGCCCCATTGTCCATCATAAATGTGTCCTGACCTTCCGGCGTGGAGATGAGCCCCAGTATTCTCCGGCAGGCGTCCAGCTTGGCCTCGTTTCCCTCCTCGGTAAGCGTCCGGTTGATCCCCAGAAAAGCCGTCGGCGTGGAGACCGTCCACGCAGGATTGCCCTCGCTGCTGAACACCGGAAGCATATCAAATTCATCGCTGCTGTTCTGCCGAATCTGATCCAGCATCGCCACATTGTCAAACGCCATCAGCATCTCCCCGCTGCTCATCTTCGCAAGGACGGGGGCGGCATTGGTCACAGGGGAAAAGGGAAGCGGATCCATGTACCCCGCCTCGATCATGGCAAGCGGCAGATCAAGGCTGCCCTCCAGCGAGCCCTGAAAAGAAGCCTTGCCGTTTTTGAGATCGTCCAGCCACATGATCCCTTCCGAACGCCCGAAGAAGTCCGGAATCTGCGTCGCGATGACAAAGGCCGCGGTATTGGCCGGTACGCCGTCCACGACAAAATCAGAACCGTTTTCGTCCGTGCCGATATGCCCGGCCTTGGCCTCTCCCAGCATGGCAAGCAGCTCATCCTGCGTGGTGGGGACGGCCAGCCCGTTCTCGCGGGCCAGCGTGACATTATAGATATAGCCGTAGTACTGCGCCGGCAGCGGAATGAAATAATTCTTCCCATCCCATGCGGTCTTGCGCATGATGCCCGACTGATACGACGAAATGTATTGGTCGGCGCTCAGATCGGCCAGATAATTCAGCACATCCCCCGCCGCCAGCGTGGAGACAACGATATCGCTGCCGTGGCCGTTGCGCAGACGGCGTTCCGTCTCGCCGTCGATCGTCCCCGCCACGTTCCACTCAATCTGCAGATCGATATCGTCATATGTAGTTTCCACAAATTCCTCCAGATGGGGAAGCTCGCTGGTATACATCATGGTGACAACGATTTTATCTTCGCCTGACGCCTCGTGCTCCGCCGAAGCGCAGCCGCTCAGACAGAGAGAAACGATCAGCAGACCGAGTAATTTTTTCATCTTCATCCTATCAGCATATTCTTTCGTACCGTGTACCGCCGGCCCGCGCCACGGCAGCAGTCTTCCGCCACCGGCGCTATGGCTGGCCCATGTGAATGACGGCACAATTTATCCGTAAACATGGCGTGTAAGCCTGTCTTGATTATACACTATTGGACGCGCTTTATCAATCCCTGCCGGAGGGCGGGGTGAGCTTGTAAACGTCTTTTTCCAACGCTTTCCTGCGGCGGTGTTCATGCGCTATTTCTTCTTGGATCTCATCCATACGCTTGAAGATATCCAATATGACATCCTGCTCGTTTTCGGGCTGCAGGCCCATCTCCTGTTGTTCCCGCTTTTTGAGCTCTTTACGGAAAAGCGCCTTGAAAAGAACTCTCACGACAGGCTGTATGAAAAACAACTGCGTAAAAAACGCAAACGGAAAATTAAGGCAGACCAGCTTCAGCCAATTTGCAAGCAGCGTAACAACATGAAACCCCATGTAATACGGATAATAGAGAAACGCGGCAATAAAGCTCATCGCAGGACACATAATACCGACAGTCGCGCATATGATCGCCGTTTCAAATATCATAGGATGATTCTTGGCAGGGTTAAATACCCGGCTTGCCAGTCGAAATGAGGCGGGACTTCCGACAAGATTTTCCAGCAGATAGGCAAGGCAGAACTCAATCAAAACACACGCCCAAATCGGCAGATAAGTTCCGCACATATAAACGCCGCCCTGCTTGTTAAGCGCCGCAATAACGCCTGATGTCTGATTTATTTCCATCAGTGTGCTTCCGTTTACCACATACAGACTGTAAAACACATATGCGTGTACCGTTATCACGACCGTGATAAACGCATACACCATTTTTTGAAATTGATTCCTCGGCATAATAAATTTCCTCCTCCTGTTTGGACGCAAAAAAACACACGCAGCCGCCTGACGCCGTAAAACATACTCTGTAATCAGATTTACGTGCCAAGCACTACCTGTGTCGTTATGCGCAGTATTTATTTTTTCCATTTGACAGAATAGCACAGTTTGGCTGGGAATGCAAGGGGCGAGGAGCACAAAAATTATTCATATAATCATTCATGAATGTGCAGGATTACCATCATACATGAAATACTTAAAACAGATACTTATGCCCGGCCATGAATACCGCAAGCCCCATCACACAGAACAGTATACCGCCTATGGAAAAACCCAGCCCAAGCAGCTTATACCCTTTCCCATTTGATAAAGAAGCCTTTTGAGGCTTATCCACATTGTAATAGACCGGCACTGTTTTTCCCAGCTTTTTTTGCGCCATTCCTTTGTTATACGACACTCCGCTGGCTCTGGAATATGTTCTCCCATTCACAACATACTGAAAGATTGGCGCATACATATTGCCATTGTTGTTATAAAGCCCGGTATTCACATTCATTTGAACGTGAGGTTCCTGATCGCCCCGGTAAACCGCAGCAGCTTCTTCCGCCTGCTGGTTGTACCAAGCGCCCGAACTCGTGATATCTATGATCACTCCCGTCGTCTCTCCTGCATATCCGGCAAGATATCTCCAACAGATAACAAAAATGATGCCTGCCAGCAGCAAAACCAGTCCTATGATTAAAAAAATACTTTCCATTATTTGTTCTGCCTCCTTGCTACGCTTTCGAGTCGGAAAGCGTTATGTTTATGTGTTTTCACTCAAGAAGCACTGGGGTTAATTTGTTTCTTCGCACTAAATCTCATATTCTCTTTTTACTTCAAAATTTTCAAAAGATAATCAAAAGATAGAAACCGCCTAAAATCAAGCTTTTCTCCGTTTCTTTCTTACTTTTTGAATATTTTCAAAAGATAATCAAAAGATAGAAATTTATTCCTTTGTTTTGAGATTATCTAATGCAATTTGAAGCTGCGTAATTTTCTCATCAGATGTTTCTCTGATTGCATACCTTGTCGCTGGTCCACTTCCCATCCGCTGCAGTAACTTTTTTTCATCCAATATTGCAAGCCACTTTCGAATTTTATAATCGGATAGGGCAATTTCTTCTCTTATCTTAGAAACAGCTATTGGTACATCACTTTTTAAAATGATTCGCAGGATGTCTTTTGCCTCATCTTCTAACTCTGGATACGAATCCACAAAATCTATATTCCATATTCTCAGATCTGTTTTCTCAATATCCGTATATACTTCCGGCATATGCACACCACTGGATGCCGTTGTAGTATATATTAACGGTCCGCCATAACCTTGTCGTTCTGAAGCGCCTAACCATCGAAACATTTTCATAATAATCTCATTACGCGGTCTGGAATCTCCTCCAGTACGAAATTGCTGCGGCGATACCAACATCTTTCCCGGATTCAGAAAGTGAAACCATCCATCAAAGACCTCAACCTTGATACTGGGATATGCCTGTACATAGTCTGCATGTGCAAGGCAATTAATCAAACCTTCTCTTAAAACTTCATCAAAATCTGACAACGGTATACGAAGCTGCCCTTCACCTAATTCAAAAGCCTCTTTTAGCAGTATCTTCATCTTTTCATATACGATAGTATAGAAATTAAATATATTCATTTCATAATCGCTTGGTTCATCATCCGATATGCGGTCAATCCAACGAGGATTATGTCCCCTACGGTTAAAATAATCTAAATGATAGTGCGGATACACCTCTTTTATTGTTCGTTCCCGTCCCAAAAACAATAACGCTCCTCGTCTGAGTTTTACTTCTCCCGAAACACGATCCACATAACAAGCACCTATTTCCGTCAAGAAATCTTTGTTTGACATTTCAATATATTTCTTCTTTGGAAAACGTTTGTTTACCTTTTCCTTATAAGTAATCACAGAATCCATATCCAAATCATCAATCGTGAAATTTTCCACTGGCAAACTGTCGTGACATGGCATAGCGTTTCGTTCAAACGCCTCTAATTCTTGCTTTGTAGCCCTTCGATCACCTTCGCCTGTTCTGATAAATGTATTTTCTCGCTTTCCATTAAAATAAACAGGCTTCATTGAATCAGGAGCTTCTTTTACATATACTATCATTATCTCTGCTCCATCAATATCGACAATGTGGACATCCTCATTGGTTACACTTCTATAGTTTATCTTGTTCGGATTTGATAACATATCCCACAAACTCGTCTGCGCTTTAGATATATTTTCAATCCCCTGAATTATATTGACAGGAGCACCTTCAATGACGCCCAGCAGAATCCACCCGCCGGATGTATTGCAAAAAGCGGAGTAGGACTCCCAGAAAGCATTCGGGAGCTCTTGCGCTTTTTTCATTTCAATCACATCTTTTTCATGTACATTCATAATCCAGTCTTTTAGTTCATCTATGTTTTTAAAATTTGGCTGCTTCATACAAAAACACCACCTTCCTGTTAATATTGCTCCATCCTAAAATGCCCCCGACATCATCTTATGTATTTACCAAATTTGTAATATATAATAGGTACACACAAAGTCCTTTTCTTCTGCATCTTCTGTTTGAATAACAAAATCATCTATCATTTTTTATAATAATCAGAATCAACCTGCAGCTTGGCATTCCATAGCAAATCCGGTTAAGCTTAATCTACATCCGCTTTTTTCGAATAATTTCTGCTATTATTTCCATATAGTCATCATAAAAATATTTTTTATCGCTATTATCAAAAACCGATTTTATTGCGTTATATATCATTCCCAAAATCCACAATATAAGTACTACCAAACCAACCACTAATAAAACGGACTCAATATCTTCTGATAGATTCATCCATTTTATAGTCTCAGGAACTAGGCATCCCGCTATCAACGCCGCAGAGATTGGCAACATATAATTAACGGTAACCTTCTCTCCATCTTTGACATCACGCTTTGCCTGTTCCAAATAAAACAAAAAATTCTGCAGTTGCTCAACGCTTCGATCCGCATATTGACTATATACATATTTTTTCCAGTCTTCTTTTCTTGTAAAGCAATATTTAACCTCTGACTTGTGCCTCATCCGCCTCCCACATAAAAATTTATATATTTGCAGTTCTTTTTGGCAATCAAAACCTGCTGTTTCTTTCCAGTATGTTGCATATTTCCTTTTAGGTCTTTTCTTATATTTCATATTTATTTTTACCAGTGGCAGCTATACAAAAAATCATACCCTGCCAATGTCAATTTCTCAATCTTACATACTTACATATAACTAAAGTTGAACATAGTCAATAAACTTTTGAATATTCTCTGCCAAAGCAGGTATTCCATTAGCTATCGAAATCATAGATACCAAAAGTTTAATTCCACTACTAATAATGTTTCGTTTAGGTTCCGGCTTCATAATTTCTTCTCTTATCATTTGTACCGAATCAATAATCGTATCAGCATCTTCCTTATCTAACTCAAATACATTATCCATAATATTTTTAATTATGCTTTCCAATTCTGCATTATTTACACCTTTGTTCTGCGTTGCATTGATAGTTGCATTTCCACTAGCTATATTAACTTGTCCGCCATTTACATTCCAAACAATATTTTCATCAAGTCCCATGTCAATTCCTATTCCCGTCAAATAATCATTTATATTATTTATTAGTACCAAAACAACCCTATCATTAAATTGTTTTACATTATCCTGGTATTGTTTTTCTCCGTAAATACGAAAAAAAGCACGATAAGGATACATTATATTTTCATTAATATATTTCAATATGCTGTATATCTGAAAACTTTCCTCTTCCACTGATGAACCAAAATCAAACATATACCCATCTTTTTCTACAACTAATTCCCAATCCGTTTTCCTATGTATGGCTTATTCTCGTATCCACTTGGTCTATAATATACTTCTGAACATGCCTCATGCAGTCTTTGAAGATAGTTCTGGTCGATATTGACAAATATCAACTTTCCCTCCAGTGTAAACATAATACTGCTCCTCTGTATTTTAGATTAAAAAATGTGGGAAGACATCGCTTCCCACTCTTTAATGTTCATCTCTTTACGGATTGGTTACCGAAGGTTAATGGAGACCTTCTTTAATGTTCATCTCTTCTATGGTTCAAAACCATAAGGTTAATGGAGACCTTTTTATAATTATAATATGACAATTAACAGATTGTGTCAACTGCAATATTACAGGATAGCGTAAGTTTATTGTAGGAATAAGGCAGACAGGGAAGCCCCTTGATCTGGCCGGACTTATTGACCATCTTTACTATACCCGAATCTTTATCTTCCTACAAGCCCCATATATGATTCTTTATCGCTGCGATCTTTTTGATCTGCGAATATGGTATGGTATACATTGGCAGATCTGCCACCGCCCCAAGCTCTTTCCGGTTTCTGCGTTCACTTCTTAACACTTCGTCTGCAGAACAGATCCTCTCTTCCATCCCGGCTGCCGCCGGCAGTTCCTTTTTCTGGTATCTCACCAGCTCCAGCATATCACCGCCATTCCTTTTATAAACCCGCAGTCTGGCCATCCTGTCCGCTCCTGTCTTTGACCACCCAAGCGGTCTGGAACTCATCCGGTCTGCATAGATGTGGCTGATATGTCCTTCTGCGCTGCAGTGGATGTTATCCTTACGGTTACGTACTCCGTTCATGACCGCCGGCCAGTGTCCCAGTATATAATTCTTTGATGCCTCTACAGCTTTCTGCCTGCTTTCCGCTTCCGTAACTCCTATGATCCTGTCAAAGACCTTTTCTGCTTCCCATTTTCTCTTTCCATTTATGGCACGCCAGATCCCACTCCGGGCATCCTGGGCCGAATCCCCAAGGTGGGATGTAGCCGCTATGATATATTTATGCATATGGTACCGGTCTAGGACAAACTTTGCTTTTGTATGTGTTTCCGCTCCGGTCTTTATCCATTCTGCCCCGTCCCCATTCACATAAATCCGTTCCAGAACATCTTCGTCATACGTACCGGATATATAGTCATATGCCTCTTTCCACAACTCCCCGATTTCTGCCGCTCCTTCATAACCGCCGCCAAAATACCTCACTCCCAGAAGCTCATGCCTGTCCTCCTCTGCCCGGATGCCCTCATATACATAAACCAGTTTGGGCATGAAAGTATTCCTGGCGGTGCCTTTGATATCCCCCTTTTCCTCCAGATACTGCAGGGCCACATGGTCCTCGTCTGCATCAATATACAGTGTCTTTACCCGCCTCTTTTCTTCCTGCTCCCCGGCTTTCGGAAACCTCAGACTGTGCAGCTTTTCCATGACTGTTTCCTTACTGACCGGCATCCCGCTTATGCTGGCATTCATACCGCCCTTCCTGTAACTGCTGTCAGCCGCCTCCTCATATATCCTTGCAACCGCATCCTCTGTCAGCCGTTCCCCGCATCCGAAACCCATCAGCCTGTCCAACAGGTAGCATCTTTCCCCTGTCTGGGGATTGTGGAAGTAAGTCTTTTTGTAGGTCACTTCCCCCAGGGATGTCAGTTTCGATACCTCGTCCCTGCGGACTACATACCACCCCGGCCTCAGCTCTTTCCTGTCATGGAGCAGGGAATCATAGAACTCCCACTCCTCTGCGATCATGGACAGCCCCAGGGCAACCACACTGTCTGTCACGCCCTGTACCATCTCTGCCACTTTTGTCAGATCCTCTGCATAGCCGCAAAAAACTTTTTCTAACTTTTTTACCCCTTCTGTCTGAAACTGTTGTATACTGTTGATCATGGAAGCACCTCTTTCTTTGGATTTTTTCTCATCAATCAAATCCTAACACAGAAAAAGGTGCTTTCCTAATTTTTATCTATTCTTTTTCCTACAAAAACTTTACCCTAGCATATTACAGAGACTATTATTTCTATTTTGCACTTTTTTATTCCTTGGATGCACAATTCCCCAATTTTAAGAAGCATTTTAGAAGCACGAGAAGCCTACACCACCACTCACCATTCAAAAAGGCTTCCGAGCATACACTCGGAAGCCTTGATTTTACTGCATTTTTTCAATTACTCAATAATGCTAGCCACACGACCAGAACCCACGGTACGTCCACCCTCACGGACTTTAGTGTCAGAAATCGTTATGTTTTTAGGTGATTTTAAGGGTGTTTTCAACACTTTTTTCTT
>CANRFZ010000017.1 GCA_947630025.1 uncultured Lachnospiraceae bacterium
ATTTCCAAATCCGCCCAGATACGGGCAGCATTCCCATCATGCACGAGGTTCGGGTATTTGCTTAAATAGGTCTGTGCCAACGCCTCATACTTTGCCACATCTGCTTCGCTCTGCAAAAGCACCTTTCCGCCGTGTCCTTCCTCTCCATCCCTGATCAGAAATTGAATGCCTGTTCCTGCGTGGGTATGTAAGGTAAATCCCTGCAAAGTTTCCGTTTCCAGTTCCTCTTTTCCCATTACTTTCTGTAGAGCATCCTTTAATTCTCCGTCCAACACGGTTGCATCATAACTCATCGTCCCATGCTCGGAAATCAAAAACTGCTTGCCTGTGACGGAATCCTGCCTGATTTTTATGTCGGCATAATCAAATGCCCCTATCTTCTCTCCCTGTCCGTTATAAATATCAAAGCAGCCCGACTCATTATCCGGTATGATTTTATAGTTCTCTGACTGGTATGTTTCATACGCAGTTTTCACATGGCTTGCCCCTTGCACAAACGACATTCTATAGGCATCCTGCACTGAACTTCCAGTGTTCATCCGCAATCCGGCATTGTAAGGTGATATTTGTTCTCCTGCCTTATCCGTTGATTTTGCCATGCGCTTTATAAATTCATTTTGTGCTATATATTTATTTCTTTCTTTAGACCGATATACAGGCATAGCGCCTGCTGATATTCCATTGATGCCCATTTTTATAACCCTCCGTTTCTTCAAATATTTTCTATCGCTTTAGTTATCGACTTATTTCGATAATACTCTTGATGCAGCCGTGCCTGTTCACTGCGCTCTAAAGCGCTTTCCTCCAGTATCTGCATATACTTGGCTCTCCGCTTCCGTTTTGCCGCCTGTTCCGCCTCAAACTGCCGCATTTCTGCTTCTGACGGACCGGTAAAGTTACCACCATGACTTGAAGCTCGAGATCGTGCGATTTCTCCATTTGCATCTAAAATGATTAAATGAGAACAGATCCTGCCGGGTACTTGATTAACTGCAATAAAGTTTTCCACCTTTGCCATTACTTGTTGTGCTAATGCCGGATTGTTTTTCATTTTTTCCTCTAATTCTGGTGGTACAACGATTGATTTCTGCCCCACGATTGAATGCAATCTTGACTGAACCCCAGATGAATCCATAGCAGGATCTGCTCCATTGGGTTTCCAGTTCAAAATTGATTCATCCACATCATTTTGAAAAAACTTCTCAAACGGATAATCATTTCTGCACCATATACTCATCGGAATATTTGAGGCATCCATCGTATGATAGTATGCGCCCGGAAATCTCGCCTGCCACATATCCTTTAAGTTTGCTCCTTCTGTTTTCTCTGCCTGCTTTGCAGAAACCGCACTTAAAAACCCGGTACTGCCTGTTTTCGCCGTATTGTTTTTCTGCGCCTTATTTGCATACTGATATGCCGCCATCATCGCACTGTTTACATTACCAATATTCATTTTCTGCACTCCTTATCTATTTTGATTTTTGTGCCATTCAGAACCGCTCATGCCCATTACTTGCTGCTCATAAAGTCCCAATATGCCTGCATACTGTATCTGTAATATGACGCCGCTTTTTGAGAATTTAATGTCGTCAGATCACGGATTGTTTTTTCAAACATATCCATAAAGTTCCTTCTGTCATTCAATCCCATGTTTCCGTCAGATAAGGGAAGGGAAGAAAATCCATTCTTTTTTTCTACGCCTGTGTATGCCTCCAACGCCCGCATCTCCACATATGTCGCACACATTAGGTTTATCTTATTGATATGTATGGTCTGTTCAAATTTGTTTCCGTTTTCATCAACACCTTTCGCGACAACGGCAGGATCATCTTCTGTTGAATCTTCAGCATATTTAAGATAAAAAGACAATCCTGTACCGTTTCCGCCGGAATAAAGCATATCGTCTGTTTTCATATAAACGATGTGCCCCTTTCCTTTCTGAACCCTTACCGCTATGATTGGATTATCCTCAGAATAATCCTCTGCATATTCGGCTCTCATTCCGTAGTGCATATTTCCTGAACCCTTTAAGAAACCTATCCCCAACAGTCTTTCATCCGCATCAGAAGCATCCACTTCCCCGACACTATTCTTTTCCACTTCTCGCTGCCGCAGTCTGCGCTTCATAGCCGCTTCTTCGGCAAGCCGCTCATATTCCGCCTGTTTTGCCTCCCTTTTCTTTCTGGCTTCAACAAATTCTGATGAAGATACCGTAATGCGCCCCTCACCTGCTACACAAGCATGATTCATCTTGCCATTTTCATCAAACGTCATTACATAACCTTTCAATACACCGGGCGCCGAAAGCTCATTCTCCAATATAAAATTATCTATTTTGTCCATGACACTTTGGGCCAGCTTCGGATCATTTTTCATCTTTTCTTCCAGTTCCGGCGGTATCACTATAGCCACCTTTCCTAACATAGAGTTTAATTTGGCGTGTACCTGCGGGCTCTGCATATCAGGCTCCGGTCCTGAAGGTTTCCAGCTTAAAACCGATTCGTCCGCAGGCTCCTTGAAATACGCATCCCACGGATAATCCTGGCGTCCCCATGCGCCGCCGTCGATCTTAGAGGTATCCATCACATTATAATAGGAATTTGGATACTTCTCTTTCAGCATATCCTTTAAGTCTGCGCTTTCTGTTTTCTCTGCCTGCTTTGCAGAAACCGCACTTAAAAACCCGGTACTGCCTGTTTTCGCCGTATTGTTTCTCTGTGTCTTATTTGCATACTGATATGCCGCTAAACTGCCGCTTATATTTCCAATGCTCATTTTCTGAACTCCTTCGCTATATGGTTACAAAACCAATCATTTGATCCATTCATAAAGCATTCAAATTATCCAAAAACCTTTCGTAAAACCTACGTTCCTCTGCCACGAACTCAGGATGCATCGGCGGAGATATAGGGTTATAAATCCTTTCCAAGATTTTTTTTGCCATAGCTATTGCTGATTCAACAGTGTTTCCCAAAAAATCAGAACTTAGCTGTTCTTTCCCTTGTTCAACATGGATAACCAGCGCTGTTGATATACGGTTCATTGGAAATGGATCTATCCCTGTCTCTTTCAATGTTTTGTCATATGCCTGCAAGACCGTTTCTGAGCAGGACGGTTTGAATGTATCTTCTTGTTTTCTTTCATAAATATCAACATCGCCTGCCTTTTTTCGCATTACTTCTGAAAAGCGTTGATTTTCCTGCTCCTTAACATCCGTATAGCCGGTCTTTTCCGCCGCACTGTTTTTCTGCACTTTGTTTGTGTACTGATATGCCGCTAAACTGCCGCTTATATTTCCAATGCTCATTTTCTGAACTCCTCATTTATTTTGATTCTTTTGTCAGTCAGAGCCGCCTTGCGCCGCCACACTCTGGCAGCGCTTTCGCTCTCTTATAAAGTCCAAGCCTTTCTCATCACTGCTCTAAGCAATCCAAAAACTGCTTATATTTTACATAGCCAGCCAGATTCCCGGCATCATACTGCATCTGCATCATATCCCTGATCATGCCAAACCAATCTGTTTTATCAAAATAAGAATACCCATTGTCAGAATTGTAAATTGCATTTGCGCCTACGAAAGCACCCTGCGCATCAGGGCATTTCCCGCTGTCCGCCAAATGGCTGGAATAGGCGAACATATCCAGATAATCTGCACTGTTCGGATCGACCTCTGCGACATCCACCATACGTTCTGCCGTCACGTTACCCTCTGTGTCCCACGCTTTCACATGATAAACCGGATGTGACAGGTCGAAATCTTTCGGCTTATAAACGGTCACAGAGCCATTTCGGTCTGTTGCGCAACCTATTGCTTTCTCGCCAGCCTCGTTGGAAATATGCAGCGCAAACGAAGCCGCTTGCGAGGCCGCGGTCTTGCCCATGCTCCCCGCAAAGCCTGCGCCCGCCGCATTTGCCTTATTTTTTACATTTGTATATCTTGCCTCATAATATCCTGTAGATATGCCGTTGATACCCATTTTTATAGCCCTCCGTTTCTTCAAATATTTTCTATCGCACCGCTTCTACCACATTCTCATAAGCGTGAAAAGCCGTTTCCACTGCCGCTTTGTGTTCAAAATATTCCTTTTCTATTATTTGTTGCTGCAATTTACGTTTCAAAGCATTTTCTTCAGCAATCTTCTCATATTCCTCATGTAACTGATCCACTTTTTCACGTCCGGTTTCAGTTACTGAATGCGTGATCCTTAGCGGCCCTGTCACACAAAACTTAGCAATCTCACCGTTTTCATCTAATTCAATAAGATAGGAGCAGCCCGGCTCTGCAGGATATTCCGCTATCCAGTTTTCAAGGTTCTGCATCACCTTTTCTGCCAATTCCGGATTGTTTTTCATTTTTTCTTCTAACGCTGGATGCACAATGATTGCTTTTTGTCCTGCTACGGAGCTTCGCCTTGTAATCACTTTTGAATCAAAATCAGATGGTTCTGCACCGGAAGGCTGCCAGTCTAATATCGATTCGTCCACGTTATCAGAGAAAAATTTCTCAAAAGGGAAGTCGTTTCTATTCCATGCTGCCTGTGAAATCTTAGAACCGTCCATCACATGGTAGTACGCTCCCGGAAATCGAAGTTTCCACATATTCTCTAAACTTGTTCTTTCCGTTCTCTCTGCCTGCTTTGCAGAAACCGCACTCAAAAACCCGGTACTGCCTGCTTTCGCCGTACTGTTTCTCTGCGTCTTATTTGCATACTGACATACACCGAGCCATGCGCTGCTTACATTCGCAATCCCCATTTTCAGTCATCCTTTCCTATATCATTTTTGTTATTCCATTTTCATGCCGCCTTACGCTAAGTCTAGGTGTCAGCGGTCACTTTAAAAACCCAAGGAACATCAGCCACCCCATATATCCCTTAAAATCGCCGCTGGCATATGCCGACCGCATCAGTTCCCGCACCGCCTCCGTCCAGTCTATGCTCTTTGCAAAATCCCATGTGTTCCCTGTTTGCCGCTCCGCGCCCGCTGCCGCCTTAGCAGTGGCGGTACGCAGCACCGTTTCCTCGAAGCTGCCTTTCCCGGTCTCTTTTAAATCTGCGGCATAGGCATACATCTCATAAGTATTGCAGTCTCTTGGATTCACTTTCGAGACATCGATCACCTGCTCTGTCAGATTTCCCGCCGCATCCCATGACTTCACTCTGTATACCGGATGTTCCGGCGTATAGTCCTGCGCCTGATACACTTCCCCTGTAGAGCCGTCCGCAGAGTATAACCAGCGGAACACCGGTTTTTTGCTGCCTGCAGCCGTCTGCCCCACAGGATTTTTCTGTCCTGCCTGCCCTATCGCTTCCGCGAATCCTGCTGCGGCTTTCTGCCCGCGTTGGGTATTTACCATATCATAACCATGATGACTGATTGCTCCTACGTTCATTGTGATCCTCCTTCCAGTGCAGCTTCTCTGCCGCCATATGCACCGACCGCTCTCTTATAGGCTGCCGCCGATACCTGCGGCTGCCCGATGAAAAGATATTTTTCCATACCAAAACCGCTTGTTTGCAGTGCTTCCGCCATGAGTATTTTATGATATTGCCATTCAGCAAACTCCCTGCGCCTCTCCGCCGTTTCCTCGGCAAGCTCCTGATACCTCTCCCTTCTTCCCCGCTTTGCCGCCTGCTCTGCCTTGATCTTGGCTCTGGTTTCCGGCGTATCATTATCGCAACCGCCGATATAAGTTACACTTCCGTCCTCATGAATGACGATTCCACCGGGTGTATGATTCAATCCCTGCGCCGCGAACTGTGCTTTTAATCTGGGAATTGCATGAAAATAATCATCTATTTTTCCTTCATAGTAGGCCGCTTTTTCCGAGTCATTCGCCATCTCCTCCACAATATTCGGCGCAATAATAACATCATTTCCGCTCATGCCCTTCCCGACTCGGTCGAGGCTTTTCTGATCCTTACCAACGCTTTCATAACGCACATTTCCGTACTTTTGCTTCAGATAACCTTTGTACGCTTCCGTCCGATCTGCTGCGGCCCCTTCCGCGGAATCTGTCTGGACGAGTTTCTCCAGCTTATCGCGAAACGACTCGTAAAACCGCCGTTCTTTCTCCACCAGCCACTTATCCCCCGATTTGACCGGCGCTGCTCCCATTAACGGATGATCCAGATCATACATCCATCTGTTTACCGCGTTGATGGCGCCCTGCACTGTGCTCCCCAGCATATCGCACCCTTGGGTTTCTCCGTGAAGCCATCGGACAAAGCGCTCCACAAACATCTTTGTCATTTGACAATGTTTGCCGTCAGCCGAAATCCACATCCCTGCGCTGGTAAAAAAACCGCCTGTTTCCTTGGCCGCCTCCGTAAAAGCCTGCTTCACTTTTTCGGGAGCGTTTTTGCCGATTTCGCCCAAGACTGCCGGATATTTTTCCACCGGATTTTCCGCTATATTTTCAACGGCGTTGTCCACCGCAGCTGCTCCGGCAGCTTTCTGTGCCGCTTTCTCGGCGAACCGCATAAATCCTGTGTTTTCCGCTTTCGCCGCATTGTTTCTCGGCGTTTTGTCTGCATATGGATATGCGCCTATCCATGCACTGTTCACATTACCGATGCTCATCCCATCCACCCTTTCCATATAATCGTAATCCCCATTCCGGAGCGTTCCCTCGACGTCACAAAAGTCAATTTTTTCGGAATGAACTTTGCCGTCAGGGGAATTTGTAATGCCCGCCCGCTGCTCCTTTTATAAGTAATACGAATCAAACCCCAAAAAAGTTTCACTTTGGGCACAAAAAAATACCGGAATGTAATTTACACTCCGGTATCCGATGCCGTATCAAATCATTTGTAACAGTTTGTATCTGTTGTCACTTCAACAGTATTCCCTCGCGCTCCGCCAGCCATTCGCGGACGGTGTCCATGCTGACTCTGACGGCTCTGGCAATCTTCTCCACAGGCATCCCCATATCCTGAAGCTCATACGTCGTTTCCCGCGCCTGCTCCATTTTCCCCTTATTATAAACACCCGTACTCAAGTTGCACACATTCAGCACCTCCTCGCTGATCTCCCGGCTCACACTGATCCGAAACTCATTTTGCAACATATCCAGCTTTTCTCCGTAGCCGATGTCTGTAGAAAACATCCGACTGAGAAGCCGTATGGCGTTGTCTCCGCTATCCGCACCTTTTCTTCCGAGCCGCAGCACCACTACCGTCATCAGGTCGTAATGCTCCCTTGCTTCGCGATATTCTCCCCGCAGACACTCCTCCTTGAAAGAATATCTGTTGATGGTGTCGGAGCGGTTGTCCGCCGTGTCCTCACAGATCCAGATACTTACCACTTTTCTGATTCTGTCGTATTCCTGATCTTTGAATATGGTGCCCCGCTGCGAGGAAATCATTCTCGCCGCGTAATAAATGCCGCGTCTGGGTATTGCATATCCCGGCGTGTCACTATTCTGGATCTCCACATTCACAAAAATCCCCACCGTTTCGCCACTCTGCGGCAGCACCGCGCGGAATCGAATATCATAGTAGACTGTGCCGTCTCTCTGAGACTTGTCGGCAGTGGGAAGGCCCTCCACCTTCCTGCCGCCCTCCATCAGCCCGCCGCCGGTTTTTCTGTCCGGGTGATCCTGATGAACTGCAGACTCTCTGATCTCCGGCTCTCCTTCGATAAACCTCTCCGCGATCTCCTCTACCGTATAGTCCGCATACTCGTCAAGCGCACTTTTCAAGATATAGGCAAGCACAGGTTTCTCCGCCACAAGATTTCTGGCCGCCTCATCATATCTGAAGCTGGCGTCCTCGTCTGCCACCTTCAGATTCTGTGCGAGCTCATTCGGCACGGACACGGTGGTTGTTTTTTTCTCTCCATAAAAGCTCCCGGCTTCCTTCTGAACAGTTGGATTCATGTCCAATCCTCCTTTGTAGAAACCGACAGCAACTTCTCCCTGCGCTTATTATAACATAATCTCTGATGTCAGCAACATAAATTATTCCAGAAGAATTGCGAAGCAATTCTTTAGAGTTAATTGCGAAGCAATTTACTCATAAGCATGGCTGCTGAGCCTGCGCTTATTATATCATCAACGCCTCCGTCTGTCGATATGCGCTTTCAATAAAATCCGCCGCTCCAGACGCCCCGGAACAAGAACGGAAATCCGCGCTACACTCCCTTGCTGCCTCCCCGTATGCGCCGTTTTGCAGGACTTCCCGCACGGCTGCGCGGATACCGTCAGCCGAATCGTCGGTGAGCATAACGCCCGCGTCCATTTCCGCCGTTCTTCTCGCCACCGCCCACTGCTCGCCCGTCTGTGGATACAGAATCATCGGCGCCGCCATATACAGGCTCTCGGAGACACTGTTCATGCCGCAGTGGGTAAGAAAAGCGTCCGCCGCGGCGAGAACCGCAGGCTGGTTAACATACGGATACACACTGACATTGTCCGGCAGTGTGCGGAACACATCGCTGTCCGCCGCCTTTTTACAGGATATGACGACGTCCACATTTTCCTCCCGCAACGCTTCGATGCAGCGATTGTAAAAGTCCGGTTTGTCGTATATCACTGTTCCCAGAGAAATATAAACGAGCGGCCTGTCTTTCTTTTTGTCCGGTTCGCTGTCGGAAAAAACCGATGGCCCGACAAAGGCGTAATGACTGGAGAAACTTTCCGCATACGGCTGGAAACGCCGCGAGGTATAGACAACCGTGTCCGTTTCATTGTCGCTTTGCACAAGAGACAACGCGCTCTTTACATGATAGCCGAGCGGCCTGAGTTTTTTCAATTCACGCGCGATCCGCGGAAGGCCGAAAACCATATCCGCCAGTTCTCCCGGCGAATGTTTCATATACCGCGAGGACAGTTGATTAAAGGCAAACGTGCTGGTAGATACTACCATCGGCACATGATGTTTCTGGGCGTTCAACCTGCCCCAAAAGCAGACCGAGTCCGTATATACGACGTCGGGCCGGAATGTCCGGAACTCGTCGTCCAGAAAAGCGTCCATGCGAAGCGTAACTCTGATATCCTGTATCGTCATTTCCGTCGTGGAAACCCGTTTTAATCCGGCCTCCTCCTTCTGCGTCAGTGCGGGGAGATACGCATCACAGGATACAAATTCCGCGCCGGATGCCGCAATCTTTCCGGCAAATTCATCAAACGAATAAAACCTGACCGCATTCCCGCGTCTGACCAGTTCTGCCGCGACAGGAAGCATGGGATTGGTATGACCGTGCGCCGGAATACAGAAAAAGGCTATCCTTTTCAATCGGCTTCACCGTCCTTTTCCCTATATGCCATATCAAATAATTCAGCAAACGCTCCCTTTGGCGGAATAGCGATCCCCCGCTGCCGGTCACCGAGAAGGAGCAGGGTGTCTCCGGGTTTGATGTCAAAGACATCCCGCGCCTGTTTCGGGATCACGATCTGTCCTTTCTCGCCGACAGTGGCGGTCCAAGCGTATTTTCCTTCCGGCGCTTTCATCTGCTTTGCCGCTTTCTCGTTTTTTGCTTCTTCCATATTCGTTCTTGTTTTCACGTTCGTTCCCTCTTTCACGCTCTTTGCTTTTTCCTGTTCCCTGTTTCTTTCTCGTTCCTTCTTTCACATTTTCCGCTCTTTCTGCTATTCTCATTTGAAGTTAGAAAAGTATGATTTGTATAACTTATTATACTTTAAGCACATGGAGATGTCAAGAAACACTTTTCTCTGTTATGCACTTTTCTCTGCCCTAGCCCGTCCATTCTTTTTCATATGGCTCGCTCCTTCTTTTTCATATAGCCCGCCCCGCTCCTTCTTTTTCATATAGCCCGCCCCGCTCCTTCTTTTTCATATGAAAAAAGCGGAAACCACCGATGACCGGCATTTCCGCTAAAAGAAAAGAGCGCGAGACGGGACTCGAACCCGCGACCCCGACCTTGGCAAGGTCGTGCTCCACCACTGAGCCACTCGCGCACACTGCATATTACCTGTCCGGGCTTTTCGCTCGGACAAGTAATAATATACTATATGGATTTTGCTTTGTCAACCACAAAATATAATTTTATTGCCGCCTATCGGTAGTTCATGTCCGCCTCGTCCAGCTTGCCCGCGTATTTTACCCGGTAGATCCGTTCCAGCGACTCGTTGAGACGCTCCTCGGTGATCGTGCCGTCTTCGACCGCTTTCAGCACGCCTTCATATGCCGTCTGAAAATCCTCCGGCATCAGCAGCATATCCGCTCCGGCCTGAAGCGCCATCACCGCCGCCTGATCCGCGGTGTAATATTCCGTGATCGAGCCCATATTCAGCGCATCTGTGACGACCACGCCCTGAAAGCCCAGCTCGCCCCGCAAGATATCGGTGATTACCTTCTTTGACAACGAGGACGGTACTGCCTCCTCATCCAGCGACACCGCTACCGCATGGCTCACCATCACAAAATCCGCGCCCGCCGCGATTCCCTGCTGAAAAGGCACGAAGTCCGAAGCGCGCATCTCGTCCAGCGTCTTGGTGATCTCCGCCCTGCCTTCGTGGGTGTCGCCCTCCGCGCTCCCCAGCCCCGGAAAATGTTTCAGGCAGGCGCTGACCTTCTGCTCCTCGATCCCACTTACGGTCTCGGCCACCATGCTGCCGACGATCTGCGGATCTGTGCCGAACGTGCGGCTGCCCAGCGTATCTATGCCCTCCACCGTCACATCGGCGACCGGCGCGAAATCCAGATTGAATCCCAGACCGCTGAGATAAGCGCCGATGTCCGCCCCGGCCTGATGCGCCTGCGCGGTATCGCCAGACGCGCCGATATCCGCCATGGCTCCCACGTCTGCCACGTCGATACTGCTATTGGCCACACGGCTGACCGTGCCGCCTTCCTCATCCACCGCCAGAAAGATCGGGTATCTGCTCATCGAAGACGTTCCGGCGAGCATCTGCTTTAACTGCTCCTCGTCAACGATATTTTTGTCAAAATAAATCAGGCCGCCTATCGCGCACTCATTCAAAGCCGTCTGGGTTCCCTCTCCCGCCTGTACCGCGGTGCCGACGCCCGTCAGCGCCTCCGGCGTTATGATAAAGAGTCCCGCCACTTTATCCTGCAGGGGCATCTCGGAAATGCAGGCGTCCACCATATCTCCCAGATAGTCTTCTTCCGCCGTCTCCGTCTCCTCGGTATCGTAGGACTCGGGGGCGTCGATCACGATTTCACCGGCTTCCTCCGCTTCCTGCGCCGCCTGTGCTTCTGCCTCCAGCCTTGCCTGCTCCTCCGCCTGTTGTCTGGCCTTAACGTTTCTCATAATCCTGCTGCCAACCACAATGCCGCAGCCGGCCAGCGCCGCCAGAAACACCAAGACAACGGAATAACAGATGAGCTGATTCCGTATCCGCCTGCGCCTGCGGAACGCCCGCCGCTCGTCCTCAGGTTCTTCCTCCTCGTCGTCTTCGCCCTCGTCGACTTCTTCTTCATCGGCTTCCTCTGCGTCATCTTCTTCCTCGTCGGCTTCGTTCTCGTCAACTTCGTCTGCGCCGTCTTCTTCCTCGTCGGTTTCTTCGGCGCTGTCTCCGTCCTCGTCAGCTTCGTCTGCGCCGCCTTCTTCCCCATCGGCTTCTTCTATGTCGGATTCCTCTATAGCCTGCTGCGCGGAATCGTCCTCCCAAGACGCCTCTCCGTCTTGCCCGATAGCGGATTCTTCGTCAGCTTCGCCGTCAAACCCTTCGTTCTCGTATTCTTCATCCCGGTACTTGTTTCTGCCGCCGAATAATTTACCCATATGACTCCCCATTCCTGCCGTCCGTGCATCCATCTGCCATGGCACCGGCCTGTGATGCAGGCGCGCGCCTACAGACACAATATATAGTATGTGACAAGTATACTATAACCTATTTTGACAAAATGCGCCACCCTTTTTCTTATCCGTTATCGATTTTGTTTCTCGGCTTTATTTCTCGATTTTATTTCTTGACTTTGTTTCTCGATTTTATTTCTATCCTTTATTGATTTTGCCTTTATGCAGGATCGAATTTTTAACGCAAAGCGAAGCGGGTATCAATTCCTCAGAATCAATACCCGCTTCTATACCTCGCTATCCAATGGTCCTTACCTCCATTTTTCTTCCGTACTCTTTCCATTTCTCTTTCGTTTGTATTCCTATACTGTAACGTGCTATCTTCTTCTCTTTAGTGTACCGTTACTTCTTCTTATGTACTCGACTACGTTTTTTCATTGGTTCCCTATTCATTTGTACTTTAAATGGATTTAGGTGTTCGTTGGACCGTACCTCTCTTTCTTTCAGATTATCTATGTGAACTTGTTGTTTATGGTTTTATTATAACAACCCATTTTAATTTGTCAACACATTTTTTCAAAAAAAATAAAATTTTTTCATATTTTTTCTTTTTATGCCAAATTCTCTCTTTTTTCACATATTTTTCAAGCAATTTACAGTTAATTGCAATTCTCTACGCAGACCAATAACGATACCGCACCGTTGGCGGCGCCGGACTTCTCCCGGCAGTCCGGCGGCCATCTCCCGAATACTTTCCGCAGCGGATTTCGCCTTGCTATAAAAAAAGGGTTATGCGCTGCACAACCCTTTTTCTTTCCGTTCGATTCCGTTATTTCATTCCGTTACTTTATTCTGCTATTTCACTGCCGTTCCGTTCTGCTTTTCACCTGATCGGTTCATCCTGTCACGGCAGTTCCGCTTCCGACATCAGTCGCACGCATTCAGCGCGTCCAGCTTCTGCTTGATGTCTGCGGAGACATTCTTCACCATGTCTGCCGACGCCGCGATCTCCTCGGTGGATGCCGCCAGATTGGTGACGCGCACGTTGACGCTGTCGATAATATCGATCAGCTTCTCCGCGTCGGACAGAAGATCGGCAATCGCGTGCTGGATCTGCTCCTTGTTGGCGTCGCTATCGCTTGCCGTCTCCTTGGACAGATCGGCCAGCTTCTTGATATTCTCGGCGATGATGGCAAAGCCCCTGCCGGACTCTCCGGCTCTGGCGGCCTCGATGCTCGCGTTCAGCGCCAGCAGATTGGTCTCCTCGGCCACGTTGGTGATCTCGCTATTGTTTTCCTCCAGCTTGATCAGCAGATTCTGAATCGCATTCAGCGCCGCTTTCAACTGGTCGCAGAAAGAAACCACGTCGGACATGGAGGCAGAGATGCCGCTGCTCTCCTCGGCGTTGTTCGTATTGCCCGCGGCCATATCGCTGATGGACGAATCCAGCGTCTCGAAGTCGCCGTTCACGCCGACAATCATCCCTTCGATCATTTCATTCTTCTGCCGGATCTCATCATTCCTGACTTCCATCTCCTCCGCCATGCGCTTCGCTTCTTCGCCGTCGCGCTCGACCTCGCCCTTGACGTACTGGATGCAGTTGTCCTTATGGTTGCACTCGTTGTAGATCGCGGTAGCCATCTCCTGGCAGCTGTTGTAACCGCACGCAGAGCAGTTAATCTTGCGCTGCTTCTCCGTGTGTTTATCCATATCGTCAAAAATCGCGTTCAGCGCAGACGTGGAAGGCTGCTTGATCTCCAAGCCCTTGGACTTGTCCGTGTAATGCCTGATAAAGTCGTTGATATCCAAATCCTTGAACTGTTTGTTAAAGCGATCCAATCTCTGTTTCGGCGTCAGATTCCTGCTCCATGCGTTCTGTCTGCCGTTCCGCTTGCTGGCCTCTTTGATCTTCTGCAGCTCATAGAGCGTGTCGTCCGTCTTTGTCTTAACCTCCTCGACGCCGGTGCCGTAGATGCAGCCTTTGGCGCAGTTGAGGGCGTCAACCATAAACGGCAGCTCTTTCTTGCCGAGCACTCTCGTCTTATAATCTTCCAGAAATTCGTAGGCGTGCTTTTCGCCTTCGATCTGCCGGATAAAGATCTCCTCGCCGCAGAACCAGTATACGTTTTCTTTCAGGCCGCCGGGCATCGGGTAGATGGAGCCGAGGCCGTACTCGATCTCGTCCTTGACGGACGGGCCGGAAATATTGTGCTTCCGCACATAGTCCATCAGATGATCGAAAGTCACGTTGTACGACACATAGCCGCCGCAGTTGGGATCGTCGATCTCGTTCTTCTTGGCGATGCACGGACTGATAAACGCCAGCTTGTCCGGCACCTTCATATATTTCTTCACATAGATCGCGCCGCACATCATCGGCGAATGAACCGGCACCAGACTGGGAATCAGCTCCGGTATGTACTTCTCGATATAACCGACGATCGCCGGACATGGCTGCGAAATGCCGCCCGTAAAATTGTGCTCCGTAATATATTTGATGTAACCCCATGTGGTGATGTCCGCGCCGAAGCTGACGCTGATAATGCGGTTTACGCCGAGCTGCTTCAAGCCGCCCAGCACGCTGCCGTATTCCCGCGGATAATTTGCCAGAAACGCCGGCGCCAGCAGAAGCGATATTTTTTCGCCCCGCTTCAGATCCTCAAAAAACCTCTCCGTGTCATCATGGAAACTCCGCGCCTCATGCGCGCAGGCGTCGAAGCAGGCGCCGCAGGCTACACACTGGCTGCCGTCCACGACAATCCGGTTCTCTCCGTCCTCCACTACGGCGTGATTCGCCGTCAGGACGGGGCAGGCCGAAATACATCTGTTGCAGCCCACGCAGTTATCGTTTGTAAATACCAATGAGTCGGGTTTTTGGTTCGCCATTTACTCGTACCTCCGTATTTTACCGATACTTTTGTAACTATGACTGTAAAATTACGCAATTTTTATTAATTATACATTATTTTATTGTAAAAAGAAAGCAAAAAATGTGCATTTCTCCAAAAAATTGACGAAAATTACGCAAAAAAGGGAAAAAATATGCGGCGGCCCCACCCCATCAGGGAGCAGGAAACCACCGCCAAGTCAAAAACGCATAGACCGCTTCCAGGCTAAAATGTAAAGAAACCGCCGCCAAGAAAAAAACGTCAAATCACAAAAATTCTCTGTCAACGCCAAGCAGAAAACCCAGCATCTGCGATAAGCTATTATATCTGAATCCTGACAAAAATATCGTAAATCGCCTTGATCGCCGTCTCGAAATCGGAGTTCGCGACGCCGATAATAATATTTAACTCGCTGGAACCCTGATCGATCATCTTTACGTTGACGTTGGAATGCGCCAGCGCGGAGAAGATCCTGCCCGCCGTGCCGCGCGTGGACTTCATACCGCGGCCCACCACCGCGATCAGCGCCAGATCCGCCTCGATCTCGATGTGATCCGGCTCCGCCAGCCTGTGGATGCCGGACACAACCTGCTGCTCTTTGTGCATAAACTCGTCCTGATGGACAAACACCGTCATCGTGTCGATTCCGGACGGAACGTGCTCGAACGAGATGCCGTTTTCCTCAAACGCCTGCAGCACTTTGCGCCCAAAGCCGATCTCGGAGTTCATCATGTCTTTGTCGATATTGACCGAGCAGAACCCTTTTTTGCCCGCTATGCCGGTAATGACATACTTCGGCTTCTGACAGGTGCTCTCCACGATCCACGTGCCGTTGTCGTCCGGCGCGTTCGTATTCCGGATGTTGATCGGAATCCCTTCCCTTCTGACCGGAAAGATCGCGTCTTCGTGAAGCACCGTGGCGCCCATGTACGCCAGCTCGCGCAGCTCTTTGTAGGTAATCGTCTCGATCGTCTCCGGCTTATAGATGATGCGCGGATCGGCGATCAGGAAGCCCGATACGTCAGTCCAGTTCTCATATACGTCCGCCTTGACCGCACGCGCCACGATAGAGCCCGTGATGTCGGAGCCGCCTCTGGAAAAAGTCTTCACCCTGCCGTCCGCATACGCGCCGTAGAAGCCCGGAATCACCGCCGCCTCCACGCCCTGCAGCCGCTCGCGCAGCCTCGTGTTGGTCTCCTCGGCGGCGAACTCGCCGTTGTCCTGAAAGAGAATCACTTCCGCGGCGTCCACAAACTCGTAGTGCAGATACGCCGCCATAATGATGCCGTTCAAATATTCGCCGCGGGACGCCGCATAGTTGTCGCCCGCCTTGTCTTTAAAATTCTTTTCGATCTGTTCAAACTCGCCGTCCAGCGAAAGCTGCAGCCCCAGGCCGTCTACGATCTCCTGATACCGTTCCCGGATCGCCGCAAGCTGCGCCTTGAAGTTTTTGCCTTCCTCCGCCAGCGCATAGCAGGCGTAAAGCATATCCGTCACTTTCGTATCGTCCGGATTCCTCTTGCCCGGCGCGGAGGGCACGACAAACTTGCGCTTCTCGTCCGCCCGGACGATGTCACCCGCCTTTTTGAACTGCTCCGCGCTCGCCAGCGAGCTTCCGCCGAATTTTACTACCTTTCTCATGACTTCTCTCCATTCACAGTGAAAATTTATGTCTATGACAGGATGCCTGCCCGGTCTGCTCCGGCACGGGCCGAAATCCCTGCGCCTACGCGCTCAGAATGCGGATTCTGTTGATGCAGCCGCCGATTTCGTCTATTTTGGCATTGAACTCTTTTTCCGTGATTACCTGCGTCATAAAGGCGAACTCCTCCGCAATACCCACGTTGATCTCCGCCAGCGAACCGAACGCCGCCATCGCCTGTTCGCGCCTGTCGGCCTTTACGCGCACAAAAAACTTGCCGTTGTCCTCCTCGATTCCCTTGACCTGCACGTCCTCGTTCTCCCAGAAGCACATGACGGTCTTGCCCAGATGTCTGGCACAGTCCACCACATCCGACACCACCGCGCTGGCCGTGGGCAGCTTGCCGGCTCCCCTGCCGTAATACATGGAATCGCCCAGCATATTGCCGTGCACATAGACGGCGTTGAACACGCCGTTGACACTGTAGAGCGGATGCTCTCTGGAGATCATAAAAGGTGCCACCATCGCAAAAAATCCTCTGTCCGTATCTCTGCTCATGGCCAGCAGCTTTATGGATTTGTTCATCTGTTTGGCATACTTAAAATCCGCCGCAGTGATCTTCGTGATCCCCTCCGTGTAAATTTCCTCGTATTTGACGTTCTTGCCGCACATCAGCGACGAAAGAATCGCGATCTTGCGGCAGGCGTCGTACCCTTCCACATCGGCCTCCGGGTTGCGCTCGGCATAGCCCTTCTCCTGCGCCTCCCGCAGCACTTCTTCAAAACCGGCGCCCTCTTTGTCCATTTTGGTCAGGATATAGTTCGTCGTACCGTTCAGAATGCCCGTGATGGAATCAATCTTTTCCGCGGTCAGCGAATAGTTGAGAGGACGGATGATCGGAATGCCGCCGCCCACGCTCGCCTCAAAAAGATAGTTGCAGTGGTTCTCCCGCGCCGTCTGAATCAGCTCCGGGCCGTGGCTCGCCACCAGCTCCTTATTGGACGTGCACACGCTCTTGCCCGCCAGCAGCGCTTTTTTGGAAAAGTCGTAGGCCGGATGGATGCCGCCCATCGTCTCGCAGATCACGCTGACTTCGGGATCGTTCAATATGATGTCAAAATCGTGGACGACCTTATCTTCATACGGATCGCCCGGAAAATCGCGCAGATCCAGAATGTATTTGATATGCAGTTCCGCCCCCGCGCGTTTGTTGATGGCGCTCTTGTTCGTCTCTATCACTTCCACGACACCGCTTCCCACCGTGCCGTAGCCCAACACCGCTACCTGTATCATGAGTTGCTCCTCTCCTGTCTGTGCGTTATCCCGGTTACGGCTCTGCCCGGCGTCCGTCGGGAAATCCCTGCCTGTGCCAGTCCGCCGCCCGGTCATATGATCCGGCTGCCTGCCGTCAAATCAGCGGATACTTATCCGTCAGCGTCTTGACGATGGCGCGCGCCTTGCCGATACCGGCCTCGCCCTCTTTGACGACGATGGAGATCGCCTCCGCAACCTGATCCATATCCTGCGTATTCAGTCCGCGGGATGTGGCTGCAGGCGTTCCGAGACGAATACCGCTGGTGACGAAAGGCGACTTCGGATCGTTGGGGATCGTGTTCTTGTTGGCGGTGATATGCGCTTCGTCCAGCAGCTTCTCCACCGCCTTGCCCGTCAGATCGTAGGGCGTCAGGTCCACCAGCATCAGGTGATTGTCCGTCCCGCCGGAAACGATCTTGATATCCCGGTTCTGCAGCCCCTTGCAGAGCGCCTGCGCATTGTCGATGACTCCCTGCTGGTACTGCCGGAACGCCGGAGCCAGCGCCTCCTTGAAGCACACCGCCTTCGCCGCGATCACGTGCATCAGCGGGCCGCCCTGGATGCCGGGGAATATGGCTTTGTTAAAATTGTATTTGTCCGCCGTCTCCTGATCGGACATAATCATGCCGCCGCGGGGCCCCCGCAGCGTCTTGTGCGTCGTCGTGGTAGTCACATGGGCATAGGGAATCGGGCTGGGATGAAGCCCCGCCGCGACCAGGCCCGCGATGTGGGCGATGTCCACCATCAGCACCGCGCCGACCTCGTCAGCGATCTCGCGGAATTTCTTAAAGTCGATCGTCCTCGCATACGCCGACGCGCCGGCAACGATCATCTTCGGCCTGCACTCCAGCGCGATTCTGCGCACATTATCATAGTCCAGAAAGCCGTCGTCGTTGACGCCGTAGGGCACGCAGTGGAAATATTTGCCGGACATATTCACCGGTGAACCGTGGGAGAGATGTCCGCCGTGGTCCAGATTCATACCCATAAACGTGTCGCCCGGCTCCATCACCGCAAAGAATACCGCCATGTTCGCCTGCGCGCCGGAATGAGGCTGGACGTTGACATACTCGCACCCAAACAGTTTCTTGGCCCGCTCCCGCGCCAGATCCTCCACCACGTCTACGCACTCGCAGCCGCCGTAATATCTCTTGCCCGGATAGCCCTCGGCGTACTTATTTGTCAGCGGGCTGCCCATAGCCGCCATAACCGCCTTGCTCACCCAGTTCTCGGATGCGATCAGCTCAATGTGGGAATCCTGACGTTTCTGTTCGTCTTCAATCGCCTGCGCGATCTCCGGGTCCGTCATTCTTACTTCATCCAGTGAATACATATCGTTCCTGCCTTTCTCTGCCCTTATTCTTTTTTCTGTCCTGTCTCTGGCTTTTTCTGTCTCTGCTTCTGATTGATTCTGACTGCCTCTGTGCCGGAGCGTCACAAATCCCCTGATGCGAAGTGCATTCCGAAAGAATTTACTTTTTGCTCCGTCGCGTAAACGCGCCGGGATGGGGATTAAAATCTTTATAAGTATAACACAAGGACTGTTCACGACGCAACAGGAAACATTCCGATTCCGTTCCTCCCGCCGCTGATACGGTCGAAAGCCATGCCTGCACAGGTTTTCTCCTGAGGATAGCGGATGTGGGCGTGCGGGAGATGCCGTGTCCATTGAGCATTTTGAATAATTTTTCAGGAAATCTTAATAAATATTTATGGAAAACTTATTTTGACTTTCCTATATAATCTGCTAAGATATCATTTAATGAAAGAAACAGTCCTCGGCACTAAGAAGGACGGAAAGGACAGGAGTACGTTGAAGGAAGCAATACAGACGCTGCAGAAACAACTGGTAAAATATAAGCACGGCATTCCGCTGCTTCTCTACGGCATCGTCTATCTTGTATGGTTTGGCCGTCTGGAGCAGACTGTCACCAGCCGCTATCATGTCATCCATGTGCAGCTTGACGACCTGATTCCTTTCTGTGAGATTTTTGTCGTACCCTATCTGTTATGGTTCGCCTATGTCGCGGTGGTCGTGGGGTACTTTTTCCTGAAAGACAAAAACGACTATATCAGAATCTTCGTATTCCTCGCAACGGGCATGACGATCTTTCTGCTGGTATCGACGCTCTGGCCCAACGGACACCATCTGCGCCCGCATATCATGCCGCGGGACAATCTGTTTACCCATATGGTAGCCGCCCTCTACAGGACGGATACGCCCACCAATCTGTGGCCAAGCATCCACGTATATAATTCGCTGGGCTGCCATATCGCGGTGATGAAAAGCAATCGGCTAAAGAAGCGCCCTGTCGTCCGCACCGTGTCGCTTGTCCTGTGCGTGTCGATCATTTTGTCCACAATGTTCATCAAGCAGCATTCCGTGTTCGATGTGACGACGGCATTTGTCATGGCCGGCATTATGTACGGCATTGTATACCATTCCGATCTGCTGCTCGGCTTTGGCCGCGGCTTATCCCATCATAGCAGGCGCAAGCCGGAGATCGGCTGACGACACATACACTCGGAACGGCGGAAAATACCGCCGGCGCACACGGCATCCGGCCGCCTGCCGGCGGCTGCACACCTTATCCGAGCATTGTCAGTTAAATTTAAAGAACCGCTGGCATATCTTATAACAGTCTACGGAAATCTTCCTGCCGCCCCTGCCGGGCAGATTCATGGAATTACCCATAATGCCGTATCGGAGCCGGATATACAGTCTTATGTCCTTTTTCTTAATATATTCCCAGAGTTCACGCTTCTTTGCCAGACCTTCCTCCGTGCCGGAACGGATCAGCAGGATAGAGGAGACAACCGTTATGATTTCGAGGTAATTCACCATATAATTCTTTAATTTGCGTCTCGTGCAGATTTTGTCAAAATGATCCGTCAGATAGTCTATCATGATCTTGTTGACTCTGATCTGCTGGTCGATCCTGGAGATCATGACTTTCTCGTTTACGGACTGCCCTTCCCTGCCGATATAGTAACGGTAGAAATTGACATCCAGATAATACATATTCCGCACAAACGGAAGCGGCTCAAACACAAACAGATTGTCCACATAAAACGTGTGCTCGGGGAGGGTGAGCCCACAGTCTTTCAGCAGTCTGGTGCGGAAAATGACCGAGTGCATCAGAATATACTGCCCCTTGTGAAAATGCCGCACTTCGCTCCACGTAAAAATCCTGTCCTGCGGCAGCGCATGACGGTATTTCATGACTTTATGTCTGGCCGCGCCCTCCTTCTCGTAGACGAAATTGCTGATCAGCATATCCAGAGAAGAATCCCCCGACGTGATATCCCGGAGGGTATCCAATATCTTATAGTAGGCGCTCTCCTTCACCCAGTCGTCGCTATCCACCACTTTAAAATACAACCCTGATGCCGCCGCAAGGCCGGCGTTCACCGCCGCGCCGTGGCCGCCGTTCTCCTGATGGATCACCCTGACGATGGCGGGAAATCTCTTTGCGTAGGAATCCGCGATCTTTGCGGTTCGGTCCGTAGAGCCGTCGTCCACGATGATAATCTCCACATCCTCGCCGCCCACGATCAGGGAATCGATGCACTTCTCCATATAGGCTTCGGAATTATAGCACGGGACTGCCACTGACAATAATTTCATTCTCTTACTCCCTGCTTTCTTTCAGTCTTGTATAATATGCCGCAAACGCCGACGGCACCGGATAGTCCCTTTCGATCTGCTCCGCCGTCACGAACATATAGCCGCCGGTTCCCGCCAGATCGTCTATCCGTATCTGGTAGGCCGTCATATGCCACTCCTTATGGGTAAAGATATGCTTGGACTCCGGCAGTCTGCGGATTCGTATCGGCGTTACGCCCTGCGCCCTGAGATAAGCGAGGACTTCCTCCTTCGTGCGGTGTCCCTCCAGCGACGGAAACTCGTACATCCCCGCCAGCAGCCCGCGGGACGGCCTCCTGCACAGAGCGGTTTTGTCGTCGTGCCGGATCAGCAGCACCGTCTTCTCCTCCACGGTGCGCTGCTTCTTCTTCGCCTTGTGCGGAAATTCCGTCTCTCTGCCTTCCCGGTGCGCAAGACATAGCTTCTCCCACGGACACTGTCCGCACGCCGGACTGCCGTTCGGAATACAGACGACCGCGCCCAGCTCCATCAATGCCTGATTGAAATCCCCTGCCCTGTCGCATGGGATGACGCCCCGCAGCTCGTCCTCCACGGACTGCCTGACCTTGGCGTCCAGAATATCCCTGCCGTCCGACCGCAGTCTTGCCAGCACCCGCAGAACGTTGCCGTCCACCGCCGGAACCGCCTGTCCGAAGGCGATCGAAGCGATGGCACCCGCCGTATAGCTTCCGATTCCTTTGAGCCTGATGAGCTTTTCATACTCCGACGGCATTCTGCCGCCATACTCCTCCATGATCTGCACCGCGGACGCCTTCAGGTTACGCGCCCTGTTATAGTAGCCCAGACCTTCCCACAGTTTCAGGAGTCTCTCCTCCTTTGCTCCGGCCAATGTCTCGATCGTCGGAAGCTCCTTGATAAACCTGTCGTAATACGGTTTCACCGCCTCTACCCGCGTCTGCTGCAGCATGATCTCCGAGAGCCAGACATGGTAGGGCGTAGGCTCGCTGCGCCATGGCAGGACTCTCCTGCCGCTATCATACCATGCGAGCAGCGGTTTGGCAATCCGGTCCAGAACATCCGCGACCACCGGCACCTGCCCGCGAACCGCCATCCGTCCGGGTTCCACCGTACAGTCATAGGCCAGCAGACGTACCCCGGCGTTCCGCGCCCTCACCACTGCCTCCGCAAAGGCCGGATGGGTGAGTCTGTTGGGCTCCACATACCGGACGCCTTCCATCTGCACCACGAAGACCAGATAAGACTCATACCCCTGCCGGTGCGCCTCGATCAGCTCCTCCACGTGCCTGACGGCGCGCTCCGACGGCGCATCCGGAAAGAACGCGATATTATCCTGCTCCAGTGTGACGCCCTTCACCTCGACAAACGCCTTCAGCCCCGACCGGCTCTCCACATAAAAATCAAACCGCGAACCGCCAAACACCGTCTCGGGCCGTACCAGTTCCACATCCCGGTACAGTCCGCCTTCACGCAGCCACTCGCCCACCGCTCTGTTGGGCGCGGCGGAATCCATGTTGATTAACCTTCCGTCCTTCTCCACTGCGATCAGGTCGTAGGCGGTGGCCCGCTCCGTGCTGCCGCTCCGCTCCAGATAGACTCTGGCGCGATCCCGCAGCAGTTCCTTGCATCTACCGGTATTTTTCACGTGCACTTTTGTTCTTTCGCCCGCAAGATCCACATAGGCGATAAACCGGTTGGGCCGCTCTATAAAATTCGCTTCGACAATCTCATTGTATTCCATGTTATGTCAACCTGTTGGCTGCACATCCTCCGGGCTGCCGCACGGCTCACGGCTTCTGTAGGGAACCCTCGCTGCGGGTACGACCTCCGAGGCCGGCCCGGTGTGCACGGACTGGTCATCAAAAAAGATATGCGCCCCAAACGCCTGCAGTACGTCTTTTTTGCGGACGCCGCCCAGAAAGAACATCTCGTCGATACGCACATTCCACGCGCGCAGCGTGCGGATAACCCTCTCGTGCGCCGGCGCGCATCTGGTCGTAACGAGCGCCGTCCTGATCGGCGCCTCCTCCTGTGTAAAATCCTTCTGCAGCGCGGACAACGTCTTCAGAAACTTGGCAAACGGGCCGGCCCCCAGCGGGTTGCCGGCGTTGCGCCTCTCGTTTTCCTCAAAAGCCTCCAGTCCCTGCTCCTGAAAGATCTGCTCGGACTCGTCGGAAAACAATACCGCGTCGCCGTCGAAAGCAATTCTGATCTGCCGGATCTGGCGGTCACAGTCGTAAGTGTGCAGCCCGTCGGTGCAGATAATTCCCGCGGCGATATTGGAATCGATGGCGCTCTGCACATCATCCTCATAGGCGGACAGGAACAGATCCGTCTTAAAAGCCGACAGATAGGGGGCAAGCGAAGCGCCGCTGGCCAATACCGCCCGCGTGATGTTGAGGCCGTAATGTTCGATCGCTTTGAAAACGCGCAGCGACGAATCCGGACTGTTCCGCGACATGATGATGACCTCCACGCTGCCCTCCTTGCCCGGCAGATTGTTCAGATTCAGCAGCGCTTTGATCAGCGGAAAACCCGGGCCCGGACGCAGGATGTCATTCTCATGCTCGATCTGATACCGGCAGTACGCCTCCACACCGTCCGACTCAAATATTGTATTCTCATAAGTCAGGTCGAACAATGCCCGGGACGATACGCCCACTACCAGCCTGTTATCCAAATCATATGCCATAAGCCACCTCCGAAGACCACCGCATATCCGATGCGCGCCCGATCCTGCGGGATGGCTCCTGTCCGACTACCTCAGTCTGCTGCACTCATACTTTTTGAATGTGAGCAGGCAGTTCTTAAATTCCTCGTACCTCTCCGCCACATCGCCGTCCTTGATCTCCAGATCGATAGCCGCAGCCATCGTGTTGATCATGTCGTCGGTGATCCTATGGCGGAGCGAAGCCAGAACCGTAAGCCTCTGTTCATAAGTATCCGCATCCAGAAATTCCATCACCTGTGGATCGATATTCACCTGTTCTTCCGCCGTCTGCCGTATGGGTGCCGCGGACACTGCTGCCTGCTGCATGGGTGCCGCGGACACTGCTGCCTGCTGCGCTGGTGCCGTAGATGCTGCCGCCTGCCGTGCTGGTGCCGTGGCTGGCGTCTCCTGCATGGGCGTCTCCTGCCGTGCGGATGCCGTGGGCACTGCCGTACCCTGTACCGGGCCGTTCTCGGTCTCGTCTTCCAGATCCTGCAGAAGCTCGAAACGATAGGTCTGCTTCGCGTCCGGATATTTGGTGCGGTCCACTTCATCCATAAACATGGAAAGCGGTCTGACATAAATCTGGAACGTATCGTACATGGCCTGATAAACTACCATCTGTTCGCCCGTTTCGCTATGTCTGGCAAGACAACGGATCTGATATATATTTCCTTTGAAATGTCGATACATTTCCTGTGGTTTGGGATTTGGTCTCATACGCTGCTCCGATCTGCTTTATTTGCGGTCGGGACGCCCGGCTCACGTTCTCGGACAACCCGCCCGCTTTTATTAGTATAATCCCAAATCAGGAAAATGTCATTCCATCTGTTGCAAAAAATGAATGTTTTATCTTTTATAAAAAAAGAAGGTTTTATCTGTTATAAAATAATGCGTTATCCTTTATAAAGAAGATTGCTTTATCTGTTATAAAATAATGCGTTATCCTTTATAAAGAAGATTGTTTTATCTGCTGCCAAAAAATCTCTTATTTTCTCGCAAAAGATAATGCTTTATCTCCTATTGCCGAACAAATGTTCTGTATCTATAATATAAAACATATGTTCGATTCTGTCAACCCACAACATATCGGAAACTGCACATTTCATCCTCAAATTCCGTCCCGGACAACACCGCCTCCACGTCAGCGATCTCCTCGTCCGACATCCGCGCAAACTTCCTGTGGTGGAGCTGCACCGTGTACTCCCGGCTGCCGTCCGTATCGCACACCCAGCGGATAGTGATCCCACAGTCGTGGAATCCCCCGTCCTCTAACGCCTGCCGCATATCGTCCAGATAGACTTCCTCCAGCGCCGCATAATAGCCGTTGTGCCGCTCCTCCGTCTTCCGCTCCCGGCTCATCACGGTGCCGCCGATGGCGAAAGCCGCCGCCAGTATCAGGATAACCGTCGCCGCAATAAAACCTTTTGTGCCCATCCGCGTCGTATGCTTCATCCGCGTCATGGGTGTTGTGTGCGTCATGTGTGCTGCGCGTGCCAAATGTGTTGTGCGTTCTATATGTGTTGTGCGTTCCATACTATACCTCCCTCTGCCGTATCTCCGTCTGCTTCTGTCTTCGTCTGCTTCTGTCTCCGTCTGCTTCTGTTACCACAATAGCACGCCGTATGTACCATAAAACGGACTCTGTGTAAAAATAAGGAAAAACTTACGGAGAAAAAATAGAAAATGCAAATCGAAACACAAAAGACCAAAATAAACGCCGAAATAGGGAATAGGGAAACGTGAACCAAAAAGCAGCAAAGCAAAAAAAGAAACGCAAAAAAGACACATGGTTTCTGCTCCATGTGCCTTGACGTATCGAACTGCCCATAGCGCCGCTTCTGCGCCGCGGACTATCGTTCTCTCTTGATGTTGTTTTCCGGCATCCTGCCTTTCTATTGCTCAGACGTTTGCCCTTGATGCTATTCGTCCTCGATGCTATTGCTCAGGCATCTCCGCCTAACGCCGCCTAGCGCTCCGTCTCCCACGGCATCCGACTCCTGATCTCGCCGAAAGTCTTGACGGGCGGCTGGACGGCGAGATGTTCTCCGATATGCTTCTCCAGCCAGACCATGTCGTACCAGCGTCCGAACTTGTAGCCGCATTGATTGAACTTTCCCACAGGGCGGTATCCCATTCTCTGATGGAAAAGCAGGCTGTCGTCGGTCAGATATGCGTCCTCGCGCTCCGTATAGGCGGCGCAGGCGTTGAGATTTAAGAAGCCCTGCGCCTTTAACGCCTCCTCCAGCGCATCGTACAATAACCTTCCGGCTCCGAGGCGGCGGCAATCCTTTTTGATATAGATGGAAGTCTCCACGGCCCAGCCGTAGGCGGCCCGCTCATGAAAAGGCCCCGCGTAGGCGTAGCCCAGCACTTCCGCGCCGTTCTGCGCCACGATATAGGGATATTTGGGCAGCGTCCGCTCGATGCGCGAGGTAAATTCCGCCACCGTCGGCGCCTCATATTCAAAAGAAACCGCCGTATCTCGGACATACGGCGCATATATTTGCAAAAGCGCAGCCGCGTCGGAAGGGGCGGCGGTGCGAAGCGTGATCTCCATATCAGTCTCCACTTTCCTTTTCTTTTTTTAAATCCACTTTCTCACGCCGGGAATCCTGTGCAGCAGACAGACCGGAACGAAGGTGACTGCCGCAATCAGGGCCACCGACAGCGGGATCGAGAGAAACGGCGGCGCAAAGAGCGTGTTCCAGCCCAGATGCCGCGCGACGGTCAGCATCAGCGGATGCAGCAGGTAGATTCCCAGCGTATAGCCGGAAAGCTGCCGGAGCATCCTGCTCCCGCGGACAGGCAGGTGTCTGCCCAGAATGAACAGAACCGTTGTGCTGACAAACGCCGTGAGCAGCAGCGGATTGTTCAGAATCACGGAAAGCCTTCCTTCCCTCACGGAATAGACGTTGCAGACATGGATTTCGATTCCCAGAGAAACCAGCCCTGCCGCTCCCAGCGCCAGCAGGACGCCTCCTTTTAACTGGGGCAGAAATTCATGGAGCACGTGTCCCAGCACAAAATAGCCCAGATAGCCCACAAACATATAGTTTTCAATTTGACTATACAAACTCTGCACGATGGTGCGGTAGGGAAAATCAAACAGAACCGCCGTGGGAATCAGTATTCCCAGCAGGAAATACAGTCCCAGAAACCACAGACATTTGTCACGATCCTGCGCAAATCCCCTGATAAAAGGCGTCACAAGGTACAATGCGGCCATCACTGGCAGGAACCAAAGGTGGTACATCCCCTCGCCCATCAGCGTTTTTAAGACAACTTCCTTCGGAGTTTCCAGATCTCCGGCGAAGTAATTAACCGTATTGTAAAGCAGCAGCCAGAAGAAATACAGAACCACCAGCCTGCCGATTTTCCCCAGATAGAGCTTTTTAAAACCCGCCTTATAATCTTCCGCCAGCATCAGCGCGCCGCTGATCATGACAAACAGCGGAACGCCCAAGACGGAAAAGCAGTCAAACGCATCCATGACCGCAAAGGTAAAGCTGCCCACCGGAACTTCTTCAAGGAAGGAAGCCGTCACGTGTCCGCAGATCACCATAAGACAGGCCGCCACCCGCAGGAAATCCAAGTACGCCGTTTTTTCCCGTTGCATATCTAATTTTTCTCCTCTGTCTACTCGGTGAGGGTGACGTCGTGCCGGATCAGATATTTGTCGTCCTGCAGTTTCTCCACCACAAGCCCCATGGAGCAGTGGTACGCGCCGACCTGTTCCATCGCTTCGTCCATGTAAGCCTGCTTGTATCCGTCGTGGTCGTAGGCGTCTTCCCATTCTCCGAACAGGCCGCTTCCTTCTATCACATTATAAAAAGAATAGCGCCCCAGTCCGTTCTGTATGATCTGGCTGTAGCAGTCGTCATAGTAACTGTCCATATCGGTAAAGACGGAGGCGTCGCCGAATCCGGTGTCTTCGAGGCTTCTCATCCTCCCGCCGGACGATTCCGTGCCGGTGCCGCTATCGTCTGTTCCGGCACTGTCGTTCCCGCTGCCGCCGCTATTGCCTGTTCCGGCACTGCCGCCGTTTTCTGTATCGTCGCTGCCGCTGCCTGCATTATTTCCGCTGCCGCTGTTTTCCTCGCTCTGCTCCGGGCCGCGGTAAGTCTGCCCTTCGCAGGGCGGCAGATTGACCGACAGTTCCTGCCGGATATGGGTTCCGGCGTAGTCCGCATCCGTCTTGTTGAAATAGTCGTATGCGCCGCCGCCCGCATCGTCCCATGTCACGTCCACGTTATAGCAGCCGTCGTCCAGCACGACGATATTCCATGCGTGGCTCTCCCCGGCGTACCCGGTGCAGTAGTAACACGGAATGCCGAGCTGCTGCAGGATGTACTGGAACGACCGCGCATAACCGGCGCAGACGGTTCTTCCTTCCACCAGAGCGCTATACGCGCTCTGGTTCATTTCGGCGCCCGTATAATAGGACACCGTATCGAGCAGCCTGTCGTGCACATATTTTTCCTTGGCGTAGTCGCTGGACATATTCCGGGCCTGCGACAGGATAGCGTCCGCCTGCTCCGCAAAAGCCGCCTGCGACGCTTCCAGATCCCGCGCCGTGCGGTTCGTCCGCAGATCGATCTCCACGCAGCGCCCCGTCTCGGTATACTTGCAGACATAGGCAGTCTCCAGCCAGAAAAGTTCCGGGTGGTCGTTATAGACCGCTTCAAACACACTCTTTAACCGCGCCGGCGTCAGATCCTCCACCGGCCGAAAGGACAGGCAGAGCGCGCCCGCATTGGCATAGACCTGTCTGTAGACGTGCTGCTGGGCGTCGTCCAGCATATGATAATAGGGATAAAAAACCGCGTCGAAGCTATAGTCGTCTCCCGTCTCCCCGACGTCCAGACTGGCCTCCAGCGCCGCCGCCGTATGCTCGTCGACCTGCCGCGCATCTCCCTCTACCTGACGGTAGCCGTTGATGCCGGACACCTGCGAGGGAATGGAGAGCTCCTCCTCGGAAGGCGCTACATACCCAGAGAGCGCGCCGCCCGCCGCCGTACCGCCACCGCTGCCCGAACCGCCCGAACCATCCACGCCATCCGCACCGTCCGTATCGGATATGGCTACACCGTCCGCGCCGTTCCTGCCGGCCATACCCGTACCGTCCGCAGCATCCGCGCCCGCCGCACCGATTGCGTCCGCTGCCGGCTGCTGCACATAGGCGGCCTCCGGCTGCCCATGGTACAGAAACGCGGACAGTCTCCGCGTCAGATCCGGCCTGAGCGCGCAGACTGCCACCAACAGGCACAAGAGCGCCGCCAGACCAGCTATTCCATAGAGTATTCTCCGTAATATCTTCATTCCGAACGCCTATATTGCTCTGATGGCATCGTCCGCCCCGCCTACAAACTTCCGCAATACCTGCATGAACACATCCATGTCAAGCGGCTTGGCAATATGGGCGTTCATGCCGCATTTTAACGCCATCTCCCTGTCTTCCTCCAGCGCGTTGGCGGTCATGGCGATGATCGGCATCGTGTTGACGTCGCTCCGGGGCAGGCTCCTGATCGCCCGCGTCGCCTCGTAACCGTTCATAATCGGCATCTGGATGTCCATCAGCACCACATCGTAATAGCCTTCCTCCGAATCTCTGACCATCCGCACGGCATCCGTGCCGTCGGGCGCGCTCTCCACCACAAATCCCGACTCGGTCAGGATCATCTCCGCGATCTCCCGGTTCATCTCGATATCTTCCACCAGCAGCACGCGCCTGCCGCCGAAATCTTCCGTCTGCCAGACCGGTTTGACTTCTTCCCTGCGGCTTAAGTCGTTGACCTCCAGCAGGGCGGAGCGCAGATTGGACATAAAGAGCGGCTTGGCGCAGAAAGCCGTAACGCCAGCTTCCTTGGCCTCCGCCTCGATATCCGTCCAGTCGTAGGCGGTCATAATGATCACCGGCGCGTCGTGCCCCACCGCCTGTCGGATCATCCGCACCGTCTCGACGCCGTCCATATCGGGCATCTGCCAGTCGATGATATAGGTGTGGTACGGATCGTGTTCCTCGTGCGCCTCGCCCGCGAGCCGTGCCGCCTCCTTGCCGGACGTGGTGCTCTCTGCGCGCATACCGAGCTCCTCCAGCATCCCGGCGACGCTCTCGCATATATTCGAGTCGTCGTCCACCACCATCGCGCGCATACCGTTCAGCTCTTTGATCCGTTCGGCGCGCCCGGCGACATCCTGCAGCTGCAACTTGATCTCCACCGTGAACGTGCTGCCGACGCCCGGACTGCTCTCCACGTTGATCGTGCCGCCCATCATGTCCACGATATTTTTGGTGATCGCCATCCCCAAGCCCGTGCCTTGGATGCCGGACAGGGTGACGGTGGACTCTCTCTCAAAGGGTTCAAAAATATGTTTGACAAACTCCGGCGCCATGCCGATGCCGTTGTCCTTGACGAGAAAGACGTAGGCGCCGTATCCGTCCTCGTCCGCTTCTTTCTGGAAAATGCGGAATTCCACCGTTCCTTCCGGCGGCGTGTATTTGACCGCGTTGCTCAGCAGATTGATCAATACCTGATTGAGTTTCAGCGGATCGGCGATCACATCCTCATTGGCGACCTCGCACGTGTCGATGCAGAATTTCTGCTGCTTCGCCTTCACCTGCGGCTGGATGATATTGACGATATTGTGCATCAGCTCCGCCAGATTGCACTCCTGCATTTTGATCTGCACTTTGCCGCTCTCTATCCTGCTCATGTCGAGGATATCGTTGATCAGGCTCAGCAGATGGTTGCTGGACGAGAGCACCTTGTCCAGACAGTCGCGCACCTGATCCCTGTTGTCGATGCGGCTCTGCGCGATCGTGGCAAACCCGATGATCGCGTTCATCGGCGTGCGGATATCGTGGGACATATTGGACAGGAACGTGGACTTGGCGTTATTGGCGTGCTGCGCCTGCAGCAGCGCCTCCTGGAGCTGCTGCGTCTGAATCCGCTGCTTCCTGACCATCTCGGTCACGTCCTTGGTGACTACCATGACCATGATATCGCCCGTGTCATCGTCTCTGGTCATCAGGAAAGACTGTCTGACGCAGATCGCCTCCTCCGCGTCTCCGCCGAGCCCTTCTTTGCTCCAGTATTCTGCCACCACTTCCTCTTGGCCTTTCAGGAAGCACTCGTTCATATGCTCCAGATTGACCGTCTCCGCAAAGTCCTCCAGCGAATCCTCCTCCACGAACTGTTTCCATTTTTCCAGCCACTCGGAGACGCGGCAGGGCGCCTGCATTCCGGTGCTGGCCAGCATGGAGACTTCCCTGCCGTCGATCAGGCGCACCACATCCTCCTCGATCAGGTCTTTGGTCAGATTAAATTCAAACGTACAGAGGTCGTTGGCGTTGACCGCGATCTGGTACTGCCTCTCCCTGCGCTTCGCCACGGCGATCTTTTTGTAGCTCGTGCGCTCCAGATGCTTTTTCTCGATCTGCGCACGCGCCACCAGCCAGATGACATACAGGCTGAACAGGAGCAGCAGCGCCACCTCCAGCCGGATGCCGGACAGATTCGCGTCGCTGATCATGCCCTGCGTGACGGTCTTGGGGAAAGTCTGCACCAGCGCGTACCCGCTCTCCGGCAGGAACATGACGCACACGTTATCGGTCTGGCAGTCTTCGTCGCATACGAAAGCGCCCTCGCCGCTGCCGCTGTCGAACACGCCCTGCACGCCTGCCGCCGCTTCTTCGTCGATAATATTCTCCCTCGTCAGCAGCTCGATCACGTTCTGCCGCTGGGCGCTGCTGTCGGAACCGGCGATCACCCTGCCGTCTTTCATACATAGATAGACGCCCGCGCTCTCGCCGAAATACGTCGTGGACAACAGATCCTGCAGATATTCTTCCGCCAGAAACACGCCGCGGATAATCCCTTGGATCTCTCCGTCATGGTAGACCGGAGCGTAGAAATTCAGCATCGTCTCGTCATAAAAAGGAGAGTTGAACACAATGGACATCCCACTCTGTCCTGTCATTCCTTTTTTGTAAAAGCCGCGCTCCGTGGCGTCTGCCGTCCGCCCGTCCGCGTTGTGGTCTACGCCCTCCTTATCGCAGAATATGATCACATCGAAGATCGAGTTTTCCTTCATCTCCTGAAGCTGCGCCGCGCTGAGGTCGGACGTGCCGAGACTCTTGCCGATAAATTCCGCATAAGTATTGATCAGCGTCAGCGCGTATGTCATTTCCTCGTCCACGCGGTATCCCGTCAGCCGCGCGGAGTCCGCCGCATAGTCCATGTTGCGGGCCTCTATCCTGTGCCTGTTCTGCACCGTATACCACACAAACAAAGCCAGCATCACCGCCACGACGATGATGACCAGCAAAAGCTCCTGCAGCAGTTTCTTTCTCTTTTCCATGTTCCTCTCCCGGATGCCATCGCACGATTTTCCGAGTGTATCTGCCGTGTCTCATCCTTTGCCGAAGGCACTGCACCGGACGGCATCGCATTTCCCCTTACACACATACAGGCGGGCCGCTTCGTCCCGCCCGGACTCACTCCATCGGCTCGTACCGCTGGAAGATCTTGTCCTCGCCGCAGACGTGCTTGGTGCCGTCGCCGTCCACGATCACATAATCGCCCTCTCCGATAAAAGTGCGCCCTCTGCGGTCCATAATGTACGGACACACGATCGTGCCATTGTCGCGCTTGATCTTGACCAGCGTATCGGTGACGATCCAGCCCTTCGTGACCACATCCGACCACAACTCGAATCCGTCCTCCAGCCCTCGGCCCGTCTCGTACTTCTCCACGTCCGCTTCCATGGGAACTCGTCTGTATTTCATGTCTTCTCCTCCTATCGCGCGCCCGGCCTGCCGGTTCCCGCGCCTGCCGCGTTATCCTGCCTGCCGTCTAAGCGCCGCGCCATCTCTCATATCCATATCCGGTATTTACCGCGCCAGCGCATCACGGATCGCCGCCATCAGTTCCTCATACGTCTCATAGGCGGGAATCTGCGGGTTGTCCTTTTTGATCTGCTCCGTGCTCCTGAACAGGAAGCCGTCCCGCCCCGCCCGGATCATCCCCAGATCGTTGTGGCTGTCGCCCGCCGCGATGGTCTCGAAGCCGACGGACTGCAGCGCCTTGACGGTGGCCAGCTTGGAATCGGCGATCCGCATCCGATAGCCGGTGATCGCGCCGTCCGCCGCCGTTTCCAGCGTGTTGCAGAAGATTGTGGGATATCCCAGCTTCCGCATCAGCGGCCCTGCAAACTGTGTGAACGTGTCGCTGATAATAATGACCTGCGTGATGCCGCGCAGCTCGTCCAGAAATTCCTTTGCTCCGGGGAGCGGATCGATGGTGGCAATCGTGTCCTGTATCTCCTTTAACCCCAGCCCGTGCTCTTTCAAAATGCCGAGACGCCAGCGCATCAGCTTGTCATAGTCGGGCTCGTCCCTCGTGGTGCGTTTCAGCTCCGGTATGCCGCTGGCCTCGGCAAACGCGATCCAGATCTCCGGGACCAGCACGCCCTCCAGATCCAGACATACAATTTTCATACTCATAATCGTCCTCCGCCGTATCGTCCGTGCGCTCCGGCAGGCAGCATCGCCGTGCGGCATCTGTCCCGCCGGAAAGCCGCCGCGCATCCTGCATCTTCCGGCACGTTCCGGGCCGTGGACGCAGAAAAATGCCCGCGCAAGCACACATAGTCTACCTATAGTATAACTTACCCGGGCATGAACCGCAATATTTAACATCCGAAAATCCTTCGGAAATCTACAAATTTAAAAATATATTTTTTTAAAAATGCACTTCCTATATGCTTCTTGTCATATATATATTTCTCTAAAAATGCACTTCCAGCTCCGCCGGCTTCCTGCCGGTCAGCTCCAGCGTGCGGCTGTCGGGCTGGCCCGTGCCGACGTACAGAAGATATCTGTCGGCATCCCGCACAAACGCGCCGTCCTCGTCATAGGAGCCGAACGCCCCGCCTGCCACCCGCAGCTCTACCGTCTTCGTCTCTCCGGCCTGCAGGCTGACTCGCTGAAAAGCGCGTAAGCTATGGTTCGGCACCGCATTGGAAGACACCGGATCTTTGACATAGACCTGTATGACGTCCTGCGTCGCCCGCACACCCCTGTTTGTGATCTGCACTTCCAGCGCCACGTCTCTGGTATCCGGATTGAGCCCGGCCACGGAAGCCTTTTCCACCGCCACGTCGCCGTAGGTCAGGCCGTAGCCGAACGGATAGAGCGCCTCGCCGGTCATATAGCGGTAGGTGCGCCCCTTCATGCTATAGTCTTCAAACGCCGGAAGCTCGTCGACGGTGCGGTAGAACGTCACCGGCAGCTTGCCGGAAGGAGAACGGTCGCCGAACAGAAGCTCCGCCACGGCCCTGCCGCCCCGCGCGCCCGGATACCATAGCTGCAGGATGGCCTGCGCGCTCTCCTGCGCCGCCGACAAGTCGATGGCGCTGCCCGCCATCAGGCATACCACCGTCGGCCTGCCGACCGCCAGCACCGCATCCATCAGATCCCGCTGGCACTTGGGCAGCAGCAGGTCGGTCTTGTCGCCGGAAGCATAACTGTTGCCGGTGTCGCCCTCCTCGCCCTCCAGCGTCTCGTCCAGCCCCACGCAGAGGACGACGACGTCACTGTGCTTCGCCACGGTCACTGCCTCGGCGATTCTGTCGTTCTGCCATGCCAGATTTTCCACCCTGTCGCGGAACAGGTGGGAGCCCTCCGCGTACAAAACTCTGCCATTATGTCCGACTTTATCCTGTATGCCCTCCAAAACCGTAATATATCGGGATGACGTTCCGTGGTAGTTGCCTACCAGCGCGGCCCTGCTGTCGGCATTGGGCCCGATCACGCCGATGGTCTGTCCGGCGTCCGCGCGAAGCGGCAGGATGCCGTCGTTTTTCAATAGCACCACCGACTCCTTGGTAAGCTGCTCCGCGATCTGTAAATGTTCCTCGCATTCCACTTTTTCATAGGGAATGTCGTCATACTCGCTGCCGTCAAAGAGGCCCAGCAGATATCTGGCGGTAAACGCGCGCTCCGCCGCCTGCGTGATCTCCTCCTCGCTCACCAGTCCGTCCTGATAAGCCTTCAGCAGATGCAGGTAGGTATTGCCGCAGTTGATGTCGCAGCCGGCTTTCAGCGCCATGGCCGCCGACTCCTCCGCCGTGCCGGTCACCATATGGTGCTCGTGGAAATCCCTGACCGCCCAGCAGTCCGACACGTAATGTCCCTCAAATCCCCACTCGCCCCGCAGGATGTCCTGCATCAGCGTTTTGCTGCCGCAGCAGGGCTCGCCGTTGGTGCGGTTATACGCGCCCATGACGGACTCCACGCCCGCCTCCTGCACGCACGCCTTGAACGCGGGGAGATACGTCTCCGCCATGTCTTTCTTGGTCGCTCTGGCGTCAAACTCGTGCCGCAGCGCCTCCGGCCCGGAATGCACGGCAAAATGCTTGGCGCAGGCGCCGCTCTTGAGGACGTCGCCGTCCCCCTGCAGGCCCTCCACATAGGCCACGCCCATGCGGGACGTCAGATACGGATCTTCTCCGTAAGTCTCGTGGCCGCGGCCCCATCTGGGATCGCGGAAGATATTGACGTTGGGCGACCAGAACGTCAGTCCCTTGTAGATATCCCTGTCGCCCTCCTTGGAATAGGCATTGTATTTCGCCCTGCCCTCGGTGGCCGCCACGTCGCCAGCCTGCCTGACCAACGCCGGATCAAACGTGGCGCCCATGCCGATGGCCTGCGGAAAACTGGTGGCCACGCCCGCTCTGGCCACGCCGTGCAGCGCTTCGTTCCACCAGTTGTAGGCGGGCACGCCCAGCCTCTCAATAGGCGGCGCGTCGTAGCGAAGCTGGGAGGCTTTCTCCTCCACCGTCATCTGCGCCACCAGCGCCTTGGCCTTGCGCCTTGCTTCCTGTCTTGCTTCCTGCCGAATCTTCATACCCGCTTTTCCTCATTCCTTCCGATGGTATCGGTCTATCCTTTTACGGCTCCCGCCGTCAGACCGTCGACAATCTGGTTACTGAACATACAGTATACTACAATCGTGGGAACGATTGCAATCACAATCGCCGCAAACATCTGTGAATAATTTGTGTTGTAGGGCCCTACGAATTTGGACAGGGAAACCGGCAGCGTCTTCTTCTGGTCGTCGGAGATAAATACCATCGCCAGCAGCAGCTCGTTCCAGTTCGCCACAAACGTCATAAGACCGGTTACGAAAAGTCCCGTCCGCGAGAGCGGCAGCGCAATATGCGTAAACGACTTGTAGATCGAGCAGCCGTCTATGCAGGCCGACTCGAACAGTTCGTTGGGCAGGCCCTGAAAAAATCCCGTCATGATAAAGATCGTCACCGGCAGCGAAAACGTCAGGTAGGGAAGAATCAGCCCCCACAGGTTATTGGAGAGCCCCACCTTGGCAAACTTCGTAAACAATGGGATCAATACGCAGTGCACCGGAATCATCATGCCGGTCAGGAAATACGTCATGGCGACGCCCGACAGTTTCCAGCGCATCCGCCCGATCGCAAATGCCGCCATGGAGCCGATCAGCATACTCAAAGCCAGCGTCACGATGCACACGATCGCCGAGTTTAACGTCGCCTTGCCCAGATAACCCGCGCTCCACGCGAACGTATAGTTTTCTATCATCAGCTTGTCGGGCAGTGCGAACGGCGAGATGAACAGTGTCTTGTCATCCTTTAACGACGTCACCACAACCCAGAACAACGGCAGCAGATAAAGCAGCGCCATCAGTACGAGAAAAATATAAATAATCACATTTATGATTTTGGTTTTTGTGCTTCCTACTTTTTTCTGACTCATCTGTCCCACCTCCTACATCTCATAATTTTCCACTTTAACAAACTTGTTGATCAGGAATGTCACCAGCAGACAGAGAACCAGCAGCACCACGCCTATGGCGCTGGCATATCCGTATTTAAAATATTTGAATCCCTGCGTATACAGATGTGTCGCAAGCACCTCCGTTTTGTGGTTGGGGCCTCCCTCGGTCATGTTAAATACTAAGTCGAAAAACTTCAGCGAGCCGATCGCGTTTAACGACATGGCCGTCGCCATCATCGGCCTCAGCAGCGGGAGCGTGATGTAGCGGAACGTCTTAAGCCTCGTGCAGCCGTCTATGTAGGACGCCTCGTACAGGGCCGTGCTCACGCCGGAAATCTGCGCCATATAGAGCATCATCGACTGGCCCACGTACTGCCACAGGGCCACGAACGCGATCACCCACATCGGGAGAATGATCGTCCCCTTCGTATCCATCAGCCACAGAGGGCCCTCGATCCCCACCTGCTCGAGCAGCTGGTTGATACCCAGCTTGGGGCTGAAAATAAACATCCACAACAGGCCCAGCGCCGCCGAGGAGAGCACGCAGGGCAGATAGTATATATTTTTAAAGAGATTTCGTCCCTTTTTGATATTCGTCAGCAGTCCTGCCAGCAGGAGGCCGAAAAGAAGCTGCGATACGATGGAGAACACCATGAAGAAGGCCGAGTTTTTCAACGCCGTCATCATTGTGCTGTCCTTCATCAGCTTCGTATAATTTTTCAGGCCGATAAACTGCGGCGCGGTCAGCGCGTCATAATCGCAGAATGAATAATAGACCGACTGGCAGATCGGTATAAAAAGTACCAGTGTAAATAAAATAATGCCCGGTGCCATAAAAACGCAGATGGCTTTTTTATTGCGCAGCATTTTATCCATAAATACCACAGCTCCCTTCCGATACGACAACAGTTTCGCATATAGCAGGCGGGACCGGCACGATGTGTCAGTCCCGCACAGATTTATTCAGTCCGGATATCCGCCGGTCAGTTTACATTCTCGTCATAGAAATCCTGAACCTGCTGGAAACCTTCTTCCACTGTCAGATCGCCCAGATAAACGGCAACCATGGCATCGTCGAACGCCGATCCCGCTTCCGTGGAAGCAAGGGACTCGTTGTAGAATCCCAGCGTACCTGTCGTGTTGGCCAGAATGTCCATCACGTAGCTTAACTGCTTGGGAGCCTTGTCATAGTCTACTTCAACGTTCGTCACAGGAATCTTACCGCCCACCTCAGCCGTGTACTTCTGGGCCGTCTCATCCGTGAAATATTTTAACAATGCCACTACCGCATCTTTGTGCTCCGTCGTGGAGCTCATGCAGAAGGAGTCTGTCTTCGCAATAATTCTGTTCGGATCGGCGCCGCCCTCGATGCCGGGGAACTGGAACACGCCGCATTTATCTTCAAATTCAGGGTTTGCACCGTTGATCTGTCCGATTACCCAGGAGCCCTGGATCAGCATAGCCGCCTCGCCGTTGTAGAACGCAGCCGTCGCAACGTCGTTGGTGTCGCCTGCAGCCGTCTTCTGGAAATACTGGGAAAGCTCAACCATCTTGTTGCCTGCGTTGATGAACGTAGGATCAAGCCAGTTGCCCGTTCCGTTGGTGATCGCATCCAGATTGTCCGGGCCGCCCTCTCTGTCGCACAGATAGCCTACCAGCATGGACAGGCACCAAGCTGTGCCGGCGCTGATGGAGATCGGTGTGTAGCCTGCGTCCTGAATCTTCTGGCAGGCATCCAGCAGCTCCGTGTATGTAGTGGGCACTTCTACGCCGGCTTCCTCAAAGATCTCCGTATTGTAGAATACGCACGCCGCCGCGAGGTTCGCGGGAACCGCATAGATCTTGCCGTCATAGGTCTGCTTGTCGAACATACCGCCGTTGAAGCTCGCATACCAGTCGGGATTCTCGTCCTTTAAGATGCTCGTCAGATCCGCCGCAACGCCGGGCGTTACATAGTCCGTAAGGTTCGGGCCGGGGCTGACGATGAAGCAGTCAGGCGTATCGCCGGAAGCTACAAGGGCATTCAGCTTCGTATAATATTCTTCCAAGTTCGTCGTAATCGGCGTGCAGTGGTACTGCCCTGCATAGTCCGTGTTAAATCTGTCGATTACGTCTTTGTAGCCGAGGGAGATCAAATCCTCCGTGGCATTCAGATCATCCCAGAACATCCATGTGATTTCTTCCACATCACCGGATGCCGCGCTATCTGCCTGCGCGCTGTCGGAGCTCTGCGCGCTGTCAGAACCCCCTCCCGACGTGTCAGCCGACGCCGCGCCGGAACCGCCGCCGCAGCCTGCCAGAAGCGACGTTACCATGGCAGCTGCCAAAAGCACTGATAAAAATTTTTTCTTCTTCATGGTATCCTCCTTTTTTATAACCATGTGATACAGGGGCTATACCGCCGCCCCTTTTACCATGTTACACTTGCAGTATAACACAGCGTTCCCATGCGGGCATTTCAATAATTGCTTTTTGCATATCAAAAGTTGCTATTGTATTCCCGCTTCAAACATGGCATTTTGCATATCCGTGCCCGCCGTTTCCGCGTCCAAATCAGCAATCTGCCGGAGAGACGCCGGGTTTCTGTCATTTTTTATCTTCTTATTTCATAATAATCATTGATTTTTGCCCGATCCGTGTTATAATGAAATCTGCAAAAAAGCAATTTTTGATATAACAAAAAATGCGGTTCCGCCGCACGCGGATATTCCGCATGGAGGCTGCCATGATTGAAATACTGAACGGAATCAAAGAAACTGTCGCCTACAAAGGAATTGACGGCATCCTTCTGTACGACAATACGGACAACGAGGCATACCCCGACCACTGGCACACGCCGTTAGAGATCGTCATGCCGCTGCACAATCCGTACAAAATCTGCTGCCGCGAGGAAGAATATCTGCTGCAGGAGGAGGATCTGCTGCTCATCAACTCCGGCGTCATCCACAGTATGCCGGCCATGCGCGGGGAACGGCTCATCTTTCAGGCGGACTACAATCTGCTGCACCACATCGTCGACATCGACTCGACACTGTCGAACACACCGCCGGCGGTGCTGGTCACGCCCGAAAGCGCGCCCGCCGTGCACGGTCAGATTGTCCGGCTGATGCGTGAGATTCAGGACGAATATTTCAGCGGCACCATTCTGGCAGGCGCGTCCATTTATTCAAAGCTGATCGAGATGCTGGTGCTGATCGGGCGGGGCTGCACGATCAGAACCGCCGTCTTTGACGGCAGCCGCACCAAGCAGAAAGAGTACACCGAGAAGTTTATCTCCGTGTGTACCTACATCCACGAGCACTGCACCGAGAATCTGTCGCTGGACGACGCGGCGGCGCTGGCGGGCTTTTCCAAATACCACTTTACCCGGCTTTTCAAACAGTTTACGGGAGTTCCGTACTATAAGTACCTGAACCGCAAAAGAATAGAACACGCGGAAAAACTGCTGGTCGATCCGGAGATCTCGATCACAGAGGTCGCCCTGCAGTCGGGATTTGCAAGTCTTTCCGCGTTTATCAGAATGTTTAAGATTATCAAAGACTGTACGCCTACCGAATTTCGGAATATGTATCACTATTGAGGCACGTCCCCGCGGGCAGCCGGACCGTGTGGCCGTCGGCTTCCAGATACAGCGTGACCGCGGAAGGGTTGTAGACGAGCGTGCCGTCCGCCGACACTGCCAGCGAGCGCATCGCCGTCACATACTCGTAGATCTCCATATTGGTGGCGTACCAGACGTCTTTCCGCCCCTGCAGCAGTTCGCAGATGTGCGTCAGATGTTCCCAGTTACCGTTTCTCTCAAATTCAAAACTGTGCCCCCAGATATACAACAGGGAAAGATTGCGGTATTCCGGCGGATTCAGATAATCTTCCGCCAGCGCGTCCGTCACCTTGTCGTGGTGGCACGTGGGATGCCATAGCATAAAGTCGGAGGGCAGATTAAAATTCATCGTGTCTTCCACCGTCCTGCTATATACGATCCCCATGGCTCTGGCCGTGTCGATCAGCCGGTCGCTGAACTCCCCGAAAGGATAGGAAAATCCCCGGACGATCCTGCCCCAGCACGCCTCCAGCGTCCGCCGGTCTTCATAAATCTCCGCCGCCGCCTGTCCGCCGGACAACTGGTTAAAAAAGGGATGCGTCACGGCGTGGCAGGCCACCTCATGCCCCGCGTACAGTTCGCGGATCTCGGCCTTCGTGATAAAGCCCTCTGTGTCCAGCGTTCCGCTGTTCAGATGGAACGTTCCTTTCATGCCGTGCCGGTTCAGGATGCTGACCAGCCTTCTGTCATAAATCTGCGCGTCGTCATAGCTGAACGTCAGCGCCTTGTCTTTTCCTTCCGGAAAAAGAAATCGAATCCCCATATTGTAACTATGCCTCCGATTATTTTTTATTTTCTATCGATCGTATCGACCGCCGTATCTTATTTCCCCTGCAGCGCTTCCCTGCAGAAATAGCAGCAGTATTTCGTCCGGGGCTGCGCCGGTATCAGATTCTCCGCGCCGCAGTAGCCGCATATGACGCAGCGCTTCCCCTGCGGTATCATGTCGCCGAGCAGATAGCGTTCCGCCACCGCCAGTCCGCCCCGCGTCTCGTACAGACGCTTCTGCTCCTCCATCTTCTCCCGCGCGTGCTCTCTGGCATCCTCCTCGGCCTTCTGCATCAGATAGGCGGTGGTGGTGTTGCCGTCCTGCGCCGCCTGCTCGTGCCCGGCTTTCCGGGCCGCTTTGCCAGCCGTCTGCCGGTTCTGCTGCGCGTGTCTGCCGGACGCCGCGGGCCGGTTCTGCGCCATCGGGCCGCCGTGTGCCATGGGCCCGTTAGAAGGCATCGGCCCGCCCTGCACCATCGGCCCATTAGAAGGCATCGGCCCGCCCTGCATTATAGGCCCGCCAGAAGGCATCGGCCCACCGGACATCGCCGGGCCGCCGGAAGACGCCGGGCGTCCCTGTTGCGGAATGTTCTGCTGCCGCTCTGCCTGTCTTTTTTTGACGCGCGACACGCAAACCCCTATGATCACACAGATAAAAACAATTTCAAAAAGCATCCTGCCGCCTCCGTTTTCATTTTATTATTTCGCGCTATACCTGACGATCAGCAGTTCCACGCTCATGACGTCGTTCATCCTGCCGGTCTTCACCGCTTCTTCCGTCTCCACGCAGTCCGTCAGCGCGCGGCGCAGATCCGCCTCCCGGAAGCCGTCCGCCTGCCTGATATACTTGCGGGCGATAAATCCCGCCAGCCCTACTTTCTCGCCGATGGCATTGGCGTCGTACCCTTTGCCCCGCAGTTCCTTCACCTGCAGCAGCAGATTAAACTGTCTGGTGATCAGAAACAGAATCCGCATGGGCGGCTCCTTCAGGGCCAGCAGATCGTAGTAGAGCGCCATCGCCTCCCGCTGCCGCTTCTCCGCCACCGCGCCGATCATGTCAAAGATCTGGCTGCCGATCTGTCTGGTGCAGACCGCGTCGATATCCGCCGCCGTGACCACGTCCCGATCCATGCAGTAGCATAGCAGCTTCTCCAGCTCGCTGCGGATATTTCCCATATCGGCGCCTGTCATATCCAGAAAGTGATTCAGGTCGCGCTCGGTGATATTCTTGTTTTCTTTTTTTAAAAAGCCCAGAATCCACCGTTTAAGCACCGCCTCGTCCTGCGCGGCGAACTCGATCGCCCGCCCTCTGGCCGTGGCCGCCTTATAGAGCCTGCTCCGCTTATCCACGGAAGGCTCCACGAACACGAAGCCCGCCGTCTCCGCGGGGTGCTGCAGATACGCCGCCAGCTCCTCCCCGCCGCGGGCGAACAGGCCGGTATCCTCCAGAATGAGCACCCGCCGCGGCGCCAGAAACGGCATCGTCTCCGCCAGACTGATGACTTCCTCCGTCTTGACGTCCTTGCCGGTAAAGTGGTGGCAGTTCATGGCGTCTCCGCCGCCCAGCATGGCTTCCTTTAACCGGTCGCGGTACTGGCAGCGCAGATACGCCTCGTCGCCGTACAGTACATAGACCTGTTTCAGTTGCCCCGATTTGATTTCCTCCGCCAGCTTCTTCATACTCTCAGTATAGAGGATAATTACAAATTACGCAAACGGTTTGTGAATCCGCCGACGCGCACCCTGCCGTATCGCACCGTCACCGTCACCGCGCCGCTCTCCTGCGTCAGCCATATATCGCAGCCGCTCTCCTCCAGCCGTTCCAGCAGTTCGGCGTGGGGATGGCCGTAACGGTTGTCCCTGCCCGCCGAAATCAGCGCGATCCGCGGCCTGATCAGCCGCAGCAGTTCTTCGCCGGTGGCATAGCCGGAGCCGTGATGAGCCACCTTTAAGAGCGTGACGCCCTCTCGGGGCAGCGGAAGCTCCTCCATGCGCTGCCGCGCCAGCCGCTCGCCCTCTCCTTCCAGATCTCCCGTAAAAAGCGCCGTAAAATCGCCGTACTGCAGATACAGAGTGGTGGAGTAGGCGTTGGGCTCCGCAAGGGATGTCCCGGCGGGCGGGTGAATGCACGTAAACACCGCTTCGCCGCAGTACAGCCTGTCTCCGGCGGAAAGATATCCCACCGCCGTGCCGTTCTCCGCCGCCAGCCGCTCCAGCTCCCGGTAGGCTTCGTTCCTGCCCGCGCCGCCCACATCCGGAAGATACAGCGTGCCGATGCCGACGCCCTCCGAATCGGTCTGCGCGAGCATATCCAGTATGCCGCTTATATGGTCGTTGTCGGGATGGGTGACCACCACGGCGTCGAGGCGGCTTATGCCCTCATATTTCAGAAACGGCACGATCCGATCGTCCGCCACGCCGCTCTGGTCCGTGCTGCCGCCGTCGATCAGCAGATGGAACCGCCCCGGACTGCCCACATAGATGCAGTCGCCCTGCCCCACATCCGCCATGGTGATCTGCAGGCCGCCGTAGGAGCGAAGGCAGAGCACTGACAGGGCCAGAAGGATACACTGCCAGAACTGCAGCTTGGAGAGTCTGCCGTTTGCGGCCACGGCGCACGCAAGGAGCAGCACGAACAGAACCGCCTGCCAGAGCCGCGGGCAGCCCGTAACCCATCGGTGGCCGGGCAGCCGCAGGCACAGACGGCACAGTTGGTCGTACAAAAGCAGCAGCAGATGTACCGGGTACGCAGCGGCGGCGCCGAGCGGCAGCCAGAGCGCTGCCGCCGCCACGCTGACCAGCCCGCCGGCCAGCACCAGCGTCATGCACGGAATGACCGCCAGATTTAAGAGTACCGAATAGGGCGGAAACTCATAATAAAAGCACAGGTACACGGGCAGCGTGGACAACGACACCGCGGCCCCCGACAGTACCAGCTTCTCTGCCCTGCCGCCGCCTAACAGATTGTCCTGCACCGCCGGAAGCAGCGTGCCGATGCCGCACACCGCGCCGAACGAAAAGAGGAAGCCGCTATGCTGCACATACAACGGCTGCTGCACCAGCGTCACAAGCGCCGCCACGGTCAGCGCCGTGAGCAGATCGTACGTCCTGCCCACCAGTCCGGCGGCCAGATGCAGGGCAAACATCAGATACGCCCGCACCATCGAGACGCCCATGCCAGTCATGACGCCGTAGGCGTACATCAGCCCCACCGTGACCGCCACGGCTGCCGGAACCGGAACCCGCAGTCTGCGGAGTCCTTTGTAACATCCCATGCCGAGCACGGACAGATGCAGGCCGCTGACCGCCAGAATATGCAGGATGCCGTTCTGCTGATACAACGCTTTCAGCCCGCTGTCCAGATCGGCGCGGTCGCCCAGAAGCATCGCCTTTAGCGCGTCGGCGTCCGTGCCGTCGTAGCAGGCGTCGATCAGCAGCGCGCAGTATTCCCGCCACCGGTACAGGCCGTCCCGGAAGCCGTCGCAGGCCGCGCTCTGCGCTGCCACCATAGCGTCCATGACTCTGCCCTGCTGCCCCATGATCCTGTAATAGTCCGCCGCGTCGAATTCTCCCGGATTGGCCGCGTGGTCAAAAGCCCGGAATCTCCCGGTCACGACGACGAGACTGCCCATCCGCGGCGCGTCCTGCCCGTCCATATAGCAGATCACGCCGTCGATGCCCGCGGCGTCCTGCCGTGTCATATGTTCTTTTTCTCTGTTCCAAAATCTGCGCAATTCGGTTCGGGATACGGTATCGGAATCTGTCAGAAACTGTGTCAGATAAGAAATTTGATCTTCTCTTAGAATTGCGGTATTCCGTAAAGTGACTGTCAGGCGTGTGCCGTCCTGCGACGTCTTGTACGCGATGGCGTCCACATAGCCCGCCACGGCGATCTGCTGCCGGTCCATGTCCTCCCAGACCGGTGCACTGCGGACGGTCAATAGCACCGCCAGCGCCGCTGCCGCCGCATACGCCAGCCCCGCCATGCAAAGTGGTCTTCGTATTTTCAATTTTCATCCTCCGTTTTTAGGGGCGTCCGCGCTTATGCTTATACTTATTCTTCCTCCGGCGCTGCCAACAGATCCAGATTCCGCTCGAACACCTCGTTCAGACTGATTTTTTCGCGGTAAGAATAGTTCGTATCGCCGTTGACGGTGATCTGCACCTTATTGATGTTAGGCAGCTCCACCAGCGAATTGGTGATGGCGTAGATCGTCACTTCCGCGCTTGTGTCATAGATTTGGTTCAGAAACGTCTCGTCAAAGTTTACATAACATATGCCGTCCTTGACGTTCACGCCGAGGATCTGGGTAGACGGGTCCACCACCGGATAGGCGTTCTCCGACACCGGCCCGGCGACCAGCTTTTCCACCACCAGCTTTTCCAGCGAGATATTGCTGCTGTATACGACGTCGCTGCGGTTCTCCTCCACCAGCGCGCCGCCGTCCTCGTCGGCAAAATACAGGAGCAGATTCACCTTTTCATAGGAATTGATCTCGCTGCCCGCATTCTCGATAAAGGAATCCGCGGACATCGCGCCCACCGCCATGCCGCCGCCGTCCGTCAGCACTTCGCCCTGTACGGTAAAGGACACGTAATCCACGCCCGGAATCTGCGTCAGCGTCCTGACTACGGCTGCTCTGGTCAGCACTTCCTTGACACTGTCCATCTCCCGGTACGCGGTGTCAAAATTCATCACAAGCTGCCCGTTGTCCACGGTATAGCCCAGCAGCGCGAAGTTCCCCGCCAGAGGCGCCTCGTACTCAAACTTGGAAGGAACTTCCGCGAGCTGCCCCAGCAGTTCCTCGATCAGCAGCGCCATATCTTCCGTCCGGGTGACATACTCTCTGGCGCCCGTCTTGGTTTCCTCATTGTTTACATAATATATCAAATACACGTCGCCGTCCGCGTCGGCCTGCTGCCTGCCGCACGCCGCACACAACACTGCACACCATGCCGCAAGCAGCAGACAGAGGGTAAACCCGGCGGCTCTGCGCGCCGTCTTCCCTGCCGTCTTCCGATGCTTTGGGCCGTCCGTCAATCGTGTCATACGTACCATTCCTTTTCTTTCATCAAAAACAACGCCATCCCCGAAACGCCGCCGCGCAGAGGCTCCGCTTTTCCTGTAAGCCGTCTTTTCACAGGCGCATTTACGAAACGCCGCACAGAGGCTCACAGAGGAGCAAAGGCGCGCTACGCCGGGAGATAGGATAGCGGAATCCGAACCGTAAAGGTCGTTCCCACGCCCTCGGCGCTCTCCACATGGATCGAACCGCGGTGCATCATCACGGCGTTTCTGGTGATCGCCAGCCCCAAGCCGGTGCCGCCGATCTCGCGGGAGCGGGATTTGTCCACGCGGTAAAATCTCTCGTAGATCTTGTCGAGGGAGTCCTCCGGGATGCCGATGCCCGAATCCTCCACGACCACGGTAAAATACTGGTGGTCGGCGTCCAGCGTCACCCGCACGCGCCCGTGCTCCTTGTTGTATTTGATGGCGTTCTCCACCAGATTGGTCAGCACCAGCGTGATCTTAACTTCGTCGATGGCGGCAGTGACCGGACGCAGGCTCTCGTAGATCACTTCCACGTCCCGCTTCTGCGCGATGGGCCGGAGCCGTTTCAGGATCAGCTCCACCAGCGTATTGACGTCCACCTCGCTGATGTTCATGGTTGCCGCCGTCCGGTCCATCTTGACCAGCGACAGAAGATCCGTGATGATCTTGTCCTCCCGCTCGATCTCGCCGGTGATGTCCTCCATAAACTCCCGGTAGACCTCGATCGGCACGTCCCGCTCGTTCAGCAGGGAATCCGCCAGCACTTTCATCGAAGTGAGCGGCGTTTTCAGCTCGTGGGAGACATTGGAGACAAACTCCTGCCTAGAGTCGTCCAGCGCTTTCATCCTGCCCAGCACCCTGTTAAAGGCGTCGCCGATCCGCTCCGTCTCCAGACAGTCCGTGACGGCGATCGGCTCGTCGATATAGCCCTCCTTGGCCCGTTCCAGCGCGTCGGTGATCTTTTCAAAAGGCCGGATCAGCAGGCGCACCGCCAGCACCGACAGGATAAAAATAGCCACGATAACGATCACTTCAATAATGAGCGCCTGCCTGCTGAGCGTGGCCATCGTCGCGGTGATACTGTCCGTGGACGCGCTGACCAGCATCACGCCCCGCACCCTGTCCCAGCTCTCCGGCGCGCCGTCCTCGCCATAGCGGACGGCCTCCGCGATCGGAATCGTCATCTCGATATAGCCGTTCTCGCTGTCGTGGGTGCTGGTAGTCTCGCCCTTTTTCAGGCTGCGCACCACTTCCTCGGAAATAATCGTCTTGTTTTCACTGATCCCATAGGTGTCTTTGACGATGCGCAGGTCGTTGTTGATCACCATCACACGACCGTCATAGAGATCGGACAGTTGTTCCAGCTCCGCGTTGATCACCTCCGAGGAGGTGTCCTGCAGATAATGGTACGTGATCAGATGATTCGCCAGAATCCTGAGCTGGGATGCGACGTCGGCGGTGCGGATATTTACCGCCCGGCGCTCATAGCTCTGCAGGATCGCGTAGCGCATACCGATGCACGGAACCAGCCCGACAAGCAGAAGGATCAGAAAGATCCGCGTTTTCAGACTTCTCAGAAATGCCAGTTTTTTTAGTTTTTCTTTAAGCAAAGTAATATCCCACACCCCACTTAGTCCGCACGTAGACCGGCTCTCCGGGGACGCTCTCGATCTTTTCCCGCAGTCTTCTGATATGTACGTCCACGGTTCTGACGTCGCCGGGATAGGCTTCGCCCCACACGAGCTGCAGCAGCTTTTCCCGGCTGTATACCCGGCCCGGATTCCGGATCAAAAGCTCCAGCACCTCGTACTCCTTGGCGGTCAGATTGATCTCCCGGCCCTTGATGTATACCCGCCTGCTCTCGCTGTCCAGCCGCATCTCGCCCTTGACGATCACATGGGAATCATCCCTTTCTGCCGTCCTGTGGGCCGTCCGGCGCATGATCGCCTTGATCCGCGCCTTTACTTCCAGTATGTTAAAGGGTTTGGTGATATAATCGTCCGCACCGTAGTCCAGTCCCAGTATCTTGTCCATGTCGTCGCCTTTGGCGGTCAGCATCACGATCGGCACGCCGGAAAACTCGCGTATCTGCTGGCACACTTCAAAGCCCGACATCTTCGGCAGCATCACGTCCAGCAGCACCATGTCGTACTCATTCTGCCGCGCGAGCTCCAGCGCTTCCTCTCCGTCGTAGGCGCAGTCCACTTCCATGCCGTCCTGTTCCAGACTGAAGCGGATGCCCTTTACGATCATCTTTTCATCATCGACTACCAAAACCCTCTGTCCCATAGCTGCCTGCCTCTACTCCACTTTGATACTGTCCCGTATCTTCTCGTAAGTGCCCTCTTTGATGCCGCTTACGTTCATAATCTCCTCTACCGAGGAAAAACCGCCCGCCTTCTCCCGGTACGCGACGATCGCCGCCGCGCGGGTAGAGCCGATGCCCGGAATGCCGCACAGTTCCTCCACCGTGGCGGTATTGATATTCACCCTGCCGTCCGACGCGCCCGAAACGCCGCCCGATGCGCTCTGTCCTGCAGACTCGGACACGCCTGCGCCGCCGCCCTGCTGCACGATACCGTATTCCCGGCCCGCGCCGCCGTTCTGTCCGGCTTCGCCCTGCCGTGCCGCAGACGCCGTATCTGCCAGCGCCGTATCCGCAGACGCCGCTTCTGTCAGCGCCGCGGTCTGCTCCAGCGTGGGGATCACCAGCTTCGCGCCGTCCGGCAGCTTCTGCGCTTGATTTACATAACTTTCGTCCGCATCTGCCGCAAAACCGCCCGCCGCCTGCACCGCCTCGTAAACCCTGCTGCCCTCCGGCAGTTCGTAGACATCGGGATTCTGCACCGCGCCGCAGACGTGCACGTAGATGACGCCCGCGGAAGTGTTGGGGTTCGTGGCGCTTTGGGCTGAGACTGCTGCATCGTCTTGGTTTGAGTTTACATAACTTTCTCCATCCACACCATCGGCACCCGCCGCGCTGCTATCCTCCCCGCCGCTGCCGACGTCCGCCGCGCCGGGCCGGAGCGTCAGCTCCTGCCGAGAGGTGCATCCGCCCAGCATAAGCGCCGCCGACAACCCGGCGGCCAGCAATATGATTCTGTTTTTTCTATCCATGTCTTCCTCTCCGAGCCCGTCGTCCCGAAGGAAGTTCCCGCCTGCATGGTATTTTCATTGTAAAATAAATTCCGCCCTATGTCCACTTAAAAATCACAATTCCCGCTATTGCGATTCCCATACCGACGATTTTACGCATTTCGAGAGGCTGCTTTTCCACGCCGAACCAGCCAAATAGCTCGATCACATACGCGACGACTAACTGGGAGATGACGATGAGCATCACCGCCCGCGCCGGGCCCAGCATCTCCATCCCCTTGATAACGGTGTAGGTGATGAAAGCGCCGATCGCGCCGCCTAATAGCATATATTTCGGCTCTACCTTCCAGAGTGTGCCAAAGGATGTCCTGTCCGTCACAAGCCACGCCGCCAGACAGACCAGCAGCGCGGTGAACTGGACAAAGGCGTTGGCCACCCAGATGCCGGAGCTCTTGGTCACCTGCGTATTGAATACTCCCTGCACGCTCATCAGCGCGCCCGACAAAAGTGCAATCAAAAATCCAAACATATGCTCTCCGTTCCGGAGCGTTCCGTAATATGGCGCGGCGCTTATCCGTATGATCTGTCTGCACGATCTGTCCGCATGACCTATCTGCATGATCTGTCCGCATCTTCTGTCCGCCGCCGTCAGAGGAAGCCGCGACGCTCCGACGCAGACTCCCGTACCAAAAAAAGACAAGACGTTTCCGTCCTGTCTTAGTGTGTCCGTTTTATCGGTAAATATGCACCTGATACGCTCTGTTCTTCGGCGGCGCAGCGTCAATCCTTTCCGGCAGGCTGCGCCGGGGTTCGATGCGGAGAACGGCAGCGCTTATTCTCCGCTTTCTTCCCCGCCTGCGTCTCCGTCCACAGTTTCTTCCGCGTCCGACGCGGACTCATCCGGCACGTCGATGTACTCCTCCTCGTAGGCTTCGCCCGTCACCTGCGCCATGATCTGTTCGGACAACGCTTTTAAGTCGGCGTTGGCGTCCTCGCCGTCCCAGATCTTTGCAAAGGCGATCTCCAGCTCCACCCAGAAGTTGCTCGTCTCGATCATCTTCGGCATCGGAACGGAATCGTCGTATTCCTCCAGAAAAGCCGCCTTGTTGGGATCGTCGTAAGTGTCGCCGCTGTCACAGATGGGCAGCTTGCCTGTCCTTGCGTAGAGACTGTCCGTGGCGTATTCCGTCAGGAACACCGCGAACTCATTGGCCATCTCCTTCTGCGTGGAATAGCCGTTGACCACGACGCACTGTGTCACCGACAGAGACGCGGAGCGCAGCTCGCCGCTCACGTTCGGCATTTTCGAGATGCCGTAATCGAAGTCAAAGCCGCCTTCCGCCTTGGCCTGCTCGATCCGTGACAGGGCATCCGTGGTGGCCACGGTATACACGATCTTGCCGTCCATAAAGTCCTGCAGGACGCCGTCGTAGCTGATCTCCTTCGTATCGATGGAAAAGAACTGGTTCAGGTTCTGGTACACCTTGAGGCAGCGGATCGCATCCTCCGTATAGATATGGATGGAATCCGTCATATCGCCGTTCACGCCGCCTACGTCTATGGCATTTCCCACGAAGAAATAGTTATAAAAAATATCCGACACATCCCATTTAAAGACCGCCTCCACCTGCTCCGGCGCGTCGTATGTGTCCGCAAAAGTGAGGATATCGTCTATCGTCTCGGGCAGAATCTCCTCCACCCGCTGCAGCACCGCTTCGTCCGTGACCGCGCCGTCTCCGGCCTCATCCGCCGCCGCGCCGTCCGCACTGCCGTCTCCCGCACCCGTGTCAGCCGCGTCCGCACCGCCCGCGTTTCCGCCGCCCGCGTTTCCGCCGTCCGCGTTATCCGCACTGTCCGCACCGTCGTCCGCGTCGATCTGCCGCTGCGCCTCCTCGCCTTCCTGCGCGTCACGCTCCGCCTCGATCTGCGCCCGCGCCCAGTCTTTCAGATAAGTCTCGTTATAGAGGAAGCAGCTCGTCTCGAAGTAAAAAGGATAGCCGATGAGTTTGTCCTGATAAGTGACCGCGCGTACCGCCGTCTCCGGGAAAACGTCCTGCAGCGGCGCGACCTGCTCCGGCAGGGCCACCCGCGAGGCCAGCCCCGCCAGATACGCCTTTTCCAGAGAATCGTTTCCCACGATATACAGATCCGGCGTTTCGTCCCCCTGCAGGGACGCCTGGCTGATCGTCTCCAGATATTCCCGCCCGGACGTGTATACCGGCATCACGCGCACGTCGTCCTGATATTCGCTGTAGGCCACCGCCACACTGTTCAGATAGTCTGTCAGCGCCTCGTCGGTATACCAGAGGTACAGCGTATCGCGGTGTCCGAACACCACATTTTCCTCGGCTTCTTCCTCAACAGGCTCCACCGTAACGCCCAGCCTGCCGAGCCCGTATATTCCACCTACACACAATGCGATCACGAGGATCGTAAGCAGTCTTTTCTTCAGAGTCACTTCTATCTCCTTCTGTCACGCCGCAGCGCAGTCGCTCCGGCAGCATATTCCCCGGATGCCGCAGCGCAGTCGCTCCGGCAGCATACGTGCCGAATACACCGCAGCCCGGTCAGCAGCACACTTCCCGTATGCTTTGGCGCAGTATCGCAATCATTTCGTCTACGTTTTCCCTGCTGATGACTAACGGCGGCACGAAACGGATAATATCCGTGCCCGCGTTGATCAGCACCAGCCCGCGGCTCATCGCGTCGCGGATGATGTCGCCCACCGGCCTGTCAAAGACAAGCCCCTGCATAAGTCCCACGCCGCGGCGTGCCGTAATGCAGGGATATTCCGCCGCCAGCGCGTCAAGCTGCCGCTCCAGATAGGCGCCCACTGTCCGCACGTTGGCAAGCACATCCTGTTTTTCATATAGCTCCAGCACTTTGCAGACCGCCGCGCAGACGAGGGGGTTGCCGCCGTAGGTCGCTCCGTGGTCGCCCGCCTCCAGCGAATGCGCGCCCACCTTTTCCGTCATCAGGAAAGCGCCCACCGGCACGCCGCAGCCCAGCGCCTTGGCCGTCGTCATCACGTCGGGCTTTACGCCATAGCGCTGCCATGCAAACATCTCCCCTGTGCGTCCCATGCCGCACTGGATCTCGTCCAGCATCATCAGAATATCGCGCTCGTCGCACAGGGCGCGCACTTTGCGCATAAAATCTTCCGTGGCGGGGTAGATGCCGCCCTCGCCCTGCACCGTCTCAAAAAGAATCGCGCAGGTGCGGTCCGTCACCTGAGCCAGCACGCTGTCGAAGTCATTCAGCGCGGCGAAACGGATATGGCCGATCATCGGCTCGAAAGGCTCCCTGTAGTGGGCGTTGCCCGTCACCGACAACGCGCCCATGGTCCTTCCGTGGAACGAGTGCTCCATCGCGATTATCTCATGGTCGGTGCGCCCGTCTTTCAGATAGGCGTACTTGCGCGCCGTCTTGATCGCGCCCTCCACCGCCTCCGCGCCGCTATTGGTAAAAAACACCCGATCCATGCCGGAGACCGCCTTCAGCTTCTTCGCCGCTTCTATGGCGGGCCGGTTGTAGTAGTAGTTGGATGTGTGGATGATCTTGTCGATCTGCTCTTTCAGCGCGTCGTTGTACTCCCGGTTATGATACCCCAGCGCGAACACGGCGATACCCGACACGAAATCCAGATATCTGCCGCCCTCCATATCATACAGATACACGCCCTCGCCCCTGTCGAACACCACCTGATAACGGTTGTAGGTGTGCAGGAGGACGCTCTCCGCCTCGTCGATATACTGCTGCATTGTCATATCCATGTCCGTTCTCCGTTTCCGCCGTTTTACTGCTCTATCATCGCCCTGTCCTCGTCCGCGATGATGGCCGTGCCGATACCTTTGTCGGTAAAAATCTCCAGCAGCAGACAGTGGGCGATGCGCCCGTCCAAAATGTGCACCCTGTTGACGCCCTGTTTGATGGCGTCCGTGCAGTTGCTCAGCTTAGGCAGCATCCCGCCGCCGATGCAGCCGCTGCGGATCAGTTCGTCCGCCTGCGACGCCGTCAGCCGGGAGATAAAGCTGCTCTTGTCGTTGATATCCCGGTACAGTCCCTCAATGTCCGTCAGGAACACCAGCTTGTCGGCCCCCACCGCCTTGGCGATGGCGCAGGCCGCGTCGTCCGCGTTGATATTGTAGGTCTGGAACGCATCGTCGAGTCCCACCGGGGCAACGATAGGGAGGAAATCTTTTTCCAGCAGATCATACAACACCTTGGGATCGACTCCGGCAACGTCTCCCACGTAACCGATATCCTCGCCGTCCGGACATTTCTTCACGCACCGGAGAAGGCCGCCGTCCTTGCCGCTGACGCCCACCGCGCGCACGCCCAGTTCCTCCACCATCCTGACCAGATTCTTGTTGACTTTGTTCAGCACCATCTCGGCGATTTCCATCGTCTCGCCGTCCGTCACCCGCAGGCCGCCCACGAACCGGGGCTCCTTGCCGACTTTGCCTACCCAGCGGCTGATCTCCTTGCCGCCGCCGTGGACGATGATAGGCTTGAAACCCACCAGCTTCAACAGGGTAACGTCCTTGATGACGTTCCTCTGCAGTTCCTCGTTGCTCATGGCGCTGCCGCCGTATTTGACCACGATAATCTTGCGGTTGAATTTCTGGATATAGGGAAGCGCCTCGATCAACACCTGCGCCTTCGCCAAAATCTGATCCATCTCCTGTTGTTCCATTGTGCCGTTCCTTTCCGTATCTATAGAAATTCGTAAAACGCTCCGCAGCCTAGCTTCTGTAGTCCGCGTTGATCTTTACATAGTCATAACTCAGGTCGCAGCCCCACGCGCTGGCCTCGGCGTCTCCCATGTGCATATCCACGACCACGCGCACTTCCGGCGAAGCCAGGATCTGCGACGCCTCCTCCTCGCTGTAGTCCGCCGCCATGCCGTCCCGGTAGATCAGAATGCTCTTTTCGTCGTTGGCAAAGGAGAGCTCCACCCGCTCCGGATCAAACGCCACGCCCGCATATCCCAGCGCGCACAGGAATCTGCCGAAATTCGCGTCATGGCCGTAGATCGCCGCCTTGCACAGATTAGAAGAAACCACGCTGCGGCTCAGGATTCTGGCGTCCTGCTTCGTCGCCGCATGGATGACTCTCGTCTCAAAGAGCGCCGTCGCGCCCTCGCCGTCTCCCGCCATCTTCTTGGCCAGCGTCTCGTCGATATAGTGGAGCGCCTCCCGGAACGTGTCATAGTCGCTATTCCGCTCGGTGATCTCCGGATTCCCCGCCAGACCGTTGGCCAGCACCACCAGCGTATCGTTGGTGGAGGTGTCGCCGTCCACGGAGACCATATTAAACGTATCCGTCACATCTTCCGAAAGCGCCTCCTGCAGAAGCGCGCGGGAGATGGCGATATCCGTCGTGATAAAGCCGAGCATCGTACCCATATTGGGGTGGATCATGCCGGAACCCTTGCACATACCGCCGACAGTGACCGTCCGGCCCGCGATCTCGATCTGCACCGCGGCCTGCTTGTAGACCGTGTCCGTAGTCATGATCGCCTGCGCCGCGTCCGTGCCCGCCGCGTCGGAATGCGTCTTGGCCTGCGCCAGCTTCTCCACGCCCGCGAGTATCCTGTCAATGGGGAGCTGGCTGCCGATCACGCCGGTGGACGCCACCAGCACCGTATCCGCCGGAATCCCCAGCGTCTGCGCCGCCCGCTCCGCCGTCCGCCTGCAGTATTCGTAGCCCTGCGCACCGGTAGCTGCATTGGCGATCCCGGTATTGACCACCACCGCCTGCACCGCCGGGGAATGGCTGACGATCTCCTGATCCCATCTGACGGGAGCCGCCTTGACGATATTGCTCGTAAAGACGCCCGCAGCCCTGCAGGGAACGGTACTGTAGACCATCGCCATGTCTTTTCTGTTCTGATATTTTACCGCCGCTTCGACGCCCGCCGCCTCAAAGCCCTGCGCCGACGCCACGCCGCCCTCGATTATCTTCATCTCTGTGCCTCTCCGTTTCTCCGGATGGCCGCACGGCTCTCCGGGGCTTCTTATGACTGCCGGGCACGGCCTGTCTTCCGTTCCGGCCCGTTCTATTTTAATACATTTGCACGTCCATGGGAAGTCATAATTTATTAAAAGCCGTGATATTTTCCTCATTCAGCGTAAAATCATAATAATTCAGGTCTTCCCGCCTCGTCCAGCCGATCCGCCGCCAGAAGGCGTTGCCGATATCGTTGGCGGTAAAGGCGATCAGCGACACTTTGTTGATCTTTTCTTTCTTCAGCGCCTCCATGCAGTACACCACCATCGCCTTGCCGATGCCGTGCATACGGTACTGCTCCGCCACGCACACATGGTACAGGCAGCCGCGCCTGCCGTCGTGCCCGCACAGGATCGCGCCCACGATCCGCTGATCGTCCACGGCCACCACGCTGGCGCCGGGATTCCTCCTGAGGAACCGTTCCACGCCCTCCCGCGAGTCGTCTATGCTCCTGATGGCAAAGCCTTTGATGGAAAGCCAGAGCGCTTTCACGCCGTCGTAATCTTCTGTTGTCATCGGTCGGATCAGTGCCGTCATACCTGTTCTCCTCGTATGTGCTGATTTCGTATGTGTTGATTTCGTATGTGCTCTTTGCCGCCGTTATCCGCCGGCCTGTCTATCATAGCACACGCCGCATCCGCGTGCAAATGCAGTTCTATATTGCATAATAATACAACTTTTATGTATAATATGCAACATAAAATTTATTCTCTTTTTTGCCTTTCATGCACAAAACCCGGAAGAACGGTATGTCCTCCGGGTTCTGTCTGTGGGTTCTGTCTATGGGTTCTGCCTGTGATTTCTGTGCGCTGCCGGACGCCGCCGCGCGCATCCGCCGTCAGTCAGGCGCCGCCCCACGGCTGCGTTTACCATTCCTCCACCAGTTGGTCTTCCTCCCAGACGCCGATCGACACCTTGCCGTCGCTATTCACTTCGAAGCCGGGGCCGTTCCGTTTGGAACCCTGCCAGTGCGAGACGAGATATCCGCCGTTCTCAAAATAGTAAAAGGCATACCCGGTATATCCGCCATCCTGCGATTCACCCAGATAATAACTTCCGCCGCCGCCATTTCTGTTATAGCCATAGGCAAATTTGCCGCCGCTGAACAATCCGACCAGCAATCCGCCGTCGCTTTTGTTCACATAGCCGAAGCCTTCCGGCGTACCGTCGGACGACACCTGTCCGTAATACTCCCCGACGTCGAGCTGGACTGTCTGTATATCCGCGCTTTCGGTGCATTCCCCGTCCGCAAAGGTCCCGCACGCATACGAACCGTCCGCGAAACTGATTTTGATGCCCTGTCCGTTCAGCGCACCCTCCTCAAAATAACCGACACACAACGCTTTGTCCGCATCGTCAAAGCTAAAAGTGGCGCCCAGTCCGGACAGTTTAGAATTAGAATCTGATCCTTCTCCGAACTCTCCGATTTTGATTGATGTCACTTCTCCGTCCTCTCCGCGGTTCACATTAGCGCCCTGCCCTTTTATCTTATCATCCTGCCACTGGCCTGTCCATAGCGAGCCACCCTTAAAGACATAAGTGCCGCTGCCGCCCCTTATATTATCCTGATACTCTCCTTTATAATAATCGCCGTTGACATAAGTCCTCGTTCCCTGTCCTTTTTGATCAGCCACCCATGTGCCGTCATAGACAGAGCCGTCGGCATAGGTACATTTCCCCTGTCCTTCTCTCTGATCGGCCTTCCATTCACCCTCATAGACAGAGCCGTCGGCATAGGTCATCGTTCCCTGTCCTTCTCTCTGATCAGCCACCCATGCGCCGTCGTAGACATCGCCGCCGGCATAAGTCATCGTTCCCTGTCCTTCTTTGCAGTCGGCTGCCCATGCGCCGTCGTAGACGTCGCCATTGGCATAGGTCATGACACCCTTTTCTCCTTCCCGCTGGCCCGCCGCAAACGCACCGTCGTAGACATCGCCGTTGGCATACTTCCATGTTCCTCGTCCGTCGGGCTGATCGGCTTTCCATGAGCCGTCATAGACAGAGCCGTCGGCATAGGTGCACTTGCCCTGCCCCTCGCGCTGGCCGTCCTGCCATGCGCCCTCGTAGACATCGCCGTTGGCGTAGGTCATCGTGCCGCTTCCCTCCGGCTTGCCGTCGCGCTGACTGCCTTCATAGACGTCGCCGTCGTCCGCCTGTGCGCCGTCCTCATCGGTCGATCCGCCGTCCTCATCGCTCTGCGTATCCTCCGACCGCGCCATATCGTCGTCGCCCGAGCTGCTGCCGATGACCGCAAAGAAGATGATAATCATCAGCACCGCCGCCCCGATCGCGGCGAAGATTGCGATTTTCTTTTTGGACTTCCCGCCCGATGCCTGCGGCTCGACTTCCTGCACCGTCACCGGATTGTCAAACGTGAACACCACCGGAGCGCTGCCGTCGGGAGCGGGTGTTCCCTGCATCTCCGCGCTCTGCGCATCCTGCGCCGTGGCTGCCGCATCCGCATTGTCCGCGTCCGTCCCCTGCGCCGTCTGTGTCTGTGCATCCGCGCCCTGTACGCCCTGCGCCGCGGCTGCCGCATTTGCATTGTCCGCGCTTTGGTACTGCGGCGCAAACGGCGTCCCCGCAGGCAGAACCAGCGAGGGATCAAATACCCGATTGCTGATCGAAGCCACGGTATACCGGATGGAATTTAAGTCGTTGATCGACTTTCTGTTCACCGAAGCGTCGCGGAAGAAGTTGATAAAGGCGTCGGACAGGTCGTACTTGGATAGCGCATCCTGCTCCACCAGCGTGGACAGACTCGTGTAGGCGGATTTCATCGCCCGCATGATGTCGTTGGACGTATTGTTGATATTCGTGATCATGTTCGCGCCCTGATTCAGTATCTCGTTCTTAGCCCCGCGCTCGATCACCGGCTGATCCGTCGTGTCGCCCAGACGCAGTCCCTGCTCCAGCGATACGAATACGATCTGCTTCCTGCTGTTGACCGCGGTGAGCAGCTCCAGAAAGCAGGCGTAGCTCTCTATGTAGCTCTGGCTGACGAACGCTATGACCACTTCGGCGCCGCGGATGTTGCGCAGCATCGGCACGATCCACTTGTCGTTTACCTTGTCGAACGCCTTGTCCGCGTACACTCTCATACCGTACTGTTTCTGCAGCGGCACTACCGCGGATTTGAATACCGTCTCCCAGTTGTCGCTGGCGTAGCTGATGAAAACATAGGGCTGATACTGGGAACACTCCGTGATTACCAGATTGTGTTCCAGATATTCCGCCCGTTCCTGCCTTTGGTGTGCATTTAAAGCCATGTTCTTTCCTCCCTTGTATCTTAAATTGTATCTTATTGCACTTTATTGTATCTTACCCTTTGCTTTTGGCTCTGATTGCCTCTATGTCCTTCCGCTTTTCTTCCTCGCTGAGCTGGTCAAAAGGCACCAGACAGTTGTGCCGCCGTCTGGCCGCATCCGTCTCCGGCGCGTACTGCCAGTTGTTGAGATAGTGGTATCTGCACCAGCGGATATGCTCCAGCTCCGCCAGCTTTTCCTCTGACACGCCCTCGCGCAGCAGGCGCTCCGTCACGCTCATATAGTCCGAGGAGCTGACGTTGGAATACCGCTTGAAACTGTTCAGCTGCTCCCACGGCGTGCCGCCGTATCTGCTCACATAATACTCGTGCTGCCGTCTGGCCGCCTCCATGGACTTCTGGTTCAGTATCATGTCAATGGACGCCATCTCTCTGGCGGTGCCGAAGCAGACCACGTTTTCCTCCCCGAACAGGCCGGAGATAATGTCACCGTTGGGCGCATAGACATACACAGGATTCCGCACCGGCGCCGCCGCCAGCAGCCCGCTCAACGTCCCGATATTCTGCTGCCTGCTGTCGCCGCACAGTATGATGCGGTCAAATGCCGCCAGCTCGCTATACGCATAGACGCCGTCGTCGTGGAAGAAGATCGCGTCCGGCTCCATCCGATCCAATTCCGTGTGCTCCCGCCTGAAGCCGCTGCCGTCGCCGTAGATATGGTACTCCATGTGCTGCGCGGGATCGATCAGGTTGACCTGCAGCCCATAGAGCAGGATGTTCTGTCCCACGCTGCCGAAGCCCACGATCGCGATCCGCTCGTCCGAGAGCACCGGATAGTCCCGCCAATACTGCCGCGCGCAGTTCTCCGCGATGCTGAATACGGTGATCCGCGGGTTGGCGATGCTCTGCCGCGAGATGTCATTCAGCATGAGGTAAACGCGGGCTTTTTTCATCTGCTCATAATAAGTGCTGAAAAAGGTGATGTTTTTTACCTCGTCGGAAAACATCAGCAGATATCTGCCCGCGCCGCCGATAAACTTGTCTGTTCCGCGGATGCGGCGGCTGCGCGGCAGGCTCTCGTACAGATACCCCGCGTACTCGGAGTCGCCGTATACCACGGTGGATTCCGAGGAAAGGAATTTTAACAGGTTGACGATGTCCGCCGCCTTATTGAACACGTTGACCAAAATGCTCAATGTGGCCGCCAGCGCCATAAATCTGGCGATCTGTAGCAGTACGCCGATCTCCACGCCGGACTCCGTGGAGCCGGAATAGAGCCGCAGCGCCGCATAGACGGCGTCCAGCAGCGGGAACCTGCGCGTCCCCTGCTCCTGAAACTGCGGATAATAGCAGCAGATACCCAAAAACAGCGGAATAATCTTATAAAATGTTTTCAGAAAATCTTTGATCTTCTGCAGTATCTTTTTCATTGGTTCTATACTCCATTCCAAACCGGGTGCGCGGATGATGCCGCCCGCCTGTGTCAGCCGCTAACCGCGGAAGACGCCGTCTGCCGTCAGTTGCAGACGCGGAGGATGCCGCCTGCCGTCAGTTGGCAAACATCGTCAGTCCCAGCATACCGGAATCGCCGCAGTCTATGACATAGACGTCATTCTGATAGATATAGTCCAGCCACTCCTCCGAATCCAGATACTCGATGGGCCCCTGAAAATCAGTGCCGGACACGCCGTTATTCAAGATCGAATTGGCATCTGCCACAAAAAGCGAATTGTTATTGGAGCGGCTGCTGAGCGCCGTCGTCTCGATCAGGAAATATTCCCCGGTGCCGGAAGCGTCTCTGCCCGATCCGTCCCAGATCTCCACCGCCACCTGCGCATGGCCCGTAGGCAGCAGCAGGAAAGCGTGCATCCCCGCGGACTGCAGCGCGCTGGCCACCGTCAGCGCCGTCTCGATACACAGGCCGCTGCCCTGATCCAGCACGTCCTCCGGCAGCAGAATATGCTGGTTGCTGCCGCTCAGGGAGAAGGGGTCCATATTGTAGCGGACGCCCATATCGTACATGGCCCGCATGATGCCCGCGGACTGCAGATACGTGCCCACATAGTTATTGCCCCATGCGTTGCCCTGATAGCCGACGAAGGCTTCCATCCCGCCGCCCGTCATATCGGAGAGCTCCGTGATCGCCTGACGCTTCAGCTTCGATACGGCCACGGCCTCCGGCGTCAGGAAACACAGAATATTGTCCTTCGTGACGACGCCATAATCTTCCGTGAACCACTCAAAGTCATACTTGCTCTTAATCGTCACCGGGAATGTCTGGACATCGATCACGCCGCCGTTCTGATCCGAAATCGTCACGTTGATCTGGGCGTTCTTGGCCGACGCCAGATTCAGGTTGCCCGTCAGCGCGGGCGGCTTCACATAGATCTGCGTATACTCCTGTCCGTTCAGTGTGAAACCCTGCCTGTATTTCTGGGTAAAGCCCGGTATTTCCATCTCCACGATGATATTCCTGCTGCCGCTCAGACAGCCGCCTTTGATAATCAGGAAAGCGTCGTAAGTGTTGTAGAGCGAGGGATAGATCGTGGACGCCGGCTCGTACTGCAGCGACAGCCTGCCCGATTGGATATTGCGGAACGTGTAGGACTCGCGCTCCTCCTCGTCCATCTCCGCGTAGCTGCAGATCTCGTCATAGAGGTTATCTGACACTTCCGTCGCAATTTCAAGCAGGAAATTTTCTTCCTCTGTCATACACGTTGTCAGTTTGTCGGTCTGAACGCTGTCAACCGTATCGTAGCGGTCGGACAGATACCCCGCCGAAAAATAGCGCAGATAATCCCCATAATTCGCCGCCTGATACATCTTCTCCACAATCGTGTCGTTCAGGTCGATGTTCTCGCGGAATCCCGCCCACACGCTTCTCATGCTGGTGGGGCAGGTGTCCAGCGCATCATACCCGTCCCGCGCCGCCTGCGTCCACGCATTCAGATCCGTATAGTAGTCGTCAATATACTGATAATCATTGATATCGGGCCTGCGCAGAAGCGTATCGCCTTCCAGCGCAAAAAAGTCCCCGACAAAATTCATCATATCTGCATAGTGGGATAAAAAATTAGAATAAACAGAATAGTATTCCTGCTCGGCCTCTCTCATCTTGCGGTCCACGCCTTCCAGCGCGTCCACCTCGGCCTGCAGCTCCGACATATCCGCCTGCAGCGCTTCCAGACTTGCACCGCCGCCGGAAAAATATGCCGCGTAATCCGCCGCGTCCCAGTCATCCGGCATCTCCGTGCTGACTAGCGGCTCATATACGTCCAGAAACGCAGTGTTCATCCGGTCGATGTAAGCCACCACCGCGTCCATCGATTCCTGTGAAGCCGCGCCCGCATCTTCCGCGGATTCCTCGGAGGATATAGCCCCCCCCCACGTTCTCATTCGTCCAAGCGATGGCTCTCTCTACGCTGTCATCCTCCTGACTGCCGCAGCCGCCCACCGCAAGCAGCGCGCCGCACATGGCCGCCGCCAAAGACGCCGTGGCAGCCCGCCGCCGCGTCATCTTCCTCTCTGTCTGTACCTGATTCCGAAAGCCGCTCATATTCTCCCTTTCCTCTGTACCTTCCGCGCCCGGCGCCCGCCGGCGCAGTTCTCCCCGGAAGCGACGCGCCGCTTCCCTCTCCGTTGATATGCGCATGACCTGAAACAACATAACGCATCATAATATGGCCACGCACATATATGATTGTAATATACTTCTGTTCGTGGTGTCAATCCATAATTCAACAAGGCGGGGGTGGTGGCGATACAGGTTATTGAGACGCCTCTTTGAGGAGATCCAGAAGGCCATCCTTAAAAACGCCCTTGATTTCTTCCCATAGATAATCAGCCATCCCTCTTGTCGCACTGGCGGCGATTCCGTCAGGAGTCCTTGCATTTCCAAACGTTCCTGCCAACCCGCAGATCGTATCGAAGAAAGAAACGATTTCGTCTGCAACAGGCAGGCCTATAGCAGCATATCCTCGCAGTTCATCAATGGACGGTGTAATCCAGCTTACGAACATTTCAAATTCCTTCATCGGTTCGCTGCTTCCCAGCGACTCGAATCCCCGTTGTCTTTCTGTGGGATGATAAATGCAGTCCGCATCCTGCGGAATCAGGAATCCGTTTTCATCCGGCTGCGGCGGAGGCGGATCTTGGTCTTCTTTATGGGAAAAGAGGGAAAAGCTGAATGTCGCCTCTGACACCTCCCCCTGTACTGCTCCGAAATTCTCCGCCTGTAGCTGCCCGGCGTCCTCCGGTTGTAATTGTCCGAAGTCCTCCGACTGCAGAAACGCCAAAAAATCATCCTGCCACCGGTCGACAAGACGCCCCGCAATCCGGGAGGCCGTCAGCCACTGGCCGACAGATAGCATCGCGGCCCGGAAGTTCTCCTCCCACTGCTCGGCAGACCGCATCGCGGCCCGGAAGTCCTCCTGCCGCTGCTCGGCAGACCGCTCCGCATCCCCGTCGTTCTTCTGCCCGATGATTCTTGCCTCCGTGCGCTGATACAAATCTGCGCTTCTGCCCAGCGCGGCGCTCATCGCGCCTATCTGTCCGCTCTCCTGCCGCATCCGGCTGCCTGCCCTGTCCAGAGCGGCTCCGATGGCATCCACCGCGCTAAGCTCGTGCCGGAGACTGCTGCGCACCGCTTTTACCTCGTTGTAGAGAGCGTCCAGCTTCTTCTGATGATCTGCCAGTTGTTTCGACTGGAGATGCAGTTGTGTGACCTCTGCGTGAAATTTACTGCCCATGTGTTTTCTCCTCCGCCTGTTTCATCCCATTTTCATCTGCCGTTTCTTCCTCCGCCGCCTGTTTCATCCAGTCGGCAAACAACCCGGCAAAATCCTCTCTGGTCGGTTTCACGGCCCACGTTTCTTCTGTCCGCAGGCCGAGCAGAATCTGCTCGTCGTCCAGATCCGCCAGAAAATACAAGCCGTTCCGCTCCTTTACCCCGGTATCTATTGTCATCAGCATAAGGACTTTTTCCGGCGCGTTCCACTGCTTCTTAAAATCGACATCCACAGTCGTCTGCTGGTTTTTATATTCCCCGACATGGCTGGTAAGCGCGCCCACCGCCATCTGCCAGGACGGTAGGGCCAGCAGGTCATATTCTTCTTCGTCCTCGGACAGATAGACGATCTTTTTCTGCGCAAAACAGAAGACGAATCTGCGAGGCGGCGCATCTTTTTCAAAGCAGGCGCCTGTCAGGAACACCCGGCTATTCCGTACCGTTTGCAGGATATCGTACAGGGAAACGCGGAGCGCTATTTTCCCTTCCTCTCCGTCTCTGATATAGCCTTTCCGGGAAAGGCTCCCGCGAACCGCCTCCGGAGATGCCTTCTCTTTTTCCGCCCCTTTCGTGGGGATGCCCGGAATCCCTTCGATTCCTGCAAGTTCCTTTAAAAAACCGAGTTCCGCACGGCTCAGCCGGTATTTTGCTGCCATATATTTTCCTCCGTGTCACGTTCTTGTCTTTTCGGATGGTTGTAGTCTACCAGATGCGATGCGAATCGGCGTCATTTCCTGACAAACAACCAGTCTGTATGCCCGAACGACCTGTTTTCTGCATTTCCGCTACGGAAACATCGGGATCAGGCCAAGCCCCGCGTCCTCCGGCAGTCCAAACATCAGGTTCATGTTCTGCACGGCCTGCCCCGCCGCGCCTTTGACCAGATTGTCCAGTGCGCCCATCATAACGATCCGCCCGGTGCGCTCATCGATGACGAAGCCGATATCCACGTAATTGCTGCCCTCCACCCACTTGGTCTCCGGGCAGACGCCGCGCTCCAGTACGCGGACGAATTTTTCCTTACTATAATAATGGTCGTAGGCGGCTTTGATCTGCTCATAGGACGGGAGGCCCTGACTGCCGTCCTCGCGGCTGACTTCACGCAGCTTCGCGTAGGCCGTCACCAGAATCCCCCGGTTCATCGGCACCAGATGAGGCGTGAAACTCAGCGTCAGCGGCCTGCCTGCGGCATAGCCTAGCTGCTCCTCGATCTCCGGCGTGTGCCTGTGGCTCGCCACGCCATAAGCCTTGATATTCTCGTTGACCTCACAGTACAGATTGGGCACTTTGGCGCCCCGCCCCGCGCCGGACGTGCCGCTCTTTGCATCGATAATCAGCGTGTCCGCGTCGATAAGCCCCTCCTTCACGAGAGGATAGGCGGTGAGGATCGAGCAGGTTGTGTAGCAGCCGGGATTGGCCACCAGCCGCGCCTTTTTTACCTCCTCCCTGTTGATCTCGCACAGGCCGTACACCGCCTCGCCGATATATTGCGGCGACGGATGCGTGATGCCGTACCACTTCTCGTAGACGTTTACATCCTTGATGCGGAAGTCCGCGCTCAGATCCACGATTTTTACTTTGGACAAAATGTTGTCATTCATCACGGACGCGCAGAAGCCCTGCGGCGTGGCGGTAAAGATCACGTCCACCTGCTCCGCCAGCTCCTCCAGATTATCGTCCCTGCACACATCTTCCACGATTTCAAACATATTGCGGTACACATCCGCGTACTTCTGGTCGATGTAGCTCCGCGAACCGTACCATTTGATTTCCACATCCGGGTGCGCCGCGAGGATGCGTACCAGCTCTCCGCCCGCATATCCCGTAGCGCCGATGATTCCTGCTTTGATCATATCAATCTCCATTCCGCCGCCTTTCAGTTGGCGGCACAAATAGTAATGAAAGTCTCGACTCCCTCTACATTTTC
>CANRFZ010000018.1 GCA_947630025.1 uncultured Lachnospiraceae bacterium
TGGGATGATTCAAAAGTTATTTACCGCAGCGCAGATAAAAGCTGGCTGCTATGGATAAAAGTACGGAAACTCAAGAACACTTGATGTGTATTGTTTTCATGATACAGACATGATATACTTTAATCTGTATATTTAATATAATTCTAAAATATGAAAATAAGACAAAGGAGAAGGTAGTTATGGCTAATAGAAACAAGAACAAAATATCAATTATAAGCACGGTATTGGCGTTTATTTCACTATTGTCAGTATATTTGATACCCATTTCAATATATGAATCAGAATGGTCTGAAGAGAAAGAGTATTGGAAGTTAATGGACGGTTTTATACCAATCATTAAGTATATTCCTGTAATACTACTGGTAGGAATAATTGTGTTTTCATTATTGAAAATAACCACAGCTATGTTTATTTTCTCTTTATGTTATGTGACATTAGGGATAGCTGTTATATCTTATACGTTGAAATATTCTAAACCATGCTATGGATTAGCAATAATAGTTATTGAAATGGCTTTAATTGTTGGTTTGGCTATTCTTCAGTTTAGAAAAAAACTTGCAATAGGAAAGAAGGATGTAAATATAGAATTGGCTGCTGATGAAAAACTAATAATCAAAGGTGAAAAGCAAGGGGTTGGTGCTGCCTCGATAGGTTTCATTTTCACAATTATTCTTGGTGTTGTCTTATTTGCAGTGGGTTGTAATCTCATGGATTCCTATTTAACGGTTTCTGCTGGTAAAGTATGTATTGCCTTCTCGGTGATTATAATTATTGCCTCAATAATAGGACTATTATATTTTGGAAATTGTACAATATTTGTAACTGATAAAAGAGTATGTGGAAAAGCAACATTTAACAAAAGAATTGACTTACCAATAGATTCCATTACAGTAGCATCAGATATACCAACATTCCATGGTGTTGCTGTGGCAACATCTTCTGGAAGAATTAAATTTTATTATTTACAAAACTCCGCAGATGTTTATTCTAGCATTTGTAAGTTGCTTATAGATAGACAATCTAAGAACACATTAAAAGATATTCCAAGGAAACAGCATAATGATTTAGATGGTTTAGTTAAATTGAAGGAATTGTTAGATGGAGGTATTATTACTCAAGAAGAATTTGATGCTAAGAAAAAGCAACTTTTAGGATTGTAATTATTAAAATGCGGGGATGAAAAATATTTCCATCCCCTAATTCATGTAGATATGAATTAACAATTTTGGTGATGTGCCCATTTTACGGTCCTTTTACGCTATTTCTCAGATGTGCAATTTCGATACCGACATCGGCACCGAAGAACTGGCGCATCTGGAGATGGTAGCCACTATCGTACACCAGCTCACCAAGGATCTGTCCATGGAGGAAATCGAGAAATCCGGCTTCGCCAACTACTATGTAGACCACACGACAGGCATCTGGCCGCAGGCTGCCGGCGGTGTACCGTTCAACGCCTGCGAGTTCCAGTCGAAAGGCGACATCATCACCGACCTGATGGAAGATATGGCTGCCGAGCAGAAAGCCCGCACCACCTACGACAACATCCTGCGGCTCATCGGCGATCAGGAGATCTGCGATCCGATCCGCTTCCTGCGCGAGAGGGAAGTCGTGCACTTCCAGAGGTTTGGGGAAGCGCTGCGCATCGTACAGGATAAGCTGAACGAGAAGAATTTCTATGCGTTCAACCCGGGATTCGACTGCGATGAGTGTGTGGGGAAGAACTAGAGGGCACTTATAAGCGCGCCTATGCGCATGGTTAGCGTACCTTGTTTGAGATAAAAGAGAGGCGCCGTCACTATTACAGTAGTGGCGGCGGTCTTCTTAATGTTACTGCATAATTTTATCATGGCATATACATCATATAACAAGTGAGCTCATTCATTTGCTCATCCAATTGCATTTTCATAGTCCTGCAATTCATGGTACATACCTTCAACTATCACCTTATCCTGTTTTACCCGATACACCAATAAATATTTATGTTTCTGAAAATGAATTTTATGAAATCCTAACTTTCTTAAACGTTCGCTATTACAATATCCCAAACTATCCGCTTGTCCCTCAAGTATCTTAATTGTATCATCGAAATCCTGCATCAAATTGACTGCCGCTTGCGGATTCATAAGTACATTGTAAATATAATTCAGGAATTTATCATACTGTCGATTTGCCAGCTCAGACACCTCTACTTTATATTGCATATTTCTCCTTCATTCGTTGCGACACAATATCAGCCGGTGTTGTAGCTCCCATATCGCTTTTTTTCATGGATTCAGTAAGCTGCCTGACAATGACATCTTCATTCAATGACTCCATAGGTATATCACTCATATCTTTAAAAATGAGATATTGAATATATTTTTGAACTTCTCTTAGTTTATCTTCCGGCATTGTTTCAAGCATTGAAATTGTATATTCTAACGTGCTCATAAACGCCTCCTGTTATCTTTTTCCGTTTCCATTATTATAATATACATTTCCGCGTAATTCAATCATTTTAGTGATGTGCTCATTTACTTTTCCTGCTTCTGAAAAGCATTCTAAACGTATTCTTTTTCCGGTCTTTCATCAAGCAGCCGCAGCGCCAACTCCATTTGAGGGCTTAGGCTCTTTCCCGCTTGCAGAGTTTGGTACAGAAGAACAAAAGTAGAAATACCTTGTGCCGCTTTTGAAAGGGGAAAAATTAGGTGCTTTTGCCGTAACCGAACCGTCTGCCGGAAGCGACTTAGGCAACCAACAGACAACCGCCGTTGACATGGGCGACTATTGGCTTCTGAACGGTTCAAAAATTTTCATTACAAACGGCTGCTATGCAGATACTTATTTTGTCACGGCCATGACAGATAAAAGCCAACGCAGTAGAGGTATTTCCGGCTTTATTGTAGAAAAAGGCACTTCCGGTTTTACATTTGGAACCAAAGATTTCACAATATCAGTTTACACAGTTTGAACTTGCCGATATGCAGACAAGAGTTGACGCCGCACGACTACTTGTATATCGTGCAGCACAGGCAAAACAGGATCACGAACCGTTTTCGCACCTTGCGGCTATGGGTAAATTATATGCAGCAGAAGCAGCTACAAACGTGACGCGCCGTTGTGCGCAACTTGCAGGATATGACGGGTATACAAGGAATTATCCTTTTGAGCGTTTCATGCGTGACGCAAAAATCACAGAGATATACGAGGGGACAAGCGAAGTTCAAAGAATGGTTATCTCCTCATATATAGGGATAAAATAACTTTTTATATTTTGTTTCGATCATCTATCATATATTTCATGTTATGGTACTTTGAAATAACATCTTCAAAGCCCAGCGATTTGTAAAGACTGTATCCTGAATCAGTAGCTTTTAAAGTTCTTCTGATTCAGCCAACAATAATGGAAATTTCAAGCCATCGAAATTCCACGACATCTGCAAAATCTTTTCTTGGTCTTGGTGCAGGGGCTTCATTTGCAATTTCCAAAGAAATAGCTCCAACTAACTGTCCCTTTATATCAATGAAACCTACTAATTCGTTGTACGCAAAATAATCTCAAAATTTGCTTTTCAGCCCAACATAGTTCAAAACTTTATTACACAGGTTTTTCCCCAAACGAATATCATAACGCAGCAACCTGTCCAAACATTCTTCCACATCGGACGCACGAAGCAACTGTTTATCATATGCAAACATCAGGATGCCCACCGTTCCGATATATGCGATATCCAATTTCTTCGCAACGGTACGCCCTTTGCGCTCATCCATCAGCAGCAGTTCAGCGTTCTGTTCTTCATACAAGATCATAGCCTCGCTCTCTCCTGCATCAAGCCCGGAAACCTTTCTGAGCAATTCGACCGAAGATTTATTTTTTACGCTTACAGTTGTTAAAAAAGCACTTGCAATAACCTGTTTTGCCTCCTCTACAAATGCCGGATTAGATACCAGTTCATGATATACTGCCTCCGGCAGCATCACTTTACCATACAAAGCCTGCAGAAGATCCAACCGTCCAAGCTTTACTAGGGATAAGATAGGGGTAGTGTCCGAAACTACAATCATTTTTTCCCCACCAGCCTTTTTACGGTTCTGACTTCTTCCTCAAACTCCGTATCTGACATATCCAGATACGGAATCCCCATTTCTCCATAAATCTGTATCAACTCCATCTTACTAAGTCCGAGAAGTTCCGCTGCTTTTCCATGTGATATGGTATCATTGGCTATACTCGGATAAATCAGAACTGCATTCCTGACTTCTTCCGTTGTTTCATCTAACACGTACTGCCGAATCGTTTCCGGCACTTTTATTTCTATATTTGTCATGACCATAAGATCACATCCTTCCATTATTTCCAATTTTCTATAAACATAGTATACCTTTGTCCGCGCTTATTTACAACCTGTTTTTTCTACATCTACGATTTTCAGCTTTGACATTATTTCGAGTCTCGCGCCATCATCGCAGCCCCTATCTTCCCCTCGCCATCCTGCGTGGATACCACCTCTGGAACCAGCCCGTAAAGATCCCCATGAATACCGGAAGGATGGAATTAATCATTCCGACATACCCTCCCGCGGCGGTGCTCATGATCAAATATGTCCAGATCGGGGTGGCCAGATAGAGAATCCACCATGCAACCGTCAGGATGCGGTTCGTCCTGATAAACATGGGATTCCGCAGAGCCTTCTCCCCTCCGTAACCATACATGGAATATTCGGCGGAAAGAGGAATCCTGCGGCAGGCGGACAGACTCCACATCACGCCATACGCCAAATACGACAATGACATGATAACGCCCGCCGGCAGGCCGATCAGCAGCAGGACGGAAAATACCCCACCGCTGCAGAGGAAATGACATTATACAACGGCGGAGCCCTCTATTTTTCCGGCGGCAATCTCCCGCCATACCGAAAATGGCGTGTGAATTACCGTAGCCGGTCTGCCGTCAAACTCCGTGGTGACACGACCTTGCTTCTCTCCCAAAATGACGCGGTAACGTTTCCCGATATCGGTGTAATCGATGTCAAAAACGATATTGGCGCCGCGATAGGCTGCCGGATGATGAGCGCCGCCATTTGTCTTGTAAATGTCAAGGGAAAAGGCGTCCGTAAGCCTGAGTGTGTTGCTGCGCTCATCCTTGGGACTTCCGTTGATGACCAGAATATTCATTGTCTTTCCTCCCAGCTTTCCAAAAGTGCCTTGCAGCTTTCCGCCCAGTCGAGATACAACTGCACATAGCGTCTGCCAAAATCCAAAGTCATCTGCCAGTAAAGAATACCCCAATTCCCCTGTAAATCCGGCTGGTCTGCGCCGTCCAGAAATAGTTGAGCGACTCCTTGAAAACGTAACTGCCGCCTATTTTTCCTCGTCTCCCAGCTTCCCGCAGAACTCCTCGATTGCCTTTTCGTTCTCCGGCTTCGTTTTCTGTTTCGGCTCCACAAGCCATAGCGTCGGCACATCGCCAGCCACGCCCAGCAGCGACTTGAGCGCCGCAAACGTTTTCTCTGCGCTTCCGCCCATGCTGCACGCCGCAAACGCAAAACGCTTTCCCTCCAGATGTTCCGTCTGAATAAAAGTCCGAAGCGGCGGCGTCACCGTTCCTGCCCAGACCGGCGTCACAAATACGATCTGCCCATACTGCCCCAGATCAGCCTGATACGGCTCCAGTTCCGGCGCTTCCTTAAAGACGGCGCTGCCGCCTCCGAAAAAGAATTTGCCGAACCCTTTCGCGGGATAGGCTTTCTTCGGCACAAGCCGCAGCGTATCCGCGGATAGCGCGGACGAGATCCGCTCCGCCATCCACTGCGCGTTTCCGCTCTGTGAAAAATATACAACCAGTGTTTTCATTTTGTCCTCCTTGTCCGTATGGAATTTTCGTATAAATCCTCCAGTGATAACAATAATACATCCTCGTTTTCCAGCTTGTCAAACCAATCGGTGTAGCCGCTCAGCGAGAAAAACAGATATTTGACTATCTTGTATTTTGGAGAGAGCAGCCGCGCCCGTCGCAGCAGGGTATCATAGACGCTTTTGTCAATCTTTTCGTTTTTAAATTTGCACTCTCCCGCAGAGAATTACCGCAGAAAATCTTCCTGCATCTCCATGAAAATTTTTTGAAATCCATGAAAACTTCGCACCACTACTTCCGCAGCATCACATCCACTGTCCGGTACTCGCTGCCGCCGTTCCAGACGGAAAGGATCAGTCCCGCGACCTCGTCCACCTCGACTGCCCTGTCGAAACCGGCTATCTCCTGCGCGCGGTTTTTTTCGCTGTCCAAATAACCGCTGCCGCCGGTTCCCGCCGTTTCGGGAAGCCTTGTGCCGTCCTGAAGGATCAGCCCTATGACTGTCGGAATGCCGTTTTCATCCTGTTTTGTCTCGGGAACCCCATTCACCTCATAATGCACATGGACGGAAATCGGAGATAGCTCGATGCTCTCCACGGTAAACGCCGTGTCCGCTACCGGCTGCCCCACTGCGATATGCTCCGCGGCGCTCACATCGGGAAGCTGGATGTCAAACGCCCATCTGCCCCTCGCCCACGACTGGATCACCGGTTTTCTATTCCCTGCGGCATCTTTGACAAACTCCACTGCGTCGATATCCCGAAATTCCACATGGAGCGTCCTGCCCAGCAGGGAAGCCGCAGAATCTCCCCTGCTCCCGATACTTGCACTGATCACATACGCCATATCGCCGTTTTCGTCGGTATAATGATTGAGCGTCCTGCCTTCCTCGTCATACGCCACCGGCGTTCCGTCGTCATACACCAGATTGCCCTCCTCATCGGCGGTGATTCCGGTATAGATATGGCTGGACATATTAACCCAGCTCTCCTCTCCGTCGGGATCGTCGGCCAGATAGATGTCCGTCAGATTTGCCGACACAACCTCCCACGCCTCCGCGTGAAAACCGGAAATCCGGAAAGACAGGTACGCAACCTTCTCATCCGCGATGACCGTCTCCGGCGCGATCGTCACGCCGTCGCAGGTCACGGCGGCGGATGCCGCAGCCGCGCCTTCCGCGTTTCCGCCATCGCCGCTCTGTGTCTCCTGCTTTGACGGCATTTCATACACTTTCGCGATCCCCTGTTCCACCAGCTCCCGCTGCTGCCCGTCGGTGGCCTGCAATATTCCGTTCATGCCTCTGCCCCAGTAATAACGCAGGGCTGCCGCCGCGCTGATACTGCACGCCGCCAGAAGACAGACGCCTGCAATAGCCGCTGCCGGCACGCGGAATCTCCCGCCTCTGGCTTTTCCTTTTTTTTGTTCCGCCTGATTGGTGCTTTTCTCCGTCATTTTCCTCATACCGCTCTCCTCCTGTCTGATCTTCTCAAAAGCGCAGTCCGTTTTCCGACGCACGATCTCTGAAAGTTCCGTCTCTGAAGGAAATAAATGCTCCGGTATCTTTTTCTCTTTTCCTGCCATTTTATTCTCCATTCTGCATTTTCCGCATTTCCCTGTTTCCGTCTGCCCTCTACTCATCCCGGTAATACGCCTCGATCTGCTTCCTGCCTCTGGCGAGCCGCGTCTTGACGGTGCCCAGCGGCAGGGCGAGCATCTGCGCGATCTCCCGCACCTTGAAGCCTTGGCTATAATAAAGTTCCATCGGCAGGCGGTACCGCTCCTCTACAGAGGCGTAGGCCTCCTTGAGCTCCAGATTGTACTCGTCCCACACAGACGGTTCTTCACAGTGTTCGAGATCGCCGTCAGCCGGATATGCCCTGCGGATGCTATAGCATTGGTTGATGAGTATTCTCGTCATCCACGTTTTGAAATACTCCGCCTTTCTCAACGTATCCAGCTTTTCCCAGCAGATGAGGATCGTGTCCTGCATGGCGTCCGCGGCGTCCTCCTCGTTCATCAGGATCGCAATCGCCGTCCGGTACATATCTTTCCTATAGCTCTGCATCAGTTCGGTAAATGCTTCCTGATCGCGCCGCTGCGCTCTCTTGACCAGAAATTTCATCTCGCTGCCGTTCATCGCTTCTCTCCTGCGCCGTATTTCTGTAAGATAGGGCGGGCCCACCTGCATCTTACAGTCATTAGACGAACATAATTCCGGTTTGGTTTCAAATACAAAAAAACGGCGCGTTCTGCCGTGCCGTTTCCTCTCTGTATCAGTTTCTTTCCTGCATCGATTTGATTTTTCACTGCTCCGTTTTCTGCTGCGTCTCCCCGCCGATATAGCGGTTATAGATCTCCACATGGTCGTAGATACACCGCCACGCGCTGGTGGAGCCTGCCGTAACGCATATATACGGCGTGCCGTCGGCGTACTCCTCATAGCTGACCGCGCAGTTTCCCGACTGTACTACATAACCCGTTTTGGCGCCCACCACCAGACCGCCGGTTTCCTTGTCCTCGATCCTCCGCAGAAACCAGTTGGAGATCTCGATCCCCTCGGGATGTTCCGCTGTCGGCGTGGTGGTATAAGTGTGCGCGGACAGGACTTCCCGGCACCAGTCGTTCGTCATGGCCGCCTTCATGATAACCGCCATATCATAGACCGAGCAGTAATGCGCCGCGTCATAGAGGCCCACGCAGTTTGTAAAATGCGCGCTGTCCGCTATGCCGAGGGCCTCCAGCTTCCGGTTCATCAGCTCCACGAAGGCTTCCTGCGAGCCGGCGGCATAGTCCGCAAGCCCCACCGCGGCATCGCCGCCGGAGGCGAGCACCGCCCCGTAGAACAGATCCCGAACCGTCACCGTCTCTCCGTCCGAGAAACCCACACTGCTGCAGTCGTTGACATAGGCGTAATCCGTGATCTCCCGCGTGATCGTAAACGGATCGTCCAGATGATCCTCTCCGATGGCCTCAGCCGCCACCAGAACCGTCAGCACTTTCGTCATGGAGGCCGGAGAAATTCTGTCATATGCGCCTTTTCCCGCAGTAATCACATCCGTGTCCGCGTTGACGAGAATCGCGTTGGCGCTGATGACTTCTTCGCTATAAATGTTCTTCGTGTCCGCGTCGGACGTAAACTGATACGCTGCCGCCGCATCCGACTCCGTCCCGTCCTGTTCCCCGCTCTGTCCGCTATCCGCGCCATCCTGCGCGTCCTGTCCCTGTGCTGCGCCGCCCGCCGCGTCTGCCTCTGCCGCGCCGTTTTCTCCGAGCGCCGCCTGTGCGTCTGCCCCGGTCTGTTCCGGCATAACCGCTGCCGCCGCGTCAGCTTCCGCCTGCGTGCGGTCACGTCGGCCCGCAGCCTTTTGATGTATGCCGCGTATACAGAGCGCCGTGAGGCAGACCGCGCCTAAGCCCAGAAGCAATATGGCGCAACGACGCCTTCTCTCCCTGCGCCGCCGCTCCCGCAGCCAGCGCTCTCTCCTGCGCGCCCGGCGTGCGAGATACGCCTCGTCTGTATCGTTGATATCCTGCAAATTTGGCTCCATCCGCCTCTCCGTCCGCTGATCTTATGTCCTGCCTGTCTCTGTTTACCGTCCGCTGCTAGTAGCTGGAGAACCCTTGCTGCTGGGCCACATTATAGATGCCGTAAAAGGGCATCGTATCCTCCTCCCACAGGCCGTAAATCCATGATACAAATTCCTCCGGCAGATAGGACACGGGCGTTCCCGGCAGATAGACGATAAACGTGTCCGCATTTTCCAAGCCGTAAGGATCGGAATAGATAATGCGCATCCCTTCCTCATAGGTTTCCGTGCCCGGCGTCTCCTCCATATTCAGATATTCCAGCTTCATGGAATAAGAGTATTCGTCGATCTGCACGGGCGTCGAAAATTTCCCCGAAAAATTACAGAGATAGTACGTGCCGTTGGGATAACCCTCGCCGTCGTCTCCCATATCAGCGTCATGATAGCTTCCCACAAAGGTGCCGTCGTCATATATCGTCAGATCCGTGGACCACGCCCCGGCCCCGCTGGTAAACATAAAATCCGACGGAAGCTGGGCAAAAAGATTAAATTCTTCCGAAACTTCAGCGGCATCGGCATTACTGTCGTAGACAGGCTCCCACTGTTCCAATTCCTGAAAACGAAAGCCGCCGTATATGCTGTCGGGATTTTCCGTCACCCGGAACCGGCAGGACACCCGGCAACCCGCGCCCAAATCGTGCAGGCTGACCGCGGCGTCCACCAGAAGGCTGCCGTCCGCATCCGTGGTCACTTCCTCGATCTCCGGCTCATCCACCCAGAAGTCTCCTCCGTCAATCCCGGTTATGTAATAACCCGCTCCGTCATAGCTCCAGTAACCGGCTTCACCACTGGCATACTGATGAAGGATGTCCTCGTCATAAGATACGCCCAGAGAATCCTTGACGAATTTCTGCAGCGCCGCCTCCGGCACATAGAGCGTATAGTCGTTTATGAGATAGGCATCCGGGTATAGCCTTATGAAATCGTCATAAGAGATGATGTACGCGGTATGTCCTAAAAACGAATAGCAGAAGTCCGTATCGAAATCCGCCGACGCTGCATCGCCGTCCCACAGGCACCATGCCATCGTTTCTACGAAATCCTCCAGCCCATCGCGCTGCGCATCGGTGAGCTCCACCGTCCTAGGCGTGTCGTCCGCTTCTTGCTGACCGCCGTCATCCGCTTCCGCGTCTTCCTGCCGGTTTTCCTCTTTTTCTTTTTCCTGTTCCTTATCCCGGTCTTGGCGGCGCTTCTCCCGGCTGTCGTCGTCATTGTCCTCCCGCTCCTCCACCGCATCCGGCTCCTCGCCGCCGTTTCGGAAATGGGACACAAGCAAAAGCGCCGCCAGCGAAACCACTACGACCGCCGCCGCGACGACCAGCGCAATCAGCAGTTTCACTTTGGGATTTTTCTCCTCCTGCGCGCCGCTCTCTGCCAGCCCGATATTCCCTGCCGGCATGGTGTACTCTGTCGGCGCAGTGTACTCCGCCTGCGGCGCAGGGCTCGGCGTGCCGCACCTGACACAGAACTTCGCGCCCTGCGGGATTTCATTTCCACAATTCGGACAAATCATATCCTGCCTCCACTCCTATTCTCACCACTCTCTGCCAATCTCCGAAGCGTCGATGCCGTATCTTAGCATAAACTCCTGCAGGTCGGCGTCCCCGCGGATCAGCATGATCTCATGAAAATCGCCATTCCGGACATCCCGGAAACCGGCCACCTTTTCCCCGGTGCAGATGCTGCTCCTGATCACCGGCTTCATAGTCTCTCTGTCGAAAGACTCCGTTTTCTTCTTTCTGTGAAACATAACGAGTCTCCCCCCCCCCGCAGCGCCGCCCAGCACGCGCATGGCGGCGTCCTACGCTATATTTGCGTTTTTCTTGATAAACTCCACGAAATCGTTCTGCGGAATCGGCTTGGAGAAGAAATACCCCTGTATGAAATCGCAGTTCATATCGGAGAACGCCGACGCCATCTCCTCTGTCTCGACGCCCTCCACAACGATCTCCATATTCATATCCTTCAGCATCTTGACGGTATTGCTCAGGAAAATCCACATCTTGGGATTGTTCCTTTCATCCGCAAAGGACTTGTCCAGCTTGATGATCTTGAGCGGCAGCTGGATGACGCGCTTGATATTGGAGTAGCCCGTGCCGTAATCGTCCAGCGAAAAGCTGATGCCCGCCTTCGTCAGCTTATCCAGATTTTCGGTCATGACTTTCTGGGAGTGCGCCGCAGCCGTCTCCGTGATCTCCAGATTGATCTTGTCCGGGGAGACGTGGTACTTGTCCATAATCGCCAGATAGACCTCCGGCAGATTGCTGTTCATAATCTGCGAAACCGACAGATTGACCTCGATGTAGTCCAGCCCCAGCTTGGCAAATTCTTCCCCGGCGATAAACTGGCACACTTTTTCAAATACAAACGCACCGATCTGGTGTATCGTTCCGTTCTGCTCCGCCGCCACGATCAGCGCCTCGGGAGAGATAAAGCCGTGCTGCGGATCGTTCAGCCGAATCAGCGCCTCTGCGGACATAAAACGCCTCTGCGCGACGGAGTAGATCGGCTGATAATATACCTGAAAACTCTGCTCCGCGATGGCGCGCTCGATAATGGCGTCGATATTTTTCTGAATGTCGAGCTGCTGCTTGTTATACAGGTCGTCTGCGCGCATCACGTTTCCCGTGTACTGGTATTTCTTATGGAAATCCGTGCCGAAGAACGACAACATCTTGAAGTTCTCCACTTCTTCGGGGCATTTGGCCACCACGATAAAAGGTTCCAGCGAAATCTCCATGCCGTTGAGCGCCGTCTGCCGCTTCAGCTCCTCATTCAGCGCCTGCGCGATCTTCTCCGCCTTATCGCGGTTCTTCCAGTAATAAACCATCCGGTACCGTCCGTTATCCAGATAGTACAGGTCGCCCTCGCCTTTCATCAGATGGTCGATCTCCCGTATTCTCTGCGCGATATCCTGCAGGAGTCCGGTGACGGCGTCAAAGCCGATCATCTGCAGAAGCGACAGATAATTGCCGATATTCAGCATAATAACGGTGACTTTTTTGCGATTGCCGTAGGCGCGCTTCATGTCGTCCACATAAGCGGAATATTTCATCAACTGCGTAAAAGAATCGATGTAGTCCTCGGGCCGCTGGACGCCGATACTGATAATCAGCAGGCAGAGCGCGCCGCAGAACATCTCCACCAGCAGATGCGGGAACAACATCTGTACGACCATGGCCGCCAGACCGACAGGAATCACCGTCGCGATGGCTACGATCTTGCCCGGCGAAAAGAACCGGCGGTAATGGATGACATAGACGACGTCGATGACGATATAAAAGAGCGTCGTGACATACATCAGGCCAAACCACGGCCCTCTGGCATATCCGTTTTCGACGGAGAAAAGGCACTGATTCGCTGCGTTGGCAGCGATGGCATACATAACCGCCAGAAACGGAACCAGCAGTACGACGATAAATCCTTTATTTTTGTGCAGCTTATGCCATGTATCCGTCAGACTGATAACAAAGAGCAGATGGAGAGGCGCGCTCAGATAGTGCGTGACGATATATCCCGAATGGGCCGTATAGAGCGCGATCGTATTCGCACTGTGCGCGTTGTCCAGCGTGACCGCGGCGATATCAAATACCGTCGCAGCGATGGAGATATATGTAATAATCAAAAATATGCGGTTCGATATCCCGCTCGTCATCTTTCTGGCGTAACACGAACACAACAGAATGGCGAGCAGGACAAGCGCAGCAACATCAAAACTGATATTCTTCCCCATAGTAACCCCTTATATCCTATTTCCGACGCGGTATCCCTTACTCCTGACGATGCACAACAATGGCGCATGGCGGTTGTCCGGTCTGCACTTTTTCTTCCGAAACTCCCCTGTGCTCTTATGATAGCAATCCGTCACGGAAAAGTCAACCGCTTGGCCGGACGGCGCATTACGCAATAGCCGGATGCGCGTTATGCAGCAGCGGGCAGCGCATTATATAGCAGCGGGCGGTGCGTTCCGCATCAGTCCTGCGCGGCGATCGCCATACGGACCGTCATGCTCCCCTGCATCTTCATCACGCCGTACCCATTCGGCACGAAAATCACATCTCCCGCGGTGACCATATTGCCGTTAAACAAACCGTCGCCCTGCATAACACGAATGACCACAAACGCCTGATCCTGCACATAGCCCACCGGCGCGGTAATGTCCGTCTCCCACTCCTTGACACGGCCCTCCGCGGGCGGCAGCGGGAATTTTCCGTCGTTGTTTTGGCCGAACAGTTCCGGCCTTTTGCTCCAGACCTCCCGCAGCGTCATGCCGCGATAGCTGCCCTCCCGCACCGTGAAACGCTCGTCCGGCAGGACAGACGCCGGCAGGGATGCGGCAGCCTCGTCCGTCTCCTGCCCGCCCTTCCTCTCCAGGAAAAGCGCCGGCACCGGCGGCCTGTTGATGGACAGATTTCTGCCGTTGCACTCCATCACCGTCTGGTACCAGTAGGCCGAATCTTTCACAAGGCGTTTCTGCGTCGCAAAATCCACGTGCACAATGCCGAAACGCTCCGTAAATCCCTTGTCCCACTCAAAATTGTCCAGAAACGTCCATAAGAAATACCCCCGCACATCCGCGCCCTCGTCGTTCGCACGCTGCAGCGCGGACAAATATCTGTCCAGAAACGTAATGCGGTTCGGATCGTGCACCTGTCCGTCTCCGGAGATCAGGTCATGGCAGGACATTCCGTTCTCCGTAATATAGAGCGGCACCCGGTATCTCTCATAGATAAATTTCACGCCCCAGTACAGGCACTCCGGATTCACCGGCCATCCCGCCGCCGTCTTGGGCGCCCCGATGGGGCTCTTGACAAATTCGGGCTCGCCATCCTTCCCCGCCCGGATGATATAGCCGTTATAAATGTTCTGTCCCATAAAGTCGATGGGCTGGGAGATCAGCTTCATATCCTCCTCCGTGATTTCGGGGAGGTATTCTTTAAACTTCTCCAGTCCCGACTCCGGATATCTCCCCAGAAAGACCGGATCGTTAAACCACGCCACGTTCCACGTCCAGTTGTCGATCGGATTGTAAAAGGAGAAAAGCACCTTCCGTGCCGCCTCGATATCCTCCGAGCTGTCCGTCTCCGGATAGGCCATACTGCAGGTGGGCGCATACCCGATCTTAATCGGCTGCTTCGCGTACTTGCGCAGCGTAATCACCGCCTGTCCGTGGGCGCGGAGCGCGTTGTGCGCGATCTGAAAAGTCTCGCGGTAGCCCAGCTTGTACCCCGGCGCGTGGACACCGGTCAGGTTGCCCAGTCCCACGAAGCATTCCGGTTCGTTCAGCGTGATGATATATTCGCACACATCCGAAAAATTCTCCGCAATCACTCTGGCATACTCCGCAAACCATTGGATCGACTCCTCGTTGAGCCAGCCGCCGCGGTTCTGCAGCGCCTGCGGGAGCTCCCAGTGGTACATCGTAAGATACGGCGTGATGCCGTTCTCTTTCATGCAGGCGATCATGTCCCGGTACAATTTGATCGCCTTTTCATTAACTCTGCCGGTTCCCTCCGGCATGATCCTGCTCCAGTTTACGGAGAAGCGGTACGCCTTGATCCCTAAGATGCGCATCAGCTTAAAATCCTCGGGATAGCGGTGCATATGGTCGCAGGCCGCGCCTACTTCCCTGCCGTCCGCCGTGCGGCCCTCTTTGGTAAATTGATCCCAGATCATCCTGCCCGCGCCGTCGCCCGGCTCGCTGCCCTCGATCTGATAGGCGCTGCTCGCCACGCCCCACACAAAATCCTCTCTGAACATATTGCTTTTATTCCTTTCGTTTTATGCTTTTACTTTCTGCCTCGGCTTTACTCTTTGCTTTCTTCCTTCACTTCTGCTTCTACTTTACTCTTTTTCTTTCTATCTTCACTTCTGCTTCACTCTTTTGTTTTCTGCCTCATGTTATGTTTGCTCTCACTTCATGCCCTTGCTTCCTGCCCTCACTTTTACTTCCGCCTTATGCTTTTATTCTACTATCCCATAGACAAAATAACAAGCGGCAAAAAGCTGCATAAGAAAACTCTTTTTCAGGCATACTAGAAAATCATGTCAGTTTTGGAAGGAGTTTTGATTGTGGGAAACAGGGAAAAGAACAGGCAGTCCGGAGACAGTAAGCGCGGGGTTGCGCAGGGCGAGAACGGCATCCATAGCAGCGACGCGATGACAACGTCACTGGAGCAGACGATGGCGTATATGGACGAACACGTCTGCCCCGACGCCAGCTTCGACGTCGTGTACCGCGTCATAGAGGTGGGCGGCAGGCGGGCGTGCATTTATTTTATCGACGGCTTCTGCAAGGACGAACTGATGATGAAAATGCTCCAGTATTTTATCGGACTGAAGGAGAAGGATATGCCGGAGAGCGCCTATGAGATGGCCAAAAAAGCTACGCCCTATGTGGAAGTGGACTTAAAGGACAAGTGGGACGACATCATATTCAACATTCTTTCCGGCGTGTTCGCGCTTTTTATCGACGGATACGACAGATGCGTGCTGATCGATTCCAGAACTTATCCCGCCAGAGGCGTGGACGAGCCCGACAAGGACAAGACGCTCCGCGGTTCCAAGGACGGCTTCGTGGAGACGGTCGTCTTCAATACGGCGCTGATCCGGCGGCGGATCAGGAGCACGCAGCTCCGCATGGAAATGCTGAATGCCGGCAAAAGCTCCCGCACGGACATCGTACTGTGCTACATGGATAACCGGGTGGATCACGCCCTTTTGGACAAGATCAGAAAGAGAATCGAAACGGTAAAGGTAGACGCGCTGACGATGAATCAGGAAAGTCTGGCGGAATGCCTGTACCAGCGCAAGTGGTACAACCCTTTCCCGAAATTTAAGTTTACCGAGAGGCCGGATGTGGCGGCGGCGCAGGTGCTGGAAGGCGACATCGTCATTCTGGTGGACAATTCGCCGTCCGCGATGATCGTGCCGACGTCGATTTTTGACATTGTGGAGGAGGCGGACGACTATTATTTTCCGCCCATCACGGGGACATATCTCAGACTGTCCCGCTTTGTCATATCGATCCTGACCTATATCATGACGCCGACGTTTCTGCTGCTGATGCAGAATCCCGGCTGGATTCCGCCGTCTTTTGAATTTATTCTGTTAAAAGACCCATGCAATATCCCGCTGATCGCCCAGTTCCTCATTCTGGAGCTGGCGATCGACGGCCTGAAACTGGCGGCGGTGAATACGCCCAATATGCTGAGCACGCCTCTCAGCGTGATGGCGGCCCTCGTTCTGGGAGAATTTTCCGTCAATAGCGGCTGGTTCAACCCGGAAGTAATGCTATATATGGCGTTCGTGGCCGTGGCCAACTACACCCAGCAGAACTATGAGCTCGGCTACGCGCTCAAATTCATGCGCATCCTCAACCTGATCCTGACGGCTGCGTTTGGTCTGTACGGCTATATCGCCGCGGTCGTTATCTTCGTGCTGGCGGTGGTGAGCAACAAGACGCTCTCGGACAAAAGCTATATCTATCCGATCCTGCCCTTCAACCCGCGCAAGCTGGCCAGACGTCTGTTCCGTCTGCGGCTGCCCGAATCCAAGGAATAGGCCGCGGGCGGCTGCGCTACTGTTTTCCGGTGCTGCCGTGGCCGCCCCGGTCGATATCGCCCAGATGCTCCACTTCGTCAAAGACAAGCTGCGGCTGGTTTTTCATAATGCGGAACTGGCAGATCCGATCGTTGACATGGATCTGCGTATCCCGCAGGGCGTATGCCGGCAGGAACCACTGGTCGTTGTCGCCGCAGTAGGAATTGTCGATCACGCCGTGGTGATTGGTCTGGATGATCCCGAAATTCTTGAAGGTGGAACTGCGCGGAACCACGTGCGCCTCATACCCTTCCGGCAGCTTCATGCCGACGCCCAGCGGAATCAGCCGAAACTCTCCCGCTTTCATCTCCACATCCTCCGCCGCGCGCAGGTCGATCCAGTCGGATTTTCCGTCGATATATGCCAGCTTCTCTATTTTATCCGAAAAATATTTGATTTTGATCGTCTCCAACATCGTCACCTCTACGCATAGTCGCCGCAGTGCAGAACGGGAATCGCAGGATCTGTCTGCTTTAAGCTGGCCTGCACGTCGATCACCCTCTGGTTGCTGCTTCCTTTCCAGAGGAGCTTCGTATCCTTTAAGTCGATCTGAAACTCTCCGTCCACCAGCACGTCCACATATTTCATCACCGGATAGTGCATGACGTCTTCCCAACTGTCGCCGGTATAAAGCCAGACCGTCTTCTCGGGATACTTCTCTTTGATCTCCTCGATCAGGCTGCGGACGTCCAGCCGGTTCGCCGCGTGCAGCGGGTCGCCGCCCGAAAAGGTGATCCCGGAAATATACGGCTTTTCAAGCTGCTCGAATATTTCCTGCTTGGCGGCCTCGTCAAATAAAATCCCGCCGTCCGGGTCCCATGTGATCGGATTATGACATTCCTTGCAGCAGTGGGCGCATCCGGCCAGCCAGAGCACCACGCGCAGGCCGTCGCCGTTGAGCATATCGTCTTTTGTGATATTGTGATATCTCATAAAAAAACCTCATTAAAGGGGGATCATGTGAAAACCTCTGCATTTCATGCAGAGCATCATTCGCTGCGGCTTCGCCTCCGCTCATGATGTCGCTCGCCAGAAACATACGATCCGCCGCAAGCGGCAATCGTATGTTTACGGCTCGCTGTTTTCACATACTTTTTCGTTCGGCGATTTCGGCCATCTTCGCGTCGCTTAAGCGTGTGTCGCCGTGTACCCGCGAGTAGGCCAGATAGCCGTTCATACGGTCGATCTTGGTCAGGTTGCGGCTGCCGCACACCGGGCAGACATCCATCTCCAGCTCCTGATGCCCGCAGTCGTCGCAGTAGGCCAGCGACAGATTGACGCCTTCGTAGAAGCCCATTTCCATCGCCCTGCGGATCAGCGTCTTGATCGCCTCCGTGTTGTAGTCGATAGGATACTTGACATACTGGATCTTGCCGCCGTTGGACAGTTCCCAGAAACGGTACTCCAGATCCTGCTTTTCGATAGGCGTAATATCCTCCGAGACATGGCAGTGGAAACTGTTGGAGACATACTCTCTGTCGGACACGCCCTCGATAATGCCGTATTTTGCGCGGAACTGCTTTACCTGCAGGCCGCACAGATTCTCCGCCGGCGTGCCGTAGATCGCATAGAGGTTGCCGTCCTCCTCTTTAAACTCCGCGATTTTATTGTTGATATGCTCCAGCACCTCCAGCGCGAACGCGCCGTCCTCCACCAGAGACTTGCCGTTATAGAGCTCCTGCAGCTCGTTGAACGCCGTAATGCCGAAGCTGGCCGTCGCCGTCTTTAAGATCGGCTTGATCTTGTCATGGAGCTGCAGATGACCGCCCAGAAAACCGCCCTCGCAGTAAGCCAGCGGGTTCGTGGAGGCGCGCATCTCGCCCAGATAAGCGTAAGTCCTGATGTGAAGCTGCCGGATCAGGTTCAGGTAATAGTCCAGCACTTCATAGAAGTCCTTGTTCTCCTGTCTGGACTTCGCCAGAATCATCGGCAGATGCAGCGACACGACGCCGATATTGAATCTTCCCACAAAAACGGGAACGTCGTCCTCGTCCGCCGGGTGCATACCGCCTCTCTCATACCAAGGAGACAGGAATGCGCGGCAGCCCATCGGAGAGATCACCTTGCCGTACTGCTTATACATACTGGCGATATAGCCTTTACCGGTGAGACTGAGCCAGTCGGGATACATCGTCTTGGCGGAGCACTTGACGCCCGCCTCGAACACGTCCTCCAGCGGCTTGCCCGGGCCGTGCAGATTCTCGTCATACAGAAAGACGATCTTCGGGAACAGGACGGGCTTCTTGTGGCCCTTCTTGCCCTGCCCTTTGCGGCGCACGTTGAGCATGACGATGGTCGCCATCTTTGCGAAACGGCCCGTGCCGATGCCCGCCGTCACCGTGATAAAAGGATAGTCGCCGCGGCTGCTGGCCACGGTGTTGAACTTGTATTCCCAGCCCTGGAAGCCCTGCTCAAACTCGCGCTTCACGTCGGCCAGCGCCTCCGCCTCGGCGGTCTCCCGATCGATTCCCATCCGCGTGTATTTCTCGATACTGCGCTGATAGGATTTCTCCGCATAGGGCTCCAGAATCTTGTCCACCTCCGGAACGGTGAAGCCGCCGTACTGCTGGCTGGCGGCGCTGAGCACGATATCGCCGATCACGTCGAAAGCCACATCCAGCGTCTTGGGCTCGTTGTACCAGATATTCCCCATCTCGAAGCCGCCGCTCAGAACGGAAGCCACATCAAACAGACAACAGTTCATCGTATCCCGCCGCGCGGACATATCGTGCACATACAGATACCCGTCGCGGCACGCCTGGATCTCCTCTGTCGTCATAAAAAATTTCTGATATAATTCTTTGTTAAACTGATTAAAAATCAGGCTTCTCTTGGTAGAGACAAGAGCGCTGTCCGTATTAGCGTTCTCCTTGTCGCCTACATACATGATAGACTGACTTTTTTTGTAGACATCGTCCATCATACGGACGAAATCCTGTTTGTAGTTGCGGTAATCCCTGTAGCTTTTCGCAACGATGGGCTTCACATCTTCCAGCGCACTCTCGACGATATTGTGCATTACCTGAATCGGAATCTGCTCTACCCCCATTTCATTGACCTTGTCAACGACAGTCTGGCATATGTGGCGCTTCTCCTCCTCCGTAAATTTCGTCAGTGCGCGATATGCGCTTTTTCCTACGGCGTCAATGACCTTCTGAACGTTAAAAGCCTCTAAACTCCCGTCCTTTTTGACAACCTTGACGTCCTGATCGGGTTTGAACTCCTGACCGTAGTTTTCTTCGGTTACGGTCTCCGGTCTGCTCATAGTACTGGTACTCATCACATCCCCCTCCGCGGCATCGGCATAATTGGCTTTTTATGCGTCTTTCCTTATTATGTTGTATACAAAATATGGTGTCAGTTTACATAAAAACACTATATTTTGTGTGTAAGTCAAGTATATGCCAATATTTTTTGGGTGTCAACGGCTTTCTGTGATAAATAATAAACAAAAAGGGACATATCTTTTTGTGATATATCCCAAAATATAGTCAGCGCACTTTGATATCTTGTGTTTTCCGGATCACTGCCGCCGCACCATCCCGGAACGCCCGACAGCGGCAACGGCCTCCCTGATCTGCTCCACAGGCATCGTCAGCGCGAACCGCACGTATCCCCGGCCCAGCGAACCGAAGCTGCTTCCCGGTGTGCAGAGGACGCCCGTCTTTTCCAGAAGCTCCATGACAAAGGCCGTGTCGTCCGTGTACGGCTCGGGTATTTTCGCCCAAGCGAACATCGTGCCCTCGCTGTCCTCGGTGTGCCAGCCGATGCCGCGCAGCCCGCCGCAGAGCGCGTCCCGCCTTCTCTGGTATTCGGCGCACTGCTCCCGCACCATATCGTCGGGGCCGTTTAACGCCGCAACAGCGCCGTACTGCACGGGCAGGAACGTGCCGTAGTCGATCTGGGAGCGCAGCCTCTTAAACCGGTCTACAATGTCTCTGTTGCCGACCAGAAAGCTGACACGCGCGCCGGTGTAATTAAAGGACTTGGACAGGGAATAAAATTCCACGGCAATCTTTTTGGCATCCGGCACCCGCAGGATAGAACGGCCCACCCTGCCGTCGTAGATAATATCGGAATAGGCGTTGTCGTGGATGATCACGATGTCGTGGGCGATGGCCCATGGGATCAGCCTGTCGTAAAATGCGTCCGGCGCGGCTTTGCAGACCGGATTCAGCGGATAGGAAACGATCATGCACTTCGCCCGCCGCAGCAGGTCTTCCTCCATATGGTCAAGATCCGGCAGATAGTGTCCTTCCTCGGTCAGATCGTAGGGAACCGCCTCGGCCCCCGCAAGCGTCGGCCCGATGCCAAAGATCGGATAGCCCGGATTGGGCACCAGCACCACGTCTCCCGGATTACACAGTGTCATGCAGATATGCGCAATCCCCTCCTGAGAGCCGTAGACGGACATGATCTCGTCCGGCTCCAGCGATACGCCGTAGCGCTTCCGGTAGCGCCGCTGCACCGCCTCGATTAACGCCGGCAGATCCGCCAGCGCGTATTTATAGTTTTCCGGCTTGGACGCCGCCTCCAGCACCGCCTCCATGATATGCGCCGCCGGCGGAAAATCCGGCGTGCCGACGGACAGATTGTAGATCTTCCTGCCCTGCCGCTGCGCCTCGTCCTTCTTTTCGTTCAATACCTGAAAAATGCCCGCCTCATAGTCCTTCATGCGGTCCGCAAACTGTATGCCCTGCATACGATGTTCCTCCTGTTGTTTACGTATACTGCCCCAGCACACGCGCCAGATAGTCCCGGTAGGCTTCCGCCACCGCCGCCGGCGCAGTCACCTTCGCCCCCTCGCCCAAGCCCGTAAGCCAGCCGTAGAACTGTCCGCTGAGCGCCACCTGCACCCTGACCGCGAAATGCGCCGGATCTTTTTTGCGGACAGATATTTCCTGCCCGAACCGGTCCAGCACAACGCCGATCAAGCGGTTTTCAAACTCCAGCGTGACCATTTCCTCCCGGCCGCCGAACATACCGAACGTCTTGTTGGCGTAGGCCGCAATATCGAACCGTTCAAAGAGCGCCGCGCCCTCTCTGGCAGTTCCCGCAAGCACCCGCACGTGTCCCATCTTGTCCACCCGGAAATGCTTGATCGAATCGCTCTCCGCGTCATGGGCGATCAGATAATAGTTTTCATCTTTGCAGGTCAGCGCCCACGGGCTGATCCGGTAGATTTTGCCGTCCTTGCGCGGAACCAGCTCCTTGTCCAGATTCCACTCCAGATATTGGAACGTGATCTGCTCGTTGTTCTGGATCGCCCGGTGGATGTCGTCCACCGTATAATAGATGCTCTCGTTGGCCGTCTTAATGCGGTTGGCCACATAGACCTGCCTCTGTAACTGCCCCGCCTGCGCCCGGGATGCCAGCTTCTCGATCTTGGCGATCAGCTCCCTTGATTTTTTGAGCGTCAAAAACCGGGAAGCCTGCACGGTCTCCACCAGCAGCTTTAATTCCGCCAGCTCAAATTCCCGTCCGGCCAGATAATACCCGCCGCCCGCCTTGGCTTTGTTTAAGACGATGTCGTAACCGAAATCGGTCAACTGCGCGATATCGTCGTAGATGCTTTTGCGCTCCGCGCTGATGCCGTAAGCCGCCAGCGCGTCGATCAGCGCCTGCGTGTTCATGCAGTGCTCCTCGTCGGACTGCTCCGTCAGGATTTTCAGCAGATAGAGCAGTTTTGTTTTCTGGTTCGCAGTTCTCGCCATATCGTGACTCTCCATTCAAAAAAGGCGCCCGAACCCGAACACCTTTCCTTTCGTTTCTGTATGGCCGCCGCTATACCGCGGTCTGATCCCCGGCCTCCTGCGCTTCGGCCTTTGCGTCCTTGGCCTTGCGCCATTTCACACCGATCAGGCAGGCGATTATGACAAGCGCAACGATAAATACCAATAGCAGGAAATAAGATAAAAATGCGTTTACAAATAAAATCAAATTGGTCATCTTTCCATCCCTTTCCGGTCTCTGTCTCCGATACGACTATGATACCACCAATCAGAAGGTATCGTCAAGTAAGTCCTCTCCGTCCGCCGCCGCCGTCGCCAGCCTGTCGCAGCGCTCGTTCTCCGGATGACCGTCGTGGCCCTTCACCCACCGGAAGGCCACTTCGTGCGGTTCTTTGGCGCGCAGGAGCCGTTCCCACAGATCGACGTTTTTGACCGGCTTGTTGCCCGCCGTCTTCCAGCCTTTCCGAAGCCACCCGTCGATCCAGTTCCGGTTAAAGGCGTCCGTCAGATATTTGGAATCGGAATAAAGCGTCACCTCGCACGGCCTGTTCAATGCCTCCAGCCCGACGATGGCCGCCATCAGTTCCATGCGGTTGTTGGTCGTCTTCTTATAGCCGGCGGAATACTCCCGCTCGTGCAGGACGCCTCTGCCGTCAACATACTGTAACACCGCGCCGTAGCCGCCCGGCCCTTCCGGATTGCCCCGGGCCGCCCCGTCGGTATAGATCGTCACTTTCATGAATCTGCCTTTCTGTGCCGTCTGCCGTCATTCTTCAAGAGCAGCGCCGTCCCCTCGTCCGTCGTCAGGCAGCGCCCCGCGCCGTCTGCCGTCATTCCTCAAAGGCAGCGCCGTCCCACCGTCCGTCCGCCAGGAAACGCTGCGCCATCCGCTCCGCCCGCTCCGTGATGCCGTCGTCATATTCCAGCAGCCGCAGCAGCGCGATGGCGTTTCTGCTGACGGCGGGCCCCGGCATCAGCCGATAGGGGAAAAAGATATCCTTCTGCTCGATGCGTTCTTCAAAGTGATAGTTGTCGTACCACGCCGCCAGCAGCTTCGTCAGCTCCACGTCATGGGTGGCCGCAAAGCACAACGTATTGTCGGTGCAAAGCGCCCGCAGGATCTGTACGGAGGCAGCGATGCGCTCTACGGTATTGGTGCCCCGCAGCACCTCGTCCACAAAGCAGAGCACGTGCTCCCGCCTCCCGGCGGCTTCCTTCACGTGATCCAGTATCCGGCGGACAGACTTGATCTCCACCATATAATAACTCTGGCCGCCCAAAAGGTTGTCCTGCAGCGACATAGACGAATAGATATGCAGCGCCGGCGCCTCGTAGCGGTTCGCCGGACAGGTCTGTACCGTCTGGGCCAGCACCGCGCAGACTGCAGCCGCCCGCAGGAACGTGGACTTGCCGGAGGCGTTGGAACCGGTCACCAGCACGCCCCGCCGCGCCAGAACGGAATTTTTCACCGGATGTTCCAGCAGCGGATGGTACAGGCCGTCGATGTCCAGACGGTTCGCGGCGTCTTTTTCATAGTGAATCACGGGCACGCAGTACCCCGCCCGGAGGCTCTGTCTGTAGGAACCGATGCCGATGGCCAGCTCGATCCTGCCGATTTCCGTAATCATGCCGTCGATCTGCTCCCGGTGGCCGCGCACCGCCCGCAGCGCCCTGTTGAACTGCATCAGATCCAGATAAAAGAGCATCCGCAGATAATCCAGCAGGATGCCCAGCGGATTGCCGTTTCCCTTGTCGGTGTAGACCACCAGCCACGTATTGCGCCGGAAAGCGCGCATACTCCTGTGGTACATGAGTAGCCGTTCCCGCTCCCGCGCGATGCCTTCCGCGGGGATGCCCCCGATCTTGGCGGCTCCCGCCAGCAGTCTGTCGATATAGCGGAAGCTGGCGATATACGGCTCGATCTCCGCATATTCCTTATAATAGCCCACAATATTGTGGCACAACATTCCCAATAGCAGGACAAGCCCCAGCGGAACGCTCAGGAACATGACGCCCACGCAGGCCAGCAGCAGCAGATTGCTCACATAGTATCTGCCGTTGCCGCGTTCTCCCAGCCCGTCCAGATAGTCCAGATATTCGTAGAGGGAATGCTTTCCCATCCGGCCCAGATCCGTCAGCGCGCTCTGGAGATGCCGCCGTTCCTCCTCATGTTCCGCAAAATAGCGGATGAGCGTCTCCTGCTCCTGCGCCTCCTCCCTGTCATAGATGGGTGTGCGCAGTCTGTAGTAGAGGTATTCGTCTCCCGACGCGCTGCAGGATACGTTGATCTGCCGGTACAGGCCGTCCAGATGCAGATCGTTCCATGTGATGTCGTCGATCTGTCCGTCGCACGGATGCTTGCGGTAATACATGGCGATATGCGCCATCTCGTCCGCCTGATATTCCCGGTCGGGAGGCTGCCCGTAGCCCGCGTACAATCTCTCCAGCAGCCGCGCCCTCGCCTTCCTGCCGTTGACATATTCCCGGCCCACAAGGAGAAATATCAGAAGCGCCAGCGCGCCCACGAAAACAATTGATTCCATAGTTACCTGAGACTGTTGATGATCTCGTTTGCCTTTCCGTAAACCGCCTCCGCGTCAAAGGCATCGGCAAATTTACCGTTCTCATATAAGATTCTGCCGTTTATCATCGTCATCCTGACATTCTGCTTGCTGCCGCTATAGACAAGATTCTTCGGAATGTTGTTGATGGGCTGCATATTGGGCTGGTGCAGATCGATCATAATCAGATCCGCCAGTCTGCCGGGCGCCAGAATGTCCGTGTCGGGCAGTCCCATCGCCTTAGAGCCGTTCACCGTCGCCATCTTCAGGACTTCCCATGCGTCCACGGCGGCGGCATCCTGCTCCCGCAGCTTCGCCAGCCCTGTCACCAAAAACATCTCGCGGAACATATCCAGACAGTTATTGCTGGCCGGGCCGTCGGTGCCGATGGCGACATTGATCCCTCTCGCCAGAAAATCGGATATGGGCGCGATCCCGCTGGCCAGCTTCGTGTTAGAGCCGGGATTGGTGACAACGCTCAGCCCTTTGGCGGCAAAAAGATCCATGTCCGCGTCGTTCATCCATACACAGTGGTAACCGCCGCCGCCATAGTCAAAGATGCCCAGCGAGTCAAACAACGCGGCGGGCGTCATGCCGTAGCGCTCCTTGCAGCCCTCCACCTCCGACTTCGTCTCCGCCAGATGGGTAAAGACCGGCGCCTGATATTTGTGCGCCAGCTCCGCCACGCTCTCCAACAGCTTCTTCGAGCAGGTGTACTCCGCGTGGAACCCGATAAAATAGCTGAGCAGCGGATCATCCTTGTTGTACTGCAGATAGCACCTTTCCGTCCGCTCCAGCGACTCCTCGAAGTGATCCTGCCCGCTCATCCCGCTGACCTGCACGCAGCGCATTCCCATCTCCACGCAGGCCCGCGCCACGGTGTCGGGATTCAGGTACATATCAAAAATCGCCGTGATACCGCTGGTCAGATACTCTAGGATCGCCAGCTTCGTGAGATGGTATATCATCTCGCCGTCCAGTCTGGCCTCCACCGGAAAGACCTGTTTGGTGAGCCAGTCCTGCAGCGGAAGGTCGTCCGCATAGGAGCGCAGAAGCGTCATTCCAGAATGGGTGTGGGCATCCTTAAACCCCGGCATCAGCAGATTGCCGTTACAGTCGATCTCCCGATCCCACAGGATGCTCTGCAGATGCAGCCCATCATAGACACTGTCCGTATCGGTGCCGTCTCCCACATATAAAATCCGCTCGCCCTGCACCCAGAGCTCGCCGTTTATCAGCTTTTCATCCCGCATTGTCAGGATGCGCGCATTGTAAAATCTGATGTTCATATTCCTCTCCCTTCCTGCCGCTTATGCAGATTGTCCGGGCCGAAGCTCTCCGGCAGCAGCTCCGCCAGCGTAAGCACCTTATCGTCTCCTGCCGGGCCCGCCACAATCACCGTAAAGTCCTCCGGCCGGCAGAACTCCGCCATCACCTGTCTGCACACCCCGCAGGGAAAAGCGTACTGCGTAATCGCATCACCCGCCGGACTTCCCGCGACGGCAATCGCCCGAAACGATGTGACACCCTCGCTGACCGCCTTAAAAAAAGCCGTTCTCTCCGCGCAGTTGGTGGGCGTATAGGCCGCGTTCTCGATGTTGCACCCGGTATAGACGCGCCCGTCTTCGGACAACAGGGCCGCTCCCACCTGATAATGGGAATAGGGCGAATAAGATAGTTTCCGCGCTTCCAGCGCAGAGGCCGTCAGGTTCCGTATCTCATCTTCCGTCAGTCGTCGTGTATGGCTCATCTTCTTTTCCTCAGACCGTCATGCGGCTATGCCAGAACGGAGCGGAATTTTGTCACCGACTCCACCAGCAGCTTTTCAAATTTGGGCGCCACCGCGTTGGCCGCCGCCTGCACTTCCTCGTGCGTCAGGGGCGAACTGTTCATGCCCGCCGCCAGATTGCTGACGCAGGATACGCCACAGATCTTCATGCCCATGTGGTTGGCCGCAATCGCCTCCACCACGGTGCTCATGCCTACCGCGCTCACGCCCAGCTTATGCAGAAGCTGTATCTCCGCCGGCGACTCAAAGGAAGGCCCCGTGAGCTGCGCATACACGCCCTCAAACAACTCTATGCCGTTGTCGCGCGCGGTCTGCCGTATCATCTCCTGCAGATCTTCGTCATAGACATGACTCATGTCGGGAAATCTGGTGCCCAACTCGTCAATATTCGGCCCGATCAGCGGATTCGGCGCAAAGAGCGACACATGATCCCGGATCAACATCAGGCTGCCCGCGTGGAACGACGGATCGATGCCGCCGGATGCGTTGGTCAGGAAAAGAATCTGCGCCCCCATCATCCGCATCAGCCTAGTGGGAAGCACCACGTCCGTGATCGGATAACCCTCATAATAATGGACGCGGCCCTGCATTAACACAACCGGCACCTCATTGATATAGCCGAAGATAAACCTGCCGGCATGACCGGGCACGGTAGATACCGGGAAGCCCTCGATCTCGCTATAGGGGAGTTCCGCTTTGACATCGACGACCTTGGCAAAATTGCCGAGGCCGGAGCCCAGCACCACCGCCGCCTTCGGCGCGAAATCGATTCGTGCCTTGTAACACTCATAACATTTTAAAAGTTTTTCATATACCGGATTCATTGTCATACCGCCTTTCCGCTCATTTGATTATTCCAGTTCGGACGTACAGTGGGGACATCTGGTGGCCGAGATCGCGATTTTTTCCCTGCAGAACGGACACTCCTTCGTCATCGGCGCGGGCGCTTCCTTTTTTACGGACAGCTTGTTGATCCCCTTAATCAGCAGAAAAATCACAAACGATATCAACAGGAAATTGATGATCGCAGCAATAAACGAACCGTAATTCAGCGTCGCCGCGTGTTCACCCGTTCCCAGAACGATGCACAGGGCGCTGAAGTCGAAGCCGCCCGTCAGAAGCGAGAGCACCGGCATCAGGATATCGTTGACAAGGGACGTCACGATCGCCGTGAAAGCGCCGCCGATAATGATGCCAACCGCCATATCCATCACGTTTCCTCTTGCGATAAACTTCTTAAATTCCGCCATAAATGCTTTCATTTGTATCTTATACTCCTTTCCTCTCCGTACCATCCTTCGGGCACATCCCGCAAGGTATAATATTAGTTTATCATATCTCTGATGCCAGCAACGTAAATCATTCCGGAAGAATTGCGAAGCAATTCTTTAGAAGCAGACTGCGGAGTCTGCTTCTATTTTATCATGATTTTCCCAAAGCCGCAATTACAAAAAGCAGGATACATCGTACCCTGCTCTCCGCCGCCGCAATCCGCATCATCAAATGATGATGCAGACCATCCCGCCGTTGCTGTCATTGACAATCTTCTGCATCGTCTCCTGCAGCTTCGCCTGACTCTCCTCGTTGATCATCGAAATCTTACCGGTGATGCCGTCGTTGACAAGCTGCTCCACCGTTTTGCCAAAGATATTCGTCTCCCAGATTCCTTCCTCGTCTGTGCCCGTCTCCGAGATATAGCGGATCAGATCCCGCGCCTGCTCCTCCGTTCCCACGATGGGCGATATCTCCGTCTCGATGCTCGCTTTGATCATGTGAATGCTGGGGCTCTCGGCCTTGATCTTGACGCCGAATTTATTTCCCTGCTTAATCAGCTCCGGCTGCTCCAGCACGATCTCCTCACGGTCCGGCATGACGACGCCGTACCCCTTGTACCGCACCGCCTCCAGCGCGTGAATGACCTTGGTATATTCCTTTTTCATGGCTGCCATCTGCTTTAAGACGGCCAGCATCCGGTATTCGCTCTCGATGGGCTCGCCGACCAGCTCGCTGATCATCTCATAATAGTAGGCGTCGTCCACATCCAGAACCACACGCACGGTTCCGTCGGACATATTGATGCCGTCCAGCTTGCATTTTTTGATATATTCGCTCTCCGGCATAAAGCTGCCTCCGGTAATGTCGCGTATATGGTTCAGCCCTGTCATCAGCCGCCTGATCTGCGCTATGATGTCCTGCTTCATCCTGTGGTCGCAGGGAAGCATCTCCACCCATTTCGGCATATAAAATTCAACCATCGTCAGCGGAAATTCATAGAGGATATTTTCCATGATGCGGTTGATATCCTCGCGCTTGAGCTGCTCGCAGTTGACCGGCATCACGGACACCTGATATCTGCCGCCGATCTCCTCCGCCAGCGCAGCCGTCTCCTCGGCATAGGGCTTCGCGGAATTGAGCAGCACAATAAACGGTTTCCCAAGAGACTTTAGCTCCGTTATGGTGCGCTCCTCCGCCTCCAAGAAGCTGTCGCGCGCCAGCTCCCCGAAAGAACCGTCGCAGGTCACGACGACACCGATCGTGGAATGGTCTTTGATGACCTTGCGCGTACCGATCTCCGCCGCCTTCGTAAAAGGAATCTCCTCCGCAGACCACGGCGTCTTCACCATGCGCTCCGCGTCCTCCTCCATATGCCCAGCCGCGCCCTCGACCATATAGCCGACGCAGTCGATCAGACGGACAGACACGTCGATATCTGTGCCGAGCCTGATGCGGGCGGCCTCCTGCGGGATAAATTTCGGCTCCGTCGTGGTGACGGTTCTGCCGCCTGCGCTCTGCGGCATCTCGTCCTGCGCCCGCTCCTTCTCGTTCTCATCCTCCATAAAAGGCAGCACCAGAAGATTCATGAACCGCTTGATAAAGGTGGACTTGCCCGTCCTGACCGGCCCCACGACGCCCAGATAAATCTCCCCTCCGGTGCGCATCTGTATATCTTTATACAGGTCATATGTACTGTTCTGCAAAAAATCCATAAAAAAATCCTCCTGCTTATACTGGTAAATGTATATGCAGGAGGAAACTCATCTATTCTGCGGTGTCTTCGATTTTGTGAAAAATAATGCAGTTGGGCTGGTTGACCTGTATCTCTTTCCCGTTCATGACGAGAAGCCCTTTTTCCAGATCCACCGTAAAGAACGTCATCGTGTTGGACTCGTGATTCAGTGAAACAAGGTGCCTATTGTCCGGAAACAGATTGGCGTCCTTGGGATAATCGCCGCTGATCGGCAGACAGAGGATCTTGCTAAGCATTCCCGTCTTCTGGTCGATCCTGTAGATAATAGTGCTGTTGTCGCCCGCGTTGGAGCTGACCATATATTTAAAATCAGCCGATATGTTCAGCGCGCTGGCCGCCGAGCCGCCCGCGTGATAGTCGTTTAATGTGGAGATCGTCTGTATCTTTTCAAATTCCGGGTTGCCGTTGATCTCCTGATATGTGTAGACGTCAATATAGTTTTTCAGCTCGTGGACAATATACAGAAATCTGCCGTCCTTGGAAAACTTGATGTGGCGCGGCGCGGACTCCTGCTCACTCCGGATCATGTCGATGGGCTTCAACTTACCGCTCTCATGGTCAAGCCGGTAGACATTCACGTGATCCAGCCCCAGATCCGCGGCGCACAGATAGTGATTGTCCCGCGTCATTTTCACACAGTTCACGTGCGGCCTGAAATTGCGCTCCGCAATACTGCCCAGCCCTTTGTGGAAGATCTCGTCCGTGATCTCGCCGATACTGCCGTCCTCGTGCAGACGCAGCACCGTGATCTTGCCGTCGTGATAACCGCCGACAAACAGGAATTTGTCCTCGTAGTCCGTGGACAGATAGCAGCCCCGCATCCCGTTGATGCTGCCCTCGTTGATCACTTCCAGATCGCCGCCCGGCATGATCTTATACGCCTCCACGCCAAAGTCGGTGATGGAATACAGGAATCTGCCGTTATGGGAGATCGTAATATAAGAAGAATTGGTGATCTTGACCTGATTCTTCTCCGACATTCGACCGTTCTTCATGTCCACGTCGTAAATTTTGATACCGTAGGTCTCGTCCCTTCCCACTGTGTAGGTAGAAACATATGCCACATATTTTCCCTGAGCCATAATGAAACCATACCTTTCTGATGCGACTGTATTAGCTGCACGCTGCCGCGACTGCCTCTGATGCCGGTAACGCAATTAACTCATGTTAATCTGCGGAGCAATTTACTCATATTATATCATATCTTTCCCTCATTGTTAATCATTTTATCTCGGCCCGCCACCGCGCCATGCGTTCCGCGAACTGCTCATAAAAATCCCCCGCCGTATCATAGACGGGCCGGTAAAATATCTCCAGCAGCTTTACATTGATCTGTCTGGCAAATTCATCGGACCGCTGCTCCGCGATTCTGTCCCGCGCCTCCCTGCGCAGATCATGCCATGTGGTCAGAAACGCCTCATACCGCGCGGGTTCCGCAACTCCCAGCCATTTCCGTATCTTTACCTTGGTGCGGTTTCTGACCGTGCAGGCATCCTCCAGCACAAAATAGCGCAGCCCGTTTTCGTCATAGTTTCTGCCCAGCGGAAACAGTCTGCACAGTCCGGGCCGGAAAGCGTGGATGCCGCATCTGCCTTCGGCGGTCAAAAAACCGCAGCAGTCGGTATCTTCCCGCATCTTGACCGCCGGCAGTATGAGCCCGTCTTCCACATTCAGTTCGATCTTCTCCTGCATCAACTGTGCAAACGACTGGCCGGTGGCCTGCTGCAGCCAAAACAGGTCGCCGGGGTCTAAGAGAATCGACTGCCCCATGCCGCGGCAGCACGAGCTGCAGCCCTCGCAGTCATGGCAGCCTATTTTTACCATATCATTACCGTCGTATAGGATCATAGCGCGCCTGTTCCTTTTTCTGCGATCTTAATACAACTTCCTGTTTTACCTGATAATATTTCTGATTATTTCAGAAAGTTCCGCTTCATCCAATGTCCTGCCGTTTCGTGCCATACTGACATTCGACAGGCTGCTTATATGTACTCTTTGTAAGGAGTCTAACTTTACAAAAGTCCTCTTAGGAAAAGGCGGATCATAGTTTATGATTTCTCTATTAGACGGAATGGATAATTTCCACTCTTTACCTGCAACGGAAGATACCGTAAGAATCTCGATATAATCTTCATCTACGCCGACAACCAGATAAGGGCGGTCATAGGCCGGAAAATTCCCATCCGGAAACCGTATTCGGCCCCAAAATGCCTGTCCCACAACAAATGACCGTGGCATTAGTAGATCACCAGCCTTCCGTCATCTTTGCAGACATTATACACATTCTCCTCACATACTCTGGAAAATTTTTCCAGTTCCGCAATCACATCATCCGTCAAGGCTATGTCATCATAATAAAAAGTCACTCCGTTAATCACTTCGTGCCGCGGTGCATTTTTTTGTGTTTCCTTATATGCCTTTATAGCCTTTCCGACAGCTTCTATATCCTCCGGAAAAGCGCTAAAATCCACTACCGATTTCTTTTTATCATGATAGCCTTCCGGCGAGATTCCCTTCTGATATGCCTGCTTCCATGATTTAAACTGATGATTTAAATCAGACAGTTCCTTAGCAGACAAATGTCCGTAAACACCCAGCACGGCATTTAGCGTTTCATATTCTTCTTTGTCAAAATCGGGGTGAAACGTTTCACTTTCCGCCTTAAAAGCGCTATAGTCATTTCTATATTTAAGCCTGACTTTTTCAACTACTAATCCATTTTCAAAAGCAAGAACATCTTCATTATAAAGCGGCTTTTGGTACTGTGCCCTATATGCCATATTTGCCAGCACCAGCAATTTTTGCAATTTCATATTCCCGTCATAAGTATTCGGCTCTGAATCGGCTCCGTTCTTTATGAAAAATTTGGCAAAATCATACACATCCCTCATGCGCTGCACCTCACCACGTTTTCTTCTACTATACATATTATAAAACAACAGTATGCAAGTCAACCGTTTTGTAGGATACGCTTGACAGTATTATCGCTCTTATAGCGTGCCTTTTCCCGCTTCCTCTCTCTTTTTTCTTGGAGTTTCTTCATGATCTCCAAATATTTGTATCCTCGCCCTGATAAAACGAGGGCTTCCGCCGACCATTCAGATCAACGGAAGCCCTTGATTTTACGCTATTTCTTAGAATTTTCCTGCTTTAGCGGCTTCTTCTATGCTGACCGCTACCGCTACCGTGGCGCCTACCATCGGGTTGTTGCCCATACCGATCAGGCCCATCATCTCAACGTGAGCCGGAACGGAAGAAGAACCCGCGAACTGCGCGTCGGAGTGCATACGTCCCAGCGTATCCGTGAAACCGTAGGATGCGGGGCCCGCAGCCATATTGTCGGGATGCAGGGTACGTCCCGTGCCGCCGCCGGATGCAACGGAGAAGTATTTCTTGCCCGCCTCCGTGCGCTCTTTCTTGTAAGTGCCCGCAACCGGATGCTGGAATCTGGTCGGGTTGGTGGAGTTGCCGGTGATGGAAACGTCCACGTTCTCTTTCCACATGATTGCAACGCCCTCCGGAACGGAGTTCGCGCCATAGCAGTTTACCTTGGAGCGAAGGCCCTCGGAATAAGCGATTCTCTCGATCTCTTTTACTTCGTTCGTATACGGATCATAATCTGTCTCGACGAAAGTAAAGCCGTTGATACGGGAAATGATCTTGGCAGCGTCCTTGCCGAGACCGTTCAGGATAACGCGCAGCGGTTTCTGGCGGACTTTATTTGCTTTCTCGGCGATACCGATAGCGCCTTCCGCTGCGGCAAAGGACTCATGTCCTGCCAAGAATGCGAAGCAGTCCGTATCCTCCTCTAACAGCATCTTGCCCAGATTGCCGTGGCCCAGACCTACCTTACGGGTATCCGCAACGGAGCCGGGGATGCAGAATGCCTGCAGGCCCTCGCCGATGGCTGCCGCGGCGTCCGCAGCCTTTTTGCAGCCTTTCTTGATCGCGATTGCGGCGCCTACCGTGTAAGCCCAGCACGCATTTTCAAAACAGATGGGCTGGATCTTCTTCACTTGGTCATATACGTCCAGACCGGCGTCTTTTGTGATTTTCTCAGCTTCCTCAAGGGAAGATATACCATAACTGTTCAACACGGAATTGATCTTGTCAATTCTTCTCTCATATGATTCAAATAATGCCATCTTATTCTAATCCTCCTATTTGTCTTTGTAACGTGTCGTAAAGTTGTCTGCGAAGCGAATCTCACAACGCGATTATTCACATCTGGGATCGATGATCTTCACTGCGTCGTCAACCCGTCCGTACTGGCCGCACGCTTTCTCATAAGCGGTATTCGGATCGTCGCCTTTCTTGATAAAGTCTGTCATCTTGCCGAGACTTACGAACTTATAGCCGATGATCTCGTCGTTAGCGTCCAGTGCGATGCCCGTTACATAGCCTTCGGCCATCTCCAGATAGCGGGGGCCTTTTTTGAGCGTGCCGTACATCGTACCTACCTGACTTCTCAGGCCCTTGCCCAGATCCTCCAGACCTGCGCCGATGGGAAGTCCTTCCTCGGAGAAAGCGGACTGGGAACGTCCGTATACGATCTGCAGGAACAGTTCTCTCATCGCCGTGTTGATGGCGTCACACACAAGGTCGGTATTCAGCGCCTCCATAACCGTCAGTCCCGGAAGAATCTCAGCCGCCATAGCCGCGGAGTGTGTCATGCCGGAGCAGCCGATCGTCTCAACCAGCGCCTCCTGAATGATGCCCTCCTTCACGTTCAGGGTGAGCTTGCAGGCGCCCTGCTGAGGTGCGCACCAGCCTACGCCGTGCGTCAGGCCGGAAATATCCTTGACTTCCTTGGCCTGCACCCATTTTGCCTCCTCGGGGATCGGAGCACAACCGTGATGAACACCCTGTGCCACAGTACACATTTCTTCAACTTCTTTTGAATAGATCATGTGATAACTCCTTTCGATTATGTAAATAATATTTGCTAACAGACTGCGTATCGTCTGTCATAACCGCCAGTTTTATTTTCGCATATTACAGACAAAAAATCCAGACATTTTTAAGACAAAATCATGCGGTCGTTGGCAAATTCCCCGCCGCTGACTTCTTCAAATTTGGCCAGCAGGTCAGACACGCGGAGATTCTTCTTTTCCTCTCCCCGCACATCATAGATAATTCTGCCCTCGTGCATCATGATCAGACGGTTGCCGTGGGCGATGGCGTCCTTCATATTGTGGGTGACCATCATCGCCGTCAGATTGTGCTCCGAGATGATCTTGTCGGACAACTCCAGCACCTTGGCCGCCGTCTTGGGGTCCAGCGCCGCCGTGTGCTCATCCAGCAGCAGCAGATTCGGTTTTTTCAAAGACGCCATCAGCAGCGTTACGGCCTGCCGCTGTCCGCCCGACAGAAGTCCTACTTTGGTGGAGAGACGGTCTTCCAGTCCCAGATCCAGCGTCTGGAGCTGCCGCTTAAAGTCTTCCCGCTCCTCTTTGCCGACGCCCCATTTTAACGTCCGCCTGCCGCCGCGCCTCGCGGCGATGGCCATATTTTCCTCGATGGACATCGTAGCCGCCGTGCCGGTCATGGGGTCCTGAAATACGCGGCCCAGAAATCTGGCTCTCTTGTGCTCCGGCAGAGCCGTCACGTTGACGCCGCCGATGATGATGGAGCCGCTGTCCACCGGCCACACGCCGGCCACCGCGTTGAGCATCGTGGACTTGCCCGCGCCGTTGCCGCCGATGATCGTCACGAAGTCGCCTTCCTCCAGCTTCAGATCCACGCCGTCCAGCGCCACTTTCTCATTGATCGTGCCCGCGTTAAAGGTTTTGTGCAGGCCGTTTAATTCCAACGCATAATTCTTTGTCTCGCCGCTCATCCTCTGGCCACCCCTTTCTTGCCGTACTTTTCTTTCAGATAAGGGATCGACAGGAATACCGCCACGACGATCGCCGAGAACAGTTTCAGATCCTCCGACGGCATCTTCATCCACAATACAAAAGCAATCACGGCATAATAGATCACGGAACCGATGATGACCGAAATCAGGGTAAACGCAAACGCCATCTTCCGCCCCGCGCAGAGCTTGCCGAACAGGACTTCCCCGATGATCACGGAGGCCAGACCGATGACGATCGCGCCGCGTCCCATGTTGACGTCAGCCGAGCCCTGATACTGCGCATACAGTCCTCCGCACAGGCCCACCAGACCGTTGGAAATCATCAGCGCCAGCACCGTGTGGAAATTCGTGTTGATGCCCTGCGCCTTGGCCATCCGCATATTGCAGCCCGTGGCGCGGATCGCCTGCCCCTGCTCCGTTCCGAAATAACAGTACAACACCGCCACCAGCAGGAGGCAGCCCAGAATAACGCCGCCGTAAAACTTAAAAATGGTCAGACTGTCGCCGGAAATATAGCGGAGGGACACCACCAGACGGTACTGATCCACGTTGATGGCCTGATTGGACTTGCCCATAATATTCAGATTGACGGAATACAGGGATATCTGCGTCAGAATACTGGCCAGAATGCCGGGAATCCCCAGCGCCGTATGCAAAAGCCCGGTGATCATGCCGGCCAGCATACCTACGGCGAAAGCCGCCAATAGCGACACCCACGGATTGACGCCCGCGCGAATCAGCATGACCGCTACCGCGCCGCCCGTCGCCAGCGTGCCGTCCACGGTGAGATCCGGAAAATCCAGCAGCCGGAACGTGATATACACGCCCAGCGCCATGATACCCCACACAAGCCCCTGTGCGCACGCGCCCGGCATCTTATTGAGCAGGGAAAACAAATCGATCGTCATCAGAATCATGTTAATCTCCATTATTTCTCTACAGGCCGCGGCATCTCTGTGGAAACCGCGGCCTGACAACTTCCTTATGAATTACTCCTCCGTTGCAATCGCGGTATAGCCGTCGGGAATCTCCACGCCCAGCTCCTCGCAGATCGCCGCGTTGTACTCCTTGGTCACCTGAGGCGCATACTCAATCTGCATCGTGGAAACGTCGGCGCCGTTCACCAGAATGTCGTATGCCATCTCGCCCGCCTTATAACCGATGTCGTAGTAGCTGATGGACAACGTCGCCACGCCGCAGCCGGCGCAGATGCCTTCCTCACCGGCAATAATCGGCACGCCCGCCGGAAGCGCAACATTGTTAATCAGCTCCGTGGAGCCTGCCATCGTGTTGTCCGTAGGGATGTAGAGCACGTCGCAGGAATCGCACGCGGTCGTGACAACGGACTGGATCTCGTTGGAATCCGCCGCCGTGTACTCCTCATAAGCGATGCCGTCCTCCTCCAGGCAGCCCTCGATCACTTCCGCCTGATACTTGGAATTGGGCTCCGCAGAGCAGTACAGGATGCCGACTTTCTGTACGTCGGGGAAAAGCTCCAGAAGCATATTCTCCTGCTCGTCCAGAGGCGCCAGATCGGATGTGCCGGACACGTTCGTCCCCGTTGCGCCTGACCAGTCGGACAGATCCAGCGCCGTAGCGTAATCCGTGATGGATGTGCCGAGGATCGGAATCGTGTTGGTCGCAGCGGCAGCCGACTGCAGGGGCGCCGTCGCGTTGGCCAGAATCAAATCCACATTGTCTGTTACAAACTGTGTGCAGATCGTGGCGCAGTTGGCCTGTTCGCCCTGCGCGTTCTGCAGATCGAAATTGACGTTCTCGCCCAGCAGATCGGTGAGAGCCTCCTGAAATCCTTTGGTCGCCTCATCCAGCGCCGGATGCTCCAGAAGCTGGCAGATACCGATGTTATATACCCTGTCCGAAGCGGCGGCATCCGCGCTGCCGGCATCCGCCGCATCCCCGGCGGAAGCGTCCGCGCTCTCCGCAGAAGCCGAACCGTCTGCCGCCGCGCTATTGTCCGAGCCGCAGCCGGCAAGCATGGCAGCCGTCATCGCGGCAGCCAGCAACAATGATAATGCTTTCTTTTTCATAATAATCTCCATTCCGGAGCGTTTACGCGACGGAGGCGACGCGAATCTCAAATTCGCGTCTGCCCTCAGGGGAATTTGTGACGCTCCGGCACAAATTCCCGTGGGAAAAATCAGCACATCAGTGTGATTTTTCCCACTAGCCTCCTGTTCAATGATACGCTTCCATGCACTTCAACGCGCTAAAGTGTATTGGTTCCTAAGAAAATATACACGAAATTTAACATTTCGTCAACCTATCCCATAAAATATTCGGAGATGTCGATACTGTTGATCAGCACCAGCCCGTTCTCTTTCTTGTACTCCAGCCAGCTCGCGCTGCTCCTCGTCCAGCACCGCAGCGAATAGTTAAACAGTTCCGCCGTGCATCTGCTATGGGGATCTTCCATGTCCAGCCGCTTCATGATGCAGTTGTCGCAGGGCGTATCCCGGTTCTGCAGCGCCTCGTAGCATTTGCGCCCGATCTTGACGCCCGGCGAACCGGCGAGCACCTTCGTATTGATAAAGCTGAGTTCGTATGTGTCGGCGTTGACGACGTACACGTAACTGTCCAGATTGTCGAATATGGCGATCTGCGTCACAAAATCCTGCAGTCTGTCCATAATGCCGATCTGCATGATGTGCGCCTCCAAGATACGCATCAGCGAGCGGATCTCCTCCATCTGGTTTTTGGAAAATTCAAGCTGCACGTCCTCGTGGTTCTCAAAGATGATAGCGCCCCGAAACTCGTCCTGCGCCGTGATCGGATAATAGAGCATACTCTTGATGCCCTCCGACTGAAAATACTCCGTCATCTCCGGCGCATTCAGGTCATAACTGTGGATAATGGAAACGTTGCGGAAGGAACCGTACAGAATCTCGCTCACCACTTTTTTCAGCTCATACTGCTCCGCCGTCTCCCTGCCGTTCTCATATCCCGCCACGGAGAACTGCACCGTATGTGAGATGGGCAGTGTGTCGGTGCCGCACACGTATCCCCTGTGGAATTGATATTTATCCGCAATCAGCTCGATGGCCGACTTTAACGCCGACTCCATCACCTTGTCCTCAAACAATACCTGCATCACCTGATCTTCAATGCTGCGGTTCATCTCCATGCCCTTTTCCGGATTGTACTCCGTATTCTTTCGGGTGGCATGGTAAACCATCGTCGTCGCGGCGTCATAGATGCGGTAGCCGCTCTTGCCGTTGGCCTTGGCCGTGTAGAGCGCCTTGTCCGCCTTGTTGAACAGATCCGCGTAGTCCGTGCCGTGGTACGGAAAGATCGCGACGCCGACGCTGCAGGTCACATGGATCTGCTTTTCCTCATGGTCGAACATATAGTCCACGCTGCCTACGACCTTGCCCGCCAGAATATCCGCGTTGGAGATCGCGTTGAGGTTCCGCATGAAAACGACGAACTCATCGCCGCCGATGCGCCCCACGATGTCGCCACCCTTGAAGATCTCGTTCAGCGCATCCGCCGTGTCCGCCAGCACCTGATCGCCCTGGGCGTGTCCCATCAAGTCGTTGACCTCCTTGAAATTATCCAGATCGACGATCATCAGCGCGTGCAGCGCGTCCGTCTTGCTATCCTCCAGACTGTTCTGGATGAGCTGCATAACGGCTCCCTTGTTATACAGGCCCGTCAGCGCATCCTTCTCCGCGCGGAGCAGCAGATCGAGCTCTTTTAACTTCTTTTCATGAATATTGATCAGCCGTCCGACGATCCTCGTCACATATCCCTCCGGCCCCAACAGGGACGTCAGGTTGGCCTGATACCACGTGTAATCCGCATCGAACAGTTTCGTCCGAAATTCCAGCGTCTCATGTTTGGGGGAGATGAGCAGACCGCGGAAGACGGAGCGGTAATATTCCAGATCCTCCTCGTGGACAAGGGATTCGTCAAAGTCTTCCATATATTTACGGCGGATCTGCTCTCCCGACAGGTCGTATTCGTTGGACGAACGGATCACCATGACGTCCGTCTTGGCGTTGTAGTCGATGATCCTGCCGCCTTCCGCCTCGGACAGAATGTGGAGCCGTTCCGCCTGCTGCCGCAGCTCCTCCTCCACGCTCTTGCGCTCGGTGATGTCCTCGACGATGGCCTCGATGCTATACTTGCTGCCTTCCCTCGAATACAGGTTACCCCGCACGTGCAGCCAGCGCAGCCCGCCGCTGCCCGTCACCGTGCGGAAATCCGCCTCTACCGCGCCGTCGTCCTTGAGGATGTCGTCTATGCCCTGTCTGAAAATATCCAGATCCTCGGGGATGATGAGCATCTCCAGCCTGTCGAGGAGTTTCATCCCCTGCGTGCGGGAATAGCCCAGCATACGGAACATCCCCTCGTTGACATAGAGCGGCGTCAGTTTTCCGTTCTCATATTCAAAAAAACAAATCCCCACGATCATATTGTCAATCATGGATTCAAATTCTTTGATGCTCAGACTCATACTGTCTTCCTCCATCCGGCGCGCCCTGTCTGCCGCGGCGCCGCCAAACGTTAAACCAGCCGGCGCGTAAAAGCGCATCCGCTAACGCTTCTGCGCGATCTCGCCCTGTTTTTTGTATATGCTGTCCGCCGGCAGAAAACCTCTGACCATGGACGTGGGGTACACGGTGGCGCGCCTGCCGATCACCGTGCCCGGATTCAGCACGGAATTGCAGCCCACCTCCACCTGATCGCCCAGCATCGCGCCGAACTTCTTCAGACCGGTCTCCATTCTCTCGTCTCCGGCGCGGACCACTACCAATGTCTTGTCGCTCTTGACGTTGGACGTGATCGAGCCGGCGCCCATGTGCGCCCGGAACCCAAGGATGCTGTCGCCCACATAATTGTAATGGGGCACCTGCACTTTGTTAAAAAGAACGACATTTTTTAACTCCGTGGAATTGCCCACCACCGCGCCCCTGCCGACGATGGCGTTCCCGCGGATAAAGGCGCAGTGCCTGATCTCCGCCTCCTCGTCGATAATCGCCGGCCCGTTGATACAGGCCGAAGGGTACACGGTGGCGCTTTTTGCGATCCACACATCGTCGCCCCGCCTCTCGTATCTGTCCTCCGGGAGCGTGCGCCCCAGCGCCATAATAAATGCGCCGATTCCGGGAAGCACTTCCCAAGGATAGACCGCGTCCCGGAAAAGGTCTTTCGCGATGGTCTCCTCCAGCGTATAGAGTTCACTGATCTCCATATCCCGTAAACTTGCCATTGTCACCGCCTCGTTTCCTGCTTTCTGCTAAAATTTCTTCCGCGGCATCCGCCGCCCGGCTCTGTTCAGTCGGCGCGCCGCCGTTCCCTGCTATGGTAAAACTGCTCCACATAGCGGAACCTGTCGTACAGGGCCGACTGGTTGTTCATCTGCTTCACCAGATTGGTGCGTCTGGTCACGAAATCATCCAGCTTGCCCATATATTCGTCTTCCGAGATCTCTCCGTCCGCCACCAGCGTCAGCCCTTTTTCCCAACTGGCGGTAAGCCTCGGGTCCAATAGCGGCCTGATGGAACCGGCCACCACCTCGTAGATCATTTCCCCCAGCTGCGTAGGCGTGATGATCTGGGTTTTCTTATTGAGCGCCAAATACTTGATGTGGATAAGCTTCTTCAGAATCTCCGCGCGGGTGGCGGAAGTCCCGATGCCGCTGCCTTTGATCTGTGCCCGCAGCTCCTCGTCCTCGATAAACTGTCCGGCATTCTCCATCGTCAGAATCATCGTGCCGGAGTTGTACCGCTTGGGCGGTGACGTCTCGCCTTCCTTTTTCTCTAAGCCGTTCAGCCGGAACTCCCGGCCTTTTTTTAACGTTTTGACCGCCTCCAGCAGCGCCGCGTCGCAGGACGTCTCGCTCTCCGCCGTCCTGTCGTCCTCCCTGCCGTCCGTGCCGTCTGCCGCACCGTCCTGCTCTTTCCTGCCGCCGAACGAGGGCCGCGCCACCGGCAGATAGCCTTCCTGCTGCAGCACCTTAAAATTGGCGCAGAAAAGCTCTCCTTTGAGCCGGACGCCCAGACCGATCTTCTGATAGACCGCCGCCGGATAGAAAATGCTCAAGAACCGGCGGACGATGATCTCATAAACCCGCGCGGAAGTCTGGTGCAGGCTGCCCAGCGCGCCGAATCCCTGTCCGGTGGGAATGATCGCGTAATGGTCCGTGATCTGCTTGTCGTTGACATAGCGTGTCTTTGCGATATTCCGATAAGCGCCGGTCTGCAGGATCTCATCCGCATAGGCCGCCGCAGGCCCATAATGGCGCAGGCCGCCCAGATTCTTGTGGATCTCCTTTGCCACGGCGCCGGACAACACTCTGGCGTCCGTGCGCGGGTAGGTGGTCAGCTTCTTTTCATAGAGCTCCTGCGCGATCCGCAGCGTCTCGTCGGGACTGATCTTAAACAGTCTGGAGCAGTCGTTCTGCAGCTCCGCCAAATTATACAACAGCGGCGGATTCTTCGTCTCTTTCTTTTTTTCGATGCTTTCCACTATGGGAACGCCCGCCGGCTCCTCCTGCAGAAAAGCGATAAAATCGTCCGCGTCCTTCTCCTGCCGGAACCCATTGTCCTTATAGAGAAGCGGCGATCCGTAATACCGCGAGCCCTCCGCCGCTTTCCACTCGCAGGCGCAGTCCCGGCCCTCGATGTCGATCCGCGCCAGCACGCGGTAGAACGGAATCTTCACAAACTCCCTGATCTCCCGCTCGCGGTTGACCACCATCCCCAGCACGCAGGTCATGACGCGCCCCACGGAGACCACGGCCTTATCCGCTTTCAGGTAGGATTTGATCGGGCTGCTGTACTTTAACGTCAGCACCCGGGAGAAGTTGATTCCCATCAGATAATCTTCCTTGGCGCGCAGATAGGCGGCGCTGGAGAGGTTGTCATAGGCCGAGAGATCCTTGGCCTCCCTGATGCCCCGCAGAATCTCCTCCTCGGTCTGGGAATCGATCCAGACGCGCCGGCGCTCCTTGCCGTGCACGTGCGCCTGCTGCTCCACCAGACGGTAAATGTATTCGCCCTCCCGCCCCGAGTCGGTGCAGACATATATGGTGTCCACATCCTGCCGGTTCAGCAGACCGCTGACAATCGTAAACTGTTTCCGGACGCTCTCGATCACCTCATATTTAAACTCCTCCGGGATGAAAGGGATCGTGTCCAGCGACCACCTCTTGTACTTCTCGTCGTAGGCGTCCGGATAGCTCATCGTCACCAGATGCCCCACGCACCACGTGACCACGGCCTCCTCGGACTCCATATAGCCGTCCCGGTTCGTCATATGATATTTTAACGCTTTGGCAAACTCCTTTGCAACACTGGGTTTTTCCGCGATAAAAATACTTTTTCCCATAGGTTCCTCTTTTACAGATCCGAAAACTGTATCAGCTTCAGGTTCGGCCTGATCTTGGCCTCCAGATTCAGCCGCTCGTCAAACCGGTACGCCGTATACATATAGATATAATCGGCGGTAATCTTTGCCTTGGCAGCGTAGCGCAGCAGCTCCTCGTAGTCCTCGTAGGCCACCGGCTTCTCCCAGCAGCACATACCGATCAGCGTATGCCCTTCCTCGTCCTGCGCGATGATGTCCAGCCCGCCGTCTTTGCCAACCCACTCGCCGATCCTGTCCGGCACGATCGGCAGCCTGCCGCGCCTGCTCAGCCCGGTGAGATGCTGGCGGCACACCGCCTTAAAATACCCCGACACGTACCGCTTGAAATCGGACATGATATAGCGGTTATAAAACTCGCCGATGGAGAGCCGGTAGAGATCGCTCTGGTACGGATACATATAAGTGTAGTAAAAATCCACCAGCGGATGACTGATCCGGTAGATCCCTTTCTGAACGTTCTCCCTGCCCGCCGTGTCGTAGGAAAAGACCTTTTCCACCAGCTCCAGCTCGATCAGGTTTTTCAGATAGACGCTGATCTTCGCCCGGGAAAACGCCGTGTGCAGATAGAGGTCGTTCAGTTTATGGCGGCCCGCCGCGATGGACGCCAAGATCGTATTATATACCGCCGGTTCCCTGAGCTGCTCCGTCAGCAGGCGCTCGCCCTCGCCGAACAGGAAACTGTTGACATCCAGTATGTAACGGCAGATATTCTGCTGGATCGTAAGCCTGTCGTCAAAATGATTCCACAGTCCCGGAAAACCGCCCAGCACCGCGTATGCCTCCACGCATTCCTCGATGCGGAAATTGGGAAAACGCTGCACGATATCGTCAAACGGCATCTCCCGCACTTTGAGAAACCCCGACAGTTCGTAGGCCGCCTCGCCGATCCGGTTCACCATGCTGTTCTCCACCCAGCCGATGGCGGAACTGCACAGTACCACCATGATCTCGTCGTGGTTCCACTGGCTGTGCACAAAGGACACCAGTTCCTGCATAAACCGCCCGCCTGCCCTGACAATATGCTGAAACTCGTCGATGACGAGAACTCTCTTGTCGCTGCTGCCCCGCGTCAGTCTGGCAAAAATGTCGTGGAAGCCGGGGTACTCCCCGATCTCGTATCCGTCCCGCATAAGCTGCCTGCCCCACTGGTAGAGCTGCTCCCGCTCCGAGCACGGCCTCGCCAGATAGTAGCTGCCGCTTTTGCCGTCCAAAAACTCCTTTAGAAGCGTGGTTTTGCCGATATTTCTCTGGCCGTATACGACCAGAATCTGGCTGCCTTCTCTGTCATAATAATTATTCAGATATTTTAACTCAGACATCCTGCCCAGCAACATAGCTTTCCTCGCATCTACTATGCCGTCATGTCGGCGAGCAGACTCTCGATCTGCTCCGACGGCATCGGCTTGCCCAGATAGAAGCCTTGGATATTGTCACAACTGATCTCGTTCAGATAGCGGTACTGTTCCTCCGTCTCGACACCCTCCGCGATCGTCTCGTATCCCAGCTTTTTCACCATATAAATGATGGACTCCGTGATGATCCTCGTATTCTCGTCGGTGATGACGGTATCGATAAACGATTTGTCAATCTTCAGCGTGTCGATCGGCAGCCCTTTCAGATAGGACAGAGAGGAATACCCCGTCCCGAAATCGTCGAGACTGATCTTGATGCCCAGATCTTTTAGGACGGCCAGCTTCCGCGTCACCTCCGCGAAGTCGTCGATCAGCACCGACTCCGTGATCTCCAGCTCCACCTCCGCGGCCTCCACGCCGTATTTTTTCATCAGGCGCAGCAGCCCGTCGATAAACTCCGGCTGCCGGTACTGGATCGCCGAGATGTTGAGCGAAATGATCAACGGATAGGCATATTTCCGCTTCCACTCCGAAAAGGCGCGCAGGCTCTCCTCGATCACCCATGTGCCGATCGGAATGATCGCGCCGTTCTTCTCCGCGATCGGGATAAACACCGCCGGGCTGACCATCCGCCCATTGTCGTCTTTCCAGCGGATCAGCGCCTCCACGCCCCGCAGCCGCCTGTCCGCCGTATGGAACTGCGGCTGGTAATACATGATAAAATTCTGTTCAAAAATGGCGTCCTTTAGTTTATTCTCGATGCTTACCTTTTTCAAAAAATCATCCAGAATCGCGCCCTCGTAGTAGACGACATTGTTCTTGCCCATATTTTTGGCCTTGAACATAACGATCTCGGCACAGTTGATCAGCTCCAGCGTTCCCGTGGCAGCCTCCGGATACTCCGCCACGCCCACGCTGATCGTCAGCATGATCTCCTGCCCGCCGGACAGGATGAACGGCTGCTTGAGGCGCTCGCTGATCGTCCGATAGATCGTGTTGACGCTTCTGGCACCGCAGGGATCGTATATGCCGATACAGTAGATGTCGCTGTTAAAATGGGAGACCACCACGTTGTCACTCATCAGATCGGACAGAAACTGCCCGAACAACTGCACCAGCTCGTCTCCGGCGATCAGGCCCATGCCGTCGTTGATGCGCCTGAAATCGTCGAAATCCACAAACATAATCGCCACGGCCGCATTCGCACTCTCCGCCTTGCGGATCATCTCGCCCACCAGCCGGACGAAATAGTTGCGGTTATACAGGCCCGTCAGCATATCATAATAGGCCATATAGGTCAACTCGTCGTTCTGCGCGACGAGTTTGGTCACATCCTTGAATCGGATGATCTTATCCGTGGGCTCGCCCTGCTCGTCGTAGACCACGTTGACCTCCACCTCCACGCAGATGCGCTTGTCTTTTAACCGCACCTCGAGAGACTGGTTCTGCAGCTTCTGTTCCTCGATAAACAGAACTTCCCGCAGCGGAATGACATACTGCTCCTCCACACAGTCATAGAGTCTGTTCATGTCGTGGACATCCCGCACCGTAAAGCCGAAGAAATGGTCCCAGTTCGCCACCGTCTGAAATTTTTGGCTTTCAAAACTGTAATACAAAAAAGCGTTGTTGGACGTCTCGCAGATCAGCCGGAGCATCTTTTCTTCGCTGCTCAGCTTCTCATTCATCGCGCTCAGCAGATCAATCTGGTATTTTAATTCATCCATGTTTACCGTACCCCAATACTCTTACGTTCCCCCAGTTCGCAGAGTAACACCCTTATACATTTTCCGAGTCTTATGTACCGCTATTTCTTCGTGATATAGCCCTTGGCCTTCAGCGTCTCGGCGCAGAGAATCGCGCCGCCCGCCGCGCCGCGCACCGTGTTGTGCGACAAGCCGACGAATTTCCAGTCGTAAACGCTATCCTCGCGGATGCGTCCCACGCTGACGCCCATGCCCCTCTCGTAATCTACGTCCAGCTTTACCTGCGGGCGGTCGTCCTCCGTCATCACACGGATAAACTGCTTCGGCGCGCTGGGCAGCTCCAGCTCCTGCGGAAGTCCGCGGAAATTCTCCAGCTTTTCGATCAACTGCTCCTTCGTCGGTTTCTTCTTAAACTTCACAAAGACCGCCGCCGTGTGGCCGTTTAATACCGGCACGCGGATGCACTGGCAGGTGATAACGGGGCCCGCCGCCGGTACGATCTGCCCGTTTTCCACTTTGCCCCAGATCTTTAACGGCTCCTTCTCGCTTTTTTCTTCCTCGCCGCCAATATAGGGAATCACGTTCTCCACCATCTCCGGCCAGTCTCGGAACGTCTTGCCCGCGCCGGAGATCGCCTGATAGGTCGTGGCCACCACCTCGTAGGGCTCAAACGGCATCCACGCCGTCAGCACCGGCGCATAGCTCTGGATCGAGCAGTTGGGCTTTACGGCGATAAAACCGCGGGAAGTGCCGAGACGCTTCCGCTGCGCCTCAATGACGTCGAAATGCTCCGGATTGATCTCCGGCACGACCATCGGCACATCCGGCGTCCAGCGGTGCGCGCTATTGTTGGAAACCACCGGCGTCTCCGTCCGCGCGTAGTCTTCCTCGATCTTTCGGATCTCGTCCTTCGTCATGTCCACCGCGGAGAAGACGAAGTCCACCTCCGACGCCACCGCTTCCACTTCGTTGACATTTTTTACCACGATCTTTTTTACGGCCTCGGGCACCGGCGTGTCCATCTTCCATCTGCCGTCCACTGCCTCCTCATAAGTTCTGCCAGCGGAACGCGGGCTGGCGGCGATGGTCGTCACCTCGAACCAAGGGTGGTTTTCCAGCAGCGCGATAAAACGCTGCCCCACCATGCCGGTTCCTCCCAAGATACCTACCTTTAATCTGTCACTCATCTCTATGTGCTCCTTTCCTGTCAGTTCTTTTTCTGATATATCATTCTTTCCTTGATTCATTCTTCATTCTGCTGCCTGCCGCCACCGTTCTCTGCCAGTATCATGCTTTCCTTCCTTTTCTCATGCTTCATCCCGCTATTCGCCGTCGCCGTTCTTTACTAACGGCTCGTTCTCGCCGGGCGACATTCCCTTGTCGTTGGACAGATACGCCTTTTCCATGGCGATGACCTCCTGCATGGCCGCCTTTCCCGGCGCACCCACCGTCAGCCGCTTCTCCACGCAGGTTTTCAGGCTCACCGCCTCGTAGACGTCCTCCGCGAAGGCCGGACTGATGGCCTGCAGCTCCTCGATCGACAGATCTTCTATGCCGCACTGCTTGTCGATACAGTATAGGACAAGCCTGCCGATGATGCCATGGGCATCCCGAAACGGCACGCCGCGCCCCACCAGATAGTCCGCCGCGTCCGTGGCATTGGTAAAGCCGCGCATGGCGCTCCGCTCCATGACATCCCTGCGGAATTTCATCGTGCGGATCATCCCCGTAAATAGCGACAGGCAGCCCTTGACGGTATCGATCGCGTCAAAGGTCAGCTCCTTGTCCTCCTGCATATCCTTATTATAAGCAAGCGGCAGCCCCTTCATCGTCGTCAGGATCGAAACAAGCGCCCCGTACACGCGGCCCGTCTTGCCCCGGATCAGCTCGGCGATATCCGGGTTTTTCTTCTGCGGCATGATGCTGCTCCCGGTGGAATAAGCGTCGTCGATCTCCACGAACCGGTACTCGTCACTGTTCCAGATGATGATCTCCTCGCAGAAACGGCTCAGGTGCATCATCACGGTGGACAGGGCGCTCAGGAACTCGATCACATAGTCTCTGTCCGACACGGAATCCATACTGTTTAACGTCGGCCCCTCGAAGCCCAAAAGCGACGCCGTATAGTTTCTGTCCAGCGGGTAAGTCGTTCCGGCCAGCGCGCCGGCGCCCAGCGGACAATAATTCATGCGGTGGTAGATATCCTTCAGCCGGGAGCGGTCGCGCTTAAACATCTCAAAATACGCGCCCAGATGGTGCGCCAGCGTCACCGGCTGCGCCTTCTGCATATGGGTAAAGCCCGGCATATACGTATCCGTATGCTCCTCCATCAGCGAAAGAAGCGTCTCCAGAAGCTCCTTGAGCAGTTCGTCCGCCACCAGCACCTCAATTCTGATGTAGAGCCTCATGTCCAGCGCCACCTGATCGTTGCGGCTCCGGCCCGTGTGCAGCTTCTTGCCCGCGTCGCCCACACGCTCGATCAGATTGGCCTCCACGAAACTGTGGATGTCCTCGTACTCCTCCGTGATCTGCAGCCTGCCTTCCTCCACATCCCTGCGGATGCCGGTCAGCCCTTTCAGGATGACGTCTTTTTCCTCCTTGGTCAGGATTCCCTGCTTCGCAAGCATGACCACATGGGCAATACTGCCCTCGATATCCTGACGGAAAAACTTCCGGTCAAAAGCAATCGACGCATTAAAATCATATACCAGCCGATCCGTTTCCTTCGTGAAGCGGCCGCCCCACAACTGTGCCATGCGCTGAACCTCCACTAAATTAAATCTGAATTTGATGATACCACAACTTTGTTTTCTTTTCAATCAAAACACATATTTTCTTCCTATTCATACAATATCGTATAACCACAAGGAGTTGTCGTGCCATGCAGCCATTGTTATCGCTACAGGATATCTCATACGCCTATCACAATCTAAAAGGGGAAACGCCCGCCCTGTCACATATCTCCATGGACATATTCCCGGGAGAATTTCTGGCCATCGTCGGCCCCAGCGGATGCGGCAAGTCCACGCTGCTCTCCGTGATCGCGGGCCTCCTGGCGCCGGAGTCCGGCAGCATCTACTGCCGCGGCGAACTCCTCCCGCCGCAGACGCCCTGCAGATCCGTCAAGATCGGCTATATGCTGCAGCGCGACCATCTGTTTGAATGGCGCAGTATCTATCGGAACGTGATTCTGGGACTGGAGCTGAACCATACGCTGACCAGAGAAAATACGGCGTATGTGCTGCAGCTTCTGAAAGATTACGACCTGTACGCCTTTAAAGACAAAAAACCGTCCGAACTGTCCGGCGGAATGCGGCAGCGCGCCGCGCTGATCCGCACGATGGCAGTGCGCCCCGACCTGTTCCTGCTGGATGAGCCGTTCAGCGCGCTGGATTTCCAGACACGGCTGAATGTGTCGGCGGATATCGCCAATATCATCCGCAGCACGGACAAAACTGCCGTCCTGATCACCCACGACCTGTCGGAAGCAATCACGCTGGCGGACCGCGTTCTGGTACTGTCGAAAAGACCTGCCGGAATCAAATGTGAAATGCCGATCCGCTTCCCCGTAGGCCGCCTAGACCCGCTGGAAATCCGCAACACTTCGGAATACCAACGCTATTTCAATCATCTATGGGAGGTGCTGACCGGTGACGAATCCATCACCTGATTATCCTGACAAAAAATCCACATCCGCCGTATCCGACAGCCAGCGGCTCTTTCTGAAAGCCCACAGACGCCATCACCATCTGGTGGCTCTGGCAAGAGGCTGCCTGATCGTACTGTTTCTGGGCGTATGGGAAGCGGCGGCCAGATGCGGCCTGATTGACGTATTTTTCTTCAGCAGTCCCGGCGGCATCGTCACCTGTCTGGGCCGGATGATTGCGGACCGCTCGTTCTTTGCGCACACCGGGATCACCCTGCTGGAAGTGATTGCAAGTTTCGCGCTGGTGACGCTGCTTGGCTTGTCTGCGGCGTCTATCCTGTGGTATATCCGCGGGCTCTCGGAAGTGCTGGAGCCCTATCTGGTGGTGCTGAACGCCCTGCCTAAATCGGCGCTGGCGCCCCTGCTGATCGTCTGGCTGGGAACCGGCACCAATACCATCATCGTCGCCGGCATATCCGTGGCCGTCTTCGGTTCCGTCATCAGCCTGCACACCGGCTTCTGTCAGGCCGATCCCGAAATGCTCAAACTGATCTACACGCTGGGCGGAAGCAGGCGGGACGCCTTCTTCAAAGTCATCCTCCCCAGCAGCATACCGCTGATCCTGAGCAATATGAAAGTCAATATCGGACTGGCGCTGGTGGGCGTGATCATCGGTGAATTTCTGGCTGCCAGACGCGGCCTCGGCTACCTGATTATTTACGGCTCCCAAGTCTTCCAGCTCAATATGGTGATCACATCCATCATTATCCTGTGCGCCATCGCGATGGCGTTCTATCAACTGATCCAGCGTCTGGAGCACCGCTACCGCAAGAAGAACTGACCGCTGCGGGAGGCGCGCTATCGCAAGAGAAACTGACCGCTATGGGAGGCGCGCTACGGAGCGGTAGAATCCTCGTCGAGATCTATGATCTCCATGTCCTTCACCGCTTCGGGAATGGCAGCGTTCCGCGTTTCTTCTCCGTCAAGCGGCGGTTCCTGCGCTCCGTCAGGCGCTTCCTTCTTGTGAGCCTTCTCCGCCTTTTCCGCGCGGACGGTGGAGATAATGCCTACGGCAAATATCGCAATAATCAGAGCGGCTATAATAACGCCCCAGATGCGCGAACGCCGCGTGTCCGCCCGGTACTTTTCCACCATCTCCACCACGATCTCGCTCTCGGCGCCCTGCTCCTCAAACTCCGCATTCAGCGCGTCCACATCGATGGTCTCCACCGCCAAGGCCGCGCCGCCGCCCTGTTCCTTCTCCGCACCGTCTGCCACGTCCGCAGCGGCCTCTCCGCCGTCCTCGTCCGGCGCGGCTTCCGCGTCCTGCAGCGATTTGGGGATGTACCCGGTCTTGCCCTGATACGAAACGATATACCAGCCGTTCTCCGTCTCTCCCGTCACGAAGACAACGGCATCCGCCTCATAGGAGAAAACCACCTCCGCATCCTCCTCCGGACTGGCCAGCGCGTCGATATGCTGCAGCGCCCGCATAAACTGACTGTTCTCCGCAGCCGCAGAGGTGAGCGTCTCCCGCGCATAGGCCCGGGCGGAGTATCCCGCCCCTGCCAGAAGCATCAGCAGTATGGTGGTGATTAATAAGTTGTACGTTTTTTTCATTTTGGTCCTCCTGTATTGTGGGTGGAAAAGAATGTCAATTCCACACTTTATATCAGGAGTTTGATCGGTTATATCCGCAAAGGAATGGCCCTACCAGTGTTTCTTTGCCGTCTCGAGCGCCTCGTCTCTGCTCATGCCGCACTGCATGGACAACTGCTCTGCCGCCGTCTCTACAGTGCCTTGCATTCCTTTTACCGTTTGCACGATTCCGCGGATGAGGCCTTCTGCGCGTCCCTCCGCCTTAGCCTCCCGCCTTGTCGCCTGCACATCATATCCCTTAAAGTTCGCAAATAACTCTCCCACCTTACGCTCCTTCACCTGATCCGCAAACCGCCGCGCCTCATCTCTGGGCACATTCAGCCTGCCCAACAGAATTTCCACTACCTGTCCTATGATTCCCAGCAGATACTCCGGCGTCTGCGCCGTCACCCTCTCTAGGTATTCCGACGGCACCTCCTCCTGCAGGGCGGCAAAGTCCGCCGTTTTCTGCAGGCGGTTCAGCATCATCACGATGGAGAGTTCGTCCTCCTTTTCCATCAGCATCCGGTTACTGTACCGGTTCAGCTGCACCATCAGGCAGCGGTAATCGGGAATGTACTCTCCCAGCATATCGCTTAAGTACACTCTCTCACGGAGCTTTAACGCTGCCGTCCACTTACCTGTTCCCTCATAGTATACGATGGGCAGAACCGGCGGGTAGCGGAACCCCTTCGTCCTGCTGATGCCAGCCTGTTTCCTCTCCTGCTCTTTCTCGTAGTCTTCCCAGATGAACACTATGTACCGCAGTATCTGCATGACTACATTATAGTCCACATCCGACTTATGTTCAATAAGGGAAATAAGATAAAACGGTATTTCACTATTTTTTCTGTTTTTCAGGCGGATGCGTTTTACCACGTCAGAATCCCTTTCCTCCGTGAACAGATGGACGAAGCGCTCCGTTTCGTCCTCGATATCTTCCGGCTGCACATCCTTTAAAAGCGGGATATCCACATAGCCCCGCAGGAACTGCGCACAGAGGATCGGATCTTCAAAGATGATCTTTGCGGAATTATCGCGCAGTCTGGTGTTCGGCAAATCAAGAGTTCCGTTTGTCTCCCGACTGCTTCCTGCATCGCTGGTTTCATTTGTCTTCTGTGACACTTGCACCTCTCTTTCCGCATGGAGATACATTTCATCCGAAAAGAAGAAACGAAACCCTATCCCATGCCCTGTTATACTGTTGTCTGTCTTTTTTCGTTGGGATACTTACTCTGAAAACGAGAACTATCCATATGCCAAAAGATTTTCGGCAGCAAGATCACTGCCGATAGCAACACTATAACAGATGCATTCAGAAATTGCAAGCGGTTTACGGTTCAAAAATCACCTTCAAAAATCATTTTGTTCCTGATATAAAGTATGAAATTGTCAAGGTGCGTAGGCACTGTCAAAAATTATCTATATTTCTTTATATTTCTTTATATTTCATGACCAATTTCATATTTCTACCAAACGGCACAAATATTCTTTTCTTTTCCGTATCTATTGTTTTTGCTTTCAGTCTGCCGCTATCTCCTGCCTGTTTTCTGTAGGATATCACTTCCACGGGTCTTCCATCCGGCAGTCTTGTCCGCATATGAGGGAACGTATCAAACAGTCCATAATCGGTTGACCGCAAAAGCCGGTATATGTCTTCCGGACAGTCATCCAAATGGAACCGGCCGTCGTTTGGGATTTCATATGAATAGTATATTTTTCTTTGATCTACACCCGGCAGTTGTACCAAATCCACGGCAATCCGCTCTCCCTCTATCAACGGAGCAAAAATCTCTCGGAACCCTTCTTCCGCAAGGCTCATAATATCTCTTGCCAATTCATACGCTTTCTCATCCGCTGAAATGCGGCAGGCCTTTTGCCACAAAATGCCTCCTGCGTCTATGTTTTTCTCAACAATATGCCAAGTTGCCCCGCTTTCGGTTTCCTTACAAAATATGGCCCATGTGGGCGCATTCCTGCCCTTATATTTTGGCAAAAGCGCATTGTGGAAATTAATGATTGTGCCATTATTTTCAATAACTTCCTGCGGGAACAAATAGCGGTTGCCGGCACTGACAATCAGTACGGCTTTTCTTTTATGTGACAGATACGTTGTCACTTCGCCTTTATCGGCAAACGCCAGATATGTCACATGAAAATCGGCACACATTTTTTCGATCTGAACCGGACACTGATTTTGTGAATATGCGATATATTCCAAATCATAGTGATACCGCCCCCGCAGGGAAAGCATATACTGTAAAATAGACAAAACAACACTGGTTCCGCCAATCAAAATTACTGTCTGTCTGTCTGTCTGTCTGTCTGTCTGTCTGTCTGTCTGTCTGTCTGTCTGTCTGTCTGTCTGTCTGTCTGTCTGTCAAGTATCTCACTTCCTTTTCCCCTGTCAAGTCTTTTTTCGTCTATGATTTCATTTTCTGTCATCTGTTCCCGGAGTCTAATATATTCATTGGCCATGCAGCCATCAAATTCATATCCCAGCTTCTTATATAGTGAAATCGCCGGATTCGCCATATCCACCCAGAACAATACCCTCTCAACCCTGTCTTTGACAGAATCGTGATAAGCACACATAAGCATACGGCCATAACCTTTACCTCGGTAGCGTTCGTCCACAACCAGCTGGCGTCCCCACGCATTTTTTCCAACAATCTCGGTATGCCATATTCCTGCCAAATCTCCTTGATACCGCAGTGCTAAAATACTTTTATCTAAAATGAGCTGATCCAGTTCTTCTTCCTGCGGCAGGAACGCATATATGGGTATAAAAGCGTTATGCAGAAGTTCCCAGATTTTCTGTTTGTCTTCATGCTTCGCATACTCCACCAATACATCAGCGGCAGTATTTTCAAAAAAGCGGGGAATCCGGGCTGCCTGCAGAACCATACGTCCGCTTTGGCGTCCCAGCTTGAACCCCATTTTAGTGATGACGGCGATCGCGTTCTCCCCCCCCCTCTCTGTGGCTGCATCCTTGTAAGTAAATTCAATGACGGCAGAAAGCGGCAACTGTAATGGTTCAATGGCTTCCGGATTCTGCACATAATAATACACTCTGTAAAATGTGGGCTCCTGCTCACAGATAAAAAGATTCCCATTCTGTTCTTCTATGTATAACTTTTGATCTGCTATCAGTTTCTTAACCTTACCCGGAAGGAAATAACAGTTCGTGATAACTTTCCTGTTTTCCTTGGCCGCTTTCTGTCGCAGCAGGTTGACCTTGTCCCGATACGCATCATAGGTACGCAGCGCTTCCATCAGCATTCTTCTCCTTTACTCAGATTGTAACCTTATACATTACTTGACTCATTCGCCCACCCGTCGATCTGCTTTCTGTCTAACTTTCCATTCGACAGCGTCGGCAGTCCGTCCTGTTTATGGTAAACCGTCGGAATCATGTATTTCGGCAGCCTGCTCGACAACCCCTCTATGATCTCCCTGTCAGAAATCTCGCCGATATAGTACAGACACAACGCATCCTTACTTCTGTTCTGCACGCAGCAGCAAGCCTTGAGCGCCGGAATTGACATCGCCGCCGCTTCGATCTCCCCGAGCTCGACTCGTTTCCCGGCGTGCTTGATCTGATAGTCTTTCCTTGATATAAATACCAGATTTCCGTCTGCATCATACTTTGCCAGATCGCCGGTTCTGTACATCAGTGACGGATACCCTTTTACCGCAGGATTCTGGACAAACACCTCTTTCGTTTTCTCAGGATTGTTGTAGTATCCCGCCGCCAAGCACGAACCATAAACGCAGATCTCCCCGGTGCGTTCCGTATCCGACTTGGCTATTTCCTCATCTTCCTCGTCCAGCAGCAGAATCCCGGTGTTTGGAAAAGGTTTCCCGATCGGAATTGTCTCGCCCTCCTCATACACTCTCGGCAGGCGGAAGGATGTGCAGGCGCCTGTTATTTCAGTCGGTCCATACTGCTGTATCCATACTGCTACTGGATACAGCTGTATCCAGTAGCGGTATACGGAAATGGGCATCGCCTCACCGGAAAACAGAAACTTTCGCAGATTTCTTGGCCTGACTTTCGATAAGGCGTCAAACTGTGATATCAAACGATACGCCGTCGGCACCCACATAAGCGCCGTCACGTTCCTATCGTCCAGAAACTGCAGCAGCTTTTTGGGCGACATAAAGAGCTTCTGGGGAATGATACAGACAGTCGCCCCTGTTTTTATGGACATATAGATATCCTTTAAGGACATATCCGCGTAAAACGGCGCCTGATTGCCGAAAATATCGTCCTCGTCCACAGGCACTTCCCGGATAAATGCCTCAATATAATCCACCACGGAGCGGTGCATCACGGCGACGCCCTTGGGCACGCCGGTAGAACCGCTCGTAAATAACACATACATCAGATCCGTGTCAACAATGCCGCTCCGTATGCTTGAAAGAGCTTCCCTAGAATCGTGCCCTTGTCCGACTTCAACCAATTCTTCATAAATGGCCGTCTCTCCCGTGTATCCTGCTTTTTGCAGCAGCGTCAATTCCCCCGCCGTCGTAATGACAAAAGCGTTCCCCAATGTCTCCAATATGGAATTCAACCGTTCAATCGGCGTCTTGACGTCCATCGGCACATAAAAATTGCCGCTATAGAGTGTTCCCAGCATAGCCGCCACACATTTAACGCTCTTGTCCATAAAGAGCATCACCGGCCTGTGTGTTTCACCGCAAAGCGCCTGCAAAAGTCCGCTGCCAAACGACCGTGCGTTGTCCATAAGCTGACCGTAAGTATAAGTCTCCCTGTCGTCGATAAATGCCGCCTTGTCCGGATATCTCGCTGCGGTTTCTTCCAGAATGTCCAATACGGATGTTGCCTTCATCTTGCCTCGTTTCTGCCGTTTATACGGCCTTTTGCTTATTCTCCCTATGTCAAAATAAATCAACCATAATCCCTAGAAGTTTTACCGTTCGATCCTTTACAATCTTAAAATAGCTGATAAATAAAGCTGGCTGCATCATATCCCGGCCCATACATACCAAAAATAAACAGGCCAAAGAGCGCCATATAATAAATTGTCCAGCGAAAGACCAAGTTTCTTTCCGCGATCCATGATCTGATACGAATTCCTCGTTCCTGTAACACATCAATAATCATCAGCCCCACGATGGCATACAATAAAAGCCAAAAATTCTTACGATTCAATCCCATCGTATACAGACTCCCATCCAAAAGCACCCATGGATTGAAAGAGCGGAATGTCGCCCGCAGCAGCCCAAGCGCATCCCTTGTCGAGGCTGCAATACTGAAATAGCGTCCAATCGTCAATATGAAAAAGGTTCTAAGTATTCGGAATATCTGCCATAGACCGTCCTCACGCATTCGGAATGCCGCCCGCATTTTTTCGTAGAATGGCTCAAACAATGTCCCTGTCGAAACAAATACGGCTTGGTAGATGCCATACACCACAAACTTCCAGTGAGCGCCATGCCAGACACCTACGATCACGAACACGATAAAGGAAGCTAAGGAAGTCGGTATCACTCTCCCCCACCGATCTCCAAATATTTTTTTGCACTTCTTTCCCAGTCTGTTAAAGGCCGGAGAGAGCGACAACGGATAGAACAGATAATTGCGCATCCACGCGCCCAGCGTAATATGCCACCGCTGCCAGAACTCAGCTACGCTCTGTGCCATAAAGGGTCGCCTGAAGTTTTCGGTCAGAGAAATACCAAAAATCTCGGACAATCCGCAGACGATATCCATGCCGCCGGAAAAATCTGCATAAATCTGAAAAGAATACAATGCGATGCCAAAAAAAACCGTCAGCCCTTCATATCCTTTCGTCGCATACTGCCCCAGCACTTCGTTGACAATCACTGCGGCACGCTCCGCAATCACCAGTTTCTTGATATATCCCCATAGCATCCGCTGCGCTCCAAAAGTGAACCGTCTATAATCAAACGAATGCCCCCCCCCGTATAATTGCTCTGCCACATCCGCATACCGGTCGATCGGTCCCTGCACAATTGCCGGAAAATACGAAACATACAATGCCAGTTTGCCGATATTTTTTTCTGCTTTCACTTTCCCACGATAGACGTCAATCACATAGCCAACAGACCTAAAAGTATAAAATGATATGCCCAGCGGCGCCAGAATGTTCAAAGCTGCAAGCTGCGGCGCCTGTATTTCCCGCAGCAGCACATTGATATTTTCGATCAGGAAATTCGTGTATTTGACAAAACATAGCAGACCTACATTAATCAATACCGAAAAAAAGACATACTTCTTTTTTCTTTTGGCATATTTCTTTTTTATCTCTTTTTTCCGTCTGCCATCCGCCTCACTTTCTGCAAATTCTTCCCGCATCCTATCATTTTGCCGTTCCAGCATAAGCGCCAGAAAATATTGTGTTCCAATCGTAACCAGAATATAAACAATGCTTTTCCATCCACTCGAAAGATAAAACAACATACTGGCCGCCAACAGGACTCCCCACTGACATTTGCGTGGCAGAAGAAAATATAAGCAGACGAGTACCGCTGCAAACCCTATGAACGTTAATGAAATAATTGACATCCGTCTATCTCCCTTATCTTATATTCTCTTTGATGTACCAACTTTCAAAGCCTTCGAATTTAAGCTGCCCCCCCCCATATCTTCCCATCATGCTATGCAGATTTAACGAGGCGTTATTGGACGTAAATATGTGATCCTTCAAATCCCAAGCTCCCTGCTTTTTCATACATTGAATCGTATACCCATACAGATACAGTGCAATCCCCGTATGCTGATACCGTTTTACGACAGCGCCCAAATATATTCTGGCAGCGCCGCTTTCCACAGACCAAAGCGTAAATCCCGTCAGTGTCTTTTCCCGCCAGCACAAACTGGCCGTCATCCCACGTTGTTTTAAGTCTCCTATATAACGGCACAACAGTTCATTCTTGAGATTTTGATCGGACTTTGCACAATCCAAAGCGAATCGGCAATCGCTGCCAAAGTGTTCCGACGCGACTCGAAAGATCTCCTCTATCCGCCAATCCTCAGATAGCGTAAACGTAAATTTCCCGCCATGCGGCATCTCCCAACGAAAATCGGAAATCCTAAGCGCAGTATACATACTGCGATCCGCGAAGCGAAATCCTAACGCCTCACAGGAAATCCGCTGCTCTTTCGATATGGCAATCACATAATCCATATCCGTCAGCGTCTTCTCCGACATCTCTCCCAAATTACCGGCAGCCACCGTTTGTCCACTTTGCAAACTTATTGTACGCATAGTTTCACCCTACTGCAGAGACGCTACCAGAGCGGTGATTGCGTCCAAAGTGTTAAAATTTTCCGGCTCCAGCTCGTCAGCCGTGATGTCAACATCAAATTTTTCATTTAATTCTGACACAACTGAAATAATATCGAAAGAATCCAAAATACCGTCATCCACCAGTTTCGTCTCTGTCAAAAAATCAACGTCTTTCCTCACAGACTGTAATACTGCCAACACTTCTTCTCTCATATGTTTTTCTCCTTTTTAATTTTTGATTTATAGGCAGCGCAGCAAAGGCGCCGGCTTTCCTCGATGATAAATTCCTCGAAATAACAACAAAAACTCCTGATATAAAGCCATCACTTTCATACTTTATATCAGGAGTTCTGATTTCCTATTGACGTCCCATTTGCGGGATTGACCTACCAGTATTTCTGCGCTACCGCAAGCGCCTCGTCTCTGCTCATGCCGCACTGCATGGACAACTGCTCTGCCGCCGTCTCCACAGTGCCCTGCATTCCTTTTACCGTCTGCACGATTCCGCGGATGAGGCCTTCTTTTACGCCTTCTTCAAGCCCTTCCGCACGGCTTTCCTCAAGTGCCGCTCTGTGGTCTGACTGCTCCGCATAGTACGACATATATTCCACCATCAGCCTCGGATCTTTCTTCGCCG
>CANRFZ010000019.1 GCA_947630025.1 uncultured Lachnospiraceae bacterium
CTTGCGCTACGAGAATTGCTTCGCAATTCTCCCGAAATGATTTATGCTATTGGCATCAGAGATATAGTACCATATGCTCGGCATGATTGCAACAGAATTTTTCCAGAAATTTAAACGATATTTCGTTTATTTGGGCAAGGGATTGCTTTTGCAAAACAAGGGCAGTATAATGGAGTTTAAGTAAACGATAGTACCGTTAGCGCACAGTTAATGAGTAAGATTTCTATTAGATAAGGACGTAGTGTGAAAAATCACACTGATGTGCTGATTTTTCACACGGGAATTTGTGCCGGAGCGTCACAAATTCCCCTGATGGCAGACGCGAATTTGAGATTCGCGTCGCCTCGTCGCGAGAACGCTCCGAAATGGGGATTCCTATGAAAGAACAATTATACACCATCCCACTGAATGATGCGGTGAATGCCGGCGACGAATGCCCCTTCTGCTTTATCGAGCGGAACGTGGAGCAGGATCTTCTCGACTTCGTGCTGGGCTCCGGCTCCTCGTATATGGAGAGCGACATCCGCGAACAGACCGACCGGGCCGGCTTCTGCCGCAGCCACTTCAAAAAGATGTTCGACTACGGCAACACGCTGGGCAACGCTTGGATTCTGAAGACGCACTACCGCCAGATGATCCGTGAGATGCAGAGCCGGTTTCAGGACTATAAACCCGGCAAGACGTCGTTAAAGGACAGGCTGAAAAAGTCCTCCGGACGGCAGAATCCGATCGGCGTCTGGGCGCTGGAAAAGGAGAAATCCTGCTACATCTGCAGCCAGTACGCTGACACTTACGAGCGCTATCTGGACACCTTTTTTGTCCTGTATAAAAAGGACGAGGCGTTCCGCGACAAGATCAGAAACGGCAAGGGCTTCTGCCTGCCCCACTTCGGCGACCTGTGCGAAGCGGCGCAGGCCCGTCTCGGCGACAAGGAGCTGGCGGCATTTTTTGACATGATGTTCCCGCTGATGGAAAAGAACATGGAGCGGCTCTCCGAGGACGTCTCCTGGATGGTGGAAAAATTCGATTACCGCAACAAGGACGCGGACTGGAAGACTTCCAAGGACGCGATCCAGCGGGGAATGCAGAAATTAAAAGGCGGGTATCCCGCAGATCCGCCCTATCAGAAAAGCTGACCTAGAAACATTCTCCTAGCAGCCGAACAGTTCCGCCGTCTTCTTCATTCTCTCGGCCACGGGCACACCGAACGGGCAGCGCGCTTCGCAGGCGCCGCAGGCGATACACTCGGAAGCCTTGTGCGCCAGCAGTTCGTAGTGCGACCGGATCGTGGCGGGTACGGAGGGCTGCATCGCGGCCAAGTCATAGTACTTGTTGATCATCGCGATGTCCAGCTTCGCCGCGCAGGGCTTACAGTGGCCGCAGTAAGTACACTCTCCCCGGTAGGAATGGAACGGCGCGTTGGCCAGCACCGACGCATAATCTTTCTCCTCCTCCGAGGCGTCCTCATAGTGCAGCGCCTGATCGATCTGCTCCTTCGTGTCATATCCGCACAGAATCGACGATACGCCGGGCCTTGTCAGCGCATAGTGGATGCACTGCACCGGCGACAGTCTCACGCCGAACGGCGACCGCTTTTCGTCAAAAAGCCTGCCTCCGGCAAATCCTTTCATAACGGTGATCCCGACATCTTTTTCCTCGCACAACCGGTACAGTTCGGCTCTGGCGGCGTCGATGCCCGCCAGCTTTCCGTCGTACTGGTATCCCTCCGAAAGCAGCTCGTCCAGATCTTCATTGGCCGGCAGCATATCGAACGCAGGATTGACGCTGAACAGAAGCATTTCGATCCGTCCCGACCGCACGGCTGCCTGCGCCGTCTCCGGGTTGTGGGAGCTCATACCGATGTGCCGGATCGCGCCTTTGTCCTTCAGTTCCTCCACATAGTCCATATAGGCGGAATCCTGCAGCCGCTCCCAATCTTCCATGGTGTCCACATAGTGGATCATGCCCAGATCGATATAGTCTGTCCGAAGCCTTGCAAGCAGATCCTCAAACGCCGGCTTCACATAGTTCAAATCTCTGGAGCGCACGTACTGCCCGTCCTGCCATGTAGAGCCCAGATGCCCCTGCACATACCAGTTTTCCCGGTTTCCCTGCATGGCCCTGCCGATGATGTCCCATGATTTCGGATCGGGCATCCAGCAGTCGATGATATTGATGCCCTTGCTTCCCGCGTACCGCATCAGCTCCACGGCCTCGTCCTCGGAATGGCGCTCCAGCCACTCCCCGCCGAATCCGATTTCGCTCACCATGAGGCTGGTTTTTCCCAGCATTCGTTTCTTCATACTAATCTCCTTATCATCCAATTTCCAAAATCTCCTCCAGCACCGTCATCAACTGGTCCACGTCGATGGGCTTCGCGACGTGTGCGTTCATGCCGCTCTCCAGCGCTTTTTTCCGGTCCTCGTCGAAGGCGTTCGCAGTCATGGCCACGATCGGGATGCCTGCCCGCGCGGGATCTGCCATCGCCCGGATCGCTCTCGTGGCGTCGTAACCGTTCATCTTAGGCATCTGAATATCCATCAGGACGAGCGCATAATACCCCGGCTCCGCGTTCTTCACTTTCTCCACGGCCACCGTGCCGTCCTCCGCCGTATCGACGACGAAGCCCTTCTCGGTGAGCAGCTCTACGGCGATCTCCCGGTTCAGCTCGTTGTCCTCCGTGAGCAAAAGCCGCGTGCCTTTCAGACGTTGTGCGAGATCGCGCTTCTCCTGCGCCCGATCCGTCATCTCCTGCGCGCGCAGGGAATCGTTTCCGGCGGCGATCAGGACATCCCGCAGATCCGAGAGGAAGATCGGCTTGTTGCAGAAGGCGGTGACGCCCGCCGCCCTCGCCTCCTCCTCGAAAGGCGACCAGTCATAGGCGGTGACAACGATAATCGGCGTACTGTCTCCCACGATGCCGCGGATCTGCCGCACCACTTCCAGCCCGTTTAAGTCGGGCAGAAACCAGTCCACGATATAGGCATAGTATTCGTCGCCCAGCTCATACGCCTGCCGCGCGTGCAGAACGGCCTCCTTGCCGTGCAGCACCCACTCGGGACGCATCCCGATCTGCATGAGCATCTTGGTGATACTGTCGCAGGTCGTGTAGCTATCGTCCACCACCAGCGCGCGCATTCCTTGCAGCGCCGCCACGCTGCCCTCTTTCTTCGGCTCCGTCTGCAGGCGGAAATCGAGGTTGATGATAAATTCCGTCCCTTTGCCCGGCTCCGAGTGCAGCTCGATCGTGCCGCCCATGGCGTCGATGATATTCTTGGCGATCGCCATCCCCAGGCCCGTTCCCTGAATGCCGCTGGCGGTCGTATTCCGCTCCCGCTCAAAGGGCTCGAAAATATGTCTGGTAAATTCCTCACTCATGCCGATGCCCGTGTCCTTGACTCGTATCTCATAGGAGCCGTAGCCTTTGGGCGCGCGGGATTTCTGCCGGATCGTCAGCGCCACCGTTCCGCCGGGCGGCGTGAACTTGATCGCATTGGAGAGCAGATTTAAGAGCACCTGATTGACGTGCAGTTTATCGCAGTAAATATCCTCGTCGATGACGTCCACCGCGTCCATGTAGAAGTCAAGCTGCTTGGCGTGCATCTGCGTCTGGATGATATCGCGCATATCCCGGAAAATATCGGAGAGCGAGCACTCCTTTTCCTCGATATTCAGCTTGCCAGACTCGATGCGGCTCATGTCCAGAATGTCGTTGATCAGCGAGAGCATATGGTTGCTGGAGGCAAGGATTTTTTTCAGATACTCCTGCACCTTTTCGCGGTTGTCCAGATTGGTCTGTGCCAGCGTCGTAAAACCGATGATGGCGTTCATCGGCGTGCGGATGTCGTGGGACATATTGGAGAGGAAGGCGCTCTTGGCGCGGTCGGCGGCCTCGGCCTTCTGCAGTTTCTCCGTCAGCACCGCCTGATCCACCGCCTGCCGCATCGTCTCCTTGGCGCTGCGGCTGACTGTGCCATAGTAGAGCACGATGACCACCGCCAGCAGGACGCCCAGTACGAGGCAGATCCGCTGCACCGCAAAGACACTGGCGAAAGCTTCCCTTTCCGGCACGGACACGGCGATCTCCCATGCGTTGATGCCCGCAGGCGCATAGTACATATACTCCCAGCCGTCCGTGTTCGGCGTGCGGAAGACCACATACCCTGTGCCCTGATTCATCATGTCCGCCGTGTACGCATCCCACGTCTGGTCGCCCTTCGTCTTCCTCGGCGACACGGCTGCGGAATAGTCCCTGATATTGCCCAGATGATCGTGCCATGTATCCAGTATAAACTGCCCGCTGCGCGTGTCGATGATGTAAGCGCTGGCGCTGGCATTGTAGATATTGTCGATATTCAGGCTATCCGGCAGACTGTCCAGATCCGTCACGCCGTAGAGCACGGCCGCCGTCCTGCCGTCCTGCATGATCGGCACAAAATGTCTGAGGATATCCCTGCCGTCCACCGTGGAAACGCGGTCAGAGATATGTTCGCCCAGAGCGGCTTCCTCCGTAAAAGAGAGATTTTCGCTGGCCGCATCGATGACGCTGCCGTCCGGCAGGAGCACCTGATCGTCCGCCAAAAGCACCCGCACCTTCATCGTCTCCAGCAGCGGCTCATTGGCCATCATCACACTAAGCGTTGCCTCCCGATCGAAATTGTCCGCCCGGGAGATCGTGTCCGCCATGGCGTTGAGCAGGCGGCTGTCCCGCATCAGCTTCGAGGTCACTTCCTCGATAACGGTGTTGACGCCCTCCTCCATGCGGCCCAGCGACCGCTCCCGGATGGAAGCCGTGATCCTGAAATAGGCGATGAGTAAGAGCCCTACAATGATGGCGATGACAATACCTGTCGCCCGCAGGCTCTTGTTTTTCCGCAGCGCTTTCCTCTGTCTTCTGCTTTCCTCCATATGCCTCTCCCTTTCCAAACCACTCCCCGGCGGGAACGCGGTGCCTGCAGAATTATTATATAAGATTCCCCTGTCTATTGTCAATTTGCGAACGGAGCCTAAAAAAAGAGCTGGCCGCCGCCAACTCTTTGTTTTTACTTCTTTCTTTTTTTACTTCTTTACTTCTTTCCTGCCTGCTGCTTTTCCCGTCTGCTTACTTCTCTGCGCCGTCCTCGTCGTCAAAGAATTCTTCCACCTTTACTTTGGCTTTATCGGCTTCCTCTTTGACTTTACCGGCAGTCTCCTCCGCCGCGCCCACGATCTTGTCTGCGGTGTCGGCCTTGGCAGCGTCGATGCCCTCTTTGAACTCCTCCGCCTTGTCCAGATTCAGGTCCACATAATTGCGGCTGGCGTCCTTCGCCGTATCCTCCTCCAGATCGTCGTCAAAATTGTCAAAATCGTCATCGTCGTCGAAATTTTCATCCGCAAAACCGTCTTTCTTCTGCAGATAATAGTACGCGCCTGCCGCAACAGCGCCGAGCGCCGCCGTCACCATTAAAAACTTACCGAATTTCTTTGCCATAAGGGTTCTCCTTTCACCGACATCATGTAATATATATAGTAATACTATTTTACCAAATTGAAAAGGGAATATGAGCAAAAAAATATGATTTTTTTCGCATCCGCCGCGCGGCATACAATATCTTGTGTCTGAAAAATTTTTTAAAACAAGTTTTTTGTCAAACATTGAATCGTCATGTTATTTATGATATATTATATTTCGACTCATAAAGTCAATGAAAACGGATTTTCCGTACAAAATACAGGGTGCAGACCGCACGGATAAGGATTGGTATGAACGAGAAATTTTTTGATCTGAAAAAAGAAAAACAGGACCGCATGATCAACGCCGCGCTGAAGGTATTCGCCTTAAACGGCTACAAACACGCCAGCACGGACGACATCGTGGCGGAGGCAGGGATCAGCAAGGGGCTTCTGTTCCACTATTTCGGGAGCAAATCGGGGCTCTACACGTTCCTGCACGACTATAGCGTGCGCTTTATGAAACTGGAATTGACCACGGGAGTCTCCTCCTCCGAAGACGACTATTTCGAGATCCGCAAGCAGATGGAAGCCGCCAAAATGCAGGTTTTGAAAAACTATCCCTATATGCAGCGCTTTCTCGACCGCTGCGCGGCGGAAACCGCGGAGGAAGCGGTAAACGCCATCCGCGCGGAGCGGCGCGCCATACAGGATGTGTACGCCGTGCTGAAAAATCAGGCCGACCGTTCGCGGTTTATAGACAACGTATCCTATGAAAAGCTGGACGCGATGCTGGACTATACGCTGACGGGGCTTCTCGGCGCCCACTGCGCGGGCGATTCGTTCCAGCCGGAAAGTCTCTACGAGGAAACCGTATCCTATCTGGACATGATGAAAGAAATTTCCTATAAAAAATAGAAATCAACGTCGCATGAAACGTAAAAACAGTATAAGGCGGGCGCGAATTTGAGACTCGCATCGCCCATCGTGGGAACGCTCCTGAACGGAGATCAAAGTCACATGAAGCGCTGAAAAACAGTATAAGGCAGGCACGGTTTTACGCCCAGATCCGCTTCAGGATTTCCACGCCCCGGACGATCTCGTCCGGCGTCAGCGCGCCGTACCCCAAAATCATTCTGGCAGGTTCCTCGGAATCTGCCTTTTCTATTCTGTAGTCCTGCATCGGATAGACTTTGACGCCCGCGTCCATGGCCGCCTGCGCCAGCGCATCCTCGCTCCTGCCTTTTCGATCCATCAGCACGATATGAAGCCCGGCGTTGCTCCCGGAGATAAGGAACGCCTGCTCCAGCGGCTTCAGGCCGTTCAGCAGCAGATCGTGTTTCTCCCTGTAGCGCTTGCGCATTTTGTTCAGATAGCGCTCGAAATAGCCGTCGCGGATAAACTCGTTGAGGATCGTCTGGTCGATTCTGGACACGGTGGAGGAATAAAAGCCGCACCTCTCGCGGTAACGCTTCAGCAGCGGATACGGCAGCACCATATAGCTGATGCGGATGGCGGGGGCGATGGCCTTGGAAAAGGTGCCGATGTAGACTACCCTGCCGTCGGCGTCGGAAGCCTGCAGCGACGGCAGCGGCTTGCCCTTGTAGCGGAACTCGCTGTCGTAATCGTCCTCGATCAGATAGCGCTCCGGCGCCTCCGACGCCCATTTTAAGAGCTCCATCCGCCTCCCGATCGGCATCGACACGCCCAGTGGGTACTGGTGCGCCGGCATCACGTAGGCCGCCTGTGCGCCGGTTTTGCGCAGGCAGTCCACCCGCATACCGTTCTCGTCCGCCGGAACGAGCGGCACCGGGTAGGCGAACGAGCGGAAAATCCGGTAGGCGCGCACATAGGTGGGGTTCTCCATCGCCACGGGGATGTGCCGCCCGAGTATCTTTTCCAGCAGCACTAGCAGATAATCGTTGCCGGCGCCGATGACGATCTGTTCCGGCGTGCAGTTGACGCCTCTGGAGCCGTGCAGATAACGGCAGATCGTCTCCCGGAGCGAAGCGTCTCCCTGCGGCTCTCCCAGCGAGAACATATGGCTATTGGCGTCCACCAGCGTATTCTTGGTAATTTTCTTCCATGTCGCATAGGGGAAAAAGCGCATATCAATGGCGTTTGGCGAGAAATCGCAGTATGTGACACTTGTGTCATTTTCATTGACCGATTCGGTCACTGTCTCCTGACGGCCTTGTTCCAACGCATATAATTCTTCAAACGCACTGACAAAATACCCTCTGCGGGGCTGCGATTCCACGTACCCCTCCGCGACTAACTGCCCGTAAGCCATGTCCACGGTGGTGCGGGATACCTGCAGATATTCAGAAAGGAAACGCGCCGACGGAAGTTTTTCATTCCGCAGCAGGTTTCCCGTCCTGATCTCGTTCCTGATATATTCATAGATTTGTTCATACAGTGTGAGCCCGCTATCCGGGTCCAGTTGTATGTGAATCGGCAATTCTTTCATCTGACCGGCTTCTCCCTGCTCTCCGGCAGCATTTCCGGGCCGGCTTTTATTTTCTGGCGGCGTTCTTCTGCTTGATCTTCTGCATCAGCATCTCTTTGATATCCCTCGCCTTATCCTTCATGCGCGGGTTGGCCGTGGGCGACTGCAGGATGCCCGTGATCAGACGGCTGGACAGGTCGTACTGCTCGAAACGCATCGCCGTCACCGCGATCAGATAGTCCACGGTGGGTTCGTCCATGCCGCACATCGGGAAGCTCTCCGTCTGTCTGGCCGCCAAGAAGCCTTCCAGCGCGTTTTTCAAAAAATCGTTCTCGCCGTCCTCGCACTGCTTCTTCTGTTCCTCATAGTCGGGGAGATTCTTGTCGAGATGCTCCGCCTTGCCCCGAAGGAGCCACGCGGTCTTGAGGCAGATATACGCTTTCTCGCTGGGTTTCGCCTGCTTGACAATGGCGTTGACCAGCGTCAGCTTGTAGCGCTCCAGCGCCTCGTCGTAAGTGTAGATCTCTCTCGTGTCGTTCTGGGGTTTGAACGTCGCGGAAATCTTTTCCTTGATATTCTTGGCCTGCGGGCTCGTCACGAATTTGAAAAATCTGCTGAGCGACGCATAGCCGCACATGGGGCACATGATGATATCGTATTTGAGCAGATCGATCTGTTCATAGCGGGGCCGCAGATCCAGATCGCTGCCCTGCAGCTTCGCCTTGCCGATCTTTACCGTCCTCGCCTTGAACTCACCGTCGCAGATCGGGCAGGTAAACGTCTTGTCAAACAGGAAATCCTGTTCCTGCACCACGGGCGCAGCCGGTTTGCCGTCGGCTCCCTTTTCCTCTTTCTTTTTTTCGTAGAGATCCATGTTCTCTAAATTGCCTAATCCGAACTGCTCCAGTCCCGACAATAATCCTGCCATTGTACTTCCTCCCAAATGAATATCTGTAACTTATAATGCCGTTATCTTTTATTCTCTCACAAATTTACCGTTTCGGCAAGACATAAGAACTTTTTAGTGACACAATCCTGTTAAATACCGGGTGATCCGGCGCGGAATCCCTGCAGTCCACACAGAAGAAACCCTGTCTGACGAACTGGAATCTGTCGTAGGCCGCCGCGCCTTTCACCGAAGGCTCAATGAAGCAGCCCTCCCGCACCGTCAGCGAATCGGGGTTCAAATTCAGGCTGCCATCCTCGTTGTAAACGCCCTTTTCCTCGTCGATGATATTCTCATACAGGCGCACCTCGGCCTGAACCGCCTCCGCCGCGGAAACCCAGTGGATCGTTCCCTTGACCTTGCGCCCGTCGGGACTGCTGCCGCCGCGGGAAGCCGGATCGTAAGTGCAGTGCACGGTCGTGACCACGCCGTTCTCGTCCTTGTCGCAGCCGACGCATTTCACGAAATAGGCGCCCATCAGCCGCACTTCGTTGCCGGGGAACAGGCGGAAATATTTCTTAGGGGGCTCCTCCATGAAGTCCTCCCTGTCGATATACAGTTCGCCGGAAAAAGGCACCTGTCTGCTGCCCAGCGCCTCATTTTCGGGGTTGTTGACGATCTCCAGCATCTCGGTCTGCCCCGCGGGGTAATTGTCGATCACCAGTCTGACCGGGTCAATCACCGCCATGACGCGCGGGCACTTCAACTTCAGGTCTTCCCGGATGCAGTATTCCAGCATGGAATATTCCGCGGACGAATTGGCCTTGGAGACGCCGCACAGATCCACAAACATACGGATGGACTCCGGCGTGAAGCCGCGTCTTCTGAGCGCCGCGATGGACACCAGCCTCGGATCGTCCCAGCCGTCCACGATGCCGTCCTCCACCAGCTTCTTGATATAGCGCTTGCCGGTGACTACATTGGTCAAATACATCTTTGCAAACTCGATCTGCCTCGGCGGATGGGGATATTCCAGCTCCTGCACCACCCAGTTGTAGAGCGGTCTGTGATCCTCGAACTCCAGCGTACAGATCGAATGCGTGATGCCCTCGATGGCATCCTCGATCGGGTGCGCGTAGTCGTACATCGGATAGATGCACCACTTGTCGCCGGTGTTGTGATGCGTCAGATGCGCCACGCGGTAGAGGATCGGATCGCGCATATTGATATTGGGGGAAGCCATATCGATCTTGGCCCGCAGCGTTTTCTCACCGTCCGCGTACCGGCCCGCCCGCATTTCTTCAAACAGGCGCAGATTCTCCTCCACGCTCCTGTCCCGGTTCGGATCGTTCTTGCCCGGCTCGGTCAATGTGCCGCGGTACTCGCGCATCTGCTCCGCCGTCAGGTCAGACACGTACGCCTTGCCCTTTTTGATCAGCTTCACCGCGCCCTCGTACATCTGCTCGAAATAGTCCGACGCAAAGAAAAGCCTGTCTTCATAATCGGCGCCGAGCCATCTGACGTCCTCCTTGATGGACTCCACGAACTCGTTCTTCTCCTTCGTAGGGTTCGTGTCGTCGAAGCGGAGGTTGAACTTGCCGCCGTACTCCTCCGCCAGACCCGCATTCAGCAGAATGCTCTTGGCGTGCCCGATGTGCAGGTAGCCGTTGGGCTCCGGCGGGAATCTGGTGTGTACGGTGTCGTAGACGCCCTCTGCCAGATCCTGATCGATGGCCTGCTCGATAAAGTTGCGGGAAACGACTTCCTTTTCTGCCGTTCCTTCCGTTGTCGTAATGTCGTTCTCACTCATAACAACCACTCCTTACGCCGATGTGCTTAATTGCGGAGACTGTTCCTATTTTATCATTTCTCTGATGCCAGTATCGTAAACCATTTCGGGAGAATTACGAAGTAATTCTCGTAGCGCAGGCTGCTGAGCCTGCGCTTATTGTATCATATGCCTCTCAAAATAGAAAGCCCTAATTATGCCGGCGCGTATGTCTCGAAGAAGATTTCCCGCTCCACCACATAGATATCGTGTCTGTCGTCGCAGCGCACCGCCAGGAAATCCCCCTCCCTGCCGAGCATATATTTCTCCGTGTCCCATGCGGTAAATATCTTGACTCTGCCGGTCAATTCTCTCGCGTAGATGCGCGCGCCGCCCCGCGCGATGCAGCTTTCGGCGCAGTCCGCCAGCTTCATGACCTCTCCGGTGGCCCGGTTGCGTATCGTAGGCTCATAGAGGTTGCCCTTGCCGCGCGAGCACATATGCCCGATGCGGTACGGCTCGCCGGTGACGGTGTAGTGCTTCTCGAAATTCTCCCGGCGGTTGGGGTAGACCTCTCCCCGGATGCCGATCATAATGATCAGATCCGGCTCCACCGTCATGTCCACGTCTCCCTCCAGCGTCCTGACCGTGACGGGCGTGCCCACGGGCAGCACCTTTACCGCCTCCACGAAACCCACGTGGACGGGCTTCTTCACATAGCGGCGCATATCGGACAGATCGATCTCGCACTCCGCGGCATAGATGATCCGGCAGTTGTCGAAATAGTCGTTCAGGCGCTGGCTGAAAAAAGCCTCGGAGTGCAGCGTCGGATAGACATTTTCATACAACGCCCTATTGAGGAAGCCGCCCGCCTTCTCCCGGTGGCCGCCGCCGGAACCGATTCCTTCCGCGAGGAACGCCGCCAGCTCGTCGGCCTGCACCTCCCGGATGCAGCTCCTGACGGAAAATTTGTAGCCGTCTCCTGTCTCGTTGTAGACGACGCAGCTGTCCACCTCCGCCACCTGAATCAAAAAGTCGCTGATCAGGCCGAGAATATTCGGATCGCAGGGCTGGGAGTGGATGATGGCATAGCGGTAGTCGTCGTTGTAAATATAGCGTATCATCGCCACGCCCGCGATCTCCATCTCCTGCAGCGACAGATTGGAATTGCGGAAAAGCGTGACCAGCGATTTCTCACAGGGTACGGCGTCCCGCATATCCATGTCCAGCGGCGCGAAGATCTCGGAAAACTGGTTTGTGTCCGTATATAACCCATAGTAAAGCGCCGTTCCGACCTTGCTATCCTCTATCCGGTAACCGTTGTCCCGCAGCATACTCCACACGAGGGTGGAGCAGCTCCCCAGATGCGGATCGATCTCGCTTTTCTCCACATCGGTAATCTCCGTCTGGTGGTGATCGATAATCGCCACGTCCGAGGCCGGAAGCCGCGTCACGTTGCCGGCGCCGTACTGACAGTCCACGGTGATCAATAGCTCCGGCATCCCGGCGCCGATCTCCGCCGATCTGACAGGCCGCGTCCCCTGCGCTTCTGTCTCCACATACTCGATCGGAATGTGCAGCTTCTCCACCATCAACAGCAGATTGGGCTTCTGAATCCTGTTTCTCCCGGCGTACACGAGCCGCACCTGTTTGCCCTGACTCTGAAAATAGGCGTACAGGGCAAAGCCCGAAGCGATGGCGTCCGCGTCGGGATTGTCATGGCACTGGATCGTAATGATATCGTATTGCAGCAGTTCTTCCAATCGCATCGTTTTCCTCCGATCGCCGGATTTCACCGGCAGCCTTAGGCAGGATAGCCTCCGCCGCACCGCACAATCAGTTCCGCCGCGGCACGCCGCCCTGCGTGATGCCGAACTTTTCCCGCATGGCAAGCAGCCTGTCGATCTGCTCGTCGCTCAGACGGTTCTGCGCGCCGAGAATCTTGTCGGTGAGCAGCAGTATCTTGGCATAATACTCCATGGATTCCATCCGATAGTAGGCGTTGTAGGCGTCCTCCGCCCAAGTCACGGCCCCATGGTTGGCGAGCAGGACGCCGTTGTGGGTATGGCAGTAGGGCGCGACGGCATCGGATACCGCATCCGTTCCCAGCTCCGCATAGGGAGCCACCGGCACATCGCCCAGCGTGATCACCGCCTCCGCCAGAATCGGACCATCCAGCGGGATGCCCGCCACCGCAAAGCAGGTGCAGATCGGCGGGTGGGCGTGGCAGACGCTCCGAATCGCCTCGTTCTCCCGATAGGCCCGCAGGTGCATCTTCAGCTCGGACGAGGGCCTGCACGTTCCCTCCAGCACCCTGCCGTCCAGATCCACCTTGACCAGCATTTTCTTTTTCATATAGCCTTTGGAAACGCCCGTGGGAGTCGCCCAGACTTCATTAGCCCCAACCCGCACGGAGATATTTCCATCGTTGGCCGCCACGAAACCGCGCACATACATACGCTGCCCGATGTCGATGATGGCTTTCTTGGCTGCCTTGTCGCTCATGTCATTCATAGGCGCTCCTTTTGTGTATCAAACAACCGGCGAAACGCCGCCTCGTAGGGAGGCCGCAGCACGCCGTACTCGGTCACGATGGCCGTAACCAGTTCGTTGTCCGTGACGTCAAACGCCGGATTATAGACTTTTACCCCGGCGGGGGCTACCGGCTGCCCGTACCACATATCCGTCACTTCCCGGGCGGGCCGCTCCTCGATCACGATGTCCGCGCCCGTGGGCGTATTCCGATCGATCGTCGAAGTCGGCGCGCATACATAGAAAGGGACGTGATAGCGTTCCGCCACCGCAGCCACCACGGAAGTGCCGATCTTATTGGCCACGTCGCCGTTGGCCGCCACCCGGTCGCAGCCCACAAACACCGCGTTGATCCAGCCGTTTCGCATGACCGCCGCGCACATATTGTCGCAGATCAGCGTCACGTCCACGCCCGATGCCTGCAGTTCATAAGCCGTCAGCCGCGCGCCCTGCAGAAGCGGCCTCGTCTCGTCCGCATAGACGCGGAAATGATAACCTCGCTCCTGTCCTAAGTAAATCGGCGCCGTGGCCGTGCCGTACTTACAGGTAGCCAGCTGCCCCGCGTTGCAGTGCGTCAGTATTCCGTCGCCGGGCCTGACCAGCGACAGACCGTGCTCGCCGATGGCCCGGCACACGCGGATATCCTCCTCCTTCATAGTTTGTGCCGTCTCCCGCAGACGCCGCTTGATCTCTGCCACGGGCAGGGTGCGGTTTTCCACGCAGACGCGCGCCATTCTGTTGAGGGCCCATGAGAGATTGACCGCCGTAGGTCTGGCGGAATTCAGATAGTCTTGATACTCGCAGAACTTCCGGTAAAACGTGTCGTAGTCCTCCGTGTTGATCCCCTTGGCCAGCAGATAGATGCCGAATGCCGCCGCCACGCCGATGGCCGGCGCGCCGCGCACTTTGAGCAGATAGATCGCGTCCCAGATCTCCTGCGCGGTGTGCAGTCGGAGCAGCTCCGTCACCGCCGGCAGCTTCGTCTGATCGATCACCACCAGCGCGCTGTCCGCGTCGTCCAGCGCCACCGTCTCGTATTCCATAATATTTTGATTCTGCCCCATGCCGTCCATATCCGTCTCCTGCAGCCGTTTTCCGGGCCTGCCAACAGGCCGCCAAATAGCTGAAACATTTTGAAAATACCGGTTTTATTATACGCACTGTATTCCGTTTTCGCAAGTGGAATTGTGGGAGAGGAAGATTGACATTTGTGGGAGGGGAGATTGACATTCCCGCCGCCGCGTAGTATAGTAAATGCAGCATCATCCCATGAGGGAGTAGCAAGCACGCAGCGTGTAGCAAGTCAACATACTGGCCGTCGTTTCGGTCTGGCTTGTTTTAAATTGCGAGACTCATGTATAACCGCCGGGCAGCTTCGGATCTCAGCGTTCTGTAAGTTGTCCTGCCGGTACGTCCGGCGCGGTTATACGTGAGTCTTTTTGATTACGTCAGGAGAAAACATCGATGGAATGGAGCCTTGTATTTATCTTTAACAGCGTCCTGCTGGGCGTAGGGCTGGCCATGGACGCCTTTTCGGTATCTCTGGCCAACGGCCTGCACGACTCACAGATGAAAGCGGGACGGATGAACGGAATCGCCGGTGTGTTCGCCGGATTCCAGTTCGCCATGCCGCTGATCGGCTGGCTCTGCGTCCACACGATTGTCCGCTATTTCCGAGCATTCGAGCGGGCCGTTCCATGGATCGCTCTCCTGCTGCTGGCTTTCATCGGCGGCAAGATGCTGCTGGAGGGCATCCGCGGCGGCGGGACGGAAGCGTCGGCAGGACTAGGCATCGGACTGCTGCTCATGCAGGGCGTCGCCACCTCCATCGATGCGTTGTCCGTGGGCTTTACCATCGCCGGGTACGGCTGGGGCATGGCGTTTGCCGCCTGTCTCATCATCGCCGCCGTCACCTATGCGCTCTGCATGGCGGGGCTGATCCTAGGCAAAAAATGCGGAACGAAACTGTCCGGCCGGGCACAGATTCTCGGCGGCGTCATCCTGATTGTCATCGGGGTTGAAATATTTATCAGGGGCGTGTTTTGATGGATTGGGAAAGAGGTTTCCCAATTTAAAGGAAGCCCCCTCAATTCCGATCTTGACTTTCCCTGATTCCCATGCTACAATGAATCCACTTTGAAGGATAATCTTCCTTCTTCAGCGCTTGCGGTCTTTGGCAGTTCGCCAACCACTTCGCATCATTTAACAGATCCGGCTCACTTTCTATTGTCTGCCGGCCAAACACATCACGAAAGAGAGGTCTGTTCATGTCTGAAAATCTATCTGTCTCACCCTTTTCCAAGGCGCTGGCAAATGCTACCGGTCCGATTGAGTTCGGCTTTACCAATGATTACATATTCCGCGCCGTCATGGAAAGAAATCTTGTCGTCCTGAAAGGGCTCATCTGTGCCCTGCTCCACCTGCGCCCGGAAGACGTCAATTCCGTCGTCGTCACCAATACAAGTTTGCCCGGCCAATCGACCGATAGCAAAGAATTTCTTCTGGACATTGAAGTCATATTAAACAACAATCTGCTCATCAATTTGGAAATGCAGCTATGGAACAGGGGCGACTGGCCCGAGCGCTCTCTAAGCTATCTGTGCCGCCGTTTTGATCATCTGGAGAAAGGCGAAAACTACATCAACTGCCATCCGGCTATCCATATCGGCTTCCTTGACTTCCAGCTCTTTTCAGAATATGCGGAATTTTATGCAACATATAAACTGTTAAATATTCGAAATCATCATTTATATAGTGACAAATTCATACTGAGTGTGGTAGACTTATCGCATATAGAACTGGCAACCGACGAAGACAAATCCTACGGCATTGACCGTTGGGCCCGTCTCTTTAAAGCAAAAACATGGGAGGAACTCAAAATGATCGCTGGAAACGACCCTGCCCTTACAGATGCTTCCGAAAGCCTGTTCCGGCTCAACGCCGACGAAATGGAGCGGCAATATGCGCGTGCGCGCGCCGAGCGCGAAGCCTATGAAAATTACATCAACCGCAGACTTGCGGAAGTAACCGCTGAAAATGAAACTCTGACCGCAGAACTCGAACGTCTCCGCGCAGAACTGGCCAAATATCAGGCGCCATCATAAAGCGTGCCAATGGTTTGTGCGACAATACGGCGCGGAGCAGAGTGCCGATGCCCCAACCATAGCCCAGCTAGTCTTCCACCATGGACAACCGCAGTATTCCGAAAAATCTATTGCAGGCGTTTCCCAATCTCCGCCATCCTGACGTAATAGCTGGTCAAAAGCACCACATCCGCGCCTATCCATGCCAGCACCTCCGCCCAGAAAAGCCCTTCCTCCCCGATCAGCGCCGGGAGGAGGAGAATCGTCAGCGTGCGCATGACCAGCTCCGCCACGCCCGACACCATCGGCATAACGGTATCTCCCAGCCCTTGCAGCGAGGAACGGTAGATGTAGAGCAGATACAACACCGGCAGGAACGCCGCTACGATGCAGAGATAGTGATAGGCGATCTTGGCCGCCGCTGCCGCATCCGCCGGATTGCCCGAAATAAAGGCGCCGACGATGGTTCTGCCAAAGAGGATCATCACCACGCCGATCACCACCGACGTCACGATTCCCATCAGTGCGCCCGTGCGGACGCCCCTGCGGATACGCCGGATTTCGGCGGCCCCATAATTCTGCCCCACATAGGTCGTGAGGGCGAAGCCGTAGGAAATCGCCGCGATTTCCAGCAGGCCATAGAGTTTGTTGGTCGCCGTAAAACCCGCGATATACACTACGCCGTAACCGTTGATCACGAACTGCACCACCAGCCCGCCCACCGAGATGACGAGATTCTGGAAGGCAAACGGCATGGCGAGTTTTAAGAGCCTGCCCGCAATCTCCCTGTCAAAAGTGCGTTCCGCGCCGGAGAGCCGTATCACCTCGATCTTCCGCAGGGAGCCATAACAGATCAGCGCCGAGATGCCCTGCCCGATCAGCGTCGCGCCCGCCGCGCCCGCGACGCCCCATTGAAAGACGATCACAAACAGAAGATCCAGCACGATATTGCAGAGCGACGCGGCGATCATGGCGTACAGGGGCGTCCTGCTGTCGCCCAGCGCGCGCAGCACGGAGGCCAGAAAGTTATAGGCCATAACGATCGGAACGCCCGCGAAGATGACGCTCAAATACGTCACCGTGATCGGAAAGATCTCATCGGGCGTATGCAGAAGCCGCAGGACAGGCCGCAGGGCGGCAAAAGCAAAACAGAGGATGCCCGCCGCGCACATGACTGAGAGCGCCAGAGAAGTGGCGTACGTCCTGCGGAGTCTGGCCTTGTCATCCGCGCCGAAATCCTGTGCCAGACGAATGGAAAATCCCTGTGCGAAGCCCTGCAACAAGCTCAGGACGAGCCAGTTGAGCCACTCGCCGTTTCCCACCGCCGCCAGCGCACGGAGGCCCAGCACCCTGCCGACAACCAGCGAGTCCACCAGCGTATACAACTGTTGAAACACATTACCGACCATCAGCGGCAGTGTAAACGAAAACAGGATCTTCAACGGAGAGCCTGTCGTCATATTTTTGACCGTTGCCATCTATTTCTTTCCCTCCGGAGCATTATATATCGGGCCTGTTCCACCGGCCCCCAACTAGCATAGCGGCGCGAAAATCCGCAGGATTCCGTCCATGATCCATTTGCCAATGCCTGTGCCGATGTTGTCCGGCGTCCGCTCCCTGCACTTTTCCAGCGTTCGCTCGTAGTCCGCCTTCAATTCCCGCAGCAGTGACGCGCGGTAAAAGAGGGCGTTGTTCTCAAAGTGCAGAAACAGGCTGCGGTAGTCCAGATTGACCGTGCCCACCATTCCCACGATGCCGTCCACAACGCAGCCCTTGGCATGAACGAAACCCGGCTCGTACTCGTATATTTTGACGCCGGCCTCCAGAAGCTCCGGGTAGAAGCTGCGCGACATACGGTACACCAGCTTTTTGTCTGGAACGCCCGGCATGATAATGCGGACGTCCACACCGCGCCCCGCCGCACGGACGAAAGCTTCGATCAGCGCCGCACCCGGCATCAGATAGGGCGTGTAAAACCACGCATAGTCCTGCGCCTGCGCCAGCAGCTCGATATACAGTTCGTTGCTGACCGCATCTTCGCGCAGCGGCGAATCATAGTAACTCAGGACATAGCCGTCTCCCGGCCCTTCTTTGGGAGGAAAAGCAGGCATCTGCATATACTCGTCAGGGATGCGCTCCCCCGTAAAAGCATTCCAAAATTCCGCGAACATCCGCGTAAAATTCTGCACGCCTTCTCCGGTCAGCCGGAAACCGATATCTTTCCAGTGCCCGAACTTAACCACGCCGTTGATGTACTCGTCGGCCAGATTCACGCCGCCGCTGAAAGCCACCCGTCCGTCGATGATCAGCATCTTCCTGTGGTCCCTGTAATTCAGCGTGCCTTTGATAATGACGAGGGGATTGAACGCCTCACACTTGATGCCCTTGCGCCTGAGCGCCTTAGCCATCTCTTTTGTATAAGTGGAAATGCTGCCGAGATCGTCATACATCACCCGCACGTCCACACCGGCGGCTGCCTTGCGCGCCAGAATTTCCACCATAGAATCCCACATATGGCCGTTTTCGATGATAAAATATTCCACAAAAACGAATTTTTCCGCCTTTTCCAGCTCCTCCAGCATCACGGGGAACATATCGTCGCCCAGCGGAAAGTAATCCGCCTTCCGGTTTTCATGCAGGGGAAATCCGGTCTTCTCCTGTACCCAGCGGAAAGTCTGCGACAGACGCCTGTTGTCCGCGGCAAAAGCCTCATAGAGTTCCGCCGTATCGCCCTCCTCGGGCGGCAGCGGCTTTGCGCCGGCCAGCTTCTTCTGCAGCGGTCTGGTCGTCCGCTTGTTGCCAAAGAGCAGGTAGAGCAGAGCACCGGCCAGCGGAAAAGTCAGAATCACGAGCAGCCACAGAATCTTATAGGTACTCTCCTCCCGCTTGGTGATCAGATAGAGCACAAACAGGCACGCCAGAATCGACAGAATCAGGTTGATCGCCGGCGCCCAAGGCGCAAGCCACGAAAACAGGACATACCACCATAGGCCCTGCAGCAGCACGGCAGGCAGAACCGACAAAATGTGCTTGATAATTTTGTTCATAGCCTTTATCCTCTTTTCCTTGTCATATGTGTACCGCCGGCGCCCACACGGGTTTGCGCAGTTATCTGTGCAGGCATGGCCCGGGAAAACCGCAGCGGAGGACTGACAGACGAGCAATCCGACTGACAGATTGACAGACTAACGGACGGACCGGCGGGTACGCGGGCCGGCAGACTGTTATAGCCGCAGATAGTATGTCACGGGGAAAAACTTCTCCAGCACCGCAAAGACCGGCACATACGCCGCCAGCCTGATGAACACGGGCGCGCATACGAGACATCCCAGCGTAAGAAGCGGAATGGCCGCCGCGACCGTCTCCCTCCTGCGCAGAAACAGACGCAGCACCAAACAGTAACCCACGATCATGCCCTGATAGACGACGAGCCGCCCGATCTGGGCCAGCCACATTCCCGCGCTCCACACGGACAACATTCCGCCTAAGCCGCCCTGTCCTCCCGCCGCGCGTATGCCGTCCGCCAGCCACAGGCAGACGAGCGCCGCCGCAGAGAGAAAAACCGTCGGCAGCCATACATCGACTATATAAGTCAACACATTCGGCGCGAGACGAAAGAATCTTTTTTCCTGTAAGTCTCTGTCATATTCCAGCATCCCGCACATACCGCCGATAAGAATAACCACCGCAAACACCCCTTTTAGGGGGAAAACAGTTGTGTCATATGCGGCATCCGTGTCATCTTCTGATTGACTGTATTGGTCATCATATAAATAGTGAAACCCGAACGTACTGCCGTCCGCCAGATGATTCTCATAGGCATCCCATGCAAACGCTATCGCGTCAGGCTGCAGTTCGGACAGATAGGCCCTATAGCTCTGCTCGGAATACTGTCGGAAAATCACTTCGGCGATTCGCTCTTTCGCCATACCCGTGATGCTGCTGGCGTCCGTCTCGTAGGCGGTGACGCACCTGTGCCAGTCGCTCTCCATGACTCTCTCCTCGATGTCTTCCGGTATGACGAACCCACAGTCGGCCTCCCCATATAGCACCTTGTCCTCTGTCTCTGCCTCGTCCCCGCAGAACACATACGTCAGCACACTGTCAGCCTCCTGTGCCCGCAGTCCGTCTGTGATCTGCGCCGCCCATGAGCCGTCCGCCACACAGACCGCCACCACCGCGCCGCTCTTTTCTTCCTGCTCCACCGCACTGACTGCGCAGCCGAGAACCGGAAGCAGCACCAGCAGCAGGAGATAGGCGGGCTGCCGCCATAGCCGCTTGACGAGAAGCCGCAGCCATATACCGTACTGTTTCCGCCGCGGAAGCCTTCTTCCGCCCTCCGATGACTCTCCCATATGACTCTCCGTTCCGGAGCGTTCTCGCGACGAAGTAAAAAGTAAATTCCTTCGGAATCCACTTTACCACCAGAGGAATTTGTGACGCTCCGACACAAATTCCTGTTCTTAAAATCTCTGTACTGCTATAACTCTGCCTGTTTCTTGAAATCTCTGTGCTGCTATAACTCTGCCTGTTTCTTGAAATCTCTGTGCTGCTGCAGCCTGCCTGTTTCTTGAAATCTCTGTGCTGCTGCAGCCTGCCTGTTTCTTGAACGCTCCGCACCGCTACCCGCTATGCCTGCTTCTTAGCCGCTCCAGCCCGCAGGCTGCCGACTCGAACACCACCGCATACAGGCATAGCCATGCCGTGCAGCCCTCCGTTCCGGCGCCGTACCCCGCGAACAGGCTGCCGCAGGCGCGAATCATCCATGAGACAGGGAGCGCTTCCCCCACCGTGCGCACCGCGCCGGGCAGAAACGCCGGCGGCACGAAACCGCCCGACAGATATACCGCCGCTATGGAGAGCAGGAACACCAGCAGAATACCGCTCGTCCTGCTGCCCGACGCACTGTAGATCATGCAGTGGAACGAAGCTGCCGCCGCCAGCACCAGCAGCAGCATCCCTATCCGCCCTCCGATGCCCCGCCTGCCTGCGCTCATCAGAATCTCCTGCAGCCGCATGGCCGCCTCCGGCGCACACAGGCGGATTCCCCACCAGACGACGCAGAGGACGCCCGCAAGACAGAGCAGATACAGGAAACCGCACAACCATCTGCACAAGTTCTGCCACAGACCGCCGACACCCGCCCGCATAAGCTGCCGCCTGAAAGCCGCCGGCTCCGGCTGCATCACGGAATAGGCCGCCATGCCCGAAAGCAGCAGAAAGAGCACGATGCCCGACGCCGCATAGTGCTGCGCCACGCTCAGCCGCCCGGTGGCGGAAACCCTTTCCTCATCATATAGTACCAGTCTGTCCAGCGCAAAAGCCAGATTGAAACTGTCGATCTCCGCTTCCATCACGGACAACTCATCCGTCAGCCCATACTGCACCGCCGTGTCGCCCGCGCCGTAAATCTGGGCCTGCGCCACGCGCAGAAGCCCTTCGCCCGCCTCCGCCAGCTCCCGGAAAAGCATCGCTTCCAGCCGGGCGTCCCGCGGGAACAGGACGTCTACCGACGGATTGCGTCCGTCCATAATGCCTTCCACCAGTTCCTCCGGCAGCACAACGAGCGCCGCCAGTTTTCCCTCCGCCAGCATATGCCTGCCGTCCTCCTCGGACACCTGCACAAACCGGCAGAGTTTGGCCGCGCTCTCCATATTTTCCACATAGACGAGGGCCAGCCGCGTTATGCGGTCGTCCCCGCGCACCACGACGCCGATATCCACGCTGACCGCCAGCGGCTCTCTCTCCATGCGCCGGGCCGCGCCGAAGGCGGCTCCGCCGGTCAATAGCACAAGTATCATGGCGGAGAATAGCATCAGCGGAAAAATCCGCACCGTTTTTTTCAGTTCCGCATACAGATACCGCATTCTATATTTCATATGCGCTACGCCTTCCGATCCGGTTCGCCCGCGCTGATGTCCGTATACATATCGAGCAGCCCCACCGTTTCCGACGCGGGCCTGCCGTACATATTGCAGCATTTGTGCGACACCGTTTTGTTTTCTTCCGTCTCGTCAAAAGAAACGCTCATGCGGCAGACGCCCTGCGAAACCTCCGCGTCCAGATGCCGCAAAAGATCCTCTATCATCGTTTCTCTGCCTGTATCGCCCATACTAATCCTCATCCCCCCCCCTTAGAAGTAATTCAGGAGATCCTTATATTCATTGTCGATCTGGTAGATCACTTCGTACCAGTCGTCTATCGACATCTCAAAAAGTGCCGTCTCCGGCCTTGCCACCTTTTTGACTGAACCGGTCAGCGGCTCGATGGCGATATCGCCCGACACCGTAAAGAGCCTCTCGTCGTTCATCGACAGTTCTATTTTATGCAAATCGAACGTCACGCTTTCCCCTTGGACAAAATCCTCCGCATCTCCTCGGGCGACCAGCTCGCATATGTCCGTATCGTCCTCGGCGCTGCAGTAGAGATCAAAATTCCGGTCGTTTCTGTCAAAGTCATAGGTGAGCTTCATCTTCATAATCGTCTCGCCGTCAACCGTCAGTTTCATGTCCGCGGCAGTTCCTGCACTTTTCTCCTCGTCCTGCTGCTCGACCTGCCAGACGACGCTCCGCACCACACCGTCGATGCCCGTAACTTCCACCTTGCCCTGCATCAAGTCGGTTCCGCGGTTCTCGCCTTTCAGCAGCAGCTCCGCGCCGAAGGAAGCCTCGCCGTCCAGCAGGCCGACCGGCTCCTCCACCTCGATGCTGCGGATATGGTTCCCGCGGCTGATCTCAAAAAGCAGGCTGACGTCGGAATCCACGAACCTGTCATACTCTCCCAGTACTCCCAGCGTGTCCATATCGTAAGCGTCCGCGTATAGATCCACCATATCCTCTACCAGACGGTTCACCTCTTTCTGGGGAAAAGTAACCCGGTACAACCCATGCCCCGCCTTTACTACCGTCATTCTCTCCCGGCACGCATCCATATCCGTTTCCAGCTTCTTATACGTTTGGGATTCGCTGCGGAAGTCCCGCAGAGAGATCCGCTCGTCCGCACTGCGGAACAGATCGATGGAAAAGTCTTCCGCCTGATCCGCCTCACCCAGATAATAGGCCAGGACGGAATCGTTATACTGGCTGACCAGATCCTCATTGTCGATGTAGAGATCCTCCAGAAACAGTTCCGGCACGGAAAAGCATATCTGCTCGTCGTCCGCGTAAATGTCCAGATGCGCAAAATTATACCGCATCACGCTGAAAGCGGTCTCCAGACTCAGCTTTTTCGCCTGCATATCCTTATAAAAATCGCTGGTGATCCCCAGCGTGACGTCGCCGTACACAGGCACATCCACCGTCAGATCCAGATCCGCCTGCACATGGCTTCCCTCGTTCTGCATCATCAGCTCGATATCGTCCATGCCGACCATATCGGTCAACGGCTCCTTCGACGCCTCCAGATCCCGCTCCAGATTTTGTATACCCTTGGTCACCCGGTAGGCCGGCCTCAAAGTGTAGACATAGTATACGCCGAGAAGCATCGTGATCAGTACGGCGCACACACTGACCGATATCGCCGCGATTTTGGCGCCTGAGTGCTTCTTGGGCTGGGGCGGCTGATAGGGATACTGCGGAAAGCCTCCGTACTGATTCGGGGGATAGAGCCCGTTTTGATTCTGTTCCATCCTGTCTCCTCTCTTTCTGCCGGTTCAAAATTCCCTGACCAGCGCTTCGCCGCGCAGACTTCTGTCGATGGGCCGCAGTCTGCCGTCATTCATCACGTAGATTCTGCTGCACAGATCCAGTTCGCTCTCCTCGTGGGTGGTGATGACCACCGTTCCCTGATGCTGCAGATACGCCTGCAGATATTTCCTGATATCTTCTTTACAGATCAAATCCAACGCCGCGCTGGGCTCGTCCAGCAAAAGGATTGGCGGATTCGACGCCATGGCGATGCCGATGCTGACGCGCTTCTTCATGCCGCCGGAGAGTTTGGACGCCTGCATCCTGCTAAAGCCGTCGACGCCCAGCATTTTCAGGACGCCCTGCTGAAGCTGCCACTGCAGGACATCTCTGTCCGGATACCACAACCGCAGATTGTCCAATACGGTCAATTCCGGAATCAGCGGATTATCCTGCGGCACGTAGCCCGTCATTCTCCGAATCGTTCCCATGTCGGCGCGCATATGCCCAGCCGCGCCGCCCTGCCACGCCGGTGCCCCTCCGTAGAGAACCCGCCCGGCTTTTGGTCGCAGCGTGCCCGCCAGAATAGACAGAAGCGTGGATTTGCCGCATCCGTTCGCCCCCACGATGCCGACGCAGTCACCCTGCCCTGCCATAAACGAGGCGCCCTTCAAAATCTGTTTCCTGCCGTATGCACTTTTGAGGTCTTCCACTGTAATCATTGTCATCATAGTAGTATATCATCATCTCTGATGCCAGTATCGTAAATCATTTCGGGAGAATCCCGCAGGGATTCGCTAGAGTTAATTGCGGAGCAATTTACTCATCCTAATTGCGGAGCAATTTTCGAGTTAATTGCGCAGCAATTTACTCATATGATATCATATTTCCCCATAAAAGAAAACGCCTAAGCAGTGTTTTGCTCAGACGTTTTCGTTATGTCTGTTTCCGCCGGATAATCTGTTATTTGGCAGCGGCGATCTCTGCCTTCAGCGCCGCCGTCAGCTTGGGAACGATCTTGTTCAAATCGCCCACTACGCCGTAGTCGGCTACGTCAAAAATCGGCGCGTCCGCATCCTTATTGATGGCGATGATGATATCGGACTCCTCCATGCCTGCCACGTGCTGGATGGCGCCGGAAATACCGATTGCAAAATATACGTTGGGGCGGACGGTCTTACCCGTCTGGCCTACCTGCAGATCCTTGGGCTTCCAGCCGGAATCTACCACCGCACGGGAGCAGCTCACCGTACCGCCGAGCACCTCCGCGAGATCTTCGAGAATCTTGAAGTTCTCCGGGCTGCCCACGCCGCGTCCGCCGGACACGAGGATCTTCGCATCCATGATGTCAACCGTCTCCGTAACGGCCTTAACGATGTCCATGATCTCAACGTATTTGTTGTCGGGCGTAAAGCCGGGATTGAACTCCTCTACGACCGCTTTTGCGCCTTTGACCGGCTCGATCTTCTGCATAACGCCCGCGCGCACCGTAGCCATCTGGGGCCGGTTGTAAGGGCAGGCGATCGTTGCGATCGTGTTGCCGCCGAATGCCGGACGTGTCATCAGAAGCTGATTGTGGAGCTGCTCCTGTCCGGGAACCGCCTGCAGCGGGAAATCGCCGATCTCCAGTACGGTACAGTCCGCCGTAAGTCCGGTGGCAACCCTCGCGGAGACTCTGGGGCCCAGATCACGGCCGATCGCCGTAGCGCCTACCAGCATGATCTCCGGTTTGTACTTGTTGATTACGGATGCCAGTCCGTGTGCATAAGGCTCGGTTCTGTAATCCTTTAATTCGGGATCGTCCACAACGATCACCTTGTCTGCGCCGTACTCAGCCAGCTGGTCGGCCAGCCCTTTTACGCCGGAACCCAGTAATACCGCCGTCACTTCCGTATTCAAATCTTTCGCGAGATCCTTTGCCTTGCCGAGTAACTCAAATGCGATGCTGCTGATCTCGTTGTCTACCTGCTGGGCAAAGACATACACGCCCTTGTATTCTTCTAAATTCATGTTATACCTCTTTCTGCGCATTTGTTCTACGCTATTCTTTCACTCATCCCGCCGCGCCCCGCGCTCCTTGTGCGCCACAGGCCGCCGGCAGGACTGTCAGACTCGCAAACCCGCGCTTACCGCGCGCTCCGTCAGATGACGTGTTTGTCTTTTAACTTGCCGACAATATAGCTTACGGATTCGTCAGCGTCCAGAGTTACCTTTTCGCCCGCGCCTTTTCTCACCTTATCGGAAGCCTTGGCGATCTTGGTCGGGGAACCCTGCAGGCCCAGATTGGAATCGTCCACATCTTTCAGATTGGCTCTGCCCCAGACGGTAATCTCCTGCTGGTATGCGTCAAAGATGCCGCCGGGCGTCATGTAACGGGGCTCGTTCAGCTCGGAAAGCGCCGTGATCAGGCAGGGCATTTTGGCCTTTAATACATGGTATCTGTCCTCAAACTGGCGCTCCACGATAACGCTATCGCCGTCGATCTTAATATTCTGCGCGTAAGAGATGACCGGAATATTCAGATGCTCGGAAATCTGAGGGCCTACCTGAGCCGTATCGCCGTCGATCGCCTGACGGCCCGTGATAATCAGATCGTAGTCGAGATTTCTGATCGCGCCCGCCAGCGTCGTGGAGGTAGCCCATGTATCGGCGCCGCCCAGCACTCTGTCGGTGACGAGGATTCCCTTGTCCGCGCCCATCGCCATAGCCTCGCGCAGCACTTCTTCCGCCTTGGGAAGTCCCATCGTTACGACGGTCACTTCCGCGCCGTACTGGTCTTTTAATCTGAGCGCGGCTTCCAGACCTGCCTTATCGTCAGGGTTCATGATCGTCAGCATCGCGCCTCTGTCGAGGGTTCCATCCGGATTAAACTTCACGCCGCCCTTTGTATCAGGAACCTGTTTAATACAAACAACAATTTTCATTGTATTTTCTCTCCTTATATTTTTATTTTGTATACACAGTGCCGTCCGCCGTCCTATTTGAGCAGTGCACCGGAAATAACCATACGCTGTACTTCGCTTGTTCCTTCATAGATCTCCGTGATCTTTGCGTCACGCATCATACGCTCTACATCGTACTCTCTTATGTAGCCGTAACCGCCGTGAAGCTGCACAGCCTTGGTCGTCACTTCCATCGCCGTCTCTGCGGCGTACAGTTTCGCCATAGCCGCCTCTACGGAATAGGTCTTCTGGGTTGCCTTCGCTATAGCCGCCTTGTATACAAGGAGCTGGGCCGCCTGAACCTTGGTGGACATATCGGCGAGCTGGAACTGGGTGTTCTGGAATGCGCCGATGGTTCTGCCGAACTGTTTTCTCTCTTTTACATAAGCGATGGTCGTCTCGAGGGCGCCTTCAGCAAGTCCTAACGCCTGAGAAGCGATACCGATACGGCCTCCGTCCAGCGTGTGCATCGCGATCTTAAAGCCGTTGCCCTGCTGCCCCAGCATATTTTCTTTCGGAATACGGCAGTCCGTAAAGATCAGCTCGTACGTGGACGAACCGCGGATACCCATCTTCTTTTCCTTCGTGCCGAACGTAAAGCCGGGCGTGCCTTTCTCTACGATAAACGCGGAGATCTCTTTCTGCATCCTGCCGCGCTTCTCCACCGTTCCCGTGATTGCAAAAATGACATAAACGTCAGCTTCTTTACCGTTCGTGATAAAGCACTTGGAGCCGTTTAATACCCACTCGTCTCCGTCCAGAACGGCCTTGGTCTGCTGCCCCTGCGCGTCCGTGCCGGCGCCGGGCTCCGTCAGGCCGAATGCGCCGAGCTTCTCGCCTTTTGCAAGGGGAACCAGATACTTCTGCTTCTGTTCTTCCGTACCGTAAGTCATGATCGGATCGCAGCACAGCGATGTGTGCGCGGATACGATAACGCCTGTGGTGCCGCATACTTTGGAAAGCTCCTCGACGCACATCACGTATGTCAGAGGATCGCAGCCCTGTCCGCCGTACTCCTTGGGAACGGGAATGCCTAAGAATCCCAGCTTCGCCATCTTTTCAACGGTTTCTCTGGGGAAAGTTTCCGTCTCGTCTACCTCCTGCGCGAGAGGTTTTACTTCTTTTTCAGCGAACTCTTTAAAGAGCGCTCTCGCCATTTCATGTTCTTTGCTTAAAGTAAAATCCATGATTGTTCATTCCTCCATCTATTTTTTTATATCTGCTTATTTAGAATAGTCAAAAAAGCCTGCGCCGGTCTTTCTGCCGAGCTTCTTCTCCTCAACCATCTTCTTCAGAAGCGGCTGCGGAGCATACTTCTCGTCCTTCGTCTCATTGTAGAGCACTTCCATGATGGCCAGACAGATATCCAGACCGATCAGATCGCCCAAGTGCAGCGGCCCCATCGGATGAGATGCGCCGAGCTGCATCGCCACGTCGATATCCTCTGCGGAAGCGGTGCCCGCATCCAGCACGCCGATGGCTTCGTTGATCATCGGGATCAGGATTCTGTTTACGACAAAGCCGGGAGCTTCCTTGACCTGTACGGGAGTCTTGCCGATCTCCGTCGCGATCGCGGTGATCTTATCCACCATCTCCTGCGGCGTGTTCTCGCCCCGGATGACCTCCACCAGCTTCATTCTGTCGGCAGGGTTAAAGAAGTGCATACCGATCATCGGTCTGTCCAGACCTTCGCCGATCTTCGTGATGGAGAGGGAAGAAGTGTTGGACGCGAACATACAGTCCTTCTTCACGATGCCCATCAGCTCTTTGAAGATCTGCTGCTTGATCTCCATCTTCTCCAGCGCAACCTCCACGATCAGGTCGCAGTCCGTGCAGATGTTGTTGAGGCCCGTGGTGATCTTGCTCATTACCTCGTCTGCCTTCTCCTTGGTGATCTTCTCTTTTCCTACAAGGAAATCCATGTTCTTCTGGATTTTCGCCTTGCCGCCTTCCGCGTACTCCTCTTTGATATCGCAAAGACATACTTCATAGCCGTCTGTCATCGCGAAAGCCTGTGCAATACCGGAACCCATGGTTCCCGCACCGATGATACCTACTTTCATGATAGATCCTCCTTTTATATTGCTTTTCTTAGTTTAAAACCGCTCGAAAATCTTTTTGCTTCGCAAAATCGCGCTTACGCGCGTTTGCTCTTTTTAGTTTAAAGCAGCTCGAAAATCTTTTTGCTTCGCAAAATCGCGCTTACGCGCTTTGCTTCGCGCTTGCTTTTTTATTTAAAGCAGCTCGAAAATCCTTTTGCTTCGCAAAATCGCGCTTGCGCGCTTCCGATTTTCTCGCTGTACGCCGTCAAAAAAGCAAATGCCGCTTCGCGTCGCTTGCTTTTTTTAGACGGCTACACGTTTTTGAACGGTTCTTTGACTTTGTCTTTATTTTTGTCCAGGAAAAACGCCATGCCGTATTTCTGGTCTTCCGTTTCGAAGCAGTCGCCGAACAGTTTCTCCTCGATGGCGATCGCCTGATCCATATCCGCCTCTAAGCCGTCGTTGATCGCTTTCTTGCAGTTGCGCACCGCGATCGGCGCGTTCTTGGCGATGCCGGAAGCCATCTTCTCCGCAGCCGCCATCAGCTCCTCCTGCGGGTATACGGCATTGACCAGACCGATCCGCAGCGCCTCGTCCGCCTTGATATTTCTGGCCGTGTAGATCATCTGCTTCGCCATGCCGGGGCCTACCAGTCTGGCCAGTCTCTGGGTGCCGCCGAATCCCGGCGTGATGCCGAGCCCCACCTCAGGCTGCCCGAACACCGCATTCTCGGAACAGATTCTGATATCGCAGCTCATGGAAATCTCGCAGCCGCCGCCCAGCGCAAAGCCGTTGACCGCAGCGATCACGGGGATCGGGAAAGTCTCCAGCTTGCGGAACACATCGTTGCCCTTCTTGCCGAACGCCTCGCCCTCCGCCTTGGTGAGCGTGCTCATCTCGCCGATGTCCGCGCCCGCCACAAACGATTTCTCGCCGGCGCCGGTCAGAATCAGGCATCTCACCGTGTCGAGATCCACGTTGTCAAGCGTCTGGTCTAACTCTCCCAACACAGTAGAGTTTAATGCGTTAAGCGCCTTCTCACGGCTGATTGTGATGATACCAACCTGGCCTTTTACTTCATATAATACAAATTCCATAGTCCACTCCGTTTCTGCGCCGCTATTGCAGCAGATCCCAAACCGCTGCGGCCCGGTGTCCGGCAGCGCACAGGCCCGGGCCCGGCTTGGAATCCGCAGATCTTATTTTACGCTTTTTTAGTCGCGCTCTACGATCGTCGCGCAGCCCATACCGCCGCCGATGCAGAGTGTTGCGAGGCCCTTCTTGGCGTCGCGCTTCTCCATCTCATGCAGCAGCGTTACCAGAATACGGCAGCCGGAAGCGCCTACGGGATGGCCGAGCGCGATCGCGCCGCCGTTCACGTTGAGCACGTCGTCCTTGAAGCCGAGATCCTTCTGTACCGCCAGCGACTGCGCCGCAAACGCCTCGTTCGCCTCGATCAGATCGAAGTCGTCGATCTTCATGCCGGCTTTCGCCATAGCCTTTTTCGTCGCGGGCACGGGGCCTACGCCCATGATCGCGGGATCTACGCCGCCCAGCGCGCCGGCCACAAAAGTGGCCATCGGCTTTACGCCCAGCTCTTTTGCCTTTTCCTCGCTCATCACAACGACCGCCGCGGCGCCGTCGTTGATGCCGGAAGCATTGGCCGCCGTCACGATGCCGTCAGGCTTGAACGCGGGGCGCAGCTTGGAAATGCTCTCCACGGTAACGCCTGCGCGGGGGCCTTCGTCCGTATCAAAAACAACCGTCTCTTTTTTCTTCTTCACTTCCACGGGAACGATCTCGTCCTTAAACTTGCCCTCGGCACGCGCCTTTTCGCATTTCTGCTGGGACCATGCCGCGAACTTGTCCAGATCCTCTCTTGTAAAGCCGTATTTCTCGGCCACATTCTCCGCCGTGATACCCATGTGATAGTTGTTGAAAGCGTCCCACAACGCATCGTTTACCATGGTATCCACCAGCGTTCCGTTGTTCATCCTGTAACCGTAACGGCCCTGCATCACTGCGTAGGGAGCCATCGACATATTCTCCATGCCGCCGGCTACCACGATGTCCGCGTCGCCCGCCTGAATCATCTGCGCCGCCATGTTGACACAGTTCAGGCCGGAACCGCACACGACGTTGATCGTCACCGCAGGAACCTCGTTGGGAAGCCCCGCCTTGATCGATGCCTGACGCGCCACGTTCTGTCCCTGGCCTGCCTGAATAACGCAGCCCATGTATACGTGGTCTACCTGATCGGGAGCCACGCCCGCCCTGTTCAGCGCTTCCTTAATCACGATCGCGCCGAGCTCGGTCACCGGCGTCGTGCTCAGTCCTCCACCCATCGTGCCGATCGCTGTACGGCAGGCGCCTGCCAAAACAACTTTTTTTGCCATCTTTTTTCCCTCCATTGTGGTGTTAGTAGAATAGAAAAATCTCCGAAATTTCGGACTGACGAGATTGTTATTTTTTTGTCAGTCTCCGCTTTTCCTATTGTATCACAACGGTGTCCGTTTTGCAACGGCTTTTCTGGACAGAAAAAAGACCTGCGGGTGATGTCATCCCGCAGGCCATAGTATCGCTATGTGATTTTCTCATCCCTGCTGCCGTCCGTCACTGCTCCGGCTCGATCAGCCCATACGTATTTCCTTTTCTCTTATAGACCACGTTGACCTGATCCGTCTCCGCGTTGCAGAACACAAAGAAATTGTGGCCCAGAAGCTCCATCTGCACGCAGGCGTCCTCGGGGTACATCGGCTTGATGTCAAACTTCTTGGTACGGATGATCTGTACCTCCTCGTCCTCCATATAGTCTTTCTCCACAAATTCCTGTTTGAAGAAAGACGAAGCCTGCTTCTTGTCCACCAGTCTGGTCTTGTATTTCTTCAACTGACGCTCGATGATTTCCTCCACCAGATCGATGGACACATACATATCGCTGCTGACCTGTTCGGAACGGATGATATTGCCCTTCACCGGGATCGTCACTTCTATCTTCTGTCTGTCCTTCTCAACGCTCAGCGTGACGTGCACTTCCGTATTCTCGGTAAAATACTTCTCCAGCTTGCCGATCTTGTCCTCCACGGCAGCGCGGAGCCCGTCCGTAACGTCGATATTCTTTCCCACAATGATAAATTTCATAGCCCCATCCTTTCCACTACAAAATTGTAAGCCGAGAGCGCCTGCGGTCTTGTCCCGCACAAGCCGTGCGCCCTCCGTGAATCTTCGCTTATGTGTTTATCATAGCATAAATTCCGCCGCGGTGCAACAACCGAGGCCGCCGATTTCCTTTTTTGCAAAAAAGCATTTTCATGACAACTTCACAAAACGTCCGTTCGTTCAGTTACCATAAATCCGCCGTATCGTTCGCCCAAAAATCTGTGGATAAAGTGGATAAATCGGTGTATAAGTCCATTTTCCGCGCGAATCGGTTTTTTCGGAATGTGGATAACCGGCGAAGCAGCGGAGCGCGCCATAGCGCCGGCTGACGGCATATTTGTGTAAGATATACAAACGGTTTTTCATGCAAGCGGATATTTTCTTTTTTATCAAAAAAGTTTTCTGCTTATATGTATATATGTATATATTATATATAAAGAAGCCCCTCTGCCTGCATCGCAGAGGGGCGTTGTGCCTGTCTTAGACAATCCTTCGGGTGTATATGAGTAAATTGCTTCGCAATTACTAGAAAATCCTCCGGATGGAAAGGATGGAACGGTATGTCGCGTTGGAAACGATAATACCCGTTCTCGAGGTGGACGCATGGACGATCTGGCCGTTGCCCACATAGAGGGCCACATGGCCGGAGTAGCAGATGATATCGCCCGGCTGCGCGTTCTCGATGCCGTTGACCGTCGCGCCTACGCTTCTGTCTGCCGCCGACGAATGGGGCAGGCTCACGCCGAAGTTCTTGTATACGCTCATGACGAATCCTGAGCAGTCCGCGCCGTTGGTCAGGCTGGTGCCGCCGTATACATACGGATTGCCGACAAACTGCAGCGCAAAGTTTACTACGTCCTGTCCGGTGCTTCCGGTAGGGCTCGCATAGGTCTTGCCGCCGGATGTCTCCGCGGAGGAAGAACCGCTCTGGGCGTTCTTGCCCGCCGCTTCCCGAGCCGCCTTTCTCGCCGCTTCCTGAGCCGCCGCCTCTTTTGCCAGACGCGCTTTCTCCTCCTCGATGGATTCCGCCTTCACAAACTCGGTGGACAATGTCACATAATCGGAAGAAACATAGCCGTCGCCTTCCTCGATATTGACCTTTACCCAGCCGTCCAGTTCTTCCGTGACGATCAGTTCGTCCTCGATGGGCACGAGGCCCAGCACCGTCGCGTCGAGGTTCGGCTCCTCGCGCACTTTCAGCGTCGTCGTCGTGACCGTTGCGATTCGTGTGCCCACTTCCTTGGCATAATCCACGGCGTCGTCTCCCGTCACGCAGAACTCGCCTTTGACATATCCTTCCACGGAACCGGAGCTGATCTTATACCAGCCGTCCTGTTCCTCTATAAAAGTGCCTACCGATTTATCATACAACTTGCCGACAATTTCGCCGTCCTCGCTGGGAATGTCACGGACGTTGACGTAGTTGTTCACCTGCGCGATAACCAGATTTTTAAAACTCTCCTCTTCCTCCGTCAGTCCGCTGCCCGCGGCTTCTTTCAGGTCTTCCGTGTACTTCTCGCTGACGACGATGGTGTCCTCGATCTTTTTTTCAGGCGCCGGACTGACCGTATCGCCCGCGCTCGCCAGATCGGAGTAAACGCCGGTCTGGATATTGGCCGGATTCGCGTCTGCACCGCTCTTTGCGGCATTCGCCGCGTCCTGTTTATCGATCTCCTCCTGCAGCGATGCAAAAGAAGCGGATTTTTCCTCATTCTGTAAAAAGAACTCAACGCCGGATGACGGCAGTGCCGAGCTCACTTTTTCCTCATCGCCCGCAGCGTGTGCGTCTAACCCCGCTCCCGTAAACGAGAGGACTGCCGCCATCGTGCACGCCGCGATTCTCATATGCTGTCGCTTCATACGTTACCTCATTTGTTACAAAATTGTTACATCCGAGATATAATATAGCATCGACAGGCCGTTTTGTCAACTACATCATGTGCCACCAAAATGGCGCATTTCCGCAATTTCTTGTATGCGCCGAAGAAATTCACAAATATTTCACAGTCTGTAACAAATCATCCGCCCTTTATCCGCCCTTCGTCCGCCCTTTATCCGCCCCCCCCCTCGCCCGCGCCGGATTCTCCCCGGAGTCACGCGCCTGATTCACGCCTGATTCATGTCTGCTTCATGCCTGATTCGTCCCGGATTCAAACCAGATACCGCTGCACCGACGCCACCGCGCAGGCGCCGTCCGACACCGCCGTGATGATCTGGCGCACCTGCTTGGTGCGCACGTCGCCCGCCGCAAAGATGCCCGCCGTCTGCGTCGCGCAGTCCTCGCCGGCGATCACATAGCCCGCACTGTCACAGGGAACGGTTTCCCGGAAGGCTTCCGTATTCGGTTTCATCCCCACCGCCACGAACACGCCGTCCACCGCCAGCTCCTCCCGAAACTGCCCCGCGGCGTCCGCCAGACGCAGCCGCTCCACCGTATCGCCGCCGGCGATTTCCTGCACGGTACTGTTCCATAGGATCTCCACATTTCCGCAGGCCGCCAGCCTGTCCTGCAGCGCCCTCGCCGCCCGCAGACTGTCGCGGCGGTGTATCAGCCATACTTTGCGGCAAAGCGCCGACAGATAGACGGCGTCCTCCACCGCCACATCTCCGCCGCCGATGACCGCCACATCTTTTTTCCGGAAAAAAGCGCCGTCGCAGACTGCGCAGTACGAGACGCCCCTGCCCCGGTACGCCGCTTCGCCCGGCACGCCCAGTTCCCTGTGTTCCGCGCCGGTGGCGATGATCACCGCCTTAGCCTCGCGTTCTGTTCCGTCCGCCAGCTTCACGATCTTTGCGCCCTGCCCGTCCACGATACCGGCGACGGCGGCATTTTCAAACCGCGCGCCGGCGCGCTCCGCGTGCTCCCGAAACTTCGTTCCCATATCGAATCCGTTCATGCCCGGCATTCCCAGATAATTGTCCACTTCATAAGTATTCAGCACCTGACCGCCGCCCATCGGCTTCTCCTCTATCACCAGCAGATCCAGCCCCGCACGCCTGCCGTAAACCGCCGCCGACAGGCCCGCAGGCCCCGCGCCGACAATAATCAGATCATACATCTTCCTGTCCTCCGTATTTTATTTCTATGACTTTTTTATTTCTATCTTATTATAAACATGATATGATGAAATAAAAAGAGCAATCTGACAGGAGCGGACAAAAAATATGCAGACAACGCAGACAACCCACCCATCTTCCCCCTGCGCGCTGGTCACAGGCGCATCCCGCGGTATCGGTGCAGCCATAGCGGAGGCGCTGGCCGGGGAGGGATATGCCCTGTACCTGACGTGCCGCCGCTCCGCGGACAGGCTCGGCGCTCTGGCCGACAGGCTGGCCGCACAGTACGGCGTCTCCTGCACGCCCGTCATAGCGGATATGGGAAAAGAGGAAGACGTGGACAGGCTTTTCGGCCTGATTCCCTCATTGAACGTGCTGGTCAATAACGCCGGCGTCTCCTATATCGGCCTGCTCCATGAAATGTCCGCCGACGACTGGAGACAGGTAATGGCCTCCAATCTCGACTCCCTCTTTTACACGTGCAGGCGCGCGGTGCCGCTGATGCTGCAGAACCATAGCGGCAGAATCGTCAACATCTCCTCCGTCTGGGGCAGCGTGGGCGCCTCGATGGAAACCGCCTACTCCGCCTCCAAGGGCGGCGTCAACAGTTTTACAAAAGCGCTGGCAAAAGAGCTGGCTCCCAGCGGGATTCAGGTCAATGCCGTCGCCTGCGGCGTGATCGACACGGACATGAACCGCTGCCTGACCGCTGAGGAGGTGGACGCGCTGCGGAGCGAAATCCCCGCTGACCGTATCGGTCAACCAGAGGAAGCCGCACAGATGGTGCTTTCCGTGCTCCACGCGCCCGCCTATATGACCGGTCAGGTCATCACACTTGACGGCGGCTGGTATTAAGCAGATCGGTCAACGCCGCCCGACACATCCTTTTCGTTTCAAAAATTTTTTATAAAAGTGCAACCTGCGCCATTTTTTTCCCTTTATAAAGATAGAGAAAGTCATAAACAAAACCTTTTCATGGTAGAAAAGGCAGAGAAGACTTTAGGCAACAGCGGCAGAACGCATAAGCAAAAACATCGCAAAAAACTCATGCAGCATGAAGGAAGGAGAACCGTTTTGGAGGACAGGGCGATTATCGACCTCTACTGGCAGAGGTCTCCGCAGGCAATCGACGAGACCGCGCACAAATACGGCGGCAGACTGGAAAGCCTGTCGGTCAATATACTGCACAACAGACAGGACGCCGAAGAATGCGTCAACGACACCTACCATGCGGCCTGGAACACAATGCCGCCCCGGAAGCCGGAATTTTTGTTCGCGTATCTGGCCAAAATCGCGCGCCATTTTTCGCTGGGCAGATATGACTATTATCACGCTCAAAAGCGGACGGCGTCGGTGGTGGAATTGAGCGCCGAGCTGGAGCGTTGTCTGCCCGCTCCCGACGATGCGGAGCGCAGAATGGAGAGCGAGGAGATCGGGCGGGCGATCAGCGGCTTCCTGCGCGGCCAGAGCGTGCGGACGCGGCAGGTTTTTGTGCGGAGATACTGGTATATGGATTCCGTCAAAGACATCGCCCGAACCTTTGGCATCAGCGAGAGTAATGTCAAATCGATTCTTTTTCGGATGCGCGCCGGACTGCGCGAATACTTTGAAAAGGAGGGCATCGCACTATGAGAGGCAGAGATTTGCTGGACGCCATGGAATACATCGACGACGCGCTGGTGGATGAGGCGGCGCTGCCGGATGAGATGCTGGTGGACGAAGCGACGCAGCCGGTCGAAACGCTGCAGAACGAGACACCGGTGGACGAAGCGCTGCCTGATGGCGGCAGCACGAGACGCGGTTCTTCCAGACGGCTGCGCTTCTTCTATACTGCCGCCGGGCTGCTGGCCGCGGCGGGACTCTCCGCGCTGGCAATACACACCTACCGTCTCTCCGGGCATACCGCCGCCGGAGCGCAGGAGCAGCCCACGTCTGAATCGTCTGAAATCGCCGCAGGAAATGTGCCCGGCCAAGAACCGGCTGCGGCAGCGGACGGAAACGCCGGGGCAGACATGGCATCCGACGCGGCGGCGGACGAAAGTGCCGAAGCAGACACGGCATCCGGCGTGGCAGCGGACGAAAGCACAGATGCAGGCATAGCGGAAGGTGCGGCAGCGGACGAAAGCGCCGAGGCAGACACGGCATCCGGCGCGGCGGCAGACGAAAGCTCAGAAGCAGGCATAGCGGAAGATGCGGCGGCGGACGAGAATACCAAGCAGCAGGCTAAGGCCGCCCAAGAGTATACGGTCATCCACGGCTATCCGCAGGACGAAACCGGAACGGCATATGTGAATGTCGATTATGCCCTGCCCGAAAAAGGAACTTTTTTCTGCACGATTCTTTTGGAGAACGCCATTGGATTTTATGACGGAACATACAACACGGCGAGCAGGGAAAGCGGCCTCCCATACGCCTATGCGGTTCGCATCAATGTATTCGGCGACGCGGTGGGAGACGGCGGCGATGCCTCCGGCGAAAACTATATGCTCCTGAGTCTCAGCGAAGACGGACGCGGCAAGCTCAGAGCGGAATACCAGCGTCTTCTGGAGCTCGGATACCACGTGTCGCTGACAGAAAATGACGATAGTGTCATATTGACCGGAACGCTGACCAAGGAAGAAATCGACTCTTTCAGGCCGCTGCCCGATTACGGCTATATTTTCCAATTTGAAAATGAAGAATAGGCGTAGAGGCAGCGCAGAAACACAGGCAGCAGCGGCATACACGAAAGTAACACGAAAATAGAAGCAGCATGGAAACAGGCAGCATCGAATCGCGTGAAGGAAGCGCAGAAACGGAGCGGATATGAAAAAGAAACTTTTATCGGTATTTCTCATCACACTGGGCATAGGGATGCTGAACGCCTGCGGCGGCGCGCCGGAGATAGCGCCCGACGAAGCGCAGCGGGAACAGAAGCAGACATCGCCTGCCGCGGCGCAGACAGACGGCACACAGGCGGACGGCGCAAGGCAGACGCAAGATGCGCAGAATATGCAGAATGCGCAGAATCCCAGCCGGATGTCTGGCGTTACGGAGCTGACGGACACTACGGCTGCCGATACCGCCGTCGGCGTAGCGATCGACTATTCGATAAACGATTACCGAAATCTGCAGGACTTTAGTTATGACTTGTTCCGATTGAGCGCCGACGAGACGAACCCCGTGTTATCGCCCGTATCGGCGTACCTGTCGCTCGCCATGGCCGGAATGGGCGCCAAAGGTGACACGAGAGAGCAGTTCGCGGACGTACTCGGCGCAGATATGACCGTGTTTGCCGACGATATGATGAACTCGTATCTGGCCGACGAGGAAAGCATGACGCTGCGCGCCGGCAATTCGACGTGGATCGACGAGGGATTTGGCGTAAGCGAAGAATGGCTGGGCGAGATCCGCTCCCTGATGGACGCGCAGGCGTTCCGGGCGGACTTATCCGGCGAGGAGGCGATGAACGCCGTCAATGCGTGGATCAGCGCAAACACGGAGGGCCTGATAGACGGAATGCCGGAAAACCCTTTCGACGACCGCACCGCGCTGGCCCTGATCAATACGCTGTACTTTAAGGCGGACTGGCTGAACCCGTTCGACGGTCAGGCTACCGCGCGGGAATCTTTTATGCCCGACGGCGCGGACGCCGTGGAAACGGATATGATGAACAAATATGCCGAACACTGTGATTATATTGCCAATGATTTTGCCGAAGGCGTGGTTCTGCCCTACCGAAGCGCATCCGGCACAAACATCGCGTTCGTCGCAATCAAACCCGCCATGCTGCCGTATCCCGAAGCGGCTGCCGGGGAAGGCGCGGCGGCGGACGTGATGATACCGGCCAAATACGACATCCGCACCGTATATGGCAAATTGACCAGTGAAGTCATAAACGATATGATCGAGGGCAGAACGGACCGTCCGGTCAATTTGAAACTGCCTGTCTTTGCGATATCGTTCGAGCGGAAACTGAATGACGACCTGATCCGCATGGGACTGGACAAGGCTTTTGGCGATTCGGCAGATTTCAGCGGTATCGGCGACGGGCTTTCCATCAGTCTGGTACTCCAACAGTCAAAAATCATCGTGGACGAAGCGGGCACGGAAGCGGCGGCGGCGACGTTGACCGCAGAGGCCGGAAGCTCCATGGCAGAACCGACGGATGTGGTCAATGTGTATTTCAACGAGCCGTTCCTATACATGGTCATGGATATGGACAGGAAAACGCCGTTGTTGATCGGCATCATGGACAATCCGGCTGTGCAGGAGAAACTCCCGGCGTATGCCAAGCCGATGGCGCGTTGAAGGCCGCCGGCCTTGACTAGCAGACGCGGAATGACGTATGTGTCATGCAAAGCGTCCTATTTCCTTGCATTGTCCGGACGAAAGAATTATAATCTCCCATAGAAAATGATTATTTCCCATAGAAAATGATAATTTAGAAAATGGTAATTTCCCATAGGAAGTGCGCGTATGAATGGCATGACTTTGCGGAAAGCAAGCGGGAAAAAGGGAGGCTGCGGTGACAAAAGCATCGAAAATCATGATTGTGGAAGATGACTCTGCCATCCGGGAAGAACTTGTGCTGCTATTGGAAAACGAAGGCTATCAGGTTCTGACGGTCACAAATTTTGACACCATCACGGATCAGGCCGTACAGGAGCAGCCTGATCTTATTCTTTTGGACATCGGACTGCCGCGGCAGGACGGATTTTCCCTGTGCGCCGCCCTGCGAAAAACTGTCCCGGCGCCGATCATCTTTGTCACCAGCCGGGACTCCGGGCTGGACGAGGTGCGGGCGCTGAGTCTGGGCGGGGACGATTACATCACGAAGCCGTACAACGTTCCCGTCCTGCTGGCCAGAATCAGGGCCGTCCTGCGCCGCAGCAAAGATGCGTCTGAACACGCGGACACTATGGAAGCCGCGGGCGTGCGCTTAAGCCTGACAAAAGGAACGCTGGCATCGGCAAAAAAGTCGGTGGAGCTCACCCGGAACGAGCTGCAGATTATGGCCTGTCTGATGGAGCATAACGGGCAGATCGTCTCCCGCGCCAGTCTGCTGGACGCACTGTGGGACAACCAAATCTACATCGACGACAACACGCTCAGCGTCAACATGACGCGGCTTCGCGGAAAGCTGGCGGAACTGGATCTGCCCGATCTGATCAAAACCCGCCGGGGAATGGGGTATCAGCTATGACCTTCGGAAAATTTTTGTCTGACCGACTGAGTCGGATCATCCTGTGGCTCGCCTGCTTCGCGGCAGCGGCTCTTTTTCTCACCGCAACCGGCACGCAGACCGGCGTCCTCCTCCTTTTGCTGCCGCCTCTGCTGCTGGTTTTTCTGACCGTTACAGGAACAGACTATCTGCGCGAACGTGCCCGCCTCCGGGAACTGGAGAACATTCTGGAAGGCTTGGATGAAAAATATCTGTTCACCGAATGTGTCCCCGCGGCAGACCGGCTCTATGAGCGCTGCCTTTTTGACCTGATGCGCCGTGCAGGTCAGGCGATGATCGGCGCGGTGTCCGATGCGCGCGCCGCCCAGCGGGACTACCGGGAGTACGTGGAGAGCTGGGTGCACGAAGTCAAGACTCCCATCACCGCCGCGCGGCTCGTCTGCCGTCAGCTTGCGGGGGAACCCCGGCGAAAACTGGATTTGGAACTGGCACAGATTGAGGCCCATGTGGAAAGGGCCTTATTCTACGCCCGCGCGGAGACGCCGGAGCAGGACTGCGTGATCCGTCAGGCCGTCTTGTCCGACATCGTCTCCGAGGCAGTGGAAAACCACCGGACGCTGCTGATGCAGAGCGGCGTCCGCATCGAGACGGAGGGCCTTGCGCAGCAAGTCTACACGGACAAAAAATGGGCCGCTTTTATTCTCGGCCAACTGCTCCAAAACGCCGCCCGCTACCGGAGCGACGCGCCAGTCATCACCCTATCCGCCAAGCCCATGGGAAACCGGGTGCGGCTCACCGTCCGGGACAATGGAATCGGCATCCCTGCCCACGAACTGCCCCGCGTATTTGATCGGGGATTCACCGGCTCCAACGGTCGTTTCCGCGGCGGGGCCACAGGCATGGGCCTGTACCTGTGCAAAAAACTGTCCGGCTTTCTGGAGCTGGACATTCATCTGACCTCGGAGGAGGGAAAAGGAACCTGTGTGGCTCTCACGTTTCCCGCCAAAGAGAATCTTACAAAAATGTAAGGAAACCTAATCGCAATTCGATACAAGCGCCGTTCCTTTTGATGTACCATGAACCCATCAGAAAGGAGGCTATACTATGCTGCAAGTGCAGAACATCGAAAAATACTACGGAAGCAGAAACAATGTCACCAAGGCTCTGGACCGGGTGAGCTTCGACGTGGCAGACGGGGAGTTTCTGGTCATCATGGGTGCGTCCGGCAGCGGCAAGACCACGCTGCTCAACTGCATCTCTACCATTGACACGGTCAGCGCGGGCAAAATCCTGATGGACGGCGTCAATATCGCCGATCTGTCCGAGGACGCTCTGGCAAAGTTCCGTCGGGAACGGCTGGGCTTCGTGTTTCAGGACTTTAATCTGCTGGACACGCTGACGGTGGAGGAAAATATCGGTCTGGCGCTTTCCTTAAATCATATGAACGCGGGATCTGTGCAGGAGCGGGTGCGCAAGGTGGCCGAAAAATTTGGCATCACGGAAATTCTCTCCAAATTTCCCTATCAGATCTCCGGCGGACAGAAGCAGCGGACTGCCTGTGCCCGCGCCATCGCAGCGGGACAATCGCTGCTTTTGGCCGATGAGCCGACCGGTGCGCTGGATTCCAAAGCATCCAAAAATCTGCTGGAAATCCTGTCCACGATGAACCGGGACTTGGGCGCAACGATCCTCATGGTCACGCATGACGCTTATAGCGCCAGCTACGCGGGCCGGGTGCTTTTTCTCAAAGATGGCCGCGTCTTTAACGAGCTGCTTCGGGGAGACCGGGACAGGTCTGTATTCTATCACGAAATTTTGGACGTTTTAGCCGCGTTGGGAGGTGATATCAGTGACGTTATTTAAACTGTCTCTCCGCAACGCAAGACGGCAGGCGCAGGATTATCTCGTCTATTTTGCCACTATGGTGCTGGCCGCCGCTCTGCTTTACGCCTTTAACGGACTGATCTTTTCCGAGGAAGTGCGGCGTCTGGCCGAGGGAATGGCTACGCTTCCGGTTGTCATTTTTCTCGCCAGCGTCGTCGTCGTTTTTATCTTCGGATGGCTGGTGTCCTATTCTACCCGCTTCATGCTGACGAGACGCAGCCGGGAACTGGGGCTCTACCTCCTGAGCGGCATCACGAACCGGCAGGCGGCGCGGCTTTTCTTTCTGGAAAATCTGGCAGTGGGTGCGGTCAGCCTGTTCTTTGGCGTCGCTCTGGGCGGACTGCTCTATCAGGTGATACGCGCCATTGTGCTGTCCCTGTTTGGACTGCCGTACCGTTTCTCCCTGACGCTTTCCCTCCCTGCCGTCCTGCTGACTGTGGGCTATCTGACTGCCATTTATCTTTACGCGCTCCAAAAGAACCGCAGGCGCATCCGCCGGATGAAAATATACGATCTGGTCTATTATGAAAAGCAGAATGAAAGCGCCGTCATCCGGACGGGCAAAGAGCGGCGGAGAATCTTCCTCGCATCCGTTGTCGCAGGCGTAGCCGGAACCGCCCTGCTCATGGCAGGCGGCACGGCAGCCGGTCTTGTCGGCGCGGGAGGTGTCATTTTTGCCCTGTTTGGTTTTTTCCTGAGCTTTTCGTCGGGTGTTCCCGCCTTTTTTGACAAACGCCCCGCCAGAAAATATCAGGGGCAGAATCTGATCGTTTTCCGCACCCTGACGGCTAAACTGGCCACAATGGGCATGGTCATGGCCATCATCTCTGTCATTTTCACCGCCACTCTCCTGACGGAAGGAAGCGCTTTCATGATCAACGGGCTGGTCAAAGGCCGGGCGGCGGACAACGCCTGCTTCGACCTCTATCTGTCCGCCGACGGCGAGGAAAAGGATTTCTCCCCTTATCTCGATTCTATCGCGGAGAATATTCCGGTCGAGCAGTCTGTTTTGTACCGGATCTACGAAAGCGGCGGCACGCAGGTGATGGACTATATCCTTGCACACACCGATTATGACAATTATATTGTGTATGAATCCGATCCTGTTCTTCGTTTCAGCGATTACGCCATGCTGCGGTCTTTGGCGGGTTATCCGGTTGTGGAGCCGGAGCCGGGGAAATACCTGATTCACTGCAAAACCTTTCTCGAAGAACCGCTGCGCGGCTATGCCGGAACGATCTCCCTGAACGGAACCTCTCTGACAGCGGGGAGCATCCATACCGAGCATCTCAATCAGGGGTTCTACGATATGACCAATGGCCGGGATTATATTCTGGTCGTCCCGGACGAGGCGGCGGACGGCTTAAAGATACACCACACGGCCTATGCCGCCAAAACGACAGAACCGGTGACGGAGGCGCAGCTTGCGGCGTTAAACGATATAGCCGAACAGAACGAGCAGACAGACTCGCAGGGCTATGTATTTATCGATACCAAGGCGAACGAAGAAAACATGGCGGCCATGCAGATTTTACTGGTTGTTTTTCCTCTGTTCTATATAGCGCTTGCTCTCACGATGACCGCTGCCGCGATCCTGACGATCCAGCAGCTCGCCGAAACAGACCGCTACCGGCGCCAGTTCGCGCTCCTGCGCAAGCTGGGAATGAACCGGCAGGAAATGGCCCGCGCGCTGCGAAACCAGTTCGCCGTCTATTATACCATGCCGGTTGTTCCGGCAGTGTTGATTGCAGTCCCTTTTATCCTGCAATTATGCCGCCAGCCGGAGCCGGGGGTTATGGTAGGATACAACAGTCCGGCGGCTGTCATAACAATCTCCCTGAGCGTGTTCTTTTTCATTTACGCGGTCTATATCCTGCTGGCCTATAGCAGCTTGAAACGGAATGTGCTGCGGGAATAAGTTTCATACGTTTTTTTGTGTATCCTTGCTATTCTCCGCTGAATCCGTTATACTGTATCTAAAAGTAGCATCATTTGCGTCGTAAATTTGAGGTGAAAATTATGATTAGCAGGGATTTTTATCTGGAAAACATCGTCCGTAAAATGTGGAACGGAGAAATTAAAGTCATTACTGGTATCCGCCGGTGCGGAAAATCCGTATTGCTCTTTGAGTTGTTTTATCAATATCTTCTGGACCACGGTGTAAGTGAGGAACAAATCATTAAAATCGAACTGGACCAGCGCCGGTATTACAAGTATCGGAATCCCATTCTATTGTGCGAATATGTGGAATCCATCGCTGCGGCAGACAACAGAAAGCAATTTTATCTTCTGATTGACGAGGTGCAGTTGACCGGCAAGGTGACCGACCGGGAAAACGGCGGCATTGAGGTCACAATCTACGATATGCTGAATGAGCTGAGGGCCTATAAAAATCTGGACGTTTATGTCACCGGAAGCAATTCCAAGGGGCTGTCAAGCGATATTGCCACCGAATTCCGCGGCAGGGCATCGCAGATCCATATCTATCCGTTGTCCTTCAAAGAATATTACTCGGCAGCCGGCGGCGATGAACGACAGGCGCTGGAACAGTATATGCTTTACGGCGGTTTGCCCCGGATCACCGCATTGGCGGACGAAAAGGATAAAAAAGAATATCTGACAAACCTGTATCAGGAATTGTATATCAAGGATATTGTAGAGCGGCATGGGATCGAGCGGGAGGATCTGCTGGGCGACATCTTGGATTTCCTCGCTTCGCAGATCAGCTCTCTGACGAATCCTGCCAATATTGCCAACGCCCTTACAAGCATTAAAAACGAAAAGGTCAATTCTATACTGGTTTCTAATTATGTCCAGTATATTATGGATTCATTCCTGATCTCTCAGGCGCGCAGATACGACGTAAAAGGGAAAACCTATTTCAAATTTCCCAGCAAATATTATTATACCGACACAGGTTTGCGAAACGCCCGGCTTAATTACAGGCAATATGACCCCGGCCATTTGATGGAAAATATCATCTACAATGAACTTCTGCGCCGAGGCTATTCCGTCGATATCGGCGTGGTGACCGACCGCACCGCCGGACAGAATGTGCAAAAGGAAATTGATTTTGTTGTCAATGACGCCGATAAACGGATTTATATTCAATCCGCTTTCCGTATCGATACGGAAAACAAAGCGGACGCAGAAATAAACTCTCTGCTGCTGGCAAAGGATTTTTTCAAAAAAACTGTCATCCGGCTGGATATTCCTCACAACTATTATGACGATAACGGAATTTTCCATTGTAGCCTGCTTGATTTCTTATTGGAACGGTGCGAACTGTTCTAGGGCAAATGTGCCGCGGATTGCTGCGATGGCCGAGAGAAGGAGCGTTTGTATGACAAATCCTGATGTATTAAAACAATTAGATGCCTTATGTGACTTATACAAGCAACGATGGGGAAAAGATGTTGATTACACAACCCTCCCTAAAGGTATCACGCAAGAAAAGTTAGTTAATGTATTAGAAAGAATTGTAGATACCGGCGAAAGTATTTTAGTCGGCTATAATAAACTTTTTATCATTTCACGAGGATGATCTGCGGAACCCAAGTGATGAACCTCGATTCCGCTCCGCTTCATCTCGGTCATCTCTTGCAGTCCTCGCTTCGGATTACTGCGAATGCAAGCGACCATTCGCAGGCACTTCGTGCCTTGCTCATCATCTCTTGCATTCCTCGTTATATCTGCGATGACTGGGATGAACCTCGATTCCGCTTCGCTTCATCTCGGTCATCTCTTGTAGTCTTCGCTTCGGATTACTGCGAATGCAAGCGACCATTCGCAGGCACTTCGTGCCTTGCTCATCATCTCTTGCATTCCTATGAACCAATCCGCATAACAAAAGCTCCACGAATGCAAGCATTCGGGAGCTTTGTATATGCGTCTTGATTCGCAGTAATCCTTATCTCTTTGAAAACTGTGGAGCCCTTCTTGCGGCTTTGAGGCCGTACTACGCGAGTTTTTGAGCTGTTTTCCCTTGATATTCCGGGCTTTTCCGGCTTTCTGCCTCTCAGTTATCCGGTGTGCGGACCATAAAAAACGGCCTTTTTTCATTCAGCGACAGGCTGATGAAACGCACCATTTACTACCCCAAACAACTCCTCTGGTTTATTGTACTTCACTTTTGCATAAATGTCCATAGTTGTTTTGCTGTTTTCATGTCCGGCAAGGTATTGTACTGTCTTTGGATCAACGCCCGCATAGAGAAGATTGGTGATGTAAGTGTGCCGTAGCTGATGGGGTGTCACATCGAAGTCCAGCGTATATTTGATTTTGGGTTGATTCTTCTGGGTCATACCCAGCGTTGGAGTAACCGTATATTTGATACTCTCCCCATTTACATACTTATAATAGTTCCGGGGCTTGGTGGAACGAACAACTACATACTGCCATACTCTTTGAAACTGCGAAGCAGCCAGCGGCTCCCCTTTGCTGTCAGCAATCACATAATCTGATATGGAGTTTTCTTTCGCTTCTCTCAGACACTCTACCAAACACTTTGGTATCGGAATATCCCTTTTTGCCGCCGGAGTTTTTAGCACCGTAGAAATCACGGGCCTGTTATGCTCTGTACGCCATGCCCGCCTCACCGATAAATAAGGTGTATCCTCATCCAGAAATACACAATCCCATTGCAGTGCAAGAATTTCTTCCCGGCGCAGACCGGAATACAAACCGAGCATAATAAACAAATATGGAGGAAGTCCCTTGACGGTATCCAGAAGCACGGCTACCTGCTGATCTGTCAATGCCTCTTTCTTTTTTGTCGGTTTTCCGCCTTTACCAGATATTCCTGCACAGGGGTTGTGTTCAAGGAGTTGGTTTCGCTCTGCCGTATAAAAAATGCACTTGAGCAGCATATTGACCTTGTTGTATAAGCCTTCCGATTTCTTTGACAATGGAACAAGCGCCAGCCGAATATCGTCAGCAGTCACTTCTTCCATATACATCTCTCCCAGGGGTTTGATGATATAGTTTGTCATATCCCTCGTATAACCTCTGAGTGTAGACGCAGACACCTTTGCCGACTGCATCAGCAGCCACTTCTCGCCATACTCGGCTACTGTCGGGTGCTGCCGGTGAAAGATAATTTCTTCTACCTGCTTCCGGGCCTCTAACTGCTTCTCATACAATTCTTCACAAGTAGCGGCATACAAACTCAACTCTTTGCCATCTGCATCCGTAATCCTGGTTCTGTAATACTGGATTCCTTTCAATGTAATGGTTCCATACTTCGGGATCTGTGTTTTCTTTTTTGCCATCTTTGATCGTCCTTTCTTGATAATGTGTAGTCTCCGTATCTACACTCTCTTTTTATCAGAAAGCCTCGATTTAATCAAAGATACGGCTGATGTAAAACAAAGAGCGAGACATCCTTGCCTCGCTCCTGCTTTACTTCCTATTTTATTATTACTGTGCTGCATCCCAGCTTGCAAACGCGCAACTCATTGATCTGACCAGCTCATCCGGCCTGTTATACTTAACCTTTGCATAGATGTCCATGGTAATCTTGCTGCTTTCATGGCCTGCCAGGTATTGAACCGTTTTGGGATCTACCGACGCATGAATAAGGTTGGTGATGTAAGTATGCCGCAACTGATGGGGTGTTACCTCAAAGTCCAGGCTGTAAACCACTTTTCCGTTATGAGCGGCCTTTTCTCCCAAGACAGGTGTGACAGTATGCTTTACTCTTTTTCCATCTTCATACCGATAATAGCTCCGTTCCTTGACCGTTCTCGTAACAATATACTGCCACAGCCGCTTAAACTGCGTATAGGACAGCGGTTCGCCATCCCGGTTTGAAACTACATATTCCGAAGTCGAAGTTTCCTTTGCTGCTTTCAAGCACTCGGCCAAACAAACAGGGAGGGGGATATTTCTCTCCGCAGCCTTGGTTTTCAATTCATCCGAAATCACCGGTCTGTTGTGTTCTGTATGCCATGCCCGTCTTACCGTCAGATATGGAGTATCTGTATCCAGATATACTGAATCCCATTGCAGTGCAAGAATTTCTTCCCGCCGTAGCCCTGCATACAAACCGATCATGACAAAGACATAAGGCGGCAAATCTCGGATAGCATCCAAAAGGCGCGCTGCCTGTTCATCTGTCAAGGCCTGACGATCCTCTTGTGGAACACCGCCACCTTTTGTTGTCAGATAAATCGTCGGGTTATGGTCAATGATCCTGCTTTCCATCGCTGCGCGAAAGATAGACTTGTAAAGGATTACCACAGATTTATAAACCGATGCAGATTTCTTGGAAACCGGAACAAGGGCAAGCTGAATATCATCCAGGTTAACCTCACCCATCCGTTTATCTCCCAATTCCGCTATAATATGCCGCCTGACCTTTGAGGTGTAATCCGTCAAGGTAGTGGCCCGTACATGAACCGACTGCATCATCAGCCACTTTTCACAATACTCTGCAACTGTGGGCGTTTTCCGATGAAAAGTAGCATTCTCAATCTGTTCCAACGCAAGCGTTTCTTTGTTGTAGAGTTCTTCAGGTGTTTTTGCGTAGATAGCTACGAGCTTACCATTCGCGTCTTTGATTCTGGTCCTATAATATAGGACACCTCTTTTCATAACTGTGCCATATTGAGGAAGCATTATTTTCCTATTTGCCAATTCCTCCACCTCCTAAGAATAGTCTCCAGCGCTGTACCTTTGTTTTATCAGACGCTCCTGATTCCATCAAGGATACGGATCGGCTCACGATCTTCCGCGAGGCTTACGGTAAGTTGTGCTTCTCTCAACAGGCTTTGCCCTGTGCGTACATTTTGCGATATACTCCTGGAGACCCGCCGCAGTAAAATACACACAGCCATTCTGAACATACTGCACATAAGAGATCAGGCCGTTGTTACGGGCGGCATCCAGCGTTGCGATGCTGATTCCTAAGATTTCAGCAGCTTCTTTTCGTGTAATGAGTTTTTCCATAGACCATATTCCCTCCAATCTGTCAAGGTTATCATCGTGCTTTCAAAATCACATGAATACGCTGGCAGCCGAAACTGCCAGCGCATGGTATCTGATTTTGAATAGAAAACGACCAACAAAGAAAGTAATCGCTTCCTATTTTAATATGACTCAATTCTCGCCACATTTGCCACGCAACCCTGACGATGGGAACATAGCAGGTCTCCGCTGGCGCGGTTGTCATAACTCCACAGCGTCGTTTTACTCGTGCGCCGCAGGGTTCCCCCCAAGTCTTTAGGAGGCCGTGAGGAAGTATCTTTAAGCCCCCGTGCAGTCCTCGCGCCGGATCTGCCACCATCCGTTTTGTGGAATCGTAGATCGCTCCGAAACAGCTTTGTTCATCACCTCCCTGGCTGCTCCATCTTCGCGGCGTTCCACACTCGCTCGTACACGGGTTATGTACCTATTATGCTGTCTATGAAATTGTCAAAGTGCTGTTGAAGGGGGAAAACTTGTCCTTCTTATTAACTCTGACAAAAAGAGCAAAAAACGAGCGCACCAAACGAAACTTTTTCAAAAATACTTTGCCAGCTGCTTCAGACCACGCCGGATGCTGTCACGGACACGGCTTGGGTCTACACCCTCCGCTGCGGCGATCTCACTCACACGCATACCCAGGTAATACCGGGCATAGATCCTCTTGGCCTGCTTCTCTGGCAGAGCCATCACAGCGGCATAGAGTTGCTCCCGCAGCTGCTTTTCCTCCAGAAGCATTTCTGGTGTCTGGGGCTTCATCAGAATCGCATTTTCAATGCCGTTGTCACAGTCCAAGGAGTAGTACGCCTTATAGCGATACATCCTCCGGTCATAAGCAGCTTCCGCACGCTCAGCGGCACGGATTGTCTCCAGCACATCTTCTGTTACTTCTACAAAGTGATCGGTTTTATAAACATCGGGATACAATTCCCGGAGATTGACTTTCTTCATTATGTACCTCCATTTCGATTCACGGGCGATTAACGAGTGAATCGAAAGGAGGCGGGGATCGGCAGCGACATACTTCGGGAGTTTCCCCGAAAAATCGACAGCAAAAAACGCCAACTCCCCATAACGGGAAATCGGCGCAACAAAAATACCTACTATTCTGCTGATTTAGATGGAACGATAATACTGATAGATAGTCATACTCCCCCGGAGGAGGGGCAAGACTTTTTTTAGCTGGTGTAACTCATGGCTATTGTGAATGACAAAAATTGACATGGCGGCATCCTCCTATGTGCCGCCGTACCAGATTGCAGGGTGTAGGGTCGTCGTTCATTTTAGATAGACGAAAGGAAACGGCGGCTCTGATTTTTTCAAAGCCACCGTTACAAAGTGCATAACAATATAGTCGCTGTACGATGGCTTTTTTTCTTTTGCCATCGTTCGGCAACTTTTTCACTTTTCTTTTATTTTAACAGGCAATCCTCACAGAAATGTCACGGGCATACGCCATTTCGACAAAATAACAAGCTGAAATCTCACCAATCTGTGAGATTTCAAATTTTTTGAGGAAAGCCGAGAGGAAATGCCTCCTCCCGGCTTTCAATAGGTTTATGATTATTTATTGTAGCAATCTCTGCCGTTACTCCGATGTCCTCAGCCGTTCCACCACAGTTCCCTTGTTAAAGAAGTGGAGAACAATCAGCGGAATGACCGCAGCCAGCAGCAGATAAAGCACACCAATGACCAGAACGGGAACCAATGTAATATTTAGAGTAAAGAACCACATGGAAGGGCCATTCAATGCGCTCTTTAGCACTGTGACAGCCAGGATCGCTGCGACTGCTCCGCCGATAATGTCCGCACCTACGGCATAGTAGATGCCCTCATAGACCGTCAGGCGGCGAAGCTGCTTGCCGGTCATACCGATGCTCTGCATGGTAGCAAACTCATGGCGGCGGGTGATGATGTTGGTAATAA
>CANRFZ010000020.1 GCA_947630025.1 uncultured Lachnospiraceae bacterium
GGCATCTTTTTTTCTATTAAGACCAGAAAAGCACTTCCAGCCTAAGTACTGTTGGAAGTGCTTTGTCTACAGTCTGAGCAGCTCCAAAGAGCTGCCCCTGCGGTAAAAAACTATTCCGGCAGTTAAAAAAGCTGCCCTGTTATGTATTGGTAGATTTCCTGATTTTTCTTCTGCCAGTTGGCGCAGATCGCCGACGCGGTATCTGCGTCCGGAACGGACAGTGTGATTTCCACCACTTTGACGTCTCTGTCCTTGGCCACCAGATGCGCCTCGTACTCGCCGGAGACCGCCTTGTAGTAGTCGGCCAGAACGGACACTTCGTTGCGCATTTCGATCTCGTTGGCGCGGAAAAATTCGTCGATCTCCGCCTTGATCCCGTCATTGATGCGGTTTTCAAAAAAAGCCAGCGTGGAGCGCCCCTCGTCCGTGATCACCAGATGGGTGCGGTTCCGGTTGGATCTGGCGTAGACCATGTCCGCGTCGATCAATTCCGCAAACACCTGCTGCAGCGTCAGAAAGTTCGTGTATTCCCTGCCTAATATGAAATCGCCTATCTGCGCTTTGGTCAGGGGAAAATCCACCCGGCTGAGCATATAGAGCACGATCAGTTTGTAGAAAGTCAGCGGTTCCTGTGTCATGCGGCGTCCTTTCTGCCTGCCGTTTTACCGGATATGCGCTTTGACGGCGTCCGCGACGACGCGCGCCACGTTGGGGTTGAACGCCTCCGGCATGATGTTGTCCTCACTTAGTTCGCTTGCGGGCACCAGTCCCGCGATGGCATAGGCGGCGGCCAGCTTCATCTCCTCTGTGATCTGGGGCGCGCGGCCCTCCAGAGCGCCTTTGAAGATGCCGGGAAAAGCGACCACGTTATTGATCTGGTTCGGGAAGTCGGAACGGCCCGTGCCTACGATTCTGGCGCCCGCCGCCTTCGCCTCGTCCGGCATGATTTCGGGAACGGGGTTGGACATGGCGAACAGGATCGCGTCCCGGTTCATCGTTTTTACCATATCAGGTGTTACCGTATTGGGGGCGGACACGCCGATAAAGATATCCGCGCCCTTGAAAGCGTCGGCCAGCGTGCCTGTCTCCTGCGCCGGATTGGTGATTCCCGTCATCTTTTGGAGCACGGGATTGAGGTCGGTGCGCTGCCTGCTGACGATGCCGCCGCGGTTGCACATGATGATATTGGTAAATCCGTCGTTCAGCAGCAGCTTGGCGATGGCGACGCCGGCGCTTCCCGCGCCGTTCATCACGACTTTGCAGTCCTCCTTGCGCTTGCCGACGATCTTTAACGCATTGATCAGGCCCGCCAGCACGACGATGGCCGTACCGTGCTGGTCGTCATGAAAGACGGGAATGTCCAGCGTCGCCTTCAGCCGTTCTTCGATCTCGAAGCAGCGCGGCGCGCTGATGTCCTCCAGATTGATGCCGCCGAAGCCGGGCGCCAGATAGGTCACGGCTTTGATGATTTCTTCGGTATCCTGCGTGTCCAGACAGATCGGCACGGCGTTGACGCCGCCGAACTCCTTGAACAGTACGGCCTTTCCTTCCATAACGGGCATGGCGGCGTGGGGGCCGATATTACCCAGACCGAGCACCGCGCTGCCGTCGGACACAACGGCGATGGTGTTGGACTTCCATGTGTACGTGTAGGCGGCCTCTTTGTGCTCGGCGATCACCCTGCAGGGCTCCGCGACGCCGGGCGTATAGGCCAGCGACAGATCTTCCCGCGTCTTGACGGGAGATTTGGCTACGGTTTCGAGTTTTCCACACCACTGTTCGTGCAAAAGCAGCGCTTTTTCGTTAGTTGTCATAGGGCACCTCATTTCTTAAATCATAATTTAATGTAAAATATCCTGTGGATAACCTGTGCGGGACACACTTTTGCACCCGCCTTCTTATCATATAATATTTGCTATTTCTGTGCAATAACAAAAAAGTGCTTTCTTTTTTGGAAATTATGGTGTATAATGTCCAAAGATGAAAATCTATTTCGGATATTTCGGACGGCATTTCAGCATCAGGTAGTAAATCCCTAGACGAAAGAATTTATGCGGCATGAAATATAAAAATACAGGATACAGGAGGAATGTATGAGAGAAAAATATGAATCGTTGGCGCTGGCCGATCTGAGGGCGATCGCAAAGGGCAGAGGCATCAAAGGCACTTCCACCATGAAGAAGTCGGAGATCGTGGAGGCGATGCTGGTGCAGGATGAGAAGGACAGGGCGGCAGGCAAAGAGGTGGCGGTGAAGTCCATCCTGCCGCGCCGGGAGAACGCCGAGGAGGAGAAGTTTCCGGCGGAGCTGGACAGCGGCATTACGGCCCGCGGCATTCTGGAGGTTATGAGCGACGGCTTCGGCTTTATCCGCTGCGAGAATTATCTGCCGGGCGAGAACGACGTGTATGTGGCGCCCAGCCAGATCCGCCGCTTCGGTTTAAAAACAGGTGATATTCTGGAGGGCAACACCAGAATCAAGACGCAGAACGAGAAGTTCAGCGCCCTTTTGTATGTCAAGTCGATCAACGGCTATCCGCCGGAAATCGCCGTGCGCAGGCCGAACTTCGAGGATCTGACGCCGATCTTCCCCAACGAGCGGCTGAAGCTGGAGACGCCGGGCGCGTCCGTGGCCATGCGGATCATGGATCTGATGAGTCCCGTAGGCAAAGGGCAGAGAGGCATGATTGTCTCCCCGCCGAAAGCCGGTAAGACGACATTGTTAAAGGAAGTTGCCAAGTCCATCACGAAGACCGCTGCCGACGCGCATCTGATCATACTGCTGATCGACGAGCGGCCCGAGGAGGTTACGGATATCAAGGAAGCGATCGAGGGGCCCAATGTGGAAGTCATCTACTCCACGTTTGACGAGCTGCCGGAGCATCACAAGCGTGTGTCCGAGATGGTGATCGAGCGGGCGAAGCGCCTCGTGGAGCACGGCAGGGATGTGGTGATCCTGCTGGACAGCATCACCCGTCTGACGCGCGCGTACAATCTGGTAGTGCCGCCCAGCGGACGTACCCTGTCGGGCGGTCTCGATCCCGCGGCCCTGCATATGCCCAAGCGCTTTTTCGGCGCGGCGCGTAATATGCGCGAGGGCGGCAGCCTGACGGTGCTGGCGACGGCGCTGGTGGACACGGGCAGCAAGATGGACGACGTCGTATACGAGGAGTTTAAGGGAACCGGCAACATGGAGATGGTGCTCGACAGGAAGTTGTCCGAGAAGCGCGTATTTCCGGCCATCGACATTCCGAAGTCCAGTACCAGACGGGAGGATCTGCTATTGTCGCCCGACGAGCTGGAGGCGATCAACATCATCCGCAAGGCGTTAAACGGTATGAAGGCGGAGGAAGCCGTGGAGAAGATACTGGATATGTTCGCCAGAACCAAGACGAATTTTGAGTTTGTCAATATGGTCAAAAAAATAAAATTTCTTTGATTTATGAAATTTTATCATTTTTTTCATAAAACGCTTGCATACGCCAAACTCCTATGCTACAATGTAAAAGCTGCCGGTTCACGGCAGTGCGATGGATGTGAAGATACGGCGGCAACGTCTATTTACTTTTGAGTTTAAAGAGGTGAAAGAGATGAAGGAAGGAATCCATCCTGAGTATTATCAGGCAACCGTAACCTGCAACTGCGGCAATACATTCGTGACCGGTTCGACGAAACCGGAGATTCACGTGGAGGTTTGCTCCAAATGCCATTCATTCTATACAGGGCAGCAGAAAGCGGCACAGGCCCGCGGACGTATTGATAAGTTCAATAAAAAGTACGGTGTGGAAAACAAATAAGTTTTTGCGAAAAAGGTTGAGGTGCACATCTCAACCTTTTCTAATATGAATGAGGACCGGCAGATGAGAAGAAAGAAAAAAGAGATGAAATATTCGGGGATAGGTGGGCAGGCCGTTCTGGAAGGCATCATGATGAAAAACAAAGACCAGTATGCCGTAGCCGTGCGGAAGCCCAACGGAGAGATCGAAGTGGAAGTGGAGCACTATGTCGGCATCGCCCACGGCAGCCGTGTGCTGAAGATTCCGTTTATCCGGGGTATCTTCCAGTTTATCGATTCGCTGGCGCTGGGCATGAAGTGTCTCAACTTCTCCGCGACCTTCTATGAGGAGGACGAGGGCGGCGAGACGGCTGCGGACAAAGCCTTTAACAAAGTGTTTAAGGACAAGGCGGATAAAGTGTTCGGCGCTCTTGTCATGATCGTTTCGGTGGCCATCGCGCTGGGCGTTTTTATGGTGCTGCCTTATTATATCACCTCGCTTTTTGAGGAGTATATCAGGAGCGAGTCGCTGATGGCGATTATCGAGGGCGCGCTGCGCATCGTTATCTTTGTCGTCTATGTGGCCAGCATATCGCTGATGAAGGATATCCGCCGGGTATACAGGTACCACGGCGCGGAGCACAAATGTATCAACTGTGTGGAAAAAGGCCGTCCGCTGACGGTGAAAAACGTTATGAAATGCTCGCGGCAGCACAGAAGATGCGGCACCAGCTTTCTGCTATTCGTCATGCTGGTCAGCGTGGTGCTTTTCTTCTTTATCCGTGTCGATCATCCCGTGTACCGCGTGCTGCTCCGCATCGCGCTGATTCCGGTGATCGCGGGCATCTCCTATGAGATCATCCGTCTGGCGGGCCGGAGCAACAACATTCTGGTGCGGATTCTGTCGGCGCCGGGGATGCTGCTGCAGAGACTGACCACCAGAGAGCCGGACGAGGGGATGGTGGAAGTGGCCATCGCCGCGGTGGAGGCGGTTTTTGACTGGAAAGCCTATCTGTATGAGGCGTTTGGCTACGAGGTGGACGACTCTTGGCTCAAAGACGATGAGGAAGGCGCGGATCGCGATGCAGATGCGGACGACACGGATGCAGACGGCGGTGCAGATGCGGATGACACCGACGCCGATGACGCCGATGCCGGAGATAACGACACCGCGGACACAGAGACGGACGGCGCGGATGCGGACGATACGGCGGGCACAGAAACGGGCGACGAGAAATAACGTATGTTATATAATAAAGATCTGACTTACCGGGAATTGTATCAGCAGGGTTGCAGGGAACTGGCGGCAGCCGGTACGGATGAGGCGCAGACGGACGCCAGACTGCTTCTGGAGTGGTGCTGCGGCACCGACCGCAATACGCTGCTGGCGCACGGAGACAGGCGGGTTTCCGACGAGGAGTACCGCCGGTATCAGGCGTGTCTGGCGGAGCGCGCCCGGCATATACCGCTGCAGTACATTACCGGCGAACAGGATTTTATGGGATTGACTTATGAAGTCAACGAAAAGGTGCTGATTCCCCGGCAGGACACGGAAGTGCTTGTGGAGGAAGTCATGCGGCATCTGCACGACGGCATGAGGATTCTCGATCTGTGTACGGGTTCGGGATGTATTCTGGTCAGCCTGCTGCGGTATTCCAACGACTGCACGGGCGTGGCGGCGGATCTGTCGCGGGAGGCGCTGGAGGTGGCCAGACGGAATGCCGCGCGCATTCTCGGCGCGGACGCGGCGCGGGAGCAGATCGACTACTGCGAGGGCGACCTGTTCGATGCGCTGGAGCATAACGACAGATTTGATATTATCGTGTCCAATCCCCCTTATATAAAAACGGATGTTATTGAAACACTCATGCCGGAAGTGCGTGACCACGAACCCCGCATGGCACTGGACGGACAGGAGGACGGCCTCTTTTTTTACAGAAAAATCATCGCGCAGGCGGGCGCATTCCTGACCGGCGGCGGAATGCTTTTTGTGGAGATCGGGTATGATCAGGGTGAGGAAGTCAGCCGCCTGATGCGGGAGGCGGACTATCACGACGTGGAAGTGGTCAGAGACTTTGCGGGACTGGACAGAGTCGTGTACGGAGGGAAATATGTTTGATAAATTGGAAGATCTGCTGAGGAAATATGAGGAGATCATGAATGCGCTGAGCGAGCCCGGCGTGGCGGACAATCAGGAACGTTTCCGCGCGCTGATGAAGGAGCAGAGCGATCTGACGCCTATCGTCGACGCCTACCGGGAATATAAGAAGAACAATCAGGATATCGAGGATTCCCTGGCCATGCTGGAGAGCGAGTCGGACGAGGAGATGCGCGAGATGCTGAAAGAGGAGCTGGCGCAGGCGAAGAAGCGCGTCGGAGAGCTGGGGCACGAGCTCAAGATCCTGCTGCTTCCCAAAGATCCCAACGACGACAAGAACGTGATCGTGGAGATCCGCGCCGGTGCGGGCGGCGACGAGGCAGCCCTATTCGCGGCGGAGATCTACCGTATGTATGTGCACTATGCGGAGAGCAGGCGTTGGAAGGTGGAGACGGTGGAGGCCGAGGAAATCGGCATCGGCGGCATGAAAAGCGTGACCTTTATCGTGGACGGGCCGGGGGCCTACTCCGTGCTGAAATACGAGAGCGGCGTGCACCGCGTCCAGCGCGTGCCGGAGACGGAGAGCGGCGGCAGGATACACACCTCCACGATCAGCGTGGCGGTCATGCCGGAGATCGACGACGAGATCGATATTGTCATTGATGAAAAGGACATCCGGATCGACGTCATGCGCGCCTCCGGAAACGGCGGCCAGTGCGTGAATACGACGGATTCGGCGGTGCGCCTGACGCACTATCCGACGGGCATCGTGGTATACAGCCAGACCGAGAAGTCGCAGATACAGAACAAAGCCAAGGCTTTTGCGCTGCTGCGCTCAAAACTGTACGACATGGAGCAGCAGCAGAGACATGACGCGGAGGCGGAGCTTCGGAGGAGCCAGATCGGGACGGGCGACCGCTCCGAAAAGATCAGGACATACAATTTTCCACAGGGGCGCGTCACCGACCACCGCATCAACCTGACACTGTATAAGCTGGACAAAGTGATGAACGGCGATCTGCAGGAGATCATCGATGCGTGCGTGGCCGCTGATCAGGCCGCGAAACTGTCCAAGATGGGCGAGGCGTAAAAGACGCGGAAAGAAACGGACGATTTTACAAATGAGAAAAAAAGAACTGGCGCTGGAAGTGATAGCGCGCCTGAAAAAAGAATACCCGGATGCGGACTGCACGCTGGAATACGATCAGGCGTGGAAACTGCTCGTGAGCGTGCGGCTGGCGGCGCAGTGTACGGACGCCAGAGTCAATGTCGTAGTGGAAAAGCTATTTGCACAGTACCCTGATGTGGCGTCGCTGGCGGCAGCGCCGGCGGAGGACATCGAGAGGATCGTCCATCCCTGCGGGCTGGGCCATAGCAAGGCGCGTGATATCAGCGCCTGCATGAAAATACTCCACGAGCAGTATCAGGATAAAGTCCCCGATGATTTTGACGCCCTGTTAAAACTGCCCGGCGTAGGCAGAAAGAGCGCCAACCTGATTATGGGGGATGTGTTCGGCAGGCCCGCCATCGTGACGGATACCCACTGCATCCGCCTGTGCAACAGAATCGGGCTGGTGGACAATATCAAAGAGCCGCAGAAAGTGGAAATGGCACTGTGGAAGATCATTCCGCCGGAAGAAGGCAGCGACTTCTGCCACCGGCTGGTATGGCACGGCAGGGCGGTCTGCACCGCCAGAACGACACCGTCCTGTGAAAAATGCTGCCTGCGGGATCTCTGCAGACAGAACGGCGTAAAGTAACTTCCTGTATGGCGGGAACATGGCGGAAGCCTAAGCCTCCCGCAAGGCGAAACGCAATCCCGCGCGGTATCTGTGCGGCCTGTTACGGCGAAGGCACCGCAAACGGCCCGTAATCGTCGCTCTCTGCCGCCGGAATCTTGTGAATACGGTAATACGTCGGCGTGCAGCCGAGATATTTTTTGAATACTTTATTAAAATAACTAGCGTTATTAAAGCCTACCGACAGGGCCAGATCCGCGATGGACATCGGCTCGTCGGGGTGTTCCATCATCTTTCTGGTCGCCTCAAATATGCGGTATTTCATCAGATACTCAAAAGGCGACATCTGCAGGGTGCGCGCGAAGCAGCGGCAGCACTCGCTCTTGCTGATATGCACGCTCTCCGCAATCTCATCCAAAGAAATCGGTTCCGCGTGGTGCGTCCTGATGTAGAGCATCGCTTCCTTGACACGCTGCTCGTCCAGCGACGCATGGGGCGGCGGCGCGGGCTCCATCTGCGGCAGCTTGCCGATCAGCTCAGACCAGAACCGGCACAGATGCCCCTTAGTCGCGACTTCATAGCCGAAAGGCTTGGCCATATTGACGGCGATGGCGTCGTTGACGGCGTCCAGCATCCGTTCGTGCCATGCGTTGGACTCGTTGAGCACCAGCATCTTAAACAGGCCGAAGTTCTGCACCGGCAGAAGGAACTGCGTCTGCAGATAGTTGGCCTTGTGCCCGAACAGAAAATCCGGGTGGAACACAAACGAATAGAACGTGCAGTTTTTGGCATCCTGCGACCAGATGGAGTGCATCACGTTCTGGTTGATGATGATGCCCTGCCCCGGCTTCAGCGTGTAGGAGGCGTCGTCAGTGGACACCATGGCAAGCCCGTCGTTGAGAATCAGGACTTCCATTTCTTCATGCCAGTGCCAGCGGACTCTGTTCATATAGGATTTGCGCAGATCCAGATAAAAAACGTTCACCGGATAGTCCAGCGAACCGAAGTGGTTCCGCTCCCGCAGATCGTTGTAGGTCTGCTCGGACATATCCTGCATTGTCAGCATATCCGTAAAACCGTTTTCCTGCAATCGCAACGCCTCCCTTCCGCAGTACCCCTTCCTTTATCTTAACATGAATACACTACGGCGTCAAAAGTATGTTTGCGGGCATGGCGGCATAAGATGAGAGGAAAGCCGTTAGCAAAAGGGCGGCCCGCCACACAGTCAGACGGTATGGCAGAGCTGCGGTCGACGGACAGCAGGGTACAGAGCGGCTGAAATAGAAAAGGCTATTCGGTGAGGTGCATATGGATTCACAGAAAAATGAGGATATCCTGAATCTGGCGCTGGATACGCCCTTAGAGGAGCGGGAGCGGTCGCCGGAACTGAATGCGGGGTTTGACGCGGAGGAGAAGACATGGGAAGTGATTGTCAAGTACCACGGCTCCCTGCGGGAGCTGGAGGAACGGCAGATCAAGGTGGAGGAACTGATCGCGGGGTACGCGATCCTCACCGTGCCGGAGTCGGAGATGGCGCTTCTGGCACAGACGGAGCAGATCGAATATGTGGAAAAGCCCAAACGCCTGTTTTTTGACGATCTGGCGGGGAATACGGCTTCATGCTACGCACCGGGGACCGAACTTTACGGCGGGCTGACCGGGCGCGGGGTGCTGGTGGCGGTCATCGATTCGGGAATCAGCTATTGGAACAGGGATTTTTGTAACGCGGACGGAACGACGCGGATCAGATATCTGTACGATCAGGTGTTGGGGCGGGAGTATAGCAGGGAGCAGATCAACGAGGCGCTGGCTGCGGGCAGCAGGCAGCAGGCGCAGCTTCTCGTTCCCAGCACGGACACCACCGGGCACGGAACGGCGGTGGCGGGGATCGCTGCAGGCAGCGGGATGGACGGAGCAGCGTATGCCGGTGTCGCCAGAGAGAGCGAGCTGCTGATCGTGCGGCTGGGAACGCCGCGCCCCGATTCTTTCCCGCGGACAACCGAACTGATGCGGGCACTGACTTATGTGGTCAATAAGGCGGTGGCGCTGGAAATGCCGGTGGCCGTCAATCTGAGCTTCGGTAATACCTACGGCGCCCACAACGGCACATCGCTGCTGGAGCGATTTCTCGATAATGTTTCGGAGATCGGCCGCAGCGTCATCTGTGTCGGAAGCGGCAACGAGAGCGCTTCCGGCGGGCACGTGGGCGGCAGCATGGCGACGGATAGAATTGACGGAAGTGTCATAAATGACGGCGCGCGGATCGAGCTGCTGGTCGGCGAATACGAGACAGGGCTGAACGTCCAGTTGTGGAAGGAATATACCGACCGATATACAGTGACACTCGTGTCACCTGCGGGAGAGACGCTGACAGTAGATACTGACCGTGTCGGTAAACAGAGCGATACGCTGGATGGAACACGGATTCTTCTGTATAACGGAGAACCGGCGCCCTATCTGACCGGGCAGGAGATTTATTTTGAATTTCTGCCGGAAGGGAACAACCGTTATCTTCGGGGCGGCGTGTGGACGTTCCTGCTGCGGCCCCTGCGGATCGTGACAGGCAATTATGCGCTATATCTGCCGTCGGGCGCGGCGAGGAATAGTAACACACGTTTTGTAAAGCCTACGCCGGATGTGACGCTGACGATCCCCTCCACCGCTTCCAAGGTGATTACGGTGGGCGCGTATGATCCGGTCTATGAGGCGTATGCGGATTTTTCCGGCAGGGGCTATCTGTATCAGGATCAGGTTAACAGCCGCACGGCGGATTCCTTTGTGAAGCCCGATCTGGCAGCGCCGGGCGTGAATGTGACGGCCCCGCAGCGGGACGGCGGCTACGCCGCTTATACAGGAACGTCTTTTGCAACGCCTTTTGTGACCGGCGCGGCGGCGCTTCTGATGCAGTGGGGCATCGTGGAGGGTAACGACCGTTATTTATATGGCGAAAAAGTCAAGGCTTATCTGCGGCGCGGCGCCAGACCGCTGCAGGGCGAGACGGATCTGCCCAACGCCAGAGTCGGCTACGGGGCGTTGTGCATCGAGGGGAGTATTCCCTAGGTAGTCTCTCAAAGTCTTTTCCGGCCCAAAGAGAGAATCCTCTTTTCCAGACAAAAGAAAATTCCCGTTGTCTTTAACGTACCATATATATATAAACGGCATATATATTATTTATAAACGACATTACGATTGACAAATGGGAATGTATTGGATAGAATTAAAACTGCCCCGCAAGGGGTAGGGCGTTGTCATAAAACGGTAGGCGGTTAGCCACATCACCCGAAAGGGGGTGAGGCCATGCGAATTACGCTACATATTGGAGCCTTAACGGTAACAATAATCGTAAAAAGCAGAAACCGCCACTCGGCAAAGTGACGGTTTCAAGGCTTATGCTTTTTGAAATCCATTAACTGATCCGGGCTAACCGCTTATCGGCAACGCCCTTTTCTATCCCCATTATAGCGGATTCTCCGCTTTTGTCAAGCGGCGGGTATGGTTTGAGTATAAATTTGCGCTATCGCGGTGTGAAAAATTTGCGCCCTCGCAGTATGAAAAAGTTCTTGACGGAAGTGTCAGTCAGTGCTAACATATTTGATAGAAAAGGTGTTACCGTGAAACAACGGTTCGCCTCGGTTATTTGCTAATCAAAAAAGCAACTTAACTTTGGTCGGTGCGGTTGCTTTTTTGATGTCTTTTATTTTTTCTGGTCTGCCGAATACTGATTATTGTGACGATGATACTGATCACCGTCACTACAATACCGACAAGTTCCAAAATCATTCCGAACACCAATAGTGCTTACCTCTCACGTTATTTTCCATATGTATCCCCTCCTTCGACACAGGAAGTTCTCAAAATGTACTCATTTTGGCGAAAGGCGAACCGCTGCCCGTTTTGGTAACACCTACATTTATTCTAACATAGTAGTAAAGTTTTTCAAGATGTGACGCAAACAAAATTTACCACAAAATTTTATTTTATATCACGCAAATAAAATCTTATTTCATCCTTTTATAATTTATTAGAAAAACATGAAAGGATGAGCGAAAAATAGCACTATCTGATGGAGCGTTTCGCTGGCGGGAAAATGATATGGCATGAACCTATGGTATTTTTTACGACAAAAAAGAACATTTCAAAACAAGTCTATTGATTCCGATCAATTTTTTTACGATAAACATTACACAAGAGTGGCGTAATAGCAACCTGCAGCAGCAGGAAAACGAGAAACGGATTTCAAATTATCAAGCGCAAGGAGGGCAAAACGATGAGAATCAATGGAAATTTCCTTAACTTTATGAATAGCAGCTTCTTTAACCGTTCTTCTGTGGTTTCAAGGCTATTTGGAAGCAGGCACGCCGGGAACGTGCACACGCAGGACAGAAACCGTGTCGATAAGCATTTCTCGTCTCATATGGAGGATGGCGTTTTTTACCAAAAAGGACACCGCCCAGAATCGAAACTCTATACAAGACAGGGAACTTTTGTAGATGCGAGCTCGAGGCAGGCTCCGAACCGGCGCAACGCATTTCGTCCATTTCATTCCGAACAGGAAGCCCTGCATTCTCAGGTGATACATGGAACGAATCCCAAGCAGGTGTCTGTGAAGGACAACGAGGTGCATTTTGAGAGCCACTCGTATTATGAATTTACGGACAAAGACGGAAAAGCGCACACGGTGTTTTCCTTGAATACCACGTTGAGTACGGATACTTATGCGGACTTTGATCAAGAAGCGGCGGACTATGTTGATTTCTGGGGAAGTCTGGCCAATGGAAACACTTCCGCATTGAAGGAAAAATACAGTCAGTCTGAAATCAGGGATAAACTGGAGGAAGCGGGCATTCAGAACGGATTTTTCACGGTAGGTGTCGGTAAAAGTTCTCAAACGTATTACCTCTCTCAAAACAAAGATGTGGATGCGCTTTTTTCAAAAGAAGAATATGACAAACAGTACAATGCGCTGACCAGCGGAAAAGCATTTGCACTGGATGATTTCCAGCCGGGGCAGACGGTGACAGTCGGCGGAAAGGATTATGTCCTGAAAGACGATAAGAGCATAGACATAGAGTATGGGGCGGAGCTTTATTCGTCGGGAGGTTTGGAAACCTTTGCATAAGAACGGCTTGGCGCTGGCGGCGGAGGCAGCCACGCAGCCTCCCCACCGAAAATTGCAAACAACGGTTGACAAGAAAACAGGATGGCAGCATACTGGTCATAGCGGTGAAGATCCGGCTCTCCGGACAGAGCCGACACGGAAACCGGCGGGAGGACTTCGGACGGAATCCCGCAGGACACAACGATATCCGGGAAACGATTGCAAAGGAGATAACCGACCATGGGCGTAAGAATCATCAGTGACTCCGCCTGCGATATTTCGCAGAGTGAGGCGAAACAAATGAATATCACGGTGCTGCCGTTAAAAACGCTGATCGACGGCGTGGAATATCTGGACGGCGTCACCCTCAGCGCGGAGGAATTTTATGAAAAGCTGGAAACGTGCAGCAAACTGCCGACTACGAGCCAGCTTTCCCCGGCGGAATTTGAGGACGTGTTCCGCCAGACGGCGGACGACGGCGACGAGGCGGTGGTCATCACCCTTTCAGGCAAACTGTCTGGAACGGTGCAGAGCGCCACGATCGCGGCGGCGGATTATCAGGACAACGTCTGGGTGGTGGACAGCGGCAGCGTCACCATCGGACAGGGGATTCTGGTGCGGTACGCCGCGCTGCTCAGGGACGGCGGCATGAGCGGACGGGAGATTGCGGAGAATCTGGAGCGGATCAAGCGCCGCGTCTGCCTGCTGGCGCGGGTGGACACGCTGGAATATCTGGTGCGCGGCGGGCGCCTCTCGAAGGCGGCGGGATTCGCGGGAAATATGCTGAATATCAAGCCGGTGCTCAGTGTGGAGGACGGCGAGGTGAAGGTCATCGGCAAGGCCCGCGGTTCACGGCAGAGCGACAATATGCTGACGGAATTTATCTGCAAGAAAGGCGGCATTGATTTTGGTCTGCCGGCGATGCTGGCTTTTTCTGGAACGGACGACGCGCTGCTGAAAGGCTATATCGACAATAGCCGTGCGCTATGGGAAGGCCACTTAAACGAGCTGCCGGTTACGATGATCGGCAGCACCATCAGCACCCATGCGGGCCCCGGCGCCATAGCGGTGGCGTTTTTTGCGGAAGAACAATAGGACGCACCACAGAGAAGACAATAGAGAGGACAACAGAATAGACGGCACAGGCGTTATTTGACGCACAGTGCGCAGTATCCCCGCCCTTCTACGCTGAATAGCATACTGTAGGGCGGGTATTCTTTGTCAAACGTGCGGACGAACTGCTCCATCGTCAACAGGTCGTTCCGCTCGAGATAGTATTTCTTTTCCGACATGAAATGGTCTTTCAGCGTGCCGATGAACTGCTCCGACAGAATCCGCATCGCGGAGACGGCGGTCTGGTCGATGCGCGGGATATCCTGACTGAGAATCTCGCTGAGCGTCTTTAACACCAGCGCCTCCTCAAAGACCAGATAGAACAACAGATAACTTTTGTCCTTGGACACGTAGGACAGGCGGTAGCAGAGCGTTTTGCCCGTGCCGAAATCCTCGCCGCCGTAGTGCTGGCTGACGACCTGCGTCCTGCACTGGCACATGGTTTCCAGCGCACGGATGCCCATTTTGGACAGTGCGCTCATCTCGCCCTCGGACGCGGGATGCTTCCACTTGCTGGCGCTCTTGCCGGTGATCGCATAGTCTTCGATCATGATGTGGGCGCTGAGCCAGCCGGTGCAGATCCCCAGAAAATGCCGCACGGATTCCGGAGAATAGTCCTGCGCTTCCAGCTCCTCCTCCAGCGTGGGGAGCGTCTCACTGCGCAGATTGTCGTGGAGGCTCTTGTGGATCTCGTAGCCCGCGTAACCGACGGACTGCATATAGGCCTCCTCCTCCGCGAAATGCTTCATCGCGTAGCTCTTGAAATATTTGATCCCCTCGCGGCAGGCGTGCTGCTGCTTGGCGGCGTCTTCGTTTAAGTCCAGCAGCTTGCCGACGATGGCAAAAAGTCTCTGGTGCGCTCTGTCTATCGTGTCCACGCCGATACAGAACCGGTCGTTCCATTTGATCTCGTTGGGCATAAGGTCTCCTTATCCGTCTGATTCGTCTCGGTTTCGTCTGATTTCATTGATCTTTCCGCTTCGATTCGCTCTTACCTCTGCGGCTTTAGTTCAGCGTAAAGTTATTGACGATCTCTTTCAGGCTGTTGGCGTATTCGATCGTCTGGTTGACCATATTGTAAGTGTCTGCGGCGAGGGAAACGATGTTGGCGTTGTTGCCGACCACGTTATCCACACCGACGGACGTCTCGGATATGGAACTGTTGATCTGGCCGAGGTCGTCCGTGATCTTGATAATCGTCCGGTTCAGTTCGGAGATCGAGCCGTCGATGTTGGTCATCGTGTCATGGACAAACTGCGCGTCGTCCGAGTAGCGCTCGCTGACGTTCATAAAATTGCCGTAGTCCGCCAGAACGGTCTTGTCCAGAAATTCCAACGCGGCGTTCAGGCTTGTTTCCATCTGTTCCACGGAGGCGTTTACCTCGGTGACGATCTGCGTGATGCCGCTTACGGTCTGGGACGACTGTTCCGCCAGCTTGCCGATCTCGTCGGCTACCACGGCGAAGCCGCGTCCCTGCTCCCCTGCGCGGGCCGCCTCGATGGAGGCGTTCAGCGATAACAGGGAGGTCTGGTTGGCGATATCCATAATATTCTTCGCCAGCTCGTTGATTTTGGATACGGTTCGGGAATGTTCGATAGCGGTCTCGGACGAAGCCTTCACCGATTCGTACATCTGTCTGGTGCGCTCGGCGGCGGCCTGCGTGTCCGCCTTCAACTGCTCGGCGCGATGCAGAATCTCGTTGGAGAGTTCCACGCCCTCCTGCGCCTTGTCCGTGATATCCTCGGTATTGTGGCCGATCTCCCGGATCTCTCCGCTGATGGATTCGGTATTCTGCGCGGTCTGCTCCATCGTGGCGGATAGCTGCTGCGCGGTGGCGGAATTGTTGTTGGCGTTGTCGTTCACCGTCGTCGCGATCCGGTGCAGCTGGTCGGCGCTCTCGCTGATGGATTCCGATGTAAACGAGATGTCCTTCATCATCTGGTTAAACGAGTGCCGCATCTTCTGGACGGCGCGGCTCATCTCGCCGGTCTCATCCTTGTGCCGCAGCAGCGGGTGGTAGGAATCGTCTTGGGATATGTCCAGATCGGCGGTCTTGCGGATGACCTTTGTGACGACTTTGATCGGCGTGGTAATGGTGCCGGCGAAGATAAAGCCCAGCACGGTAAATACCGCGATGATGATCAGACAGATCGTTACGCTGATGGTGACCGCGCGGGTGCGCATCTCGACGATCGGGTCCAGCAGGACGCTCTGATCCACCGCGATACAGAGAATCCAGTTGTTCAGGTCGGAGACGCGGTACGCGATGTACTGTCCGGTACTGTCGTCCGTCGTGAGGCTGGAGCCGGGAGCCGCGCCGGAGGCGATCTGCGCCGTCAGACCGTTAATCAGCGCATTGTCCGCCTTGGTGCCGATCAGGTCTTCGTTGGGATGGTAGATGTAGACGCCGTTACTGTCCAGCAGATAGGCGTAGCTGGAATCGGAGCCGTATACGCTGATCCCCGTGAGGGCGTCCGACAGAAGGGACACCTTGATATTGGTAAACAGGACGCCGGAGAGCGTCTCGTTGTCGAAGTGGCTGTGCTGGGGCACGCCGATGGAGATCATCGGTTCCCCGGTGGCCTCGTCAAAGAAGACGTCGCTCTGCGCCGCCGCGTTGTTCTCTCTGATATATTGGATAAAAGGCTCCTCGCCGTAGGGCGTTCCCTCGGCATCCTCGTTCGTGCTGGCCAGAATCGTCAGGTCGTCCCCAGCCACAAAGTTGATGCTCTCGTGGGTGTCGTTGGACGCCAGATATTTTTTCAGGGTGGCGTGCACTTCGTTGGAATATTTGTCGCCGTTGTTGACGCTGAAGATATAGAAATTCTCCGAATTGTCCAGATATTTCATCGTGGCGTTATATTTCTCAATGGACTCGTCGATTCCCGTGCCGTAGGCGTTGACTATCTCGGTCAAAGAATCCTCCGTATAACTGACAAGCGTGTCATGTGCCATACCTGTCAGGGATTTGTAGTTGACGATGACAGCCGTGACGACGGCGATCGTGACAAACAGAATGGTGATAAGCGCTATTTTTGTCTGAATGGAAGACAGTTTTTTGGACATAAGCAGAACCCTCCCCGGCAGCCGGCGCGCGTGATGAAACGCCGCCCCTGATATTGATGTAATCATATCACAAATGACGCCTTTTTAACAGATTTTTTTTCAAAAAAACAAAGTTTGGAAAAAGGCTTGCCATTTGCGCAAAAAAAACGTAATCTAAGTATAAAAGAATTTATTTGGTCGGCGCGCGTAAAGCGCTGCCACGGAACGGAGAAAAGTGATGAAAGAACAGTTGGAGACGGTGGGCGTACAGTACGACGAGGTGTTGAAGCGTTTTATGGGGAAGGAAGACTTCTATCTGCGGATGTTAAAGAAATTCCTGAACGACCAAAACTACGACGGACTGAAACAGGCCGTGGAGCGGAAAGACTGGAAGGAAGCGTTCGTATACGCCCATACGGTGAAAGGGTTGTGCGGCAATCTGGGGCTGGGCAATCTGCTGGAGCACGTGTCGGCGCTGACGGAGGAAGTCCGCTCGGAGCCTTATGACGAGCAGCGCATCGTCGGCGGTATGCAGGGTGTGACGGCTGCCTACGAGCAGACGGTGGCGGTGATTCAGGCGTTATAGGCGCAGGAAAACGGAGAAGATAGGAGCCGGCTCTGCAATTGTAGGGCCGCTCATTTTTTGTAGTCGGCGGAAAAGCTGCCCGGCGGACGGCGGCAGCGGGAAGCAGCGGGGGGGGGAGAAGATTGAAAAAAAGCGGCGCAGAAAAGAGGAGAAAAATGATTGGCATCGCGTGTCTTGCGGCGGCGGTTCTGTGCCTGCTCTACTGTGTGGTCACGGCGAGAACCGGCTCCGGCGGCAGGTTTTATCTGGTATGGCTGGCGGGAGGCGTTTTCTTCCTGCTTCTCGCGGGGCTATTGCGCACCGGCCTGTGGGACGGCATACCGGTGTGGGCGCGGCGCGTCTTTTTCGGCATGATAATAGCGGGTGTTATTTTATTTATCTCGGTGGAAGGTCTGGTGCTCAGCGGCTTTGGACAGAAAGGCAGGGCGGGCCTCGACTATATTATCGTCTTGGGCGCGCAGGTCAGGGAGGACGGCCCCAGCCGCGCGCTGCAGTTCCGGCTGGACGCCGCCTGCGCCTATCTGCAGGCCAACCCGGATACGGTCTGCATCCTGTCCGGCGGGCAGGGCGACAACGAGCCCGTGAGCGAGGCCGAGGGGATGTACCGCTATCTGACGGCGGCGGGAATCGCGCCGGACAGACTGGTGCGGGAGGATCGGTCGCGGGACACCGCGGAGAATATCGCCAACAGTGTGGCGCTGATCGGCAGCACGGACGCCGCCGTGGGGATCGTCACCAACAACTTTCACGTGTTCCGGGGCGTCCGGCTGGCCAAGGCCGCAGGGCTTTGGGATGTGTGCGGGATCGCGGCGGGCTTTACGCCGTTGTATCTGCCCCACAATATGATGCGGGAATTTTTCGGCGTCCTGAAAGATTTCTTCTGCGGAAATCTCACAGTTTCTTAGAGCGGCATCGCGTATTTTTCCAAGAGAAATTTCAATCTTTTGAAACGGCGGTTGGATTTTTGTTAGTGATATGATAAAATAGAAACAGACGCGGCAGTCTATATAGAAACAAAAAAACAGTGGAAGTATACGATCATGAAAAAAACCCACACGCACCGCCCGTGCGCGCATTCATTTAAAATAACATCTGTAATACATATAGCGTGCGTTCTGGCGGCGTGTGTGCTTCTCGGCGGCTGCGGCGCCGGCGACACGCCAAGTTTCACGGCGCAGGGGATGGCAGCCGTGCAGGAGCTGGAGTATGAGGAGGCGCTTGACCTTTTTGCCAGAGCGGGAGAGGAAGGCGAGGACCGGCGGCTGATTCTGCGCGGCATGGGCTTGGCGTACATGGGGATGACCGAGTACGGGCAGGCGGCGGAGTGTCTGGAGGAAGCGCTGGCGGCAGGCGGCGTCGGCGTTGAGGATATCGACTTTGACATGAATTATTATCTGGCCACGGCCTATTTCAAGACGGGGCGGACGGAGGACGCCATCAGCGCCTACAGTGCGATTCTGGCGCTGAGGCCGAAGGAAAAGGACGCCTACTATCTGCGGGGTTGTGTGGAACTGTCCAAAGGGGCTCTGGATAGCGCGCAGGCGGATTTCGCGGCGGCGGTGGCGCTGGACGACAAGGACTATGACCAGATGATCCGCATCTATATGGCGCTGGACGAGTACGGCCACAAGGACGAGGGCCTCGTCTATCTGCAGAATGCGCTGACGGAGAACGAAAAGTCCATCTCCGACTACGATATGGGGCGGATCTGCTATTATATGGGCGATTACGAGAACGCCCGCAATTATCTGTCCAGACTCAAGACGACGACGGACTACGGCGCGGCGTTGTATCTGGGGCGGACTTACGAGGCGCTTGGAGACTACAACTATGCGTCCGGCATCTATGCGGATTTCACGGAGAACGACCAGAGCAGGGCGGAAATCTACAACCAGCTCGGTCTGTGCCGTCTCAGGATGGAGGACTACGAGGAGGCGCTTACCGCGTTCCAGACCGCCATGAATATAGAGGACAACGGCATGATGCAGACGTTAAAATTCAACGAGATCGTAGCCTACGAATATATGCACGACTACAAGACCGCCGCGGCGCTGATGAGCAGCTATCTCAAGGCTTATCCGGACGACGAGGCGGCTGTCCGTGAAAACGAGTTTTTGCAGACCAGATAAGATTGACAATGCAAAATGTGAATGGTACTATTTTACTAACAGAAAATGGCCCGTGGCAGCCGGCGGCGCAGACAGAGGCGGACGGCGCCAGGCCAGGGAAGGCGCGGTAACGGCATGAACAGTACTTTTTTACGTGTAAAAGGCATTATCAAAAAGGGAGACAGGTATCTGCTGATCAAAAGATGGGTGGACGACCGCATTCCCGATCCGTTTGTATGGGAATTTATCGATGCGGAAGTGGCCCACGGCGAGTCGCCGGACGACACGGTGCGCCGTGCCATCCGGGAGCTGCTCTCTGTGGACGGCAGGATCGACAAGATCGAATACATATGGTCCAGTATGCTGGGAGATACGCACTGTGTAGGCATCGCGTACCTGTGCTCCATCGCCGAGCAGGACGAGGCCAATATCGTGCTGCCCGAGGAGTACGGCGAGTGGAGATGGGTGAGCCGGGACGAGTTCCCGCTCTATATTGAAAACCAGTATGTACTGAAAGATCTGGAAGGCAAAACACTATGATCAACAAACTGATAGCCAAAATTCAGAAGACACAGGCGCCGATCGTGGTAGGGCTGGACCCTGCCATGAAGTTTATTCCCGGCCATATCCAGAAGAAGGCTTTCGCCGAATATGGGGAGACGCTGCGGGGCGCGGCGGAAGCGGTGTGGCTCTATAACAAAGCGATTATCGACGCGGTTTACGATCTGATTCCGGCGGTTAAGCCGCAGATCGCCATGTATGAGCAGTTCGGCGTCGAGGGCCTGATTGTTTTTCAGAAAACGGTGGAATACTGTAAGAAGAAAGATCTGGTGGTTATCGGCGACGTCAAGCGGGGCGATATCGGTTCCACCTCGGAGGCGTATGCCGCCGGGCATCTGGGACAGGTGCAGGTGGGAAATACGATGTGCCGCGGGTTCGACGAGGATTTCGCCACCGTGAATCCGTATCTGGGTTCCGACGGCGTGCAGCCTTTTCTTAAAGTGTGCAAAGAGGAGAAAAAAGGCATTTTCGTGCTGGTCAAGACGTCCAACCCCAGCAGCGGCGAGTTTCAGGACAGGCTTGTGGAAGCGGCGGACGGCTCCGGCGGGAAGCGGCCCCTCTACGAGATCGTGGGAGAGCAGGTAGCGGCTTGGGGCGCGGAGTGCATGGGAGATTCCTACAGTTACGTGGGCGCCGTTGTGGGCGCTACCTATCCGGAGCAGGGCAGAATCCTGCGTGCCATCATGCCCAAGGCGTTTATTCTGGTGCCGGGGTACGGCGCACAGGGCGGCAAGGGCGCTGATCTGGTGCATTTCTTTAACGAGGACGGACTGGGGGCTATCGTCAATTCGTCGCGGGGCATCATCGCCGCGTACCGGCAGGAGCAGTATGCGTCGTACGGCGAGGAGAATTTTGCGGATGCGTCCCGGGCGGCGGTGCTGGCGATGAAGGAGGATATCGCGCAGGCGCTGGCGGCGCGGACAAAGGGCGCGTGAATGCTCCGAAACGGAGATTAGCATAGGAGAAGCGTATGGAAGCATACAAGCAGGAATTTATCGAGTTTATGGTGGACAGCGAAGTGTTGAAATTCGGGGATTTCACGCTGAAAAGCGGCAGGAAGTCGCCCTTTTTCATGAATGCGGGCGCTTATGTGATGGGCGCGCAGCTCCGCAGGCTGGGAGAATACTATGCGCGGGCGATCCACGACAGTTACGGTCTGGACTTCGACGTACTGTTCGGGCCGGCGTATAAAGGAATACCGCTTGCCGTGGCGACGGCGATGGCGATCAGCGAACTGTACGGCAGGGAGATCCGCTACTGCTCCAACCGGAAGGAGATCAAGGATCACGGCGATACGGGCATCCTGCTGGGGAGCCGGCTGCAGGACGGCGACCGGGTGGTAATCATAGAGGATGTGACGACTTCCGGCAAGTCCATCGAGGAGACGTTCCCGATCCTGAAAAGTCAGGCCGACGTGGAGATCGTAGGTCTGATGGTGTCGCTGAACAGAATGGAGAGGGGTTTGGAGAGCGAAAAGAGTGCACTGGAGGAAATCCGGGAGAAATACGGTTTTGCGGCGGGCGCGATCGTGACCATGGCGGATGTGGTGGAATATCTGTATAACCGGCCCTACCGAGGCAAGGTCTACATCGACGATACGCTGAAAAATGCCATCGACGCCTACTATGCGCAGTACGGCGCCAGATAAACGCCTGTCACGGCGTCGGATGCCGGTGCCGGAGAACTGCGGAATTATTTTTTTGCATATGGAAGATAGGAAGATAGAAAGATAGAAAGATAGGAAAACAGGAAGGAAGCGGAGGTTCACATGGAGGAAAGAGTATATAAGGTAATGGGCGGTTCCGGAGCGCTGAACATCGCGGTCGGAGTGGTCGTGCTCGTGGTCGGCATAGCCAGCGGCATACTGCTGATCATCGGCGGCGCGAAGCTGCTGGCAGGCAAAAGCAAAATCCTGTTCTAAAAGATGACGAAAGAAAATGGGTGTTTTCGGCAAAACGAAGATACCCATTTGCGTCTTTTTATATGGGCGCTCCGAAATGGAGGATAGTATGGCCAAGAAAAACAGCTATATGTTTACCAACAAAGAGCATACGCAGAAAGGGATTCTGTCCACGATTCTGGGCGTGATATCGCTGGCGTCGCTCGTCTATGCCATCGTGTCCAGCTATCTGCGGGCGGGCGAGATCCCGCTGCAGTACGGCGCAGCGGCGCTATTGGTGCTGCTCTTTGCCTTTGCGGGCATTATACTCGGCGTTGTGTCCAGATCGGAAAAGGATAAGTTCTATCTTTTCTCTTATCTGGGAATCGGCCTGAACGTGCTGGCGGTGGCCATCGTCAGCGTGATTCTGTATGCGGGGGCCTATGCCGCGTAAGCTGCGTAAGCGCACAGACGGCGGCGGGCCCAAAAAGAGGATGACAAAAAGTATGGAAGACATCTATATCTCGGAGACGGACCGGGAAGATCTGGAGAAGGAGCGGTACGCCCTGGCGATAGGGCGGATCGGCGGGATTGCCGGCGAGTCCGGCTGCCCGGCGGAGGTGCAGCGGTATTTCGTCAGGATGGCGGAACTGGTGCAGCTGGCCGACCACACGTGGAAGATCGTGGAGGACGGCAGCCTGCGCAGGATGAATCTGCCCGAACTGCAGCGGCTGAACCGCGAACTGTATGAAGATATTCTGCCGGAGCATTACGGACAGAGCTATGCCAATCCGGACTACGCCGTAGATCGACTGGGCGAGTCAATAGGCAGGCAGCTCTCGTTTCTGTGCGCGGAGCTGCGCGGCATCATCCCGGCGGTGTTTGAACAGAACCGGTTTGACATGGTGATCCGCATGGAGCTTCTGCTGGAGGTCTATCAGGCGTTTGTGAGCGGAACGCCGGAGGAGATTCCGCAGATGCTCTACTGGTATGTGAGCGATTATTATGAGCCGGAGGCGCAGGAGCGGACGGCGCAGATGGTGTGTCCGGAGCAGGATTTCGCCACGCGCATCGTGATGGACAGCGATCTTCATGATCTGCGGTATCTGTACTATTACGGCGAGTATGTCACGGACAGCGAGCTGCGGACGGCCATGCACCTGAACGGGATGCCGGAGGAAAAGATCGGGCTGATGGCGGATACCTTCACGGAGGGATACCGCATCGGCTTTGCGGTGGGCAATAAGGACATCTCCCTGAAAAAAACGGTCAACATCCGCTATGCGCTGGGATTCGAGCGGATGATACGGCGGGCGGTGCAGAATTTTGACCGGATCGGTCTACACCCTACGATCTACCGCGCCGGAAGCAGCATCTTTCAGGGGAGCAACGTTGAAAAGAACGGATATTTCGGCGCGAACCCGAACAAGCAGTTCGACTATGACCACCGGGAGGACATCGCGCTGATGCTGGATGGGCTGCTGGTGGAGCGCAGGCTGGAATGCCAGCGGAACGCCTATGAAAAATATAAAGAGCAGGCGGCGGTATTCGGCGGGCCCGCGGTGGCGGAGATTTTCGGCGAGAAGCCCTTTGTGCCGGAGACGAAGCCCGGCGCCTGCAGGCTGAGCGACGCGCAGCAGAAACTTTCCGTGGAATACGCGGGCAGGGCGGGGCTATTGCAGAATGCGTACATTCCCGGCGAGGAGCGGAGTTTTACGATTATCGCGTTCCCGGTGCCGGATATCGGCGAAAAGTACGAGGAGATTTTTGACGACATCGTGCGGATCAACACGCTGGACTATAAGTTGTATCAGGGCATCCAGCAGCGGCTCATAGACGCGCTGGATCGCGGATCGACCGTCCGAGTCAAAGGCAGCGGCGGCAACAGGACGGATCTGACGGTGCGGCTGCACACTCTGCGCGACCCCGCGAAGGAGACCAACTTTGAAAACTGCGTGGCGGATGTGAATATTCCCGTGGGCGAGGTGTTTACGTCTCCGGTGCTGGCGGGCACGGAAGGGATGCTGCACGTGACGCGGGTATTCTTAAACGGGCTGGAATACAGGGATCTGTGGCTTCTGTTTGAGGACGGCATGGTGCGCGATTACGGCTGCGCCAACTTTCCAACCGAGGAGGAGAACCGCAAATATATCAAGGACAATATCCTGTTCCACCACGACACGCTGCCTATCGGCGAATTTGCCATCGGCACCAACACCACGGCTTATATGACGGCGCACAGATACGGCATCGAGGACAAGATGCCGATCCTGATCGCGGAGAAGACAGGGCCCCACTTCGCGGTGGGCGACACCTGTTATTCCCACACGGAGAACGTGCGCGTCTACAACCCTGATGGGAAAGAGATTATCGCCAAGGATAACGAAGTGTCACTTTTACGTGACACAGATGTCAGTAAGGCATATTTCCAGTGCCACACGGACATTACGATTCCCTACGACGAGCTGGGAGAGCTATATGCGTTGACTGACGGGGGCGAAAAAATTCCGATTATCCGAGACGGTCAATTTGTGCTGGATGGGTGCGGGGAACTGAACCGGGCGTTTACGGCATAGCATCTATCGCGCGCGGCGGAAAAGATGCTGAAAAGATGGTTGCGCATTGACGGAAAATCTAGTACACTAAAGATGGATATTGCGCTGAAATGACACAACATATTGTGTCGGTGGCGGACGAAAGACGGAGGGAAGATATGGCACAGGTAGGTATTGTGATGGGCAGCGATTCCGATATGGCCGTGATGTCCAAGGCGGCGGATATATTGGAAGATCTGGGGATTTCCTATGAGATGAGGATCATATCGGCGCACAGGGAGCCGGATGTGTTTTTTGAATATGCCAAGAGCGCGGAGGAGAAGGGCTATAAGGTGATCATCGCGGGTGCTGGCAAGGCGGCGCATCTGCCGGGGATGTGCGCGGCGATCTTTCCGATGCCGGTCATCGGCGTTCCGATGAAGACTTCCGATCTGGGCGGCGTGGACTCGCTATACTCCATCGTGCAGATGCCTTCGGGGATTCCGGTAGCCACGGTAGCCATCGGCGGCGGCCAGAACGCAGGCATACTGGCGGCGAAGATTCTGGCCACATCGGACCCGGCGTTATTGCAGCGGCTGAAAGATTACACCCGCAGCCTGAAGGAGAGCGTACAGAAGAAGGACGCGAAGCTGCAGGAGACGGGCTACAGGAATTATCCGGCGGGCTGACCGCGGAAGATGCTGCAGACGGCAGACTTTTAGGCACAAGACTTTTAGTATTTTAGCAATACATATAGAAGCAATCAACGGCGGATAACGCCTGAGAATGGAGGAAACTATGGACTACAAGACAGCGGGCGTGGACATCGAAGCCGGTTACCGGTCGGTGGAGCTGATGAAACAATACGTCAAAACGACGATGAGGCCGGAAGTGCTGGGCGGCATCGGCGGCTTTTCGGGCGCTTTCTCACTGGCCAAGATCAAGGAGATGGAAGATCCCGTGCTTCTGTCCGGCACGGACGGCGTCGGCACGAAGATCAAGCTGGCGTTTCTGACGGACCGGCATGACACGGTGGGAATCGACTGCGTGGCGATGTGCGTCAACGATGTGGTGTGCGCGGGCGGCGAGCCGTTGTTTTTCCTGGACTATATCGCCTGCGGCAAAAACCGTCCGGAGAAGATCGCCGCGATCGTCAGCGGCGTGGCCGAGGGGTGCAGACAGGCGGGCGCCGCGCTGGTGGGCGGCGAGACGGCGGAGCATCCGGGACTGATGCCGGAGGACGAATACGATCTGGCGGGCTTTGCGGTGGGCGTCGTAGACCGCAAAGATCTGATTACCGGAGAACATATTAAGGCAGGCGACGCGCTGGTCGGAATCGCGTCTTCGGGCGTGCACAGCAACGGTTTTTCGCTGGTGCGGAAGGTGTTCGAGATGACGAAGGAGAGTCTGGACACTTATTACGACGAGCTGGGCGACACGCTGGGAAACACGCTGCTGACGCCTACCAGAATCTATGTGAAGGCCCTGCGCGCGGTGAAGGACGCCGGCGTGACGGTGAAGGGCTGCAGCCATATCACCGGCGGCGGTTTCTATGAGAACATTCCCAGAATGCTGCCGGACGGCGTATGCGCGGTGGTGCGCAAGGAAAGCTGCCCGACGCTCCCGATCTTCCGGCTGCTGCAGGAAAAGGGCGGTCTGGAAGAAAAAATGATGTATAACACGTTCAATATGGGCCTGGGCATGGTGCTGGCGGTGGACGCGGCGGACGCGGACAGGACGGTGGCGGCGCTGGAGGCGGCGGGCGAGAAAGCTGGCATCGTCGGCGAGGTCAGAAGCGGAGAAAAAGAAACGATTATCGGATGAATGGAGATAGTGTGAAAAATCACACTGATGTGCTGATTTTTCACACGGGAATTTGTGCCGGAGCGTCACAAATTCCCCTGATGGCAGACGCGAATTTGAGATTCGCGTCGCCGCCGTCGCGTGAACGCTCCGGAATGAGGATTAATATGCTTAACGTAGTGGTATGCGTGTCCGGCGGCGGCACCAATCTGCAGGCAATCATCGACGGCGTAGCCCGCGGAACAATCACCAATGTCAGACTTGCGCGCGTGATCAGCAATAACAGAAACGCCTATGCGCTGGAGCGGGCGGCCGGGGCAGGCATCGATGCGGTGTGCGTTTCGCCCAGAGATTACGGCAGCCGGGAACAGTTTCACGAGGCGCTGCTGCGGGCGGTGGACGAGGCCGGGGCGGATCTGGTCGTACTGGCGGGCTTTCTGGTGGTGCTTCCCGGCGCGCTGATCCGCAAATACGAAAACCGCATCATCAACATCCATCCGTCCCTGATTCCGTCGTTCTGCGGCACAGGCTACTACGGCCTGAAAGTCCATGAGGCGGCGCTGGCAAGGGGCGTCAAGGTGACGGGCGCGACGGTGCATTTCGTGGACGAGGGCACGGACACAGGGCCCATCATCATGCAGAAGGCGGTGGCGGTGGAGCCGGGCGATACGCCGGAAACGCTGCAGCGGCGCGTGATGGAGCAGGCGGAGTGGGTGATCCTCCCCGAGAGCCTGAACCTGATTGCCAACGGCAAGGTGGCAGTGCAGGACGGCAGGACGGTCATCACGGCATGACAGATAAGGAAACAGAAAGCGCAGCAGACCTAGACGGAAAAGAATAGTGCAGAAAACAGCGCAGAAGAACAGGTCAGGCAGCAGAAGTCAGACAGATAAAGCAACAGACGAAAGGCAACAGAAGTCAGACAGATAAAGTAACAGACGAAAGGCAGCAGAAATCAGACAGATAAAGCAACAGACGAAAGGCAGCAGAAGTCAGACAGATAAAATAACAGACGAAAGGCAGTAGAGAGCATGAAAGTTTTGATCGTAGGAAGCGGCGGACGGGAACACGCCATCGCCGCAAGTGTGGCCAAAAGCCCCAAGGTGGATAAAATCTACTGCGCGCCGGGCAACGCGGGCATCGGACAGATCGCCGAGTGCGTGCCCATCGGTGCGATGGAATTTGCGCAGATCGTGTCGTTTGCAAAGAAAGAGCAGATCGACCTGACAATCGTTGGGCCGGACGATCCGCTGGCAGGCGGGCTGGTGGACGAACTGGAGGCGGCGGGACTGCGCGCTTTCGGCCCCCGGAAGAACGCGGCCATTCTGGAGGCGAGCAAGGCTTTTTCCAAAGATCTGATGAAGAAATACCATATCCCCACGGCGGCCTATGAGAACTTCGACGATCCCGAGGCGGCGCTGGCCTATCTGGAACACACGCGGATGCCCGTCGTGCTGAAGGCGGACGGTCTGGCGCTGGGCAAGGGCGTGCTGATCTGCCGGACGCCGGAGGAGGCCAGAGAGGGCGTCAGGACGATTATGCAGGATAAGAAGTTCGGCTCCGCCGGCAACCGCATGGTGATCGAGGAGTTTATGACAGGGCGGGAGGTGTCCGTACTGTCCTTTGTGGACGGCAGGACGATCCGCATCATGTCCTCGGCGCAGGACCACAAGCGGGCGCAGGACGGCGATCAGGGATTGAATACCGGCGGCATGGGTACTTTTTCACCCAGCCCGTTCTATACGGAGGAAGTGGATGCGTTCTGCCGTAAGTATATCTATCAGGCGACGGTGGACGCTATGGCGGCGGAGGGCAGGCCGTTTCAGGGCGTGATCTTTTTCGGGCTGATGCTGACGTCGGAAGGCCCCCGCGTGCTGGAATACAACGCCAGATTCGGCGACCCGGAGGCACAGGTGGTGCTGCCCCGCATGAAGAACGATATTATCGAGGTGATCGAGGCGTGCATCGACGGCACGCTGGATCAGGTGGATCTGCAGTTCGAGGACAACGCGGCGGTATGCGTGGTGCTGGCCTCCGACGGGTATCCCGGTTCCTATGAAAAGGGGTATCCGATCAGCGGACTGGAGAATTTTGCGGACAGGGACGGATATTACTGTTTCCACGCGGGCACGAAGCAGACGCCGGAGGGCATCGTCACGAACGGCGGGCGCGTGCTGGGCGTCACCGCGAAAGGGCCGGATCTGAAGACGGCGCGGGCCAATGCGTACCGTGCGACGGAATGGATCACTTTTGCCAACAAATATATGCGCAGCGACATCGGCAAAGCCATTGACGAGGCATAGCCGTCCGCCGCGGGGAATACGAAATACGCCGGCGGATGCAGGCAGGGATGCCTCCGGCGGGCGCAGGGCAGCGATACCGCCGGCATCCTATTGCAATACGATAGAAATGAGAGAGAATGAGCAAGAACAGGGAAGGAGCGCGTCATATGAGCATCACCAGAGAAGAAAAGACTGAAAATTTTAGGAAAGGGCTGATGGATGTCAGTGACCTGAAAATACCTACCTATTGTTCCAAGTGCGGCGGCGTCATGGTATTTAAGGGCGTCGGGGAATACAAATGCGAGGACTGCGGTAATGTCGAGTATGACAATTACGGCAAAGTGCGCAATTACATCGAGAAAAATCCGGGTACGACGTCCGCACAGGTGTCGATGGCGACCGGCGTGTCCCAGAAGTCGATCCGGGAGATGCTCCGGGACCAGCGTATCGAGATAGCCCCCAATTCCAACGCCTTTCTGGTGTGTGAGATCTGCGGGGCGAATATCCGTTACGGAAGGTACTGCAGCAAATGTGAGACCGCATACCACAGGGATATCGAGGAGCGGGCGAGAGCAGGCAAACATCATAAGATGACGGGATTCAGCACGGAAATCAACAAGGGCGAAGCGGGAGCGAAGCGCTTTAACTGGGATCTGTAAGAGACATTCAAAAAAGGGAGAAGGCTTATGGTACAGAAGAAGAACAGAACAAAAGCGGCAAAGAACGGTTTCTATGCGCTGGCGGCGGCAGTGGGGATGATTGCCGCGGTGTGCGGCACGTCGTTTACCAGTCTGGCGGAGGAAACGGTTAAGGTCAAAGTGGATTCCGCCGTGGTGCGGGAGAGCGCCGATACGAATAGCGCGGCGGTGGCGGGCGCGACGTCCGGCGCCACGCTGAGCGTGCAGGGAGACACGACGGATGCCTCCGGCAACGTGTGGTATCAGGTGACGGTGGACGGCAAGACCGGCTATATCCGTTCCGATCTGGTGGAAAAACAGAGCGGGGAGCAGCAGAGCGACCAGAGCAGCCAGAGCGCGCAGGACGGCCAGACGGCACAGTCCTCCGGCGCATCCGGCGCGTCCGTTGACCCGGAGAGCGCCATGGACGCACAGTACGCCTCGATCACCACGGCGGTGGCCAAAGTCAGGACGGCGCCCTCCACCAACGAGTCCATCGTCGATAAACTGAACAACGGTACGCAGGTCGTGGTCAGCGGCCAGACCAATGCGGCGGACGGCTATATTTGGTATTACGTCACGTTTACCGGGACGGACGGCGCGGAAAAGACCGGCTATATCCGTTCCGACCTCATGAGCTTAGGCGATATGGTGCCGGTGCCCGAGGAGACAGAGACGGACGAAAGCCAGACGGAGGAGACGGAAGAACCGGAGACGGTAGTGAACAACGACTATGAGCTGACTTATGAACAGAATGAGGACGGCGTTTATACGTGGTATGTCTATGACTATACCGGAGACGGCACGACGGTGGAGCGCTACCAGCTCCAGCAGCTTATGGCGGTTACCAAGGCTCGGAGCGAGGAGGACGCAAAGGCGTCCAAGACGGTGGTCAAGCAGCGGATCGCCATTATCGTGCTGATCGTGCTGCTGGTTGCCCTGACCGCGGCGGTAGTATTTATGGCGCTGCGGCTGCGGGATGTCTACTACGGCGAGGACGAGGAGGAGGAAACGCCTTCCCAGCGCAGACGCCGTGAAGAACAGGAGCAGGAAAACAGCGTAAGACGCAGGCGGAGCGAATCCGAGGAGCCGGACGCAAGGCGCAGGCAGCGCGCCGAGCAGGACGGTCAGGCGAGACGCCGCCGCGAGGGAGAAGACGATACGGCGCAGAAGCGCAGAAGGCCCGCAGAACAGGCGGATGCGCCCGCAAGACGCAGACGGAGCGAGGAGGAAGAACGGCCCGTGCGCAGAAGGCCGCCGGAGGAAGGCGCTTCCGCAGGCGCGCGCGAGGCAAGACGCCGTGAGGACGACGCGGGCAGCGATGCCGCAAAGACGGCGCAGAAGCGCAAGACCAAGAATTTTCTCGTAGACGACGATGAGTTTGAATTTGAATTTCTGAATATGGATGACAAAGACAAATAGAGACGGACGGCTCCTTTTTGAAAAATCCCTGCGCTGACGGCGCGGCTGACAGAGAAACCGAAATTTGGTGATGAAATGTTTTTCGAGATAGACTTTAACAGCGATGAAGCGATCTATATGCAGATCCGCAACCAGATCATTCTGGGAATCGCCACCTCCCATTTCCAGGAGGGCGATATGCTGCCGTCCGTCAGGCAGATGGCGGAAAATATCGGCATCAATATGCACACGGTCAACAAGGCGTATACGGTATTAAAGCAGGAGGGCTATGTGAAGGTGGATCGGCGCAAAGGCGCCATGATCGCCCTCGATGTCGATAAGATGCAGGCGCTGGAGGACGTGCGCCGGGATCTGCAGGTGACGCTTGCCAAGGCAAGCTGCAAGAATATTTCCAGAGAAGAAGTGCATTCTCTTATAGACGAAATCTATGAAGATTATCAGAAAGGGATGGATTACTGATGCAGCCACAATTTACGGACAAGGCAAAGGCGGCGCTGATGCTGGCCGAGAGAGCGGCCAGAAGCCTGCGGCAGAGCTATGTGGGCAGCGAACACATTCTGCTGGGCCTGCTGAGGGAGAATACGGGAGTCGCGGCCACGGTGCTGCAGAACAACGGCGTAGATATCACACAGTTAAAAGAGATGATCAAGGAGCTGATCGTGCCGGAGAGTTCCGTCCTGCTGGCGGAGCACGACGGCTATTCCCCGCGGGCGCAGCGCATTTTGGATGAGGCCCACAGACAGGCGGAGCGGTTCCGCAGCGACAGGACGGGAACCGAACACATCCTGTTGGCGCTCTTAAAAGAAGGGGAAAACGTGGCGGTCAGGCTGCTCACCACGATGGGGATTTCCATTCAGAAACTCTATGTGGATGTGCTGCAGGCGATGGGCGAAGACGGCTCACTGTATAAGGAAGATCTGGGGAGAAAACAGGGACGGCGGCGCAGCGCCACGTCCACGCTGGATCAGTATAGCAGGGATCTGACGGCGTTAGCCAGAGACGGGCTGCTGGACCCCGTGATCGGACGTGAAGATGAGATAACACGTGTTATACAAATACTCAGCCGCAGGACGAAAAACAATCCGTGTCTGATCGGAGAGCCGGGCGTCGGCAAGACGGCGGTGGTGGAAGGGCTGGCGGCCAGAATCGTGTCGGGCGATGTGCCTTTTACGGTGCAGAACAAGCGCGTGCTGACGCTGGATCTGTCGGGCATGGTAGCCGGCAGCAAGTACCGCGGCGAGTTCGAGGAACGGATCAAGCGGGTAATCAAAGAGGTTATCGAGGACGGCAACGTAGTCCTTTTTCTGGACGAGATGCACACAATCATCGGCGCGGGCGGCGCGGAGGGCGCGATCGATGCGTCCAATATCCTCAAGCCTTCGCTGGCCAGGGGCGAGATCCAGTTGATCGGCGCCACGACGATCGCGGAGTACCGCAAGTATGTGGAGCGGGACGCGGCGCTGGAGCGCAGATTCCAGCCGGTCACGGTGGAGGAGCCCACTGTCGAGGAGGCGGAGAATATCCTGCGCGGCATCGCCCACAAGTACGAGGAGCACCACCGCGTTACGATTACGCCGGAGGCAATCCGGGCGGCGGTATCGCTCTCCAACCGCTATATCAACGACAGAAATCTGCCGGACAAGGCCATCGACCTGATCGATGAGGCGTCGGCGGCAGTGCGGCTTAAAGTGACGGGGCAGCCCGATAAACTGAAAGAACTGTCCGAGGAGATCAAGAAGATCGATCTGCAGATCGAGCGTTCCATCCGCATCGAGGCCTTTACGCAGGCGGCGGAGCTGAAAAAGAAGCAGGCGGACTGCATCCGCAAATACGACCGTCTCGTCAGACGCATGGAAAAAGAGGAGGAGCGGCGCAGCTATGTGGTAGGCGAGAACGAGATCGCCGAAGTCGTTTCCCTCTGGACGAAGATTCCCGTCCAAAAGCTGGCGGAGAAGGAGAGCGAGAGACTCTTAAAGCTGGAATCCATCCTGCACAAGCGCGTGATCGGGCAGGAGGAGGCGGTCAGCGCGGTGGCCAAGGCGATGCGGCGCGGCAGAGTCGGCCTGCAGGACCCCAACCGTCCGATCGGCTCTTTCCTGTTTCTGGGGCCTACCGGCGTCGGTAAGACGGAGCTCAGCAAGGCGCTGGCGGAGGCGATGTTCGGCTCGGAGAACGCGCTGATCCGCGTGGATATGTCGGAGTATATGGAAGGCCATTCCGTCTCGAAGATGATCGGTTCCCCGCCGGGATATGTGGGGTTTGAGGAGGGCGGCCAGCTCTCCGAGAAGGTGCGGCGCAACCCCTATTCCGTCGTGCTCTTTGACGAGATCGAAAAGGCGCACCCGGATGTGTTCAACGTGCTGCTGCAGGTGTTGGACGACGGCCATATCACCGATTCCAAGGGGCGGAAGGTCAGCTTTAAGAATACGATCCTGATCATGACGTCCAACGCGGGCGCGCAGCGGATCGTCGATCCCAAGAATCTGGGCTTCGGCGCGCAGAGCACCGAGCAGCAGGACTATGACAAGATGAAATCCAACGTGATGGAGGAAGTCAAGCGCCTGTTCAAGCCGGAGTTTATCAACCGCATTGACGAGATCATGGTATTCCATCCGTTGAACAAAGAGGACATGAAAAAGATCGTCACGCTCCTGTCCGGCAATCTCATCAGGCGGTGCCGGGAGCAGATGGGGATCGAGCTGACGATCAGCAGCGCCGTCAAAGAATGGCTGATCGGCAAGTATATGGACGCCAAAATGGGCGCAAGGCCCTTAAAGCGCGCCATCCAGTCGGAGATAGAGGACGCGCTGGCGGAGGAGATCCTGCAGGGCAGCGTAAAGAGCGGCTGCAGGGTTACGGCGGGGCTGAAAAACAAGAAAGTTACCTTTACGGTGCACGAGGATAAAAAGAACTGACATTTGGGAGGAAAAATCAATGGCTGTTGTAGAGGAGCTGCTGAGAAGCGAGCCGGACGGCGCGATCAGTTTCGGCAATTACAAACTGGACGCCAAGGCAAAGGTGGAAGATTACGAGCACGGCGGGGATCTGTATAAGGTAAAGACCTTTAAGGAGCTGACCAAGCTGGAAAAGAACGGGATGTTCGCCTATGAGTCGGAGCCCGGAACCGGCGTTACCGATTTCCGGGAGACGGAGGACGGCGTCACCTTTACCGTGGAGGGCGACGAGGACGCGCAGATCACAGTAGGACTGAAGGAAGACGCGGAGTACAGTGTGACCGTCGGCGGCGTCAATATCGGAACGATGAAGACCAATCTGAGCGGCAAGCTGAGCATCAGCGTGGAGTTGGAAAATGCCGGCGAGACAACGGTCAAGATCGTGAAACATGGCTAAAGCGAAAACAGGGACGGTTTTTTACTGTCAAAACTGCGGGCATGAGTCCTCCAAATGGCTGGGACAGTGCCCCGCGTGCAAAGAATGGAACAGTATGGTGGAGGAGCGTGTCGGGGGCAGAAGCGCCTTTCCCGGAAGAACGGGCGCGGCAGGCGTCGGAGTCCGCGGCGCGGCACGCCCCGCCAGTCTGTCGGAAGTAAGCATACGGGAAGACGAACGTATGAGTACCCATATGGCGGAATTGGACAGAGTGCTGGGCGGCGGTATCGTGCCCGGCTCTTTGACGTTGGTGGGAGGAGATCCCGGCATCGGCAAATCCACCCTGCTTCTGCAGGTGTGCCGGCACATGGCGGCGGATGGCCGCAAGGTGCTCTACATATCGGGCGAGGAATCCCTGCGCCAGATCAAGATACGCGCCAACAGGCTGGGCGAGTTTTCGGACAACCTGAAGCTGCTCTGTGAGACGAATCTGGAGGTGATCGGGGATGTGATCCGCAATATGATGCCGGATATGGCGGTCGTCGATTCCATCCAGACGATGTATCATGAGGAAGTCTCCTCCGCGCCGGGCAGCGTCTCTCAGGTGCGCGAGTCTACGAACCTCCTGCTGCAGCTCGCCAAAGGGCTGGGCGTCTCTGTCTTTATCGTGGGGCACGTGACCAAAGAAGGCACTGTGGCCGGGCCGCGGGTGCTGGAGCATATGGTGGACACGGTGCTCTATTTTGAGGGCGACAGGCACGCCTCCTACCGCATCCTGCGCGGCGTCAAGAACCGCTTCGGCTCCACGGACGAGATCGGCGTGTTCGAGATGAAAGAGGAAGGGCTGGTCGAAGTGCCCAACCCGTCCGAGTTTATGCTGAGCGGCAAGCCGGAGGGGGCCAGCGGTTCCGTGGTCTCCTGCTCGATGGAGGGAACCAGACCGATGTTGTTGGAGATTCAGGCGCTGGTGTGCCGCAGCAGCTTCGGCATCCCCAGACGGCAGGCCATCGGCACCGATTTTAACCGCGTGAACCTGCTGATGGCGGTGCTGGAAAAGCGGCTGGGCGTGCAGATGTCGGACTGCGACGCCTATGTGAATCTGGCGGGCGGCCTGCGCATTCAGGAGCCGGCCATCGATCTGGGAATCGCCATGGCGGTGGTGTCCAGCTTTCGCAACCGGGTGATCGACGACAGGCTGATCGCTTTCGGCGAAGTCGGTCTGAGCGGCGAAGTCCGCGGCGTATCTATGGCGCAGCAGCGGCTGGCGGAGGCCGCCAAGCTGGGCTTTACGACCTGCGTGATGCCGCGGGTGGACAGTGAGCGGATCAGGCCGGCGGAAGGAATCAAGGTCATCGGCGTACAGAACGTGCGCGACGCCATCGATCTCATCTAAGCGTCAGAATAAAAAAGGGAAAGCAGAAAAAGAAGCATAAACAGAAAGAAAAAAAGAAAGACTAAACTCCGAAAGGCTATAGGCAGCTATGATCTGAGAAATTGTAAAATATGACGAAAATGTGACAGTTTTTAACAATTTGTTAACAAATGAGTAATATCTATGTTCAAACTCTCCCTCTTGTGCTAGAATGGACAAGATGTATTGTCAGGATTACAATAGCAGATTTTTAAATGGCGGGGGAGTCGGCAGAAAACATGGCTAAGACACAAAAGGGTACAAAAAAGAAAAAGCATAAACTGGCCAAAAGCATACCGATTATCATTCTGGAAGTCTTTATCTTAACGGTGGCCTGTTTGGTCCTGTATGTGGTGCTGACCGCCACAAAAGATGTGCAGCGGACGGAGATCAACAAAGAAGATATCATCATCAACGAAGAAGTCGTCGAGACGAAGCAGGTGGAGACGACGAGAAATCCCGAAATCAAGGGGTACCGCAACATCGCGTTGTTCGGCGTGGACTCGCGCAACGGGGAGCTGGGCCGGGGTACCAGAAGCGATACCATCATCATAGCGAGCATCAATCTGGATACGCAGGAGATCAAGCTGGTTTCCGTCTTCCGGGACACGTATCTGAATCTGGGAAACGACAGCTACAACAAGTGCAATACGGCCTATGCCAACGGCGGCCCCGAACAGGCGATCAATATGCTGAACACCAATCTGGATCTGGATATCACGGACTATGTGACGGTAGGGTTCAGCGGGCTGATCGACGCGGTGAACGCGCTGGGCGGCGTGGAGATGGACGTTACGGATGAGGAGATCAAGCATTTGAATAACTACCAGCTCACGATGTCCGAGAAATTAGGGATAGAGTATACGCCGGTGGAGCACACCGGGCGGCAGGTGTTAAACGGCCTGCAGGCAACGGCTTACTGCCGCATCCGGTACACGCAGGGAAATGATTTTAGGCGCGCCGAACGGCAGCGGGATGTGTTATCCGCCATGATGGACAAGGCGAAAGGGGCGACGGTGGGTGAACTGACCGATATGGTCAATGCAATTCTGCCGGAGATACAGACTTCGCTGGACGTCAACGAGATTTTGGATATGCTGGGGAGCGTCGGGGGTTACAACGTGGTCGCCAGCGATGGTTTTCCGTTTGAAAACAGCAGGGGCGGCGCCACAATCGGCAGCAAGGGAAGCTGCGTCATTCCCGATAATCTGGAGCAGAACGTCATAGCGCTTCACGAGATGCTATATCCGGGCATGGACTATACGCCGTCCAAACAGGTGAGAAACATCAGCGAACAGATCACGGTGCAGACCGATCCGTACCGCTAGGCATACAGTGAACAGTCGTCATTACAGCAGCAGTTGAGGGTGTCTATCCTGACTGCTGCTTTTGTCTGCGGATTGACCGCGGCGTCATATTGTGGTATGAATAGAAGTGCGGTATACCGGAATGAGCATTCCTGCAGAAGCGGTGTATCGGATGGGCCGGTGCGGAAATGTGCGCGGCGCATAGAAACAGGCAATATTCCGAAAATGACGACAAGTGAAGGAAACGGCGCATGAGAAAGCTGCTGGTTTATTTAAAACCTTATAGAAAGGAAACGGTGCTCGCTCCGCTTTTTAAAATGCTGGAGGCGGGATTTGAACTGTTCGTACCGCTTGTTATGGCGGCCATCATCGATCGCGGAATCGGAAGCGGCGCGGCGGGCGCTCCGGGAGGAGATACGGCGTTTGTGCTGCGCATGGGCGGCCTGCTGGCGGCGCTGGGCGTGATCGGGCTGATCTGCTCCGTCACGGCGCAGTACTATGCCGCCAAAGCAGCGGTGGGGTTTGCCACGGAGCTGCGCCATTCGCTCTTTTCCCATATTCAGGGGTTGTCCTACACGGAGATCGACACGCTGGGCACATCCACGATGATCACCCGGATGACTTCCGATGTCAACCAGCTGCAGAACGGCGTCAATATGGTGCTGCGACTGTTCCTGCGGTCGCCGTTTATCGTCTTCGGCGCGATGATTATGGCGTTTACCATCGATGTGAAGGCGGCGCTTATTTTTGTCGTGACGATTCCGCTGCTGGCGGTGGTCGTATTTGGCATCATGCTGATCACGATGCCCCTGTATAAGAAAGTGCAGGCGGGGCTGGACAAAGTGCTGGGCGCCACCAGAGAGAACCTGACCGGCGCGCGGGTGATCCGCGCGTTTAACAAGGAACAGGAGGAGACGGAAAAGTTTGAACAGAGAAACAGTGCGCTGGCGCATATGCAGCTCTATGTGGGAAAACTGTCGGCGTTGACCAATCCGGTCACTTATGTTATCGTCAATGTCGCCACGATTGTACTGCTATATACGGGCGCGGTGCGGGTGGACGAGGGAACGATCACCCGCGGACAGGTGGTGGCGCTGGTCAACTATATGTCGCAGATTCTGGTGGAGCTGGTGAAGCTGGCCAATCTGATTATCACGGTGACGAAGGCGTTTGCCTGCGCCCACCGCGTGCAGGGCGTCTTTGAGATCCGCTCGTCTATGGCGTGGGCGGAGACGCCTCGGAGCGGGGGCGATAGCCCAGCGGCGTATGCCGTGGAATTTGACCATGTGCATCTGCGGTATGCCGGAAGCTGTCAGGATGCCCTGTCGGATATTGATTTCCGGGTACCCAGAGGCCGGACGATGGGTATCATCGGCGGAACGGGTTCCGGAAAGACTTCTCTGGTCAATATGATCCCGCGGTTTTACGACGCGACGCAGGGATGCGTGCGGATTGACGGCAGAGACGTCCGGGAGTACACGATGGAGGAGCTGCGGAACAAGGTCAGAGTCGTTCCCCAGAAGGCGGTTCTTTTTCAGGGAACGGTGCGCGACAATATGCGCTGGGGCTGCCCGGACGCCACCGACGAAGAAATCTGGCGGGCGCTGGAGATCGCGCAGGCCAGGGATTTTGTGGAACAGAAAGAGGGCGGACTGGATTTCCGCATCACGCAGGCCGGCAAAAATCTGTCGGGAGGGCAGCGGCAGCGTCTGACGATTGCGCGGGCGTTAGTGGGGATGCCGGAGATCGTGATTCTGGACGACAGCGCCTCGGCGCTGGACTATGCCACGGACGCGGCGCTGCGGCAGGCATTGGCGCGGATGGACGGCGGCGCTGCCGTGTTTATCGTATCTCAGCGGACTTCTTCGATCCGGCAGGCGGATCAGATTCTCGTGCTGGACGACGGGGAAGCGGTGGATATCGGCACCCATGATGAGCTGCTGGCAAGGTGCGGCGTCTATCAGGAAATATACTATTCCCAATACCCGAAAGAAGACATAGAGGGCGGCACGGCATGAGCAGGGATGCAGACAGGCACGGCATAAGCAGAGCAGCAGGAGACGGCACGGCATGAGCAGAAATATTAACCGATATAGTCAAAAAAGGACGCTGGCGAGAGTCTGGCAATATATAAAAAAATACTGGATTTATCTGGCTCTGTCGATAGTGACGGCGGCGCTGACCGTAGTGCTGACACTGTATCTGCCGATATTGACCGGTAGAGTCATCGACCTGATCGTGGAGAAAGGGAAGGTGGATTTCGACGGCGTATTCCGCATTCTGCGGACGATGGCGCTGGCGATTGCGGCGACGGCGGCGGCGCAGTGGATCATGAGCGTGTGCAACAACAAGATGGCTTTCCGCATCGTGCAGGATATCAGGAACGAGGCCTTCCGCAAAATCGAAATCCTGCCGTTTCAGTATATAGACGGCCACTCCTACGGCGAGGTGGTCAGCCGCGTGATCGCCGATGTGGATCAGTTTTCGGACGGGCTGCTGATGGGCTTTACCCAGTTTTTTACCGGTGTGATGACGATCATCGGAACGCTGGGGTTTATGCTCAGCGTCAATGTGTGGATCGCCTGCGTGGTGGTGCTGATCACGCCGTTGTCGTTTTTTGTGGCGGCTTTTATCGCGGGCAGAACCTACCGTATGTTCCGGCTGCAGTCGGAGACGAGGGGCGAACAGACCGCGCTGATCGAGGAAATGATCGGCAATCAGAAAGTGGTGCAGGCTTTTTCCCATGAAAAAGAAGCGCTGGAAAAGTTCGATGAGATCAACGGCAGACTCGGCAAATGCTCGCTGAAGGCGATCTTTTATTCCTCGCTGACCAATCCGTCCACCCGCTTTGTCAACAATCTGGTCTATGCGGGCGTGGCGGTGTCGGGGGCGCTCTATGCGATCCGCGGCGGCATCAGCGTGGGGCAGCTCTCGTGCTTTCTGACTTATGCGAACCAGTACACGAAACCTTTTAACGAGATTTCCGGCGTCGTGACCGAGCTGCAGAACGCCATCGCCTGTGCCGCGCGGATTTTTGAACTGATCGACGAGGAAGCACAGATTCCGGACGCCGACGATGCAGTCAGCCTGCGGCACGCGGAGGGCAGGGTGGATCTGGATCATGTTTCCTTTTCCTATGTGCCGGACAGAAAGCTGATCACGGATCTCAATCTGGCGGTGAAGCCGGGGCAGCGCGTTGCGATCGTGGGGCCTACGGGCTGCGGCAAGACGACGGTGATCAATCTGCTGATGCGGTTCTATGATGTGGATACCGGGCGCATCTGCGTGGACAACGAGGATATCCGCCATATCACGCGGAGCAGCCTGCGGGCCGGTTACGGAATGGTGCTGCAGGAGACATGGCTCAGATCGGGGACGATCCGCGACAATATCACGATGGGAAAACCCGACGCCACGGACGAAGAAGTGGAGGCGGCAGCCAGACTGTCCCACGCCCACAGTTTTATCAGAAGAATGCCGCAGGGGTACGACACCGAGATCGGGGAAGACGGCGGAAATCTGTCTCAGGGGCAGAAGCAGCTCCTTTGCATTACACGTGTTATGCTATGTCTGCCGCCGATGCTGATTCTGGACGAGGCCACATCCTCCATCGACACGCGGACGGAGATCAGAATACAGAAAGCGTTCGCCACGATGATGCAGGGCAGGACGAGCTTCATCGTTGCCCACAGGCTATCCACCATCCGAGAGGCGGATGTGATACTGGTGATGCGGGACGGCAATATCGTCGAGCAGGGCAGCCACGCGGCGCTGCTGCAGCAGAACGGCTTCTACGCGCAGCTCTACAATAGCCAGTTTGCGGAAACAAAAAAGTGAGCTTTCGCTCACTTCCGGACAGGGGCAGTAGGAATCGAACCCACATCGATGGTTTTGGAGACCACTGTTCTACCTTTGAACTATGCCCCTATTTCTCTGTGGCGGCGCAACCGCCTGCGGCTTACAGAACCGCCGTGAAATATTATAGCATAGGAAGAATGGGTTCGCAAGAGGTTTTTGTGTGAGGCGCGCGAGGTCTGTGCGAAGACGGTGAGGGGCTGCTATAGGGTAGTGGGGACTTGTGATGCGGCGCGCGGGGATGTTGTAGGATAGTGCAGGCTTGTGATGTGGCGGTGTAGTGCTGCTGCAGGATGGTGCGGGGCTATGATATAGAGGCGCTGCGGTTGGGAACATGGGCGCGCCTTGTGTACGATGTATAGCAATTAAATTGACTAAGATAGTCAAAATAGAATGTAAAGGAATCACAACGGCAAATGGAAGAAAAGAATCTGACGATCGGCGATATTGCGGAAGAATTAGGCGTATCTAAGACTACCGTGTCAAGGGCGATTTCCGGCAAAGGCAGGATCGGCGATGCGACGCGCAGAAAAGTGCTGGAATATATCGAGGCGCACAATTACCGGCCCAATGTGGTGGCCAAGGGGCTGGCGCAGAACAAGACTTATAATCTGGGAATCGTGCTGCCGGGCGATTACAATATCGCGGAGCTTCCCTTTTTCCAGAAATGTATGCTGGGCGTCAGCAGGGTGGCTTCCGACGCGGGATACGACGTGCTGCTTTCGATGGTGACGGAGGAGGATATCACGCAGCTGCAGCGGGCGGTGGCCAACCGCAAGATCGACGGCGTGATCCTGTCGAGAACGCTGGTGGAGGACGCGCCGATGCGGTATCTGCAGGAGCAGGGCATCCCTTTTGTGGCCATCGGCAGCACGGAGGACGACAACGTCGTGCAGATCGACAACGACCACAGAAGCGCCTGCCGCGAGCTGACGGCGCGGATGCTGGCCAACGGCATACGGCGGATCGCGCTGATCGGCGGGAACGAGGGCCATGTGGTAAACATAAGCAGGCTGCGCGGATTCGAGGATGCTTTTGCGGGACACGCGGACTTGCCGGACGGCGGGCGCGTGGTGATGAATGTAAACGACAGCGATGAGGTGGACCGTACCGTCGGCAGGCTGCTGGAGGAAAACACGGAGTGCATCGTCTGTATGGATGATTTTCTGTGCGGCTGCGTGCTCAGCGCGCTGAAGAAGCGGCAGATCGACGTGCCGGGCCGGGTGCAGGTGGCTTCCTTTTACGACAGCGCCATGCTGACCAGCCATCTTCCGTCCATCACTTCTATACGGTTTGATGTGGAGGAGCTGGGCGCGGGGGCGTGCAGGCTGCTTTTGCGTATGCTGGACGGCGCGCAGGATGGCGCGTGGGGTGAGAAAAATGTTCGTAAGAAAGCGGAGGAGAGAAGCGGCGGAAAGGCAGAGGAGAGAAGCAGCGGCGGCGGAAAGCACACAAGGAGAGTTGATGAAAAGATCGGCGGCAGCGGCGGCAGAACGCTGCTGGGCTACGAACTGTGTTTCCGCGACTCCACGTTGCCCGGCGTGTCTAAAGGAGAAGAAGCCTGAGCGGATAGTTATCGTGTCTTGACAGGGAAGAAAGAATCCTCTATAATGTGAAAAGAGCGCATCCGTAGCGTCGCACAGACGCCGATGCGTGCAGGGAGCGGCAGAAGCCGTTCGGAAGGCGTCAAGCGCCTTGAAAAGCGGAAGATATCATTTTATACACATGAGTAAATTGCTTCACAATTAACATGAGTAAATTGCTCCGCAATTAACATAAGTAAATTGCTCCGCAATCAACATGAGTAAATTGCTCCGCAATTAACTCGGTAAATTGCTTCGCAATTTACTCGAAAGAATATAGTCTAATATTATCAGGAAGGTAATCGGATATGGAGATATCGGTTGCGTTCTTTTTTTGTGCTCGCAAAAAGCGCAAAAGCGAAGGGAAAAAACGAATGGAGGGATTTTGAATTGACTCAACAAAACACTGCAAAACAGACACGGAAACTTGTATTGGCGGCGTTCTTTCTGGCGCTGGGAATGGTGCTGCCGTTCCTGACGGGACAGATCCAGCAGCTCGGCAATAAAATCCTGCCGATGCACATACCGGTACTATTGTGCGGATTCATCTGCGGCTGGCAGTACGGACTGGCGGTGGGGCTGATCGTGCCGCTCTTGCGGAGCGTTATGTTCGGGATGCCGCCGATGATGCCCACTGCGGCGGCGATGGCCGTAGAGCTGAGCGTGTACGGCCTGACGACGGGCCTTTTGTATGCCAGACTGCCGAAAAAGATTCCGTATCTCTATGTAAGTCTTTTGACCGCCATGATCGCCGGGAGAGTGGCGTGGGGAGCGGTCAGCATCGCATTGTACGGCATGGAGGGAAATGCTTTTACGATGCAGGCATTTCTGGCAGGCGCGTTCCTGAATGCCATTCCCGGGATCATCATTCAGATCATTCTGATTCCGATGATTATGATCGCTCTGCAGAGAGCCGGACTGCTGGCGGGCGCGGAGAGCGGCAGAACCTAATTTTTCTGTTCTACGCCTGTCAAATTTCCGTCAGCGTCGTAAATCGTTTGCACATCGATTGCTCCGCCGTCTGCGGAATGAAAGGTGAATGCTCCGCCATCGGGTGAAATGTCAGCGAAGCTGTTTACAAGCTGCCCATGATAATAAATATTTCCGGCTCCGCTGGCATTTTCAGCTTCCACATATTCGATTCCAAAAGCACTGTATTTTTCAAAGATTTCAGGAAACGTCTTTGCATTGGTGTCATTGGCTGCACTATCATTACCGATTGCTTCAGCGGTTGTTGTCTTTGCGTTGGTGTCACCGTCTGCATGATCATTACCGATGGCTTCAGCGGTTTCATTGATCTGACTGCCTTGAAACAGAAAGCCGAAATCGTCGCGCTCTCCGCTTTCCCATGGCACAATTTCCAGCAGAGGGCCGAACGGATCATAGCTGCCGTCACCATTGTCAATCCGATTACGGACTGTATGGATATATTCTGTTCCCTCGTCATTCCGATAGACATACCGGGTTGCCAATGCGCCTTCTTCCAGCTCTACAAAGTCCGCAAACCAGCGAACCGGTTTGTTCTGATATAGCATTTTGCCGGAAGCGTCAAAGGAAATTCCAAATTCTCCGTATGCAGCGAGCAGTTCATCGCGTGTCGGTTCATGAAAATCCGCTGATGCTATTGTGCGGTCAGCCACGGCAGTCTGCTCTGGGGAGCCTTCCTGCCCGGAGGTCTCGGTTGTCGAAGAAGTCTGCACTAAGGAGCTTTCCTGCACGGCTGCTTCGGTTGTCGAGGTAGAACGCTCGATCAGCCCGACTATTTCCCAGTCGGCATTCCTCTTTACTTCAATCTCAATAGCCCCTTGGCTAAAGGCGATATGCGTGTATACGCCGGGAGCCGTTTCATCGTGGAAAATACTTATAAGTTGGCCATTATACGACAGAACCTCCTGTTGTGCGTCATAACTGAGGCCGTACTGTTCATAATCCGGAAACCACTTGGAATTTGCGATGAGTTTTGCATTTTCCGCATCCATATCTAAGGTGCCTCGAAATATTTCAGTGCTATTCCGGGCAAGAACACTGTTCCCGCCTTCTCCCGGTGCGGAAGTGGCAAACGCCGTAGTGACGCCCGCAACCAAAGCCACAGCCGCAATCACGGCAGCTAAGGAAGTCTTTTTTATTTTCATAATTGCAATTATCCTTTCTTCCATCGCGTGTCTGCTGAAATGGATGGTTGCACAGGGGAGCCGGCCGTTTCGCTTTTCCTCCATGCGGATGAGCGTCATGGCATAGGCCGATTTTGTGCGTTCTCCGAACAGGCGGATCACCGCCTCATCGCAGCTCAATTCCAGATCCCGGTTAGCGAGAACATACATAATCCACACCGCCGGATTGAACCAGTGGACGCAGAGCGCGGCGGCCAGCACCATCTTTGTGACCGCATCAAAGCGGCGGATATGGATGTATTCATGGGCCAGCACATACGCCAGAGCCGTTTCGTCCTCCCGGTTTATATTCTTCGGAAGAAGAATCACCGGGCAAAATACGCCGTAGGTCAGCGGCGCGGAGATCCTGTCCGACTGCCGAAGCCGGATCGTGCGGCGGAGAGGGTGCTCTTTGAGCCAGTCCTGCGCGAAACCGCAATCCATGGGCAGCGCCTCCCGGAACTCCCGGCGGCATTTCAGATAGGCTATTGCAAAGAACGCGGCACAGACCAACACGCCGGCCATCCATACCAATCGATAGGGCGGAACAGTCAGAGAAGCAGCCGGAGCAGCGGAAGCCGAAGGCACTGGGCCGGTGCCGGGCACAGGTAAACTGGCCGGCTGAACCGCGGCAGCGCCGGCTCTGAGCGGCCCTGTCTCTGCCGGAGAAAGAACTCTGCCAAGCAGTGAGTACACGCTGCACGCGGAGGGAACGGAATAGGGGACTAGCAGCCGCATCAGCGTAATGCCCCACAGTGCCAAAAAGGTTTTCTTCGGCAGACGGTTGACTGCCAGAGCGCGAATGACGGCAATAACCGAAATCATCACAGCCCCGGAAAGGCTCATTTCCAATAGGCTCATGCGTCCTCCTCCTCATCCAGATCACCGACAATCTGCCGGAGTTTTGCGATCTGCTCTGCGGTCAGCTTCCGTCTGCCCAAAAGAGAAGCGAACAACTTGTCGGCAGAGCCGTCAAACATCTTACCGATCAACTCGTCCGTCTCCGCCTCCTGCGCCTCCTGTCTGGTAATCAGCGCATGGCATCGAAAGTTCGGTTCACTGCGCTCGATGGCCCCCTTTGCGATGCACTTCTTAATGACGGTATAAGTCGTGTTCATGTTCCAGCCAATCTCCGCCTTGAGAATGTCAGAGATCTGTTTTGCGGTGGCGTCGCCCTCTTTCCACAAAACGCCCATAACTTTCAGTTCAGAATCAAAGAGCTTGATTGCCATTTTTTATCCTTTCATCTTGCCACACTATCACAATAGTTTACATTCACACACTACCACAATAGTTTCTGCCTGTCAACAAGATTCTGATCGTTTGGGAAAAAATGATAAATTGCAGAAAGAAACCAATTGACAAGAATTTATCGCATATTATAATAAAGCCTATAGGTTACTGGGTAAATGGATGATTTGCGGGTGCATGGCATCCGCCGTTTTTTATGGCACAATAATAAGGGGAGACACATAGATGCTCACACAGTTTTCAAGAACAGAATTATTGCTTGGAAAAGAGGCGATGAATAAATTATCCGGTTCAAAAGTTGCCATTTTTGGTATTGGCGGCGTAGGAGGATATGTCTGTGAAGCGCTTGTACGAAGCGGCGTCGGGGCATTTGATCTGATTGATGATGATAAGGTCTGCCTGACAAATCTGAACCGGCAGATTATTGCCACACGAAAAACAGTAGGAAAATATAAGGCGGACGTGATGAAAGACCGGATACTTGAAATCAATCCGGATGCGCAGGTAATCGTACATAAGTGTTTCTTCCTGCCCGAAAACGCAGATGAATTTCCTTTTCATGAGTATGATTATATTGTTGATGCAGTAGACACGGTTACTGCTAAAATTGAACTTGTGATGAAGGCGCAGGAAAAAAATATACCGATCATCAGCAGTATGGGAGCCGGAAACAAATTGGACGGCAGTCAGTTTAAGGTCGCTGATATTTATCAAACAAAAGTATGTCCGTTGGCGAAAGTCATGCGGAGGGAATTGAAAAAGCGAGGCGTAAGGAAGTTAAAGGTGGTATATTCCGAAGAAAAACCGATAAGACCGCTTGATGATATGTCTATCAGCTGCAGGACGAACTGTATTTGTCCGCCCGGCGCAAAACATAAGTGCACAGAACGAAGGGATATTCCGGGCAGCGTAGCATTTGTGCCGTCTGTGGCAGGATTGATCATCGCGGGCGAAGTCGTAAAAGATTTGTGCAGCGAAGAAATGGGGCGGGATTGATATGGGTATTTCTGTGGAAGAAATGAAAAAGATGGATGAAAGCACCTATCAGATCATAGATATTCGCAGTCAGATAGAGATTGATCATGGAGCGATAGCGGGAGCTGTGGCAATCAAGCCGGAGGAGATTGTAAACAGTGATAAAACAGATGTTTCAAAAAAACTGATTATCTGCTGCAGCAGAGGCATAGTCAGTAATGAGGTGGCG
>CANRFZ010000021.1 GCA_947630025.1 uncultured Lachnospiraceae bacterium
TTTTTCCGCTGCATATATCATTCAGTGTAGCGTGAGGAATACCTGCTTCTACCGCAAGTCGGTATTTTGTCATGTTCCGTCTCTTTAATAACCTTTCTACCATTGCCCCTCTCCTCTATATATTATATCGGCATACCGAAATATTATCAACAGAAGGCAAAGCAAGGCATGAAACAGTAACAAAAAAACTTACTTTATCTTCTCTTTTCCACAATACTGCATCATAACCGCGCACTCTGTATGCACCGTCATCCCGAACTGGTCTACCGCCCGCACCCGCTTCAGCTCATACCCGCCTGCCGCCAGCACCTTCAGGTCGCGCGCCAGCGTCGCGGGGTCACAGCTCACATAGACGATCCGATCCGGCTGCATGGCGAGCATCGTTTCGAGACATTTCCCGTCGCAGCCCTTCCGCGGCGGATCGACCACGATGACATCGGGATGTTTCATCTCCGGAGCCAATTCTGCAAAATCTGTCCGATCTGCCGCCATAGGCGATACGGCCTTGCCATCCGTCCCTGCACTCTCTTTTGCCGCTTCCCCGGCTCCTCTCTCCGCGCTCCCATAGAAGGCGGGGAGGACTTCCTCGGCCTTGCCGACCAGAAACTTGACATTCCTGATGCCGTTGCGTTCCGCATTCTCGCGCGCGTCGTCGATGGCCTGCGGGATCACTTCCACGCCGTAGACCTGCCGGGCTTTTTGAGCCATACAGAGAGAAATCGTGCCGATGCCGCAGTAGAGATCCCAGACGGTCTCGTGTCCGGTGAGCGCCGCATAGTCCAGCGCGATGCTATAGAGTTTTTCGGTCTGGCGGGGATTCACCTGATAGAAGGAGAGCGGCGAGATGCGGAACGTAATCTGTCTGCCTGTCTCCGCGAATCCCGCCGATCCGTCCTGCACCGTCAGCAGACGCATCGTATCTTCTATCCGGGTGCTGCCCCAGAGCACGCGGATCTCTTTTCCCATAATGACATTGGTGCGTTCTTCGTTGACGCTGACGGAAATACCGGCCACCCGCCGCTTGCCCGTCTGCATCCCGCATAGCGCTTCTGCCAGCTTGTCCTCCGCCGGCAGCCGTTTTCCGTTGATGACGAGGCAGACCATGATTTCTCCGGTGGAAAAGGCGGTGCGGATCAGCACATGGCGCACCAGCCCGCTGCCGGTATGTTCGTCATAGGCGGACACATGGTACCGGCGCATATACGTCAGGATGCGCTCTAAGATTTCCTTATTTTCTTCCGCGCCCAGCGCGCAGTCGGTATTGGCGATGATATCATGGGTTCTTCCGGCATAGAAGCCGGTAACGATGTCGCCCTGCCGGTTCGTTCCCACAGGGTACTGCGCCTTGTTGCGGTAATGCCATGGATCTTCCATGCCGACGATAGGTTCCATGATCCTGTCAACCGTCTCTGCGGAGAAGCCGCCGATACGGAGCAGGCTATCGCGTACTTTCTGCTGCTTATACAGAAGCTGCCTGTCATAGCGCATGGCCTGCAGCTGGCAGCCGCCGCACTGTCTGTAATATGCGCATCTGGGCTCTACGCGAAAAGGAGAAGGCGCCGCCACCTTCTCCACCCGAGCATAACCATAATTTTTCTTGCATTTTGTGATCCGTGCTTCGACGGTATCTCCGATCACGGCATCTTTGACAAACAGTGTATAACCGTCCGCCCTGCCGATCCCTTCGCCGTCGTTTCCGATATCTTCTATCGTCACGGTGACGATATCATTTTTTTGAAATACTCTGTTCTGTCCGTTCATTTCTGTTCCACCGCCGTGGCCCGCACATTGGAATCAAACAGTCTGTTGAAGCCCAGCCAGCCTTTTTCCCGCGTGCCGTCCAAAAGTTCTGTGAACGTCTCGATTTTGGCATCTATATTGTCCGCAAAATTCAGCGCCACCGCCTCCACGATAGCGGGCTTTTTCGGCGAGCCAAATTCATATTCGCCATGGTGGGACAGGATGCAGTGTTTCAGCTCATTGGCCAGAAGCGGCGGGAAGCCGTCTATTTTCTTTATCTTTTCGCCCACCATCTCGCAGCCGATCACGATATGTCCGAGGAACTGTCCGTCGTCGGTATAATCGTTCTGGGGAAAAAGGGACAGTTCTTTCGTCTTGCCGATGTCGTGGCAGATCGCCGCCGTCAGCAGCAGATCGCGGTTCAGCACTTCGTACTGGGTGCAGAAATAGTCGCACATCCTCGTCACCGCCAGCGTGTGCTGCAGCAGCCCGCCCACGAAACCGTGGTGCACGGTCTTGGCCGCCGAGGACTTGCAGAATGCCTTTAGGAAATCCGCATCTTCCGTAAAAAAGGCGCGGAGCAGTTTCTGTAAGTAGGGATTGCGGATGCTATCGATATAGCCCACCAATTCTTTCTGCATATCTTCTATGGAATATTTGCTGACCGGCAGGTAATCGGCGGGGTTATACTCTCCCTCCCGGCATTTTCTGACTCTCTTTACATTGACCTGACAGGCTCCCTGAAAACTGGTTACGTCTCCGTACACCTCGATATAGTCCAGCGTGTCAAATTCTTCGATGCCAGCATTGTTAGGGTCCCAGATCTTGGCGTCCACGGTTCCGGTCTTGTCCTGCAGAATCACATTTTCATAGGGCTTTCCGTTCTTTGTCACCGCCGACTGTTTGTGCTTGCACAGATAGATGTCGGATACTTTGTCGCCTTCTTTATACTCTTTGATATACTTCATAACCAGCCTCTTTTCTGTATCCAGCGGATACGTTTCACCGCGTTCCCAGCGTCACGGCAGCCGTCATCTCCCGGCCCTGCCGCATCAGTACCATCTCCAGCGTATCGTCTGGCGCGGAATCGTACAACACGTCCAGCAGACTGTTGTAGCTGACGATGGGCGTCTCACCGATCTGGATCACAACGTCGCCGTTCTGTATGCCCGCCGCCATCGCCGGGGAATCCATCTCAACGGATCTCACATAGGCGCCGCCGTCCGGCACGCCCATCTCCTCGCCCACTTCCCGCGGCACGTCGGCCCCATGGATGCCCAGATAGGCTATCTCCCGGTTGTTGGACATTTTTTCGATCGTCCGTTTCAGTTCGGAGATTCCGTAGGCGGTCAGGAGATTGTCCATACCGCCGTTTCCGCCCGTGCTGCCGATAATGCCGATGACCATGCCTTTCATATTCACCAGCACGCCGGTGGCGCCGGGACTTCCGTATATGTCTGTGGTGATGATCTTATAGGCGGCGTCCGGCTGATCCGCCACCGCGCCTACGGAAGTCACCATACCGTAAGCCAGAGAGCCGCCTGTTCCCATCGGGCTTCCCAGCGCCATCACCGGCTGCCCCAGGATATTGCCGTTATTGGAGCTTCCCATATCCGCTATGTCGATCACGTCCATCGTCTCCTCGACGATCTCCGTGAGCGGCACCGCTATGACCGCCAGCCCCGTGTTGGGATCGCTCTGCACGATCTCCGCGCTGGCCCTCGCCTGATCGCAGAATGTGACGACGATACTGTCCGCGTCGTAGAGCGTCTCCGCATTGACGAGTATCAGCGCCGACTTTCCGTTATTGGCCACGATGACGCCGGAGACCGACGCTTCGTTCTCATAGATATCGTTGAGCCAGTCCACGTCCGACACAACGCCCGTCACCGTCACCACGGATCTGCCTACCTGCTGCGCCAGCTCGGACATTTCATCATACAATGTCTGGTAATCGTCCAGATCGAACTGAACCTGTGACAGAAGCTCCCGGATCTGTTCGTCCTCCAGCTCCGCCTGCACGACTTCCACGGCGGTCTCCTGCTCGTCCTCCACCAGCATATCCTCCGGCTTCATCTCCTCCGTCACCGTCTCCTCCGGGAACTTCACTTCCTCGGCTTCTTCCTCCGGATACAGGCGGTTGCTGATTACGGGCTCCAGCAGCAGGAATGTGACGCAGGCCACCAGACCGAAGACCACCGCCATCGCCACCGTGAGCACCGTCCTGCGGAGCAGTTTCTTCTTGTTGACCGGCTTCTGTTTTATCTTTTCACGCAGGAAATCGGGCTGCACCGGAGGCGTATATTCCGCCTGTTCCTTGACCGGCCCGCCGCCTGCGGCGTTTTGTTCTTTTTCCATCTGACCGTCCAGCTCCTATGCGCACTGCCTTTTGTCGTTTTCTCCATTAAGTATATCTTTTTTCCCCTTTGTTGTAAAGAAAAGGATTCCGGGGGCGGGTAGCAATTCTCCCGAAAAATTTTACGTTACTGGCACCAGAGATTATGGTATAATAAAAATAAATTGCTTTGCAATTTACTCGAGAGAATCCCTGCGGGATTCTCCTATGATAATTTTCGTTATTGCTATTAGAGAATGTGATATGAACGACAAAGTGCTGCGTGTTTTGGAATATAATAAAATCATCGAGCGGCTGACGGACAGGGCGACTTCGGCGCCCGGCAGGAAGCTGGCCGCCTCCCTCGTGCCGATGACTGACCGGGACGCGATCCTGCAGGCGCAGACGGAAACGGCTGACGCGCTGGGCAGATTGTTCCGCAAGGGCTCTACGTCCTTCGGCAGCAATAAGGATCTGGGGTTCTGCATCCGCTCGCTGGAAGTGGGCAGCGCGTTGTCCGCGGCGGAGCTGCTCGGTATTGCGGATTTTCTGGAAAATGTGAACCGCATCAAGTCCTATGGCCGCAGAGAGCGGGACGACGCCCCGGCGGATTCGCTGGACGGGTATTTCGATATGCTGGAGCCGGTCACATCGCTCTCTCATGAGATCCGGCGGTGCATTCTGTCGGAGGAGGAGATCGCCGACGACGCCAGTCCCGCGCTGAAGCATATCCGGCGGAGCATGGCCGCCGCCAACAACCGGATTCACGCCCAGCTCACCTCCATGGTCAACGGCTCCTGCCGCACTTATCTGCAGGACGCGGTTATCACGATGCGGGACAACCGCTACTGCATTCCGGTGAAAGCGGAGTACAAGAGTCAGGTGCCCGGCATGGTGCACGACCAGTCCTCCACCGGCTCCACGTTTTTTATCGAGCCTGCCGCCGTGGTAAATCTGAACAACGAACTGCGGGAGCTGGAGCTGAAGGAGCAGGAGGAGATCGGTGTGATTCTCGCCGATCTGAGCGCCCAGGCCGGCGCTTACACGGATGCCCTCGCCGCGGATCAGGAGGCTATGACGACGCTGGATTTTATCTTTGCAAAAGCGGCCCTCGCCATGGAACAGAACGCCTCCATGCCCGTCTTTAACGATGCGCGCCGGATTCAGATCCGGCAGGGAAGACACCCGCTTCTGGACAAAAAGACCGTCGTTCCCATCGACATACGGCTGGGCGACGATTTTGACCTGCTGGTCATCACGGGCCCCAATACGGGCGGCAAGACCGTCTCTCTCAAGACGGTGGGACTTCTGACGCTGATGGGGCAGGCGGGGCTGCACATTCCGGCGCTGGATCGCTCGGAGCTGTCGATTTTTGACGAAGTGTATGCGGATATCGGGGATGAACAGAGTATCGAGCAGAGTCTCAGCACCTTTTCCTCCCATATGACCAATATCGTCTCCATCCTCCGGGAAGCGGACGAAAATTCTCTCTGCCTGTTCGACGAGCTGGGGGCCGGCACGGACCCGACGGAAGGGGCCGCGCTTGCCATCTCGGTGCTGGATTCTCTGCATACGCGCGGCATCCGCACGATGGCCACCACCCACTATAGCGAGCTGAAAGTCTATGCGTTGTCGACGGATGCAGTGGAGAACGCAAGCTGCGAATTCAGCGTGGAGACGCTGCGGCCCACCTACCGGCTGCTGATCGGCGTGCCCGGCAAGAGCAACGCCTTTGCCATCTCCGCCAAGCTGGGGCTGCCGGAGCCCATCATAGAGGACGCCAGACGGCATATCGCCGCAGACAAAGAGAGCTTCGAGGATCTGCTGGCCGATCTGGAGCAGAGCCGGCTGACGATGGAAAAAGAACAGGCGGAGATCAACTCCTACAAGGAACAGATCAAGCAGCTCAAGCAGCAGTTGGAGGCCCGGCAGGAGAAGCTGGAGCAGTCCCGGCAGCGCATTCTCCGGGAGGCCAATGAGGAGGCCCGCGAGATCCTGCAGAACGCCAAGGACGTGGCGGACGAGACGATCCGCACTTTCCGCAAGGCGGAGGCCGGTGTCCCCATGAAGGATCTGGAAAAATCCCGCCAGAAAGTACGGGATCAGATCTCCGAGCGGAACGACAAACTGGCGGTAAAGAGCGGCAGCCATCCCCACAAGGCATTAAAGCCCGGCCAGATCCATCTGGGCGACAGTGTGAAGATCCTCTCCATGGGGCTAAAGGGAACCGTGAGCTCCCTGCCCGACAGGAACGGAAAGCTCTTTGTGCAGTGCGGCATCCTCCGCTCCCAAGTCTCGCTGGACGATCTCGTTCTGACGCAGGAGGAAACGATCACGGCGGGCGGGATGCAGCGGTCTTCTTCCGGCAGGCTGAAAATGTCCAAATCCTACTCCGTCTCCACCGAGATCAATCTGCTCGGACGGACGGTGGACGAGGCGCTGTCCGAGCTGGACAAATATCTGGACGACGCTTATCTGGCGCATCTGCCCGGCGTCCGCATCGTCCATGGCAAGGGAACCGGCGCGCTGCGCAGCGCGGTGCACAATTATCTGCGCAAAAATAAGATCATCAAAAGCTACCGCCTCGGCGAATTCGGAGAGGGAGACGCGGGCGTTACGATTGTGGAATTTAAAGACTGATCCTGTGGAAACTACGGAAATGAGGTGTGCGACTTATGGTAAACAAACAGAAGATCCTGATTGTGGATGACGACAACAATATTGCCGAGCTGATCTCGCTCTATCTGACCAAGGAGTGCTTCGAGACGATGATCGTCAACGACGGGGAATCGGCGCTGACCGCCGTGGAGAGCTTCGAGCCGAACCTGATGCTGCTGGATCTGATGCTTCCGGGCATCGACGGCTATCAGGTCTGCCGGGAGATCCGTTCCAAGTCTTCCCTGCCCATCATCATGCTCTCCGCCAAGGGCGAAGTGTTTGACAAGGTGCTGGGGCTGGAGCTGGGCGCCGACGACTATATGGAAAAGCCCTTCGACTCCAAGGAGCTGGTGGCGCGGGTAAAGGCCGTGCTGCGCCGCTACAAGCCGGGCGCGTCCGAAGCCAAAGCCTCCGACGTCAAGAGCGTGGAATACCCCGACCTGATCATCAACCAGACCAATTACTCCGTGATCTATATGGGCAAGCCGGTGGAGATGCCGCCCAAAGAGCTGGAGCTTCTCTATTTTCTGGCTTCCTCGCCCAACCATGTCTTCACGAGAGAGCAGCTTCTGGATCAGATCTGGGGCTACGAATACATCGGGGACACCCGCACCGTGGACGTACATATCAAGCGCCTGCGGGAAAAGATCAACGACCATGAGAAATGGCGCATCGCCACGATCTGGGGGATCGGCTACAAATTTGAATCGAGATAGGTATCACTATGCGCAAAACTCTTTATCTGAAACTGATCCTTGCCTATTTCATCTTCGGACTGTTCGGCTTCATCGTCGTAGCTACGTTTGTGTCCAGCATGACGATGGATCATCTGAAAAAAGGCAAGGCCGACTCTCTCTACCGGGAGGCCGTCCTGATCGCAAATACTTACGCGGGCGGCCTGTATAACAACGAGATCTCTCTGGAAACGGTGAAATCGCAATTGGACGCGCTGGACACTTATCTGGACGCCACCCTCTGGATCATCAACCCTTCGGGCCGCATGATTCTGGACTCCTCCTCGCCATTGGATGTGGAAAATGAAATCGTGATCGAGAATTTCGATCCCACGATCACCGAGGGCTCCTACTATACCACCGGCAACTTTTTTAACACTTTTGACGAGGAAATGCTGAGCGTGTTCGCCCCCATCACATCCGATTATAAGGTAAAGGGCTACGTGGTCATCCATACTTCCATGGCGGATATCCGCGAGGAAACCAACAGTCTGCTGACCATCACCTATATCACGCTGGTGATCCTGTTTCTGTTGTCGCTGATCATCCTGATCTTTTTTACGGAAATCGTCTACATCCCGCTGCGCAGGATCACTAAGGCGACGGAGCAGTACGCCAGCGGCAATATGCACTATGAGTTCAGCGTGGAGAGCGAGGACGAGATGGGCTATCTGGCGGCAACCTTGTCCTATATGGCAAGCGAAATCGCGCGCTCCGAGGACGACCAGAAAAAGTTCGTGGCCAACGTCTCCCACGACTTCCGCTCGCCCCTGACTTCCATCAAAGGCTATCTGGAGGCGATGATCGACGGCACGATTCCGCCCGAAATGCACGAAAAATATCTGACGATCGTGCTGAACGAAACCGAGCGTCTCCGCAAGCTGACAAACAGCCTCCTGACGCTGAACAACCTGAACACCGCGGGCATGATGCTGAACAAGACGGATTTTGACATCAACACCACGATCCGCAGCGTGGCCGCGTCCTTTGAGGGCACCTGCCGCGCCAAGACCATCGCCATAGAGCTCGTGCTGACGGGAGACGAGATGTACGTCACCGCCGACATGGAAAAAATCCAGCAGGTGCTCTACAATCTGCTGGACAACGCCATCAAATTCAGCCACAACAATTCCGTTATCAAGATCGAGACGACCGAAAAGAACAGCAAGGTCTTCGTCAGCGTCAAGGATTCCGGCATCGGCATCCCCAAGGACGACCTGAAACTGATCTGGGAGCGCTTCTACAAGTCCGATCTGTCCCGCGGCAAAGACAAAAAAGGGACAGGTCTGGGCCTGTCCATCACCAAGGAGATCATCCGCTCGCACGGCGAAAATATCAACGTCATCAGCACCGAGGGCGTGGGAACGGAATTTATCTTTTCCCTGTCCAAATCCGACATAGAGGACGACGACTGAATCCCGTCCGCCGGATCAGCCCGCTAGGTCCGCCAGTGGAGGCGGTGCAGCGCGCCCTCCGTCTGCAGGCCCGCGAAACGGTTCTGCCGGAGCGCCTCATAAAGCACAATGGCCACGGCGTTGGACAGATTCAGCGACCGCGTGCCGTCCAACATCGGAATGCGGATGCAGTCCTCCTCATGTGCGACCAGAATTTCCTCCGGTATTCCCGCGCTCTCCTTGCCGAACATGATATAGTCCTCCGGCCCGAACGCGGCGTCCGTATAAATGCGTTTCGCTTTCGTCGTGGCCAGCCATACTTTCGCGTCCGGATGCCTCTCCAGAAACTCCGCATAATTCATATACCTAGTCACATCCAGCCGTTCCCAGTAGTCCATGCCGGAACGCCTGACTGACTTTTCATCCAGACGGAACCCCAGCGGCTCGATCAGATGAAGCGCCGTACCCGTGGCGACACAGGTACGGCCTATATTTCCCGTATTGGCCGGAATCTCCGGCTGATGTAAAACTATGTGCATAACCGTCTCCGTCCGTGATGCTGCCGCCGGATGCCGCGTCCGCGGCGGGCTGCGTCATCTCTTTTCCGCGCGCAGCTTCTCCACAAAATGCGCCAGCTTGCCGATGGCCAGCTTCAGGTTGTCCAGCGAATAGGCATAAGATATCCGCAGATACCCTTCGCCGCAGTCGCCAAAAGCCGTACCCGGAACGACGGCCACCTTTTCCTCCTCCAGAAACCGATTGGCAAACTCCTCGCTCGTCATGCCAAATTCCTTGATGCACGGAAATACATAGAACGCCCCGAACGGTTCAAAACATTCCAGCTTCATCTCCCGAAACGCATTCATCAGGTAGCGCCTTCTCTGGTTGTAGGCGGTGCACATTTCGCGCACGTCGTCATCTCCGTTCTTAAGCGCCTCCACCGCCGCATACTGGCTCGTCGTAGGCGCGCACATAATGGCGAACTGGTGGATCTTGGTCATCTGGGCGATGATTTCCTTGGGGCCGCAGACATAGCCCAGTCTCCATCCGGTCATCGCGTAGGCTTTGGAAAAACCGTTGATCAGAATCGTCCTCTCCCGCATTCCTTCCATCTCCACGATGGAAACGTGTTTGTCCTTATAAGTCAGCTCCCCATAGATCTCGTCGGACATCACGAGGATATCGTGCTTTCTGATTACCTCCGCGATCGCTTCCAGATCTTTTCTTTCCATAATCGCGCCGGTGGGATTGTTGGGGAACGGCAGCACCAGCACCTTGGTTCTGTCGGTGATCGCCGCCTCCAGCTCCTGCGCCGTCAGCCGGAACTCATCTTCCTCTTTCAGCTCGATAATGACCGGCACGCCGCCCGCCATGATCGCACAGGGCTCGTAAGACACGAAGCTGGGCTGCGGAATCAGTACTTCGTCTCCCGGATTGATGACCGCCCGCAGGCCGATGTCGATCGCCTCGGAGCCGCCCACCGTGATCAGCACTTCGCTTTTGGAATCATAAGTAACGCCGTGCTTCCGCTTCAAGTAACGGCAGATCTCGTCCCGCAGTTCGATCAGGCCGGCGTTGGACGTATAGAAAGTACGGCCCTTTTCCAGCGAGTAGATTCCCTCGTCCCGGATATGCCACGGCGTATCGAAGTCAGGCTCCCCCACGCCCAGCGAAACGGCGTCTTCCATCTCGCTCACGATATCAAAAAACTTGCGGATGCCGGAAGGCTTCAGCGCGACAATGCTATCCGATAACATCTTTTTCACGGTGTCACCTTCTCTCTCGTGTCCTCATACTGCTTCGCGAGGATCGTGCCGTGGTCTTTGTATTTCTTCAGGATAAAATGGGTGGCGGTGCTCAGCACCGAATCCAGCGTGGAGAGCTTGTCGGACACGAAGCCCGATATCTCCTTTAAGGATTTGCCTTCCAGCGTCACCAGCAGATCGTATCCGCCGGAAATCAGGTATACGGAAGTCACTTCGGGATATTTGTAGATCCGCTCCGCAATATTGTCAAAACCCTGTCCCCGCTGGGGCGTCACCCGCACCTCGATCAGCGCGGACACTTTTTCTATGGAGGTTTTCTCCCAGTCGATCATCGTGTGATAGCCGCAGATGATCCCTTCCGCTTCCAGCGCGGCCAGCTCGTTGACCACGTCGATCTCCTCCACGCCCAGAATCACCGCCAGCTCCTTTAAGTCGATGCGGCTATTCCGCTCTACAATCGCCAACAATTCTTCTCTCATCATATTCCTCCGTTCTGTCATCGTATTATATTTCGTATGATATTTCCTGCATTCTCCCAACGGCGGCACAGTAGATCTGATCCGTCTTGGGCCTGTCGAGGTAACGCCTCTCGTCCTCATTGACAATCACACGGTCGTTTCCGGCGGTCGTCCTGCCGATCACCGCCGCAGGGATGCCCTCCCTCTCCAGCGTCTCCGCCAGTTCGTCTCCGTGGTCTGCCGCCATGAGCAGACACCCTCCCGACAGAAGCTCGTAGGGATTCAGTTCAAAAAATTCACAGATCTCCACCGTCTCCTGCCTGATCGGTATTTTTTTCAGGTCAATCTCCAGTCCGACGCCCGCGCCCTGCGCCAGCTCCCACAACGCGCCGAATATGCCGCCGCGGGAAACGTCGTGCATCCCGCAGACGCCGGACTTCACGGCGGCGGCGGCCTCCGGGATCACCGACAGATAGCGGTCGAAACCCGCCGCCTCGTCTATGATGGCCGCCGGGTATCTGGCCAGCAGTTCCTGCCGTCTCTCACCGGCGAGACGGGCCGTGCCTTCCAGCCCGATCCATTTGCTGATTACGATATCCTGTCCGGCTCCGATCGTCCGTCCGGTTCCGCTGCCGCGGATTCTCCGGCCCACGCCGGTCACGGTAACGATGGGCTCCCCGATGCCGGGAACGATCTCGGTATGGCCGCCGGCAATATCCACATGACAACGGCTGCACACCGCCTGCGCGTCCTCCATCATCCGCCGCAGCTCGTCTTCCTGCGCCTGTTCCGGAAACAGGACGGACAACATCACGGCTGCCGGCACCGCGCCGGCGGCGGCGATATTGTTCAGCGCCATCGGAATGGCGTAGGCGCAGATCTTATCCGCGGGGGCCGATACGGGCGTGGTGGCCAGAACCGTGTCCGTTCCGTCCGCAAACGATAAAACGGCGCAGTCTTTCCCTATGCCTGCGCCGTCCGCCACTTCACTGCCGTGGATATGGATTTGTCTCAAAACAGAACGTTTCAGCACATTCTCCGATACTTTTCCTATTCTCATCTCGTCTGTCTGGCCTGCGTCTACTGCAGAGGGGCTGCTCCCGCCGCGGGCTGCTGGGCCGCCTGAGCCGCCGCGTCCGCTGCCGCCTGTGCCGCTGCTGCCTGTGCCGCCGCCGCATCCGCCGCTGCTTTGTAAGCGCCCGCTACATTCTTTACCTCGTCGATACTGTTCGTGGCGATAGCCGCCATAATCGCATTCCGGGCGCCCTCGTCCGCAGTCGCAACGCCCACGGTGGCGCTTCGGGGTACTTTCATATAGGTGCTGCTATTGACCTTCTCCCGGCTCACTTCCACGCCGTTCTCACGGACTACTTTCCAGAGCTGCGCCTTATATCCGATATGAGCCGACTGCACGGAGCAGAATCCCACCGGCTGGGACTCGTCCGCATAGATGATCTCCTCCTCGGGAACCATTTTTTCCAGCACGACGCTCTCGAACGTGACTTCCCTGCCGCTGTCTCTGGTCTCTACGCCGTATATGGTAAACGTAATCCGCTTATCGGCAGAGGTAGAGCCTTCTATATAGATCGGATAATCGGTGTTGTTGACAAATTTGAAATCCTTGCCGGAGGATTCCGCTATGGCCGCGTCAGCGGAAGGTTCCACGTAGGACACGATCATGGAATGGTTGTACCGCTCCGTGACCTCCAGCTCCGAGAGGAGCACCGCGTTATACAGGGTGGTCGATACCTGACAGATGCCGCCGCCCAGACTGTCCACCACCTGACCGTTCAGATAGGAACCCGCCATATAATAACCGTTGGCCTGACTGAACGGAGACACCGCCTCATAGGTGGAGAACTCCTCCCCCGGGAATAGCGTCGTGCCGTCAATCAGACGGCAGCCATTGGATACGTTGGCGCTTCTGGAAGTGCCGGACGAAGAAAAGCTGGTGGTATACGTGCCCAGCACATCCTTCACCTTGGCCAGCTCCTCGGCCTTGCCGGTAGGTTCGTCCACCACGATTACCAGATCCACGGCGCAGTCCGTTCCGTCCCAACTGTTCATCAGATAGTCGTACACCGCGTCGGCGGAAGCCGTCTCGTCGATCTTGACGCCCGCCTGCTCTTTCTGAATCGTAAAGCTGCCGCCCTCTCTGGTCATCGTCGCGTTGACCGCCTCCTGATTGTACTGCCCGGCGTTCTCGGCGATCAGCGCCTTGATCTTGTTTTTATCAAAATCCATCTCGATGGGATAGACTTTCTGCTGATGCTCCAGATCCTTTAACTCTTTGTAGCACTGTAAGATATCGCCGTCGCGCCCGAAGTCGGTAGCCTCGTCGAGAATGGAGGGATTGCCCCATTTCAGGCCCAGCTCCGCGGCGGTAGTCTCTATCGTCCCGCCGTCTATGGCGTTCAGCGTAATATGCGTATTTCCGAAAGACGCCACGTAATCTCCGACTTTCGACTTGGCCTCGTCCAGCGTCAGCCCGGACAGATCGATGTCTTCCGCATAGATGCCCGCCTGTATTTTCTTTTCCCGGGCGCTGACCGGCATCACCGTGACGGAAACCGCGGCAGCCAGCAGGATAGCCGTTATCAGTAGTTTACGCATCGTGTCTTCCTCCTCCCACACAGAATTGCCCTCGCGGGGAAAATATGATACAATAAGAATTGCTTCGCAATTCTCCCGAAATGATTTACTGTACTGCGTCAGAGATTATAATACCATATGCGCAGATTCAGCAATTCTTCCGAAGTAATTTACTGTGCTGCATCAGAGAATGTAATCTTTATTATATTGACAGTGCCGAGATGATTAACGGAACGATCATGGCCAGCACCAGAACAACGATTATAATAGAAGAAATCAGTTTTTTTTGTCTTCTGTTAAGCATATACATCCTCCGCTTTCTGAAAGGATATTATATATGAATTTGATCTTAAATGCAAGCGCTCTGCTTTTTGCCGCGGCGATCCTGCTCTACGTCAAGATATCAGGCCGGCGCCATACCCCGCCGCAGGACGATTTCTGGGCCAAAGAGCAGGCTGCCAACAACACCAGACGCCAGCCGCTGGATGATCTGGACTATATCCGGATTCCCGTCGATGAGTTTCCCATGTCGCTTCTGCCGGACGTTCCCAAGGCGGAAGATTACAAGCAGATCATTCTGTCGCTGAGCGAGCTGCCGATCGTCAACTTTACGGGCATCAGCAATACCGACCTGAAGCTGCGCTACGGCGCGCCCAATATCGAGCTGCTGATCTCCTACGACCAGAACTACACGCTGCTGGTGCGCACGCTGCAGCAGTGGGCCCAGCTTCTCTACGACAACGGCTATGCGGACGAGGCCCGTAAGCTCTTGGAGTTTTCCGTCTCCATGGGCTCCGACGTCAGCTCCACCTACCGTCTTCTGTGCCGGATCTATAAGGAGCAGGGCACTCCCGAAAAGATCGACGATCTGTATCCCATGGCGGAAGTCCTGAAATCCGCGATGCAGAAAACTATCGTCCGTATTCTGCAAGAATCCGGTCAATCCGACGACTAGCCTCGCTGCGAGTCAGCTTCTCCACATCATAGTCCAATATCAGTTTATGCCGCTCCGCCAGTCGATATAACTGTTCTTTCTGCGGTATCGTGGCGGGCGTATCTCTCTTAGCCTGATAGCATAGCTTCTTCGGGCGGAAAATGCCGCCGCCCTCCGCTTCCGCCTGCGCATAAAACTGCTCCGCCAGCTTATAATAGAGCTGCACGGTGGCCCTCGCGTCGTCCGCCGCCCGGTGCGCGTTGTGGGGGATTCCGTAATGCCGGCACAGATACGGCAGGCTGCGGCTTTCCAGCTCCGGCAGATATCTGCGGGCGATCTTTAACGTATCGATCCCCTCTTTTTCAAAGACAAGTCTCTGATCCACCGCCGCCTTTTTCACAAAGGAATAGTCAAACAGAATACTGTGCCCCAGCAGCACATCCTCCCCCGCGATCTCCAATAGCGTCCGCAGCGCCTCCTCGATGGGCGGCGCGTCTGTCAGCCGGTCGTCACTGATTCCCGTCAGTTCGACGATCCTGCGATCCAGCTTCCGTCCGGGATTGACCAGCGTGCCCCACTCCCGCACAACCGCGCCGTTCTCCACTTTCACAACGCCGATCTCTATAATCTTGTCTGTCTTGGGATTCAGCCCCGTGGTTTCCAGATCAATACACGTAAAAGAGTCCGTCATAGCCGCCGCCTTCTTTCCTGTATTTCACGTTCTCTAAAATAATGCTGCTTTTCCGCATGAATAATTTAGAAATTGTGTAATATTCAACATATTGTTATCATCTAACACACTGGTACAAGATGATGTATGATTTTTGCAAAATATTTTCTTATGAGAGGTTCAAATTCCGAAATATTCCCCATGGAATATTTCTATTTCAAATTGAAATATTTTCTGCCCGGAAATAACCTACAATGTAAGAAGGAATTACAAATGAAAACAAGAATCAAGGAACTTCGATTAGAAAAAAAATTAACGCAAGAGTCCCTCGCAAAATATCTGGGCATCAATCAGGCCACTGTGAGCAAACTGGAAAACGAATCGACTATACCTGACGCAACGCTTCTTATACGTTTATCTCGTTTCTTTCATGTCTCAACGGATTATGTTCTCTATCTTTCCGAGCAACGTCTGAGTGCAGATTTACTATTGGCGGACAATATGCACCTTCTCAAGAAATACCAGCATCTTATCTCCCTGTACCAGAAGATGAGCCCTCTGCAGCAGCAGAGCTGCTACCGTTTTCTGGACAATATGTTGGATGACTCGCATCCTTCCGGGTTGTAATGATACAGCACATCTTACAGATTGACAGACCACCCCAAACAATAAACTCCTGTCACATCTGGTCTATGCACGTGCCTTCTGTGCACGTCGCGTCTAAAGGCGGAATCTGAGATTCCGCCTTTCTTGATTATACTACATATATCGTCATTTATGCAGGCTCTGCACGAAACGGTCGAACGCCGCCTGACCTTCCGGCGTCCGCTTATACACGCCGGCGTCCTCCAATACCTGCACGAACACGCTGCCGATCTCTTTATGCAGGATATTCTCCACGTTATCCTCTGTGATCTTATCGTACTTGGGCCGAAACTCCTCCACCCAGTCGGCGTGTTTCTCCAGAAGCGCATCCCCGCGGATGTCCGCGCCGCCGACAATGGCCGCCGCCAGAAGCTCCATTTCTTTTTTCAGGCGGGCGGGCAGAACGGCCAGCCCCATCACCTCGATCAGCCCGATATTCTCTTTTTTGATATGATGCAGATTGGCATGGGGGTGATAGACGCCCAGCGGATGCTCCTTAGTCGTAATATTATTGCGGAGAACCAGATCCAGCTCATACCTGTCCCCGCGCTTTCTGGCGATGGGCGTGATCGTATTGTGGGGTTCTCCGTCGGTCACGGCATAGACAAAGGCCGCTTCGTCCGTATAGCCGCGCCACGCATTCAGTATCACGTCAGCCAGCGCCGTCAGTCTGTCGGAATCCGCGGAGGAGATGCGGATGACGGACATGGGCCATCTGACGATACCGGCCTCGACATCTTCAAATCCCCTGACCGTAAAAGTTCTCTCCACCGGCGCTTTCGCCATGGCGAACTCATAGTGCCCGCCCTGAAAATGGTCGTGGCTCAATATAGAACCGCCCACAATCGGCAGATCCGCGTTGGAGCCGACGAAATAATGGGGGAACTGCTTTACAAAATCAAACAGTTTGCAGAACGTGTCGTGCTCGATCTTCATCGGGATGTGGCGGGAATTAAAGACGATGCAGTGCTCGTTGTAATACACATACGGCGAATACTGAAATCCCCACCTGCTGCCGTTGATCGTCACCGGGATAATCCGGTGGTTCTGCCTCGCCGGATGATCGACGCGGCCCGCGTAGCCCTCGTTTTCCATGCAGAGCTGGCATTTCGGATAGCCGCTCTGTTTCGCGTTTTTGGCCGCGGCAATCGCCTTCGGGTCCTTCTCCGGCTTGGACAGATTGATCGTGATGTCCAGCGCGCCGTACTCGGTATCGGCCACCCATTTCTGATCTTTCCTGATGCGGTATCTCCTGATATAGTCCGTGTCCTGACTCAGCCGGTAGAAATACTCCGTCGCCGCCTGCGGGCTCTCCTCATATTTCTTTGCAAAAGTCCTGATCACTTCGCTCGGTCTGGGCGTCAGGACGCCCATGATCTTGGTGTCAAAGAGATCCCGGTATACGATACTGTTTTCCGTTATGAGTCCGTGCTCGTATGCGTAGTCCGTCATCTGTGACAGAACTGTCTCCAGTTCGCCGGTATCCATTGTGACATCCGTGTCGTTTTCTTCCGGTTCGTCCAGTCCGAAAAGTTCCAGCAGCCGGTTGGTCGTATAGATTCTGTCCGCTTCCTCGATCAGCCCTGTCTGCAGGCCGTACTGTACCAGTTTTTTAATATTTTCCTGAATCATCGCTATGCCCCGCCTATTGTGTTCTATTCCTCTGTCCTGCCGGTGTCCGCGCTTCCCCAGAAGCCGTTTGGCCGGACGCTCTCTTATCGCTTCCTCCTATAGCTTCGCCGGGCCGTCCCCGATCTCCACTACGTAGAAATCCGCCGTCTTGCCGGTGCGCCGGCGATAGGCTGCGCCTACCTCTGTGCGGAAACGATCCACCGCTCCGTCCGACACGATACTCACCGTGCACCCGCCGAAACCGCCGCCTGTGATGCGGGAACCGATCACGCCGTCGATCTTCCACGCCTCCTCCACCAGAATGTCGATCTCGTCGCAGGACACTTCATAGTCGTCCCGGAGCGAAACATGAGACGCATTCATCAGTTCGCCGAACAACCCGATATTGTCCGCTTTCAGGGCCTCCACCGCCCGGATCGTCCTCCGGTTCTCATACACGGCGTGCTTGGCCCGCTTCTGCCGTATCTCACTCCGGATCGCGGACTTGTGCGCCTCGAACTGCTCCTCGCTCATGTCGCCCAATCCGTGAATATCGATCACCGTCCGCAGCTCCTCCAGCGCCTTTTCACATTCGCTGCGGCGTTCGTTATAGGCGGAATTGACCAGAGAGTGCTTCACATTACTGTTGGTCACGATGATCTTGGCGCCCTGCAGTTTCAGGGGCGCATATTCATAAGACAGATCCGCCGTGTCCAGAAAGATCGCGTGATCCTTTCTGCCCATGGCGGAGGCGAACTGATCCATAATGCCGCAGTTCATGCCGTTAAAATGATTTTCGGAATACTGGCCGATCTGCGCCAGATCGATATTGGTCACATCAAACCCATACTGGTCCCTGAGCAGATACCCCGTCAGCACTTCCAGCGACGCGGAGGACGAAAGCCCGGAACCGTTGGGGATATTGCCGCTTATGACAATGTCCAGCCCGCAGTCCATCGCCATGCCCCTGCCGGCAAAAGCCCAAATGACGCCCTTGGGATAGTTCGTCCAGCCCGCCTCCGCCGACGGCGTCAGATCCTCTAAGCTGCTCTCTATGATGCCCAGCTTCTCAAAATTCATGGAATAAAAATGCAGTTTTCTGTCCGTCCGCTTTCTGGCGGCGGCATAAGTGCCGATGGTCAGCGCGCACGGAAAGACGTGCCCTCCATTATAGTCCGTGTGCTCGCCGATCAGATTGACGCGGCCCGGCGCAAAATAAACGGAAACGCCGTCCGTATCGCCGAACAGTTCCTTAAATTTCTCCAATACTGCCGTTTTCATGCCCTCTCTCCTTCTCATTGTCCGCTCATAATGCCGCCTGCCGCATCTGCTCCTGCAGCGCCGCAAGCCACTGCTGCGCCGTCTCCCGGCACAGATCGTAGTCCAGCCGGTTTACCGCGCCCGCGACTGTCCGCATCTGCTCTCCCCAGCTCTCCTCCAGATCGTACCGCGACAGTTCTTCCGTCAGCTCCTCCGCCCGGATGGAATCGTATGTCTCCATGCTCTCTACCATCTGTTCCAGCAGCGTCAGCAGTTTCTCCGAATCAACCGGCTCTTTCGCCTGTTCCTCCTGCCCCGCTCCGGTGTGGTAGGGCGCTATCACCTGATATAGCCCGCAGTACATCTCCAGAAGCATGGGCGTGCGCGCTATGATCGGCCCCCACTCCTCGTTCTTGCCGTTCATCTCCAGATCTTTGGCCAGCTCGGACAACGCCTCCGCCCCTATGGACTTGGAAATGCTCTTGAGCGCGTGCACCTCGATGGTATAGTTCTCCAGATCCCCCGCGTCCACGGCGCGCTCGATGGCATCCGCCCGCTCCGCGATGGAATCCATATAATCTGACAGGACTTCCCTGTAGAGTTCTTCGTCATTTCCGGCATACTGCATCCCCACCGCCGTGTCGATGCCGTCCATCCGCCACGACAGGGCGCCTGCCGCCGCCTCGCCCTCCGGCTGAACCGCCTCGGTAGGCTTCTCTGCAGTTTCTTCTTCCGGATATCCGCTTCCCTCGGAGATCACTTTGTCCTCCGGCAGCCACTTGCGCAGCACGCGGTCCAAGGTCTGCACCTCAATCGGCTTAGGTACGAAATCGTTCAGGCCGGCTTCCAGAAACATCTCCCTCGCGCCCGGCACCGCGTTGGCGGACAACGCCACGATCGGCAGCTTCTGCAGCCGTTCCGCGCCCAGACTGCGGATCGCCGCCGTCGTCTCCACGCCGTCCATCTGGGGCATCATGTGATCCATAAATATCAGATCGTACTCCCGGTTCTGTACCATCTCCACCGCCATCAGCCCGCTCTCTGCGGTCTCGACACTCATCTGATACGGGCGCAGCAGTCCCTCCGCCACTTTCAGATTGACTTTGTTGTCGTCCACCAGCAGCACCCTTGCGCCGGGCGCGGTGAACGTCGTCTGGCGTTCCTCTTTGCTATGGCGGCGGCCTCCGCCCTCCTGCGCCGCGCTCTCCTGTGCCGCAGGCCTGTCGGACTCGGATGCCTTCGTCACCCTTACTGCAGCGGCATTCAGCGACGTCCTGATCTCATGGCTCATATTGGCCAGAAACTCCTCCTTGGCCCGGATCGCCACCTCCGCCTCCTGCGCCTTCTGCTCTATCTCCGCCTGCATCCTCTGCTGCCGTCTGATCAGCAGGATCAACAGAATCTGTACCACATAAATACTGAAAATGCGGATCACCACCGCGGCAAAACTGTCGTGCACAAGCAACGCTTTTCCCTCGCCCGCCCAGAACAACTTGTATAGGATAAACCCGGTGATCAGGCCCATCATCAGATAATTCACTTTTAAAAACTGGTATAAAGAAATAAGACACGCCGCCGCACAGAATACGGTGAATACTTCCGTAAATTCATGCAGCATCACGCCGTATGCGCAGATATTGATAAAGGTCAGAACCGTCACCGTGTACGCCTGTATCTTCAGGCTGCTCCGGCACAGTTTGGACACAATGAAACTCAGTGCAAAACACACAAGCGGCACGACAAGCCATCTCCTGTCCGTGCCAAGATAAAAAATGATAAAAATGAAATAAAGCAGATAAAAACAGAATGCCCCAAACAGAAAGAGCGGAATATTATCTTTTTTTTCCTTCCCCATACAACAATCCCTCTGGCGTACCGCCGCGTATATTCGTCACGGCTTGGACAACGCCTTTGCCATCTTTTCCAACAGTGCGTCCTTTGCCACCGGCTTGACGATATATCCCGCCGGTTTCAGCGAGAGACATTCTATCACCGTATTCTTGTCGGTCTGCCCCGTCAGGAAAAAGACCGGGATGTTCTTAGTCGCTTCTCTGCTCTTGATAATCTTCAGCACGGCTGCGCCGTTAAACATAGGCATCATGTAATCCAGAAGAATAAGATCCGGCGTGTATTTCAACAAAAAGTCAACCGCCACCTTGCCGGAGCTGACGACCGTAACCTTATAGGCATCCTGCAGGTAATAACGCAGCGTCTTGAGCATCTCCACATCATCATCGATAATCAGGATATGCTTTCTATTGGTCAGCTCATTCGTCTGTTCAAACAAAAACTGTGGGGATTGATTGTTCTGCATCGTTCTTCTCCGTCCTCGCACTGTAAGAAATACCGGGCCGCGCACGCTCTCGAGATCACTTCGTGTTCTCTCGATCGTCGGGCTGCGCCCTATGAATCCGCCGTCTGGCATAACCGCCTGCAAACAGGCATTTTGTCATCCGTCGGATTCGCACTTACTTTCCATAAGCCGCGCACGCTCTCGAGATCACTTCGTGTTCTCTCGATCGTCTGGCTGCGCCCTATGAATCCGCCGTCTGGCATAACCGCCTGCAAGCAGGCGTTTTGTCATCCGTCGGATTCGCACGGCTTATTGCTTTCGCGAATATTATACCATTATTGTATATACAAATTCAAGTGTACGGTGCGGCAGTCCAAAAGTCAAGGTTTTTCCTTTACTTTTGCGGAGTCGTATATTAAAGTGGATATAGGAATATCGGTGTAAATGAGGGAGACTGCTGAATATGTATACCGTTACGGGACAATCCATTTCTTCCGAGCCGGCAATCGGAACAATCCGCTTCTACCGGCATATTAAGAACATCATCAAGGACGCGGTGGCCGCGGACACGCAGGCGGAGCTGGCGCGCTACCGCCATGCCTACCGGATGTGCATGGAGCAGTTGGAGCATTTGTATCAGACGACGTCCACGCAGCTCAGCAGCACCGAGGCCGATATCTTTGAAATGCACCGTATGCTTCTGGCGGACAACCGGTTCGGGCCGGCGGTGGAGAACGCCATTATACAACAGAGCAAAACCGCGGAATACGCGGTCTACAGTGTGGGACAGAATTTGTGGGAACAGTTTGTCGGAATGGAAGATCCCTATCTGCGCGCCCGCGCCGCGGACATTCAGGACGTGATGAACCGTCTCCTGTTCGCCCTGTCCGGCAAAAAGGAAAGCGCTCTGGATCACATCACGGAGCCTTTTATCCTGATGGCCGAAGATCTATCGCCCAGCGAAACGGTGCAGCTTCACTCTGACAGGCTGCTGGGATTCGTCACCCGACAGGGCAGCCCTTTCAGCCACACGGCGATTCTGGCCCGAACCATGGGGATTCCGGCGCTGATCAACATCGACATCAACGAGGACTGGGACGGCCATCTTGCCATTATCGACAGTGAAAAACAGTGTCTTATCATCGATCCCGACGAGACGCTGATCCGTGACTATCAGGCAAAAGTATATTCCGAACAGAAAAAGAGAGAAGCGCTGCTGGCAATCCGTGACTATCCTGCCGTGACGCGGGATGGCCGCGAAGTAAAACTGTACGCCAACATCAATACTCCCCTAGAGATCTCCGCTGCCGCGGACTGCGGCGCAGAGGGCATCGGCCTGTTTCGTTCGGAGTTTTTGTATCTGAATGTTCACGAATATCCCGACGAGGAGATGCAGTATCAAATATACCGGGACGTCATCGCCGCGGCTCCCCGCGGACACATCGTTATCCGCACGCTGGATCTGGGCGCCGACAAAAAAAGCCCCTACCTTGCCCTCGAACCGGAGGACAATCCCGCGCTGGGGTATCGCGCCATCCGCATATGCCTGCGGCAGCCCGATCTGTTCAAGGTGCAGCTCCGCGCACTGTTGCGCGCCGCGGCCCATGGCACGCTGCACATTATGTTTCCGATGATTATCTCGGTGACGGAGGTTCTCCGCGCCAAAGAGCTGCTGGCAGAATGCAGACAAGAACTGGCCGACAAAAAAATCCCCTGCGGAGAGCCCGTTGTGGGGATTATGATAGAAACGCCCGCCGCCGCGCTGGATGCCGACCGGCTTGCGGAGGAAGTGGATTTCTTCAGTATCGGCACCAACGATCTGGCGCAGTACACGCTGGCGCTTGACCGCAACAATGCGCAGCTCCACACCTTTTACGATCCGCACCATCCGGCGCTGATCCGGCTGATCGGCATGACAGTCGAAGCCGCGCACCGACATCACATCCCGGTCTGCATCTGCGGCGAATCCGGCGCTGACCTGACGCTGACCAAAACATTTGTATCAATGGGGATCGACGCACTGAGCGTTGCGCCCAATGCGCTTCTCCCCCTGAAAAAGACGATACGCAGTTTGTAGGCTTTCTTACTGCCTTTCCTCCCACATCATTAATTACTTGGCCATGAAAATCTTACGAAAGCAATTCATCAATAGAAAGATGTAAAACTTTAGAAAATATTTTGAGTTCTATATCTGTGACAAATCTTTTACCAGCTTCTATGCGTTGGATTGCATTTTTATCAATATCCAGACCGGCTATTTGAAGCTGGTCTGCCAATTCACGTTGTGAAATTCCTAAACTCGAACGGATTATAGCTATTTTTTCCCCACATATGTTGTTTCTTCCGTTTTTTGTTTTATTTATAAACATTCCATAATCCTTCCACGCCGTTTTTGACATTCAGTGCTTGTCATGTAATCTATAGTGTGCTAAAATGAATTCACGAATGACATTTAGTGAATGTCAAATAACATAATGGAGATGGACGTAGATGAATAGAGATATGAAAAACAAAAAAATTAATTTTATGGATATGTACACAAAAGAAAACTGTACAGAGATTTTACCGAATGAGTCCAGAATAGCTTTTTTGAGAAAGCGAAATAGTAACTACATGAACTATATAGCTTTGAGTTTTGAGAATCGAAAAATAACATATGAAGAATTGCATGAAAGAATAGACCAGTATGCCAAAGCCTTGTACCAATTTGGCGTCAGATCGGAAGAAAAAGTGGCAATTAATGTCATGAATACACCAGAATCCGTATTCCTTCTTTATGCTTTAGACAAGATTGGCTGCACGGTTATAGGGCTTAGTCCGTTAAACAATGAATACAAGATGAAAAGAGATTTAGAATTAACAAAACCGAATCGCATCATTTCAATTGATGTTATATATGACAAAGCAAAAGATGCAGCACAAAAATTGCATATTTCACCCATACTTTTTCCTATAGATGCTAAAGAAGCATTATCCTTGCCAGACGCCGAAGGATCAGAAAACAACTTGTTACAAATAATAAATGAATCCGGAAATTGTGATACACAAGTTCATTACTATAATCCAGAGAACACAACAGATATTTTGTTTACCGGTGGAAGTACTGGAGTACATAAGGGTGTAGAACTAATTGGAAATGGGTTAAACTGTGTTGTTCAAGCATTGGATCATGTATTCCATTTAGAAGCTGGTATGGTGCATTTAGGAAATGTCCCTTTTGGACATATGGCGTTTGGAAGATTGGTATTACATTATGCGTTAGCAAATAATTTGAATTATGCATTAACTCTAAAAATGTCACCACAAGAGTTTTTAGCTGAGTTAATTAGAACAGGTGCGCATGGCGCTACTGGCGGGCCAATTCATTGGGAAAGTCTTATTCATCATCCACTATTAAAAGAAGGCTGTTTAGCTAATTTAAAACAAGCAACCTCAGGCGGAGAATATTTCAAACCCCAAAAACGTCGGCTTGCCAATGAAGCTATACATTATGCAGGAAGTCAAACTTCAATCGGCGATGGCCTTGGATTAACTGAAATGTGGGCGATGACACATATATGTTTAAGCGGTAAAAATACTCCTAATACTGTTGGGTACACTGTGCCATATGTCGAAGCTAAAATTGTAGATGATGACTACAATGAAGTGAAATCTGGCGAATATGGCAATTTAATGGTTAAGGGCCCGGGAATGATGAAGGGTTATTTTAATAATTCTTCTGAAACACGGAAAGTTTTTTGGTATGACAAAAATGGTGCAAAATGGTACAATACCGGCGATATAGCAAGAAAAACCGGCATAGATAATGAAGAATATGAATATGTTGGGCGGAAAAAACGCAATTTTGTCTGCGGTGTTGATAATATTTATCCGGAACAGATAGAAGAACTTTTGCTGAAAATCCCAAATATACGTGAAGCAGTCGTCACTAAAGTCCCTGATGATAAAGTGCAGTATTTACCCAAATATCATATTAGTGTTTATGACATGAAATTTAATCAGGGAGAACTTGAAAAAAAGATTAATGAAACAATAGAATCTACAATTGGAAAAAGTGCAAAGCCAGGATATATCGAATATACGGACAAACCACTACCTAGAACTGATAACGGAAAATTAGATGTAACATTGTTGGAGAGACAAGATAATCAATAAAATTTATTCAAAAATTTCTTAAATGACAACACCGCATAAAGCATGACAACAACATCGGCGGTGCGGCGGTAATCAGAAATTCAAAATATAAGACCAAAAGCTCGTTTCCGGCGGCTGAAACGTGTCGGCCGTATCGGAGACGGGCGCTTGATTTTGGCGGGCTTGTGCGAGAGCACTTGCCTCTGTAATTATACTGAAAACGAGCAGAAAAATACACTAATAATTATTATATGCCCATTCGTCTTTGAAAATGTCAAGATTCAATTATCGGCACGCAAAAATAAAAAATTGTTTGTATTTAGTTATTGCAAGGGAGAACTCACTGTGTTACAATAAATGCACACAATAACGCAAAGCAGCGTGCGGAAAGTTGGTGCTCATTTGAATCAAAAGGAGATTGCTCAAAATGTGCTCAAAGGTAACGGCGGAATTGCTAAAACCGCCGACTTTGTTGCGGTAGGCATAAAAAAATATGATGTAGCGGCGCTATGCAAGGAAGGTTTTCTCGAACGTGTTCGGCGTGGGGTGTATCAATTGCCGGGCAACGATCAAATAACAGAAGAACAGTTGCTCCGCGAACTGCTGCCGCAGGGAATCATTTGCATGGAGTCCGCACTGTTTCATTACGGATATAGCGATTTTGCACCTCGTGCTTGGTCTGTTGCCGTACCGAGAACAGCATCCAGAGCAGTCGGAAATATCGGAGAATTTCCAGTCAGGGCCTATTACATTCAAAAAGAATATTTTTCAATTGGGAAGACTGTTGAAAACTTCAACGGTGTGATACTCCCTACATATGATCGAGAACGCACTGTTTGCGACTGTTTCAAATACCGGACAAAGCTCGACAATGAAACCTTCAACAAAGCGTTGAATGCCTATGTCGCAGATGACCAGAAAAATCTCGCCAATTTGTCCATGTATGCAAAAAAAATGAAGCTATACACAAAAGTAATGAACGTGATGGAGGTGCTGCTGAGTGGCTGATCTTGCTGCGTCCGTGCTGGCGCGTTTGAAAAACAAAGCGAAGGAAAGCGGCAGAAGCTTTCAGCTATGTTTGCAGCTTTTCTGCCAAGAAGAATTTCTTCGACGACTGGAAAAATCCAAATATGCGGAAAACCTCGTTCTGAAAGGCGGACTGTTCATCTATTCCATTACGGACTTTGATAGCCGCGTTACCGTTGATGTTGATTTCTTGCTTAAAAAGATTCCAAACACTCCTGAACGGCTCAAAGTGGTACTGGAAGAAATCATAGCGATGAAAACCGGCAATGATTTTATTTCATTTGAAATCAAAGACATCTCTCCAATCGCTATTGCCAAGAAGTACGCTGGAATCGGCGCGTCTATGATTGCCCGGATTAAAAATACCAGAACACCGTTTGGCATTGACTTCGGCTTCGGTGATGTAATCGTTCCGAAACAGGAAAAACGGAAAATTCCGACGCAGCTTGCGGATTTTGACTCACCGACTGTGAACACGTATTCGTTGGAAACGACTGTTGCCGAAAAGCTTGATGCGATCCTCAGTTTGATGGAGTTCTCCAGCCGGATGAAGGATTATTACGACCTCTATTACCTTGCAAACAAGTTCGATTTCGACGGTGCAACGCTGACGGAAGCGCTGAAAAGGACCTTTGAAAACCGTGGGCACCACTTCACTGTTGAGCAGTTCGAGCAGGTCATGGCTTTCGGCGGTGACAACGCCATGCAAAAGAAATGGAAAGCATTTTGTCGGAAGATTGATACGAAAACGGATGATTTCGATACGGTGCTGAAAACGATAAAAGAATTCTTGGCAGAGCCATTTGCAATGACATTTGAAGATGCAGCTTTTCATTTAAAGTGGTTCGTTGAAAAACAGAGTTGGGAATAAAATTTCTACGACAAATCCATATTGGAGGACGCGATATTATGGCAAAAGTATCATATAAAACCGAAGATCAAGTCCGTGATGGAGCAAAGATTACTTTGGGCTTTGATAAATTCAGCAGGGCACCAAGCAAATCACAACATTTAATCAACTTGGTTTCAAAGGATTTACTGACAAACCGGACGGTTGGTATCTCCCTGATGACCTAAACTCTCCTGCAATCATTTTAGAAACAAAATCAGCGGCAGAAGATATTTCCCTGCAAAAATGGGACAAAGAACTCAACAAAAACTGCAATATTGTTCTGAAAAAATATAAACAAGTGGTCGGCATTTTGTATAACGGCACAGATATTCGAGTTTTCTTGGATACAATTACTGCTGCGCTTTTGGGGATGATGTCAGGCGCACGGTCTCCCGCGCAATCGCCAGCTCCTCGTTGGTGGGAACGACCATTGTCACAACCTTTGCGCCCTCGTCGGACAGAATCACTTCCTCGCCCCGCAGCTTATTCTTCTCGGGATCGATATTCGTTCCGAGGAAACCGATGTACTGGCCGATCGCTGCTCTGGCCTCGGCGTTGTTCTCGCCTACACCCGCCGTAAATACGATGACGTCCACGCCGTTCATCGCCGCGGCGTAAGCGCCGATATACTTACCTACCCGGTAAGCGTATGTCTCTAACGCTGTCTGGGCGGCCTCGTTACCATGGGCGGCAGCCTCCGCCAGATCGCGGAAATCGCTGGACACGCCGCCGGACAGTCCCAGCACGCCGGACTTTTTATTCAGAATATGAATTACCTGCTCGGCGCTGATATGCTCTTTGTCCGCCAGAAACGTAATGATCGCCGGGTCCAGATCGCCGGAGCGGGTACCCATGATCAGCCCTTCTAACGGCGTCAGGCCCATCGATGTGTCAACCGACTCTCCGTTTTTGACCGCCGACACGGAGGCGCCGTTCCCCAGATGGCAGACGATAATCTTTAAGTCCCTGACGTCTTTTCCCAGAATCTCGGCCGCGCGCTTCGACACGAAATCGTGGCTGGTGCCGTGAAATCCGTAGCGGCGCACTTTGTAATCCTCATAGTAAGACAACGGCAGGCCGTACAGATACGCTTTCTTTGGCATCGTCTGATGAAACGCCGTGTCGAACACGCCGACCATCGGCACATCCGGCATGATTTCCCGGCAGGAATTGATACCGATCAGATTGGCGGGATTGTGCAGCGGCGCCAGATCGTTGCACTCCTCCACCGCCGCGATCACCTCGTCGGTTATGACGACGGACGACGCAAATTTCTCGCCGCCGTGTACGATGCGGTGTCCTACCGCGTCTATCTCGTCCAGCGATTTGATCACGCCCACTGCCGGGTCCGTCAGCTTCTCGATCACCAGCTTGACCGCCGCTGTATGGTTCGGCATATCCGCCTCCGTGCGGATCTTTTCCCCGCCCTTGGGCTGATGCACGATGGCGCTGCCGTCGATGCCGATCCTTTCACACAGTCCTTTGGCCAGCACTTCTTCCGATCCGCTGTCGATCAACTGATATTTCAGGGAAGAAGAACCGCAGTTAATAACTAATACATTCATGATAAATGCCCCTTTCCGTCTGCGCCCGCCTGCACACCGCGGTTTTCAGACGTCCTCGTTTTATTTTTTATCATCCAAACCCGGAACGGCCTTTTAATAAGCCCTTCCCCAATATACCATCTTCTTGGCGGGCCTGCCGCAGCATACGCACGTATCGCTGATCTGCTCCTGCTCGAACGGCATACAACGGCTCGTGACTGCCAGCTCGTCTTTGATCTTATCCTCGCACTCCTGTCTGCCGCACCACATCGCCTTCACGAATCCGGACTTCTCCGCAAACAGTCTGCAAAACTCCTCGTAGTTCCCCGCGGTGTAAGTGTGCGCATCCCTGTGCGCCCTGGCGCGTTCCAGCATCTCCCGCTGCATCGTCTCCAGAATCCCGCCTGCCGTCTTCTCCAGCTCCTCCAGCGCCGCCTCGGTCTTTTCACCCGTATCGCGGCGGCAGATCACGCACCTGCCCGCCTCGATATCCTTCGGCCCTATCTCCACGCGGATCGGAATGCCGCGCATCTCCTGTTCGGAGAACTTCCAGCCGGGGCTCTTGTCCGTATCGTCCACTTTGACGCGGAAGCTGCCGCACAGTCTGTCGCGCAGCTCATACGCCTTCTCCAGCACGCCCTCTTTCTTCTGCTGGATCGGAATAATCATAATCTGCGTGGGCGCGATTCTGGGCGGCAGCACCAGCCCGGAATTGTCGCCGTGCACCATGATCAACGCGCCGATCAGACGGGTGGATGCGCCCCAAGAGGTCTGATGGACATATTTTAACGTGTTGTCCTTATCCGTAAACTGGATGCCGAACGCTTTCGCAAATCCGTCGCCGAAGTTGTGGCTGGTGCCCGACTGCAGCGCTTTGCCGTCGTGCATCAGCGCTTCTATCGTGTAGGTCGCAACCGCGCCGGCAAATTTTTCCTTGTCCGTCTTGCGGCCCTTGATCACCGGAACCGCCAATACCTGTTCGCAGAAATCCGCGTACACGTTGAGCATCTGTATCGTCCGCTCCTCCGCCTCCTCCGCGGTGGCGTGGGCGGTATGTCCCTCCTGCCACAGAAATTCACGGCTCCGCAGGAAAGGTCTGGTCTCCTTCTCCCAGCGCACGACCGAGCACCACTGGTTGCATACCTGTGGAAGATCGCGGTAGGACTGAACCACGTTTTTGTAATAATCGCAGAACAGTGTCTCCGACGTCGGTCTTACGCACAGTCTCTCCTGCAGCGGCTGCATCCCGCCGTGAGTCACCCATGCCACCTCCGGCGCAAAGCCTTCCACGTGGTCTTTCTCTTTGTTTAAAAGGCTCTCCGAGATAAACATCGGCAGATATACATTCTGCACGCCCGTTGCCTTAAACATCTCGTCCATCTGCTTCTGGATCAGCTCCCAGATCGCATAGCCCGCGGGCCTGAATACCATACATCCCTTGATGCTCGTGTAGTCTAAGAGCTCCGCTTTCTTCACTACGTCCGTGTACCACTGTGCGAAATCGTCCTCCATGGAGGTGATCGCTTCCACTAATTTCTTGTCAGCCATTTCCGTTTCCTTCCTTTTATCTTGTTAGCTCAGTCATAAGAATCCCCATTTCGGAGCGTTTTAATTTATCCTATCCGTCCGCGCGTGTTTTGTCAAGATATGCGCCCACACCCATCAGCAGGAAAATAAACGGCGTACACAACACCTGCTGGTAACAGAAGAAGTTGCAACACATATAAGCGGCGCAGGCAGCCGCGATCCCGATCCGCCGCCCATCTGTGCCGCCCGCCTTCCTGCCGCTTCTGATCGAGGAGACAAAGATACCCGCATAGGCCGCCGCGCCGAAGACGCCGCCGTTGATCAGGATGTTCAGCCATTCATTGTGGGCGTTGGTAAGCTGCATACTGCCCCATAGCGCCGCCGCTTCTTCGCTATGACAGGCGGACGCATAACTGTAAAAACAGTCCGGCCCTATGCCGAACAGCTTCTGTAAAAGATTCTCTCCGGCAAACAAGCGTGCGCTAAAGCTCCAGATACGGCCCCTGCCGTTGCCCCACTCCGCATTCCAGACCAGATACGGAACCGCCTGAAGCCGCTCCGAGATCCATGCCGGCAGGATATGTACGGCATTCATGACGACCAACGCTGCCGCGCCCGCCGCCGCTGCCGCCGCCAGTGCCGGAAGCCATCGGCACCACCGCTGCACCCGTCCGGCGGGGTAGGGCCGGGATGCCGCCTGCTGCCGCACGGCCAGAAGAACGGACGCGGCCAGACAGACGAACAGAAGCACCCATGTCAGGGCGGAATCCCACATAAGCGCCGTCACGGAGTCGGGATAAAAATCAGGCGCGGGGTTGCGCCGCATCAGCGCTCCCATCCCTTTGCCTGTGGCAAAAAACAACGTCAGCATCCTCATGTAACGCCCCATCGTCCGCCGCTCTCCGGCGCAGGGCACGACGAACACCAGAAGCGCTCCGAGCAGGCCGATATAGGCGCTGTCGCTATTCTGCGTCACCAGCGTGCAGAAGCCGACGGTCAGAAAGATGCCGTAGAGAATCCGCAGCGGCTTTTTCTGTGCAAACAGAAAACCGCCCATCCCCACAGGCAGCGTAACGATAAGAAAGCTGCCGTACCAAGTGGCCTGTCCCAGCGTGGACAGAAATTCCGCCCGCTGCACGCCGCTAAGCCCCTCGTAAAAGCCCAGCGGATCGATCTGCAGCCTGTGCAGGATGCCGATGCCGTAGGCGGCGCACGCCATCAGCAGAAGGGCCCCTGTCATGACGCGGTGGTATCTGCCGCAGCGCGACACCGCCAGATAGATCAGCACGAAGCTAAGCTGCGACATGAAACCCATGTACCAGCCCTTGGAGCCCCAGAAGGCGTCCGCGCGGAAACCGCCTGCCGCCGCCGCGATTCCCGTCAGGATCAGATAGCACAGTACGAAACGGTCGGTCGCCGTCGTCTGTCCAAAGGCGGCTCGGACACTCACGAACCACTCCTTCGGGCCGTTATACGCCGCCGTGCGGCAGACCGCATAGACCGCCGCCAGCACGAGCAGCGTCAGGCAGCCCGGTATCATGAGATTCCGGTAAATGACGAATTTGGCGTCTCCTATTCCGTGATAGCCGTCTCTGGCGTAAAAGATCAGGCCGCCGCAGACCGCTATCATAAGCAGGGCCGTCAGTTTCTCCGCAAGACGGTGTACGCCGTCCGCGCAGTCCCGAAGCTGCTCCTTCTCGGACGGTTCATATGGCGCTGCCGTTTGCAGCGCTCCACCGTCCGGCGTTTCTGCCGCCTGCAGCGCCGCTTCGTCCGCCATCCCGGTGTCCTGCGCCGCCTGCGGCACGGCTCTGCAGACTCCCTCGCCGATTCCCAGCAGGATAAAGAGATACGGCGTACTCAGCACGTGCTGGAAGCTGACCAGATTGTGCACCGTATAGGCGAGCACCGCCGTAAAACAAAGACAGGGCATCGGCCCGGAGGCGATTTTCCGGCCATACCGCACCAGAGCGGACGCCAGAATACCCACGTAGCACCCCGCGCCCAGAAGCCCCAGATTGACCGCCATCGTAAGCAGCTCATTGTGGGCGTTGGTAAGCCGCTGATTGACAAACCGATCCGCCAGCCGCCCGGCCAGCATAGGCACGTCATACACATATTCCGCGAAGCAGTCCGGCCCTATGCCTATGAGCTTCTGCAGCGGACTCATCCCGAGGAACGCATTGATGCCGCAGTTCCACGCGGCGCCTCTGCCGTTGCCCCAGCCGTCCGCAAAGACTGTCAGGAACCCGTCTGCGTCTGTCGCCGCGCCGCCGGACGCTCTCCCGCCTAAGCAGAGCGCTGCCGCCCCGCAAAGGCACAGAAGCGCCGCTGCTGCCGCCGGAACATACCGCCGCATACCGCCGGACGCCGCAGAACCGTCCGCACCGCCAGAAATCTTCTTTTTTTCAAATCCTTTCACCGTCGCATAGCAGCAGACCGCCGCCGCCAGAATCCCCCATGACACGGCGCCGGACAGCAGCACGGAGGCAGTCCCCGGCGAAGCGTCCGCTCCCCGCACATAGGTAAGCCGCAGCCCCGGCAGCAGAGCCATCCCGCTGCCTGTCACACAGGCGACGCCGAACAGAATGCACAGTTCTGCCAGACGGCGGCGGCCCCTGCCGCTGCCAAAGGACATCACCAGCAGAACCGCCCCCAGCAGCGCGAACACGAGGAACGCGCTTTCGCTGCCCTGCACGATGCCGATGAGCATGGCGATCACGCAGTATACGCCGGAGGCGGCCCGCACCCACACCCGGCTGCTGCGCCAGTATAACGCGATGCCCAGCGCCGCCGCCAGCGACCAGTAGCCGCAAAACCAGTTGATATTGCCCAGCGTGGAGAGATAGGCGTCCGTCTGCCCGGCCAGCGCGACCGGATAGAGGGAATACCGATTACAGATCCCCAGCAGGAACACCGCTGCCGCCGCCGCAAGCCACACGCCGATCCACCTGATATGGCAGGAAAAATACCTCGAAAACAGAAAATAGAGAAAGACAAAGAGAAGCTGCGTTATGGCGCCCATGCGCCAGCCCTCGACGCCCCACAACGCTTCCTTCCGATAGTCCGAACAGAGAAAAGAGAGCAGCACCGCCAGAAAATATCCATAGACAAACCAGTCCGTCACCGACATATTCTGATGATATGTAACAGGCACGCCCTTAAGCAGCCGCACCGCCGCAGACGCCAGTATGACGACGGCAGCCGCCGCCAAGACAGCCAGCGTGACATTCCGGAAAAAAGCAAACTTCACTTCCCCGATGCGGAAGTACCCGCCCGGCGCATAAAAAGGATAGATCACCGTCATCACGACAAAATACGCCGCCGCAATCCCCCGGCAGATATCGCCGCACCAGCCGTCAGCCGCGGAAACGCCGCGCGCCTGCGTATTCAGTTGCACATCTTCCCTATCCGTTCCGCTCTTTTTTAACATCCCTGTCCTTATGATCCAAAGCCCGAAAAATCTCCACCGTTACGATAAGCGCCAGCGGGCCCTTAATGATACCGGCTATGCCGAACAGTTTCACGCCCGCATAGATTGCCAGCAGCATATAGAACGGCGCCACGCCGAGCCGATGGCCGATCAGCTTCGGCTCCAGAAACTGCCTCGTCACGGCGCATATGCCGTACAGGAGCAGACACGCCGCCATCCGCACATAATGTCCGTTCAATAGCTGCCAGACGGCTGACGGCACCAGAACGATGCCCGTCCCGATCAGGGGAAGCATATCCAAAAACCCCGCCAGAATCCCCAGCAGAACCCCGCCCGGTATTCCCAGAACGCCCAGCGTCACGCTGCACAACAGGCTGACCGTCAGCATCAGCACGCCCTGCGCGCGCAGATACGAAGCCAGATAGGACGCCACGCCCTCGGCTGCCTGACATACCGGCCTCAGCTCCCCGGACTCTTTCAGGCGCGTCATGATCCCCGCATATTCTTTTTCCAGCAGAACGGCTGCGATACAGGTGACCGCCAGAAAACCCGCCGCCGTAAAGATTCCTTTCAGGCACAGATACGAAGACGCAAGAAGCCGCGGCATCACCTGATCCTGCATATTTTCCATCATGGCGTCTGTGCGCGCGATCACATAGTCCTCTATCTGCCGTCCGTTCCAGCCGAATTTTCCGTCCAGACTGCAGCAGCACCGGTGAAAGAAAATCGCAAACTGCCTGCCCGCATGAGTAAAAAAATCCGGAGCGCCCTCCAACTGCCTGCCGCACAATGCCAGTCCCGCCCACAGAAGCCCGGCAGCCGCCAGCACCAGCGGCAGCACCATGCCCGCCGCCAGAAATTTCTTTTTGACCGGAATATGCTTCTGGATGCGCTCCAGCGCGGGGTAGCACAACGTAATGATGAGAAACGCAAAGATAAAAGGCGCCGCCAGCGGAAACAGATACCGGAAGAAAAACCACACTGCCGCCGGAACAGCCACGAGCCTGATCCACTTTTCATTCCATACAGATTTTTGGTTCATAATCTGTATTATGCCGGAATTGATATGCCATTATGTGACCGGCCCGCAAAAATCCGCCTAAATCTTGAAGCGGTAGCCGACGCCCCAGATCGTCTCGATATACTGCGGTTTCGCACTGTCAAATTCTATCTTTTCACGTATCTTCTTGATATGCACGGTGACGGTGGCGATATCCCCGATGGAATCCATGTCCCATATCTCGCGGAAAAGCTCCTCCTTGGAATATACGTGGTTCGGATTTTCCGCCAGGAAAGTCAGCAGGTCAAATTCCTTGTTCGTAAAGATCCTCTCCTCGCCGTCCACATAGACGCGCCGCGCCGTCTTGTCTATCTTCAGTCCCCGGATCTCTATGATGTCGTTGGTCTTCTGGCTGCTGCCCACCAGCCTGTCATACCGCGCCAGATGCGCCTTTACCCGCGCCACCAGCTCCGACGGGCTGAAAGGCTTCGTCATATAGTCGTCCGCGCCCAGGCCAAGGCCCCGGATCTTGTCGATGTCGTCCTTTTTCGCCGACACCATGATGATCGGCAGATTTTTCTCATCCCTGATCTTCTTGCACACCTCAAATCCGTCCATGCCCGGCAGCATCAGATCCAGAATGACCAGATCGAAATCGCCTGCCAGCGCCGTCTGCAGGCCGCGGTCTCCGTCGTTCTCAATGACCACCTCGAAATCACTCAGCTCCAGATAGTCTTTTTCCAGATCCGCAATCGCTTCCTCGTCTTCAATGATCAATATTCTGCTCATAATCATCGCCCTTCTTTCTGCTTGTACTGCATTGTCTGTTTTTTCTTTCTAAAATATAGATATCCTCCGCCGTAACGAACCGCCTGCCGGCGCTATTCCTCCGGCGGCTGGTATTTGCGGATGACAAAGTGCATACACGTGCCTTCATTCTCCTTGCTGGTGGCCCAGATATAGCCGCCGTGGTCTTCGATAATCTTCTTTACGATCGAAAGCCCGATGCCGCTGCCGCCCTTGGAAGAATTGCGCGAGGCGTCCGTGCGGTAAAAACGCTCGAAAATATTCGGCAGATCCTTGGGCGCGATCCCCATGCCGTTGTCCTCGATCTCCACCCGGATGGCGTCCAGTTCATCCAGAATACGGATGTCGATGACGCCCTTTTCCTTGTTCATATATTTTACACTGTTGCTGATGATATTATTGATGACACGTTTCAACTGCTCCGGGTCCGCGATAATCTGCGTGGACGGCTCCACCAGCGCGTCATAGTTCAGTTGTATATGCTTGGATTCCAGATCCAGCCCCACTTCCTCCACGCAGTCCCCGAAATATTCCATGACGTTTATCCTGCGGAACGTGTAGGGGATTCTGTTCGTGTCTATGCCGGAGTAGGTGGTCAGCTCGTTAATCAGCCGATCCATGTCGTTGGCCTTGTCATAGATCGTCTTAATATATCGGTTCATCTTTTCCGGCGTGTCCGCGACGCCGTCCATAATGCCCTCCACATAGCCCTTGATGGACGTGATCGGCGTCTTCAGGTCGTGGGAAATATTGCTCACCAGCTCTTTGTTCTTCTGCTCATGCTCCAGCTTCTCGTCCGTGGACTCCTTCAGCCGCAGGCGCATATCCTCATAATTGCGGTACAGTTCGCCGATCTCGCCCTTTTCCTGTGTCGGCAGCATATACTCCAGATTGCCCTCCGCGATATTCTGCATGGCCTTGTTCAACTGGTTGATCGGCATGAAGATGCCCCTCTGCAGCCATTTGGTCAGCAGGATACCGGTCAGGCACAACGCCAGAATCAGCGCGATAATCATCTGCCGCAGCGCACTTCTGGAAATCAGCGTGTGCACGCTGGTCACGATAAAAAAGCTCCCCGCGCTGCCGTCCGCAAACCGGAAATCCAACTGCTTGACCAGTTTTTTCAGGTCGTTATAATAAAATCCCGTCTCGGAATCCGGCATCTCCTTGCCGTACTCCGGCAGCATCGCGAGAATCTTCTTCGCCTCGCTCTCGTTGCCGGTGTAGTAAATGCGGTTGTCTTTGCGCACGATGATATAGGAAAATTTGTCGTTCAGCTCGCTGCTGATCTGCTCCAGATATGCCGTATCTTCCAATCGGGAAGTGTCACGCCCGATCTGCTCCTTGACGTCCTCCAGCACTTCTTCCGTCATATGACTGTAATTCTCTACCGTGTACGACGTGGCGAGATTTCTCTTGTCCAGCAGCCCCAGATTACTGTCCGTTCCTTCCACATGGCTTCCCACCGCGATAAACGCGATGCTTGTCAGCAGAAACGGCCCCAGCACGATGGCAATCAGCGTAACCCAAAGTCTTGTCTTTAATTTCACGGCGCCGCCTCCTTTTTTTACTGATATCTTCATGCGCCGTGCCGTACTCGTGAATCTTCGATTCACTCGTTACGGGCATTCGCCCTATGAATCCGCCGTCTGACAAAACTGCGTGCGAGCAGTCATTTTGTCATCCGACGGATTCGCACGGCTTATTGCTTATGCACATAGTTTACCACATTTTTGTGCGGCAGAGCGAAAAACATATCTTAATTCTTGTTAAAAAAGTATAAATTTTTTATAGGATTCCATCAGATGAAACATTTCTGTTGACACTCTTTTCATTATCTGGTATTCTGATAAAAACAGTAATCATTACTGATTTGAGGGAATGCCATGGCGCTTAAATACAGCCGACAAAGACAAGTCATCAGAGATTATCTGATGAGCACGAAAGAACATCCCACAGCCGAGACGGTATATGCCCATGTCCGGAAGAAATATCCCAACATCAGTCTGGGAACCGTATACCGGAACCTGTCGCTTTTGGCGGAGCTGGGAGACATCCGGCGCCTGCGCATGGGCGACGGCGTGGATCGCTTCGATGCGGACACCTCCGCGCACTACCATGTGGTCTGTACGGAATGCGGCGGCGTCTCTGATCTGAAGATGGAGCCCATCAACCGGATCACGGAGCTGGCTGACCGGAACTACCCCGGCAGGATAGAGGGCCACATTACTTATTTCTACGGCGTGTGTGCCGGTTGCTGCGGCAAAAACCGGGAAAAGCGTGCGTAAGACGGGCTTATGCTTTGGGCCAGGTCTTAACATATAATAAATCTTATAAGAAAAGGAGAACAAAATTATGAAGTATGTATGTCAGGTATGCGGTTACGTTCACGAAGGAGATTCCGCCCCGGAGAAGTGCCCGGTATGCAACGCGCCCGCTGAGAAATTCACGGCACAGGCCGGCGAGAGAGAATGGGCTGCAGAGCACGTTGTAGGCGTTGCACAGGGCGTCAGCGAAGATATTCTGAACGACCTCCGCGCCAACTTCAACGGCGAGTGCACCGAAGTAGGTATGTATCTTGCCATGGCAAGAGTGGCTCACAGAGAGGGCTACCCTGAGATCGGCCTCTACTGGGAAAAGGCCGCGTGGGAGGAGGCAGAGCACGCCGCTAAATTTGCGGAGCTGCTGGGCGAGGTTGTCACGCCTTCCACAAAGAAGAATCTGGAGATGAGAGTAGACGCTGAGAACGGCGCTACCGCAGGCAAGTTTGATCTTGCGAAGCGCGCCAAAGCCGCCAACCTCGATGCGATCCACGACACCGTTCACGAGATGGCACGCGACGAGGCGAGACACGGCAAGGCTTTCGAGGGCCTCTTAAAGAGATACTTCGGCTAAGCCCGATCCGGCGAAACTTTTTCTTCCATAAAAATGTACGGGACAGTTACGGCTGTCCCGTTTTTTATCTGTAATTTAGCAACTTCTTTTATTATTCAGCACACACCTTTCTGATTCCCGCGTATATCCATTCACTCACTCCCGTTGCTTCCGCTAACATCTTTTTCTTTTCCGCTTCCGGCAATCTGTTTTTTAAACTTAATATAATACTGTCATCAATCCGCTCTTTCCCCAATGTTTTTAATGCTTCAACAACCAAAATTGTTGTCGCAGACATAAATGAAATCTCTCTATTCGCACGATGCTTAAAAGACAACGTAATATTGTCCCACGAATAATTTCTATAGGGCCCGTCACTGATATAAGACCAAACAACCGGAACCTGTGTAGATAGCCCCAGCTTATTTAATGCTACATCTCCGCATGGGGCGATGGTCCAGCGAAAACTTCTGGCAATCGCATATGCTATCACATCAGGATTTGCAGGAATATACTCTTTAAGCAGCTCACTATATACCGGCTTTTCATACACGCCGTCAATAATTCTTCGTATATACTTTTCTTTCACTTGCCTTCCAAGGCATTTTCTGACAGTTGTTGTTGTCGCAATATCCGTAAAATCCGATGTCAAAAATACTGTTCCCGGCTCCGCTGCCTCTATTCTCTTTTTTATTTCTGTATAAATGCCGCTTGCCATAAAAATCTCCATTCCGGATCGCTCGGGCGAAAATCAGCACATCAGTATGATTTTTCACACCGCGCTCTTTTGTCACGATTATTATATAATTTTCGTGACATTTTTTCAACTTGTTTTTATATTTAACTTATTATTCCATACAAAATATAATAATACTGCCTATCACTCCCGCCCATTATGGGAAAACGATAGAAACCTTCACACCTTTGTGCTATAATTTTCCCAACGGAAACAGAGCGATCAATCAGGAATTACAAGGTTAATGCAAAGGAGAATGTAGATGGGTTTATTGGATCAGTTGAAAAATGGAAAAGAAAAGAGAGCGTCAGAAGAAGAACAACATCAGGAGCAGCCGTCTCAGCAGGATTTGTCGCAAAAGATAGATCCCACAATACGGCCCGGCGGCGTGTTCATGGTACAGCTTCTGATGAAAGAGAAATACGAGATGCCCTCCAATGAGAGGTTTACAGAGATACTGTCGAAGCATCTGGGAAAGGTGGAGCAGTTTGGCGATCGCAAGCTATGGGGGCGCTTTGCCGCTCATGACTACATCTCTGAGCTGAAGGATGCCAGCGTTCCGGTGTCGTTGATGATTTCTGGTTGTGATGAATTTGTGCCGGATGCAATCGATGACTTCAGACGCAGTCAGATGTGGGATTGCATGAATGACCGCGACCGTATTCTCTCTGAGTGCAAATATCAGATTTTGGCTACTGATACGTTGGGCGGCGGGCTGCCCTCAAAGAAGCGTGCCAATATGCTTATGGATTATCTGGAGGCACTGGTGGAATTATATCCTCAGTGTGAGGCAGTTTACAATCTCAATTCCGGAAAGCTGATCATGGCCGATGATATCCGGAAAAAAGAAATAACCGGCATTGACCGTTTTATCCGGTACGCCGTGAACGTCCGGTTTTTCAATATTCAGGGTACTGAGGACAAGGTAGTGGACACGCTTGGCCTGAGCCTTTTGTATATAGAGGATTTGCAGTACCACTTCCATGGCATGGACCCCAACTGGGTAGTAAACCACGCCTACAATTTGGCGTCCTATCTGCTGGACAATGACAAGCCCATGAAAGATGGGGATACCATCGACGGTATCCGGAACGGGATGATTGTGCAGGACATCCAGTGGAAGTGTCAGTATGAGGATGCACTGATTCAGCCGGCGCGGATAGTCATGGATGTTTGCATGGGCGAGTATGCAGCCGGAAGTCGCGGTTGATGTATTGCGCATCCATTTTTGAGCACGGACAAGCGAATAGGCAGGTAGCTAAACAGGCGGCACACAAGCAGTAAGTCTGAAAAGATTTGCTGCTTTTATCAGTAATAACGCGAACAAGCCGATATACAAGCAGATCACATCGCAGATGAAGGCTATGATCATGAGCGGGGAACTGCAGGCCGGAGACGCCATTCCATAGCAACAACGAGTTGCTTGTTAAAAGTAAGGTTTTAAACTTATCATGGATAATAACATATTGCTCAGGAGGCGTTAGTGTGAAAGAAAGTAGAGGAAGGCCGTAAAATGGCGCACTAAAACAAGCTATTGAAAAATAGCCTTTTAAAACAA
>CANRFZ010000022.1 GCA_947630025.1 uncultured Lachnospiraceae bacterium
TTATTTTCGATTTCCCTTAAAATCAAGGTTTTTACTAAAATTTAGCAATAAAAAATGGGTAGTTTTTGACACTACCAATACCAATTAGGAGGAACGAAGAATGAGTATAGTAAATACAAATTATGGAACAGAGATGGCAAATATTTATGCAAAGCATTATGAAACAAAGAAAACAAAGGGAGCAGGCTTCGCCCAGAAGGTTGCGGAAAAAGCTGCCGTGTCCACGGAAGATATGACATTGGATGAGTACAAAGCGTATTTTCAGGACAAAATGGATAGTTTATACACGCACCCGTCTCAGAGAAACAGGAATTGGGTGATTGATATAACCGATGCTGCTTATGAAAGAATGAAAAAAGATCCTGAGTACGAGCAGAAAGTATTAAATTGTTTTGCAGTAAATAAATCTTTTAATTTTGGACAATATATTCCTTCATTTTCTTATACGCATATTGATGATACTTGGGAAAAATGTACTGCCTATACTTATGGCATGGAAGACAATTATCAGACATCGTCCCAATCATCTGATGGAGGTTTGGGCGACTGGTGGCAGGAGCGGCATGAAAGATTTGAAAAATTGCTGGAAGAACAGGTTAAGGCAGCGCAGAAAAAAGCTCTTGCTGTTTTTTATTGCAAAAGCAGCGGAAACATCATAAAATATAATTAGAAAAGCGCGAGCAAGCAAAGAATAACTATGTGTGGAATGACCATACTGACAAGGGAGGTGTTGCTATGGCAACTTCAAGCATTACGAAGAATTTTATCATATCAGGTCAGAAACAGGTGGAAATGTTTGCCGATGCGGTTGAAGCGTCTGCCAACGATCAGACACCTCGTGTGCCGATCAATGTTACCTATTTACAAGGAGCCGATGAGATATTAAAATTCATGGAGAAAAGGCAGAAAGCGGATGCAACAGATAAATAATTTTACTGTGCTGAACATTCGTGAGTATTTGGTGAATGAAAATGGTAAACTCGGAGAGGAAAAATTGAGGCAGCTCCTTTCCGAGTTTTCATGCCCATTAAATGTAGATGTTCAGCACTTTTTAAGACAACAGGCTATTGAATTTTCAAAGAAGCATCAAGCGGTTACATATTTGGTACTATCTGTGGAAGATGCGGAACTGCTGGGATATTTTTCCATCACGATAAAGCCGCTGGTTGTGAAAGCAGAGCCATTCAGCAATACGGTAAGACGTAAACTTGCAAGATTTAGCGAGATGGATAGAAGTGAGCAGACATATAATATAGCTGCTTATCTAATTGCGCAGCTTGGAAAAAATTATAGTGACCGGGCAAAGGGCAGAATAACGGGACAGGAACTGCTGGAAGCGGCTATCAGACAACTTCAAATCTTGCAGTATCAGGTTGGCGGTATGGTAGCTTTTGCGGAGGCGGATAATAATGAAAAGCTGCTTTCTTTTTATGAAAACTATGGATTTAAACGCTTTGACACCCGACAGACTGCATCGCAAACAGACGAACCGCATGAACTCGTGCAGCTTCTACGGCTTCTTTAATCATGAGAAAATCTATGACAATAAATCTCTCCCTGTAATAAACCCGATTGCCGAAACAAAAGAAGCGATTCAGGAAGTGAAGATGATGAGAGCAGATCCAAATCTCGGCAAGACCTATACGGACGCAGACAAGATGATGGAGGATCTTTTGTCATGAATCCCCCTGAGAACGCTGCATCTGTTCTTCGTAATGCAGCAGTTCCTTTAAGATCACCTTTTCTTCCCGCCCGTCAGGATATCGGATCAGTGCCGGGCAGTCGTCGCCCATACTTCTAAACGGCCGCTCCGTCGCATAAACTCCCGTATTTTCCTCCAGATGAAGCTGCGCCGCAAGCGCCGGGTGATATTCCCGGAAACAATTCGCCATATTCGGGCCATTATCCGACCAGCACAGATACTCCTGCATATCCGGTTCCAAATAGGCTTTGCCCGCCCAGTCCTGCCCGATTCCGATGTAGAAGGTTCCCGAAATTTTTTTAATTTTTTTGATAAACGTCTTCTCCGATACCCACGCACCCGGAATCGGCACAACGTTTTCATAGCGTCCGTCAAATGCGGCCACACCGCCTTCGATCTCTCTCACTTCCACCTTTGTTTTTCCCCGTCCCCGCAGGGCAATCACCTGATAAAAACGGTAAAAACGTCTGTCCTCATAGACATACATTCGATGAAAAATGTCTCCGATCCGCACGTTATCCCGCTTTTTCTTTTCCATTTGTTCTCTCCTTATCATTGGGTTTTGCCGCATCTTTATTTTAACATAGGGAAGCGTCCTTGAAGGACATCTTTCCGGCATATGCCCGCCCTTAGACATAAAAAATCGTTTCGTCATCCAGACGGAGGCAGGCCAGCCTTGCACCCGGCAGGATATCCCGGAATACGCAGCCGCAGTCGATATTGTAAAAAACGCAGTCCTTTTTTGCATCGTACCTTCGGAATACCTTTCCTCCCGTATAGGAAAATTCCTTTTTCAATATTGTCGGCGTATGTCCGGCAACGACAGTTCCGTTTTTTACGCCGCCTGACCGGATGCTTTCCTCTCTGGCATAGAGGTAAAATTGTTCCCGGCTTTCAAAGTCTTCGACTGCCTTTTCATTCCATTCCGCATATCCGGCGTGGACAATGATACATATTCTGCCGCCCACGTCCAGTTTCTTATAATAGGGCATTTCCCGTATCATGTCAGCCCATCGGCACAGATCGCCCAGCGTGATCTTCTGCTGCTTCGACAGGCTTTCTATCGTGCCGTATAGGTCAAAGACATCAAAACTACTCTCCGGCGTTATTCTATGGCGCACCCAATATTTCACGGAATGATATAACGCCGCCGTATCTTCCGGGGAAGAAAAATCAGTGTCCAATTTTTCTCTGCGGTTCAAGAGGAGCATCAGCTCCACATAAGCCGCAAATTCCGCCTCGTGATTTCCGCGCAATACGCACACATTGGGCGGGCGCCGCTCGATCCATTGAAGCATCTCATAGCTCTGCGGGCCTCTGTCTATGTAGTCACCCGCCAGGATCAGTTCGTCCGTGTCGGAGAAACCGATCTTTTCCAGCATGGAAAGGAAGGCATCATAGCAGCCATGAATATCGCTCATTACATACAGACTCATTTTTTCATGACTCCTTTTTACGCATTCCTATTTTGGGTTTTCCTCATACCGGATCTTTGGCCGCAGTTCGTCCTTGATATTTAGATGCTCCAGCTCCTTCGCGTTTTCCGTATGGATCGGATAGATGCTTTCCGCAGGCGCCACCGCATTGATCACCTCGGCGAGCAGTTCCGCCGTCGCATGGCCGCTTGTGTGCATATACTTCACATGGCTGCACGAGTCGAGAAACGCCTTGTAGTTTTCGTTATATGCCTTGTGCTCCGGATGCAGATATCCTTCCCACATGGAATAAACGACAACCGGGTTCAGATCCTCAAAGCGCTCGATCCACTTCTTATAGGGTTCCTCCGCCTTGATGACTGTGCAGAAGCCCTCGCTGCGCATAATTTCTTCCTGCGTAACGTCTTTTTGATAGCTGCCGTAAGCAGGAATGACTTTCGCGGGAGCATAGGGATAGACATATTTGAAATCATATATTCCATGACCGCCGCGGGCCGTGTTCCTGTTTTTGTTTGTGTTTTTCAGGTATTCCGCTTCCGCGTCCCTGAAATGGCTGATCTGCTCGCAGACATAGGGGTTGGCAAACATTTTGATTCCGTTTCGGTTCGCCGCCTGATAAAAAGTTGCCAGCGTATCCGCGTTCGTGGAGGAGCAGATCAGAAACACATACTTGTGTTCCTCAAAAAGCCGTATGCAGTCTTTCAGCATATCCGCTTCGGAATACACTTTTTCCGTCAATCGGCTCAGCATGGTGCCTTCGATGAGCAGCACATCCACCTTTCGCTTTCCGTGGCGGCAGATATAGGTGTCTATCATTGTGACCAGTTTGCTGCCGCGATGCCCGTGTCCTCTGAAATCGCCTGTATGCAGGATCGTCTTATCCGGCGTTTCCAACAGGTACATACAGGCGTCATAAGCGGAATGGTCCGCCAGATAGGGTGTGATACGGATGTCCTTCACCGCAAAGGATTCCGCCGCCTTGATTTCATGCACTCTTGTATCATCCTGCAGTATTTGCAGCGCTTCCGCGTCTTTTGTGTATTTTGCGATGGTCGTCATGACTTGTCTGGTGACGCTGCCCATATAGATAGAAACGCTGCGCGGTATTTCCTTGAATCTTCCGATATGGTCGCCGTGGTAATGCGTAAAAAGAACGGCATCGACACTCTCTGTCTCCCAGTCAAACGCAAAATCCGACGTCTCCGCACCGGGCAGATTCGCGCCGAAGTCGATCATGACTTTTCCAGCGGGAGAGGATATTACCGTGATGCACCCGCCGATTTGGTTTCCGTTATAAATTTTAATGTCTGTCATTCCCGCGTTTCCTTTCTCTGCTTTTGTATTGCCGCTGTTGTCAATTTCCTTTTTATACGCCCGGCGAGCTTTCACACACTTGTTTTCCATAATCCTCCGCCAGCCGGCGGATTTTCCTCTGGGCTTCTTCCGCGTCGCATCTGCGCACCGGGCCCATGTACGCCATTTCCTCCTGTATTTCGTATTTTAATCTGGGCGGCATATTCCGAAAGAAGCGGTCGGATACCTCTTTAGATTCCCCCTTTAACGCCAGCGCGATCGTCTGTGCATCCAGTTCTGCAATCAGCTTCCGCATTTTGGCGTCGCTTTGCTGCAGCACTTCGGACAAAATACTCTGTTCTTCCGGCTTTGCGCGCATTTCGCCGATCAGCGTTTTTAACGTCTCATAGCATTGATAGATTTCCTGCTCCTTTATGGCCGCTATGGACTGCATGATGGCGCCATACCTGCCCTCATTCACATGAGACTGCACTAACGCCTGTGTTTTCTTATCCAGATACGGAATTACCCTGTCTACTGCGTAAAAGGCTTTGGTCTGCAGTATGTCTTTCCATTCCGCTTCTGTCAGGCCGAACAGTTCTTCGGATATGCCGTCAAGACACATTTTTTCCTGTTCCGACAGCGCAGCCTGAATCTCTTTCACCATTTTCAGTTTTTGGTCGATGTCCGTGCGCTGCCATCTGTCACAGGGTAAAAGATCCTGAGGAATCACCGCCTGAAAAAATCCCTCGATCATATAGGGGTTCTCGCACGCCTGAATCATGAGGATTCCTCTTGCATACAGAAAATACAGAAGCGCTTCCCATCCCTGACAGTTCTCGCTCATAAATCGAAGCGTCATCCATTCCGCCGCATATGCAGGGCTTGCCCCTTCTACCACCAATCTTACCATATTTCCGATTTCCCGACAAAACGGCATATCTTTCGGAAGTCTCCCCGCCTCATACTCCATGGCAAGCAGCCCCTCGGATCTTGCCTGATACGAAAGCCGCATGATTATTTCATACGCTTCGCGAATCCTGTCTGTGTTTTCCAGTACGATAGTTCTGACGTCAACCAACGCCCGGTCTCTGATCTCTTTTAATTCACTCATACGCCGCACCGTCTTTCTATCTATTTTTTTCTGTGTCTTCTTCAAACATTTTGTGATCGCAGTCGATCAGTGTCTTTAGGAAAATTCTGCCGACGTTTCGCGCCTCTTTGACGCCGCGTTCCCTTTTCTTTTCCTCGGCACGCATGAATTTAACAATCCTCGATTTTTGCGCCGCCTCCATGAGGGGAGATACCGCTATGTAGTCCGGATCGTTTTTTGCAAGATTTTGATTCCAATAACAATCGCACAAAAACTTGGCGACATCATACTGCACACCGCACTGGCTCAGGTTTTCACCGCGATAGGAATCTTCATAAGATTCAAATTTGCATTCGATCAATAAAAGATATTTTTTCCCTTTGTCATCTTTCTCTTTCCTGCGCCTGTATATAACTGCAATATCGGGCTTCGCGTTCATCATGTCTTTGATGAGTTCTTTCTCTCTGTCGCTCAGCTCGTCACCCTCTATTTGCGTATGGCCGAGGTTGCGCTTGAGCAGATTCGTTGTTACGGCCTCGCCACGGTGCACATACGTTATGAGCTTATGGTTAAAACACGCTTTTGCCTCGTCTTCGCCGATGTCTTCCCGTTTCGTATCGTTCGCATATGTTTTTTGCAGCAATATGGCATCCATCTTGTTGGAATTGTGTTTATTGGCAGCCAAATACCGCCGTTCCCGCTCAAAAAAGTCCCGCATGAACGTGGCTTCATAAAAGACGTACTCTATGTCGCTGTCCGCCTCGATGCCGCAGGCTTCCCATATTTTGAGGATATGCTCTTTTTCCTCCCCGGTCAGCTTTTCGCGGGCTTGCTTCTTTCCGTACTTCCGCAGGATATTGTAGAGAAATACCGCATATTGCCGTTCCTCCCGGCATATGGAATATTCATCCATAACAAAGTTTTCTACGGAACAACGATACCGGGCGTTATCTGCCTTCCTTTTACACATTTGCGCTGCCTCCTTCTTCTTCGGACATCCCTTTTCTTCTGTCTTTCCCTGCCTCCTGAACTTAACGCAGGGAATGTGTCAATGACCGCACATACGCCAGCCTTTGCATGGCTAAGTCATCCCCGCGCGCAGGGTGTCTGTCGCGCAGCATTTGGTACAGGATCGTCTTATCTTCGCGCACTGCTTGGCTTAACTGCGCGATCCACTGCTCCTTCTCGCCCAAGCTGCCTTCATAGACGGAAAATAGCTGCTTATACGGCAGATTACAGTCCGCCGTATCTGAAAACGGATTGTAATAATCGGTCAGTTGGATGACACAGATTCCGTTCCGCGCCGCCCGGCCCTGCGTCTGCGGACAGATCAGCCATTGGCCGTAATCGTTTTCCGCGAAGCCGCTTTCCTCCGGTTCGGCCTGATTGACAAGCACGCCTTTGACCGGCTGCAGATAAGGGGAATCCCCGCCTGACAGGATCGTTCCGGACGGATAGGGAAGCCTTTGGCAGCTAAACTCATCGCCCATTGTCTCCCTGCTGCAGACGATCTCTCCGTCCGACCGCACGATAAACTGTTCTAAACATTGATACTGCTGCGTTGTTGTGTCCGGCGACAGTATACCGGCTGCCGCATAGTACAGATCGGCCCGATCCTCTTTTGCCCTGACATTCTTTTTGATGTACGCTAAAAAAGCTCCGATTGCCGCCTCCTGCGTAGAAAAAAACAGATCCGGCAGCAGTTCCTCCTTGTGCCCCATATAATAAATCTCTACGCGAAAGAGCTTTTCCTGTCCGAATGCCCCGGCGGAATCTGCCGATAGTACCGCCTCCATGCGCCCGATTCTGTCTTGCAGCAGATTTTGACAGACATGATCCTCTGTCGTTTCGTATAGCCTTTTTAATTCTTCCCGCTTTTCACGCATTGTCCTGTACGGCGCAATACAGATGCAGTCTATCAGCTTTGCTGCGTCCCATGTGACGTTGTCCGCCACCCATTCCGCCATCTGCTCTGAAGAAATCCATTTTTTGACATCGATCCTGTCGATCATACCGTACCTTCCTTTCCGCCACTGTTTTTCTTTTCTATAGCCATGATAGCACAGTGCGTTTATGGAAAAAGGTCATCTTACTGGCATAGATCTTTGCAAATCGATAAACGAAATCAAAATTCTCATTCCGGAGCGTTCTCGCGACGGGGCGACGCGAATCTCAAATACGTGTTACATCAATCCTCCCGGTAATTATCATCATACAGATGCCCTGTGGCGCGGTACACTGCAAACGCTTCGTCCCATTCAATGCCGTATCCTATTTCCTGTAACGTCTCATAGTCCCTCATTCTCGTGCGCTCCGACACGTCCGGGAACATTTCAAAATAGCGTTTCCTTGGACTGTAGTTTTCTCTGGTAAGATCGTCTGCGTCCTCTAAGTCGGACAACTCCTTCATAAAACGAGCCAGCCGCCGGAGTTTTTTCAGATGCGTATACCGCAGCGTACCTTCCGGTTCGTTGATCCTGGCGGCGATCAGGTCTGATACTTCTTTCTTTATGTATGTGTTGCTCTTTTTTGTATAGTGCAGCTCGATTAGCCCGGCATCGGTAAGGTCGTCTATATCGCGCTGCATTGTTTTCCTGCTCGCCGACAGACGTTTCATGACCTCCGGCATCACAATTTCATGGCTTTTAAAAATCATTTCAAATAACAGAAGCTGGCGTTGTATTTTACTGTATTTCATAGGAATCCTCATTCTGGAGCAGTTTACTCATATTATATCATCCCGCATTTTGCCAACACAACCTCCGGGCATCCGTTTTTCAAAACAGATCGGTATAGGCAGACAATCACAATTATGATAAAATAAGTGCAGGCTCAGCAGCAGCCCATCCCACTAACACAGGAGGACATCAGATGGCGATAGAAAAAGTAAAAGAGTATTTTAGGGCGTATGGCATGGAAGACAGAGTGCAGGAACTTGCAGCTTCCAGCGCGACGGTGGAACTGGCGGCGCAGGCATTACATTGTGAGCCGTGCCGGATTGCCAAAACACTTTCCTTTATGGCGGATGCGCGTCCCATATTGATTGTTACTGCCGGTGACGCCAAGATAGACAACCCGAAGTACAAGGCGCAGTTTGGGGTAAAAGCGAAGATGCTCACGCCGGAAGAAGCCGAGACGCTGGTCGGCCATGCGGTCGGCGGTGTCTGCCCGTTCGCGGTAAATGAGGGCGTGACGGTATATCTGGACGAGTCCCTACAAAGATTTCGGACAGTGTTCCCCGCCTGCGGCAGCAGCAATAGCGCGATTGAACTGACCATCGCGGAGCTGGAAACTTATTCCGGCTATACCGCGTGGGTTGACGTCTGCAAAGGATGGCGGGAAGATGCGATAGAAAAGGAGCGTTTTGACAATGGAACTGTATGACGGAAGGCCGGACAACACGGCGGGCAGACTGCCGAGGGAAATCAGGACTTACGATTTTTTGGATGCGCTGGGCATCCGCTATCAGCGGACGGATCATGAACCGGCGGACAATATGGAAGCCTGCAACGAGATCGATGCGGTGCTGGATGTGGTGATCTGCAAGAATCTTTTCCTTTGTAACAGGCAGAAAACCCGATTTTATCTTCTGATGATGCCGGGCGGCAAAAAGTTTAAGACCAAGGAGTTATCGGCGCAGATCGGCTCCGCCAGACTGTCTTTTGCCGATCCGGAGGATATGCTGAAATATCTGGATATTGAACCCGGCGCGGTCAGCATTATGGGGCTGATGAATGACCGGGAGGGCGCGGTGCAGCTCTTGATCGACGAGGATGTGCTGGCAGGAGAATATCTGGGCTGCCATCCGTGCGTGTGCACATCCAGCCTGAAAATGCGAACCAAGGATGTCATAGAAAAATTTCTTCCCGCGGCGGGGCATACGTACCAAACTGTCCGGCTGACCGGAGAGGATTGACGATTCAAAAAATTTGGTAAATTTTACCTGCATCAAATTTTAATCTATATTTCTTACCCGCACCTCTGCCGACAATTTCAACCAACCCATTTTCGCTCATCTTGCGGATAAGCAGATAAGCCCTCGTCTTTTTGACATTCAGCAGCTCCTGCAGATCTTCATCGGTCATTTCACCGTATTCTGCCAGATAGTCCATCACGGTTTTCATCTGGGGAGTGATAGCTGCTATGGCTTTATCGGTTGTTACCGGTGCGGATTCATTCGCAGCACCGGCAGCGTTCATGTTTGGCAGTACAATTTTGAACGCATTGGCCGTAACCTCTATGCCGGGCTGCATGGGACAATTTTCGTATAGTTTGAAAATACGTCGAATACCGGTGCCGTAGCTCTCAATCAGGCGCAGGCGGTGGAATACTTCCGCCAGCTTTTTATTTCGCGGCTGAGAAATCCCAAGGCGAATATCTTCGGTAGTGAGGCCGGGCAGGAGACCTCCGAGAGAAATAAACTCCATCCTGCTGTCGTTTACATTGATGATAATACTGCCGCTGAAGCTATAGTCCCGATGCACAAGAGCATTGAGGAGCGCTTCACGAATGGCCTCCTCGGGATAGTCCTGCTTATCCGTGCGAACAACGCCCTTGATTGCGGAGGCAGTTTTATTGCACAAAGCGAGGTAGTTTACCGAATCCTCGAACTGCTTGAACACCGATCCGCCGAATTCCTTGCTGTCACGGAACTCCGTGCAGAGTTCATCTTTGAATACGGCGATTTTGGTCGTATGATGGCACTGGTCGGAAAGCAGCAAAGCGAGATTGGTGTAAATATCGTTCTGCGTGATGCCAAGCGCACGGTACTTTTGGGAGGAGAGCTCCACGCCGTAGCGTTCAAATGCGGTCTCTGCGGCGTGGAAGGTCAAATCCTGTTCAAGGCTGCGGGCATCTTCGTAAGTGTCGCCGTCGGATTCTTTTATCATCTGACGGATTTGTTCGTAAGACGCCTGAACACTGGACGCGCCTTGACGAACATAAACGCCGGTGGGCTTTATTCCTTTGGATTTCAGATAGTAAGGCTTATAGCTGCCTTCTGAAACTTCGATCCGGATCACTTTGTTATCCTGAAGAACATACCGCACGAACATGGTCACATCTGGTGCGATGGCGTCACGGATACCGTTGGTCAGACGGGTATAGGTTTCGTCCACATTGTCAATGCCGATCGGATTGCCCTTATCATCAATGCCGAGATAGATTACCCCGCCGTCCGTGTTTGCAAATGCGATGACTTCCTTGTAGATGTCGTCGGTCATCTGAGATTTATATTCAATGCGCTCACTTTCATATTGCATATATAGCACCTCCGTTGCAGTTTAATTATATTATATTCATATTTTCACAATTTTCAATAGGGAGGAGTGAAAATTCACTTTTTATTCACATATGAATGTGAAAATCACTCATATCAATCCCCATTCCGGAGCGCTTGCGCGACGGGGCGACGCAAATCTCAAATTTTCACATTCTTCCTCTGTTCCCATACATATTTCGGAAACATTTCCACATACTAGCTTCATACGCGATAGCAAAAACGGAGGAAAAGAATATGAAAGCGACAGGAATTGTAAGGAGAATAGATGATCTGGGGCGCATTGTGATCCCGAAAGAAATAAGAAGGACTCTGCGGATTCGGGAGAGCGACCCGCTGGAGATATTTACCGACAGGGAGGGCGAGATCATTCTCAAGAAATATTCGCCCATCGGCGAGATGGGCACGTTCGCCAAGCAGTATGCGGAGAGTATGGCACAGGTATCGGGCCATATCGCCATGATCTCGGACAGGGATCAGTTTATCGCCGTCGCGGGCGGCATGAAAAATATGCTGGGCAAGTCGATCAGCCGGGAGCTGGAAGAAAAGATCAACCACCGGGAGAGCGTAGTCGCCGCGAAGGGCGACCGGAATTTTATCGAGGTCGGCACCGAGCAGGACGAGGTGCACCATGAGGCGATCAGCCCGATCATCTGCGAGGGTGATGTGATCGGCTCGGTTCTGCTGCTGGAGACGGATCACAAATCCCGGATGGGCGAGGTGGAGCAGAAGCTGATCCAGTCCGCGGCGGGATTTCTGGGCAGACAGATGGAGCAGTAGCGCGGGCGGCGTCAGTCTTTAAAATAATCTGCGAATTTGCCGTCGTCGGCGTCGAAGTAGCAGAATCCGACCAGCCCTCTGCCGGTGTGGGCGCCGATGGCGCAGCCGACGATACAGGTCAGGATACGCTTCGGGCGGAACGTCTCCAGCACCATTCTGCGGACGAAACTTAAGGAGTCCGGGTCCTCTGCGTGGCAGAGGGAAATGATTTCCGCATCGGTGCGGCAGCCGTTTTCCCGGGCGTATTCGATCAGATACCGCAGGGCTTTTTTGCGCCCGCGCACCGTCTTGACGACGGCCAGAGCGCCTTCTTCGTTGACGATCAGCACGGGCTTCATGTCCAGCGTCTCGGCCAGCGTGCCTTTAAACTTGGTCAGACGGCCTCCTTTGATCAGATAGGCCAGCGTCTGTACCGTAAATACGTGTTTCACATGGGAAATATAATAGTCGGCAGCCTCCAGAAGTTCTTCTTTGGAGGCTCCTTTTTCCAGCATCGTCACCAGCCGGCTGACCACCAGACCGAATCCGGCGGAGGCTGAGCGGGAGTCCACGATCGTCAGGTCAAAATCGGGATAGGTCTCCTGAATATTGCTCAGTGCGATGTGGGCGGCGTTAAAGGTTCCCGCGATTCCCGTGGAAAAGCAGAGGTAGATCACACTGTCGCCGGCTTTGGCAAACGGCAGGAACGCCTCCGTAAACATGGCGGGGTTGATATGGTAAGTCTTCACATCCCGCTTGATGTCGTCCAGTATGTGATAAAATTCATCCGTCTGGATCGTCGAACCGTCAAAATAGTCCACGTCATCGATGACTACCGGTGTCGGGATCACGGTCAGGTTATGTTCTTTGATATACTCTTTCGGCAGGTCGCTGGCGGAATCCGTTATAATATATAGCATGATACTCTCCGTTCCATGCGGCAGACCGCACATCCGCGCGCTTTGCCGCATTGTTCCTTTTACACAATTCGCTACATTACTATCATACTGGAAATATTTCTAATTTGCAAGTTCTTGACGATTTTATTCCGGGCGCACTATAATAAGCAAAGGCGGAGCCCGTAATTTATCAGGCGTATAGAAAAGGAGAGCAGGAAATGTATCAGAAAGTTGACTCGAATCTTAATTTTGTGGACAGGGAGAAAGAAGTCTGCCGGTTTTGGAAAGACAACGACATTTTCCAAAAGAGCATGGATTCCCGCAGGGAGGGGCCGACTTATACTTTTTATGACGGGCCGCCGACGGCTAACGGCAAACCGCATATCGGCCATGTGCTGACTCGTGTCATCAAGGACATGATCCCGCGCTACCGCACGATGAAGGGTTATATGGTGCCCCGCAAGGCCGGCTGGGATACCCACGGGCTCCCGGTGGAGCTGGAGGTGGAGAAGCTGCTGGGCTTGGACGGCAAGGAGCAGATCGAAGAATACGGACTTGATCCTTTTATCAGCAAATGTAAGGAATCCGTCTGGAAATACAAAGGTATGTGGGAGGATTTCTCCAATACGGTAGGCTTCTGGGCCGATATGGACAATCCTTATGTCACTTACCACGACGATTTCATCGAGTCCGAGTGGTGGGCGTTAAAACAGATCTGGGACAAAGGGCTTCTGTATAAGGGCTTTAAGATCGTGCCCTACTGCCCGCGCTGCGGTACGCCGCTGTCCTCGCATGAGGTGGCGCAGGGGTACAAGTCGGTGAAGGAGCGCTCGGCGGTGGTGCGCTTTAAGGCGGTGGACGAGGACGCCTATTTCTTGGCGTGGACGACGACGCCGTGGACGCTGCCGTCCAATGTGGCGTTGTGCGTAAACCCCAACGAAACATATGTCAAAGTGAAGGCTGCGGACGGCTATACTTATTATATGGCACAGGCATTGTTGGACAATGTGCTGGGCAGGCTGGCGTCGGACGGCGCGCCCGCCTATGAGATACTGGAAACATATCTGGGAACGGATCTGGAGCACAGGGCCTATGAGCCGCTTTTTGCCTGCGCGGGCAGGGAGGCGCAGAGGCAGCATAAGAAGGCGCATTACGTCACCTGCGACACTTACGTTACCATGACCGACGGTACTGGCATCGTCCACATCGCGCCGGCATTCGGTGAGGACGACGCGCAGGTGGGGCGCAGATACGACCTGCCGTTAGTGCAGTTTGTCAATGAAAAGGGCGAGATGACGGAGGAGACGGACTATGCGGGCCTGTTCGTCAAGAAAGCCGATCCGGAAATCTTAAAGGATCTGGACAGAGAGGGCAAGTTGTTCGACGCGCCCAAGTTTGAGCATGACTATCCGTTCTGCTGGCGCTGCGACACGCCGTTGATCTACTACGCGCGGGAGTCGTGGTTTATCCGGATGACTGCCGTGCGCGACGATCTGGTGCGCAATAACAAGACGGTCAACTGGATTCCCGAATCCATCGGCGAGGGGCGTTTCGGCAATTGGCTGGAAAATATTCAGGACTGGGGCATCTCCCGCAACCGCTACTGGGGCACGCCGCTGAACGTATGGGAGTGCGCGGAGTGCGGCCATATGGAGTCTGTCGGCTCCCGTGAGGAGCTGGAGCGGCTGTCGGGCAATCCGGCGGCGGGGACGGTGGAGCTGCACCGTCCGTATATCGACGAGATCACGATTCCGTGTCCTAAGTGCGGCAGGACGATGAAGCGCGTGCCGGAAGTGATCGACTGCTGGTTTGACTCCGGCGCGATGCCTTTTGCGCAGCACCATTATCCGTTTGAAAATAAGGAACTGTTCGACGCGCAGTTTCCGGCGCAGTTTATCTCCGAGGCGGTGGATCAGACGAGAGGATGGTTTTATTCGCTGATGGCGGAGTCCACGCTGCTCTTTAACAGGGCGCCTTTTGAAAATGTAATCGTGCTGGGCCATGTGCAGGACGAGAACGGCCAGAAGATGAGTAAGTCCAAGGGCAACGCGGTAGATCCGTTCGAGGCGCTGGAGACTTACGGCGCAGACGCGATCCGCTGGTATTTCTATATCAACTCCGCGCCGTGGCTGCCGAACCGTTTCCACGGCAAGGCGGTGCAGGAGGGGCAGCGCAAGTTCTTGGGCACGTTGTGGAATACGTATGCGTTTTTTGTACTGTATGCGAATATCGACGGCTTCGACGCGACGAAGTACCGTCTGGAATACGACCAACTTCCGGTGATGGACAAGTGGCTTCTGTCCAAGCTGAACACGGTGGTTCGGGAAGTGGATACCGATCTGGATCATTACAGGATTCCCGAGGCTGCCCGCGCACTGGATGATTTCGTGGACGAGATGAGCAACTGGTACGTCAGAAGGAGCCGCGAGCGCTTCTGGGCCAAGGGCATGGAGCAGGACAAGATCAACGCCTATATGACGCTGTATACGGCGCTGGTGACGATCTGCAAATGCGCGGCGCCGATGATTCCTTTTATGACGGAGGAAATCTACCAGAATCTCGTGAGAAGCATCGACGCGGACGCGCCGGAGAGCATCCACCTGTGCGATTTTCCGTCCGTGGATGAGGCGAGGATCGACACGAAGCTGGAGGCCGACATGGAGGAGGTGCTGAAGATCGTCGTTATGGGCCGGGCGGCGCGTAATGCGGCGAATATCAAGAACCGCCAGCCCATCGGACGGATGTTCGTCAAGGCGGAGAGCGCGCTTGGCGGGTTTTATCAGGAGATCATCCGCGACGAGCTGAATGTGAAGCAGATCAGCTTTACCGACGACGTGCGGGAGTTTACCAGCTACAGTTTCAAGCCACAGTTAAAGACCGTCGGCCCTAAGTACGGCAGGCAGTTAAACGGCATCCGGGCGTATCTGGCTTCCGTGGACGGCAGCGCGGCGATGGATGAGCTGCAGGCCAAGGGCGCGCTGACATTCTCCGTGGACGGCGCGGAAGTGTCGCTGGCGGAGGAAGATCTGCTGATCGAGATGACGCAGAAGGAGGGCTATATGTCCGAGGCGTCGGGCAGCGTGACGGTAGTGCTGGATACGAATCTCACGGAGGAGCTGATCGAGGAAGGGTTTGTCTACGAGGTCATCAGCAAGATCCAGACGATGCGCAAGGACGCCGGATTCGAGGTGACGGACCATATCAGGGTTTCCGTCAGCGGCAACGGCAGGATCGCGCAGATCGTACAGAAGAACGCGGACGCCGTCTCCGGCAAGGTGCTGGCGGATGCGATCGTGACGGACGTTTTACTTGGCGTATCTAAGGAGTGGAACGTGAACGGCGAGCAGGTGACGATCGGCGTGGAGAAGATTTAACGTAACAATAAAAAATCCGATGGCATTTTAAGCAATTTTAAGCATATTGCTTATAGCATAATCGGGCAATACCATATATAATAATAGGGATGCACATATCATACTGCGCATTTTTCCCGCCGCAGGTGCAAAAAGGAAAACGGACGAGGAGGCACATAAATGGCAAAAAAAGCTGTAACATCCACCTTTGATACGGAACTTTTTAAGAGAAGCGTCTTATACAATATCAAGACGCTCTACCGGAAAACTCTTGAAGAAGCTACCCCGCAGCAGATCTTTCAGGCGGTATCCTATGCGATCAAGGACGCGGTCGTAGATCAGTGGATGACATCGCAGAAGGAATTTGAGAAGCAGGACCCGAAGATGGTCTATTATCTGTCCATGGAATTTCTGATGGGCCGCGCGCTGGGAAATAATATCATCAATCTGCAGGCGTACAAGGCGGTAGCCGAGGCGCTGGAGGAGCTGGGCGTAGACATCAACGTAGTGGAGGATCAGGAGCCGGACGCAGCGCTGGGCAACGGCGGTCTGGGCCGTCTGGCGGCGTGTTTCCTGGATTCGCTGGCGACGCTGGGCTATGCGGCATACGGCTGCGGCATCCGTTACCGCTACGGTATGTTCAAGCAGGAGATCCGCGACGGCTATCAGGTAGAGACGCCGGACAACTGGCTCAAGGACGGCAACCCGTTCGAGCTGAGAAGACCGGAATACGCCAAGGAAGTGCGTTTCGGCGGCTATGTGAATGTCTACGTGGATGAGAACGGCAGGAACAATTTCCGGCAGGAAGGCTATCAGGCGGTGCGCGCGATTCCCTACGATCTGCCGATCGTCGGCTACGGCAACGGCATCGTCAACACGCTGCGCATCTGGGATGCGGAGCCGGTGGAGTGCTTCCAGCTGGATTCTTTTGACAAGGGTGATTACCAGAGGGCGGTAGAGCAGGAAAATCTGGCGAGAAATATCGTCGAGGTGCTCTATCCCAACGACAACCACTATGCGGGCAAGGAGCTGCGTTTAAAGCAGCAGTATTTCTTTATCTCCGCGTCCGTGCAGGAGGCGGTTGCCAAATATATGCGCAAGCACAGCGATATCCGGAAATTCTACGAGAAGGTGACGTTCCAGCTCAACGATACGCACCCCACCGTGGCTATCGCGGAACTGATGCGCATTTTGATGGACGAGTATTATCTGACGTGGGACGAGGCGTGGGAGGTCACGACCAAGACCTGCGCGTACACAAACCACACGATCATGTCCGAGGCGCTTGAAAAGTGGCCTATCGAGCTCTTTTCCAGACTGCTGCCCCGCGTCTATCAGATCGTGGAGGAGATCAACCGCAGATTTGTGGAGCAGATCGAGCAGAAGTACCCCGGCAATCAGGAGAAGATCCGCAAGATGGCGATTATCTACGACGGACAGGTCAAGATGGCGCATCTGGCGATCGCGGCGGGGTATTCCGTCAACGGCGTGGCGAGACTGCACACCGAGATCCTGAAGCATCAGGAGTTAAAAGACTTCTACGAGATGATGCCGGAGAAGTTCAACAACAAGACCAACGGCATCACGCAGAGAAGATTCCTGCTGCACGCCAACCCGCTTCTGGCGGACTGGGTGACCGCTCATGTGGGCAGCGACTGGATCACCGATCTGCCTAAGATCAACAAGCTGAAAGTCTATGCCGACGACGAGAAGGCGCAGCAGGAGTTTATGAATATCAAATACCAGAACAAGGTGCGTCTGGCGGAATACATACTGGAGCACAACGGCATCGAGGTCAATCCCCGCTCCATCTTCGACGTACAGGTCAAGAGGCTGCATGAGTACAAGCGGCAGCTATTGAACATCCTGCACGTAATGTATCTGTATAACGAGCTGAAAGAGCACCCGGATATGGATTTCTTCCCGAGAACCTTTATCTTCGGTGCAAAGGCGGCGGCGGGCTATATGAACGCCAAGCTGACGATCAAGCTGATCAATTCCGTTGCGGACGTGGTGAACAACGATCCGGCAATCAACGGCAAGATCAAAGTGGTATTTATCGAGAACTACCGTGTTTCCAACGCGGAGATCATCTTTGCGGCGTCCGACGTCTCGGAGCAGATCTCTACCGCCAGCAAGGAGGCTTCCGGCACGGGCAACATGAAGTTTATGCTCAACGGCGCGCTGACGATCGGCACGATGGACGGCGCCAATGTGGAGATCGTCGAGGAAGTGGGCGCGGAGAATGCGTTTATCTTCGGCCTGAGCTCCGACGAGGTCATCCGCTATGAGAATTACGGCGGCTACGATCCCACCGAGATCTTCAACAACGATCCCGACGTGCGCAAGGTGCTGATGCAGTTGATCAACGGTACGTATGCGCCCAACGATCCGGATCTGTTCCGGCCTCTCTACAATTCGCTGCTGAACACGCAGAATACCTCCAAGGCCGATCAGTATTTCATCCTGAAGGATTTCAAAGCCTATGCGGAGGCGCAGCGCAAGGTGGAGGAGGCGTATCGGAACGAGCGCGGCTGGGCCAGAAGCGCGATCCTCAATGTGGCCTGCTCCGGCAAGTTCACATCCGACAGAACCATTCAGGAGTATGTGGATGAGATCTGGAAGTTAGACAAGGTCGTGATCCCGAAAGAGCCTGTGGTAAGCACGAAGAAATCCGCCGGGAAATAAGACGGCCATAGGCATATCGCATAACAGGCAAGAAAAGGGCTGCCGCGCGGCTGAAAACTCAGTCCGTCGGCAGTCTTTCTTACGCGGGCGGCGCGCCGTATGACAGGCAGCCGCAGGGAAAGAGAGATGTTTGATCAGAAGAAGGCGCATGACGCCGCCGTTCAGATACTGCCGTATTACAGGCGGACGCTGGGAGAGGACTGCACTCTCAGGCCGTTGTATTTCTCGGAAAATATGACTTACCTCGTGCAGAACCGGGCAGGGGATGCAAAGGCCGTCCTGCGGCTGAGCCGTCCGGGGTATCACACCGCAGAGGAGCTGGCCGCGGAGCTGTGCTGGATGCGGGAACTGGCGCGGGACACCGCTCTGTGCGTGCGGCAGCCGGTATCCGGCGACGACGGGCGGGAGATTTACGAGGGATATGCCGGCGGAGAGCCCTGTTACGGCGTGGTGTTTACCTATCTGCCGGGCGACACGCTGGAGCAGATCCCGCTGAAGGAACAGGAGCCGTGGTTTGCAAAGATCGGCCAGGCCGCCGCGGTGCTGCACGGTCATGCCCGCAGCCGGAGCGGTGCGCGGCCCCTGAAACGCATCCGGTGGAATTATGACACGATGCTGGGCAGGCGGGCGGTCTGGGGCGACTGGCGGCGGAACACGGTATGGGATGCGGAGATGCGGCGGGTTCTGACGGAAGCGGATGACAGCATCCGCCGGAAGCTGGCTGCCTATGGCACGGCGGCAGACCGTTACGGCCTGATCCACGCGGATCTGCGGGCCGCCAATCTGCTGACGGCGGGCGGCGGGCTGCAGATTATCGACTTTGACGACTGCGGGTACGGCTGGTATATGCAGGATTTTGCGGCGTCGCTGAGTTTCTTGGAGACGGCGCCGGAGATGCCGCGGCTGGCTGCGGCATGGTGCAGGGGATATCGCGCCGGAGCGGTTCTGCGCGGCGAGGATCTGGAGATGCTGCCGGTCTTTCTGATGATGCGCAGGCTGCAGCTTACGGCGTGGGCGGCTGACCGCGCGGGCAACGACGAGATGGCTAAGCTCCCGCCGGATTTCGCGCGCGGAACGGCGGAGCTGGCGGAGCGGTATCTTAGGGGAACGCTTCTGCCGCTGCCATAGCGGAAGGCAGCGGGACGGCGTACCGTACACAGAGGCGGCGTATCGGAGGCACACGGGGAAGGCTATGGAAAAAGCGTTATTGGTGGGAGTCAACTTAAACGACGGCGAGGACTATCTTCTGTCCTTGGAGGAGCTGGGCGCTCTGGCGCAGGCCTGTGACATGGAAGTGGCGGCTGCGGCCACCCAGACGCTGACCGCCGTCCATAAGGCGTTCTATATCGGCACGGGCAAGGTGGACGAGGTGAAAGCCTTGGCGGAGGAGTGCGGGGCGGATCTGGTGATCTTCGACAATTCCCTGTCGCCGATGCAGCTCCGCAACCTGCAGGAGCGTCTGGGGCTGCCGGTGCTGGACCGGAGCGCGCTGATACTGGATATCTTCGCCAGCCGCGCCCACACGAGGGAGGCCAAGCTGCAGGTCGAGGCGGCGCGGCTGCAGTATATGCTGCCGCGGCTGGTAGGGCTCCATGCGGCGCTGAGCAGGCAGGGCGGCGGCAGCGGCGCGATGAGCAACAAGGGCGCGGGCGAGAAGAAGCTGGAGCTGGACAGACGGGTGCTGGAACACCGTCTCACGGAGCTGAGACGGGAGCTGAAGGAAGTGAGCGCGGAGCGGAATACCCAGCGCAAACGCCGTGCCGGTAACGGCATCACGAAAGCCGCTCTCGTGGGCTACACCAACGCGGGCAAATCCACGCTGATGAACGCCATGCTGGATCGGTACGGCGGTGAGGAGGCGGACGCGGCGCAGCGGAAGGTGCTGGAACAAGATATGCTCTTTGCCACGCTGGACACCACGGTGCGCAGGATAGCGCCGGAGAACCACCATGCGTTCCTCCTGTCGGACACGGTGGGTTTCATCCATAAGCTGCCCCATCATCTGGTGGAGGCGTTCCGCTCCACGCTGGAGGAGGCGAAGGAGGCGGATATTCTGCTGCAGGTCGTAGATTACAGCAGCCCGCACTACAAGGAACAGATCGCGGTGACGAACCGCACGCTGAAGGAGCTGGGGGCCGACGGCATACCGATGCTCTACGTCTACAATAAGGCGGACTTGGTTCCGGCGGACCAGATACCGGCGGGAGACAACGGAAAGCAGTCGGCGGGAGACGGCGGGAGGCAGCCTGCCGGAGGGCTTCCTGTCGTGGCAGGAGACGGCATTTATCTGTCCGCCAAGGACGGAACCGGCCTGGAGGAACTGGTGGCCATGATCGAGCGGAAGCTGGCGCCGGCTTATCGGGAGTGCACGCTGCTCATCCCCTACGCGGATGGCCGCGCCGTGTCCTATCTGAACGAGCACGCCGTCGTGCAGGAGACGGCCTATGTGCAGGAGGGCGTGCGTATGCGTCTGCAGTGCCGGGCGGAGGACTACGGTTATTACAGGAAATATCTGATGCGGACGCCGTGACGGAGCGCCCGCGGCGGCGCGCTGCCTGCCGGCACGGTCGAAATGCCGGCTGCCACAGGCGGAATCACTGTCTGCTGCTTCTTGTCAAACGCCGCGCATATTGATATAATAAATACGCTCTGATCTTCCTGACGGAGCATTCATCAATCGGAAAGGGCATAGACTTATGTGGAACTCATTTTTGACAAAATGTACTGCGATCCTTAGTATTTCATCCGCCGTGCTTCTTCTGGGCGGCTGCGGCAGCGGCGGCGATACCGTCCGTCTGGACCCCGACAATCCTACGCAGATCACGATATGGCACTATTACAACGGCTCCCAGCAGGCGGCTTTCGACCAGCTCGTAGAGGAGTTTAACCGCACCGAGGGCAAGGAGCTGGGGATCTACGTCACTGCCAACAGCCAAGGGAATGTCAGCGATCTGGAGAGCAGCGTGCTGGCGGCTTTTCATAAGGAAGTCGGCAGCAGCGAGCCGCCGGATATCTTTTCGTCCTATGCGGACACCGCCTACACGATAGACCAGCTCGGTATGCTGGTGGATCTGGACGACTATATGACGCAGGATGAGCTGGATACTTACGTGGACTCCTTTGTGGAGGAGGGGCGCATCGGCGCGGACGGCGAGCTCCGCATCTTCCCGACGGCCAAGTCCAGCGAGATCTTCATGATGAGCAAAACTGACTGGGAACCGTTCGCGGAGGCCACCGGCGCCACGCTGGACGATCTGCAGACGTTTGAGGGCGTAGCGGCCACCGCCAAGGCGTACTATGAGTGGACGGACAGCCTGACGCCCGACGTGGACGGAGACGGCAGGGCCTTTTACGGCAGAGACGCCATGGCCAATCTGTTTCTGATCGGCTCCATGCAGCTTGGCACGGAGTTGTTTCAGGTGGAGAACGGCACGGTGACGATACAGGCGGACGAGGCCGTCATGCGCAGGATCTGGGACACTTACTATGTGCCGTATGTGAAGGGATATTTTTCTTCCTACGGCAGATTCCGTTCCGATGACGTCAAGATCGGCGAGATCATCGCCTACACGGGTTCCACCTCCTCCGCCAATTATTTTCCGGATGAGATCGAGACGGAGGACGGCACCGGAAGCATAGATTATATTATCCTGCCTGCGCCGATGTTCGAGGGCGGCACGCCCTATGCGGTGCAGCAGGGCGCGGGCATGGTTGTGACCAAGAGCACGCCCGAGCGGGAATATGCCGCCGTCACGTTCCTCAAATGGTTCACGAACGAGGAGAACAATCTGCTCTTTGGCTGCACTTCCGGGTATATGCCGGTCAAAAAAGAGGCCCTTTCCGCCGAAATGCTGGATAAGACCATAGCGGACAACAACCTGCAGGTGCTCGGCAAGACTTACGAGACATTAGTCTCCTGCTTCGATACGGCGCAGACCGCCACCCTGTATACCAACAAGGCGTTTGAACACGGCGCGGATGCCAGAAACGTGCTGGAATACAATCTGTCAGACAAAGCCGTCGCCGACCGCGAGACTGTCGTGGCGCGGATGGCGGAGGGAAGCACGCTGGACGACGCCTGTGCCGACCTGATCGGCGACGAGGCTTTTGCGGCTTGGTATGCGTCCTTTACGGCGGCGTTACAGGAGGCGGTCGCACAGTAGCGTGGTGTGGCCTGCGCCGGAGAATAGGTTAGAAGGAGAGTATTCGACTTGAGTGATAAGTCCCTGCATACCAAAAAACCGAAACGCATCTTCCAGATGATCCTGTTTCCGCTGATTGCGCTGATTGTCATGCAGGCGGCGTTATCTTTCGGAACGGTATATATGAGCGGCGCTTTTTCCACGGTCCGCAGCTATACCCCGGACCGGCTGAAACAGGTCACGGAGACGCGCAGCATCATTCTGGAAAACGACATGACGCAGCGGTGGACTGCCCTGGACGAGGAATATGAGATCGCCGGGCAGACGCTGGCGGCGCAGCTTGCAGAGCGCGGTATGTCGCTGGATGTTTTTCTAAGCGATTCCGCGGCGCAGGAAGATTACTTCACCGAACTGTTCCCCACATGGGAATATATGCTGCGCAAAAATTCCACCACCGGCGCGTTTATCATTCTGGGGCAGCCCGACGCGGTCAAGGACGGCGGTACGCTGAACGCCCTCTACATACGTGACGGCGATCCCGACACCAATCCCGCGGACTATTCCGATCTCCTGCTGACGGTGGGCCCTTCCGAGATCACCAAGGAGTACCGGGTTCCCTTTGATATCTACTGGAAAACCAATCTGTCCTTAAAGCCCTATGGGGAATCCCATGCGGACGATTTCTTTTATCAGCCGTATCTGGCCGCCGCACAGAATCCCGATGCGCGGGTGGACGACTGCTGCTACTGGAGCACGCCTTTCTGTCTGGAAGACCGGACGGATACCGATCCGTACCGCATGATTACCTATTCTATCCCGCTGAGAACGGAGGACGGAACCGTATACGGCGTTATGGGGATCGAGATCTCCATGTCCCGTCTGGCGGAGTGTCTCCCCTACCGCGAGGTCAACGCCGACCACAAGGGCGGCTATCTGCTGCTGGCACGGCAGACGGACGATACCTACCGTATTGTCTGCGCCACCGGTATGTATTCCGGCGACACCGTGGACGAGAAGAATGAAGTCACCCTTTTTCCGGCGACGCAGCAGGATTTGTATAAGCTGGACGACGAAATCAGGCAGGACCCGGTCTATCTGACGTTAAGACCGCTGAAACTCTACAATACCAACACGCCCTTTTACGAACAGGGGTGGTATCTGGCGGGCATGGAGACGCACAACGCCCTGTTTGGCAGCAGCTCCAGACTGTCCGGCACTTTTATCGCGGCTACGCTCTTTGCGCTGGGCGTGGCGGTCTTCCTGTCGTATCTGCTGGTCACGCATCTCACCGATCCGATCCGGCGGCTCTCCGACTGCATCCGCACCAGCCCGGAAAACGAACTGCGAAGCTATGAAAAAAGTTCCGTCACCGAGATCGACGAGCTATACGATACGATCTTCCACCTGACCGAGCGCCAGAAAAAGACCGAGTGGGATCTGCTGGAGGAGCGGGAGCGCTACCGTCTGGCCCTGCAGAATACTTCCGATATTCTGGTGACGTTCGATCCCGAAAACGACGTGGCGACCTTTTATAATCTGGACGCCGCCAACACCAACGCGGAAACCCGCGTCGAACACCTGATGCAGAAGATGGAGACGGAGGATTATATCCATCCCGCCGACAGGCGCGTCTTTCTGGCGCGGCTTCGGAATATGCAGACGGATCTGTCGGTTTCCTTCCGCACCAACTGGATGACGGACGACCATGACTACCAGTGGTTTGAACTGACGGGCCGTTTCCTGTCGGATGCCGACGGCAGGCACAGAACCTTTATCGGCTCCATGCGCAACATCCATGACCTGAAAGTACAGGAACAGGCGGAGCGCGAGTCCATGTACCGCGATTCCCTGACGGGCCTGTATCTGCGCGCTTCCGGGGAGGATATCGTGCGCAGCCAGATCCGCAGCGGTCACGGCGGCTGCCTGCTGCTGGTGGATGTGCGCAATTTCCTGCAGATCAACGAGGAGTACGGCATGGCGGTGGGCGACATCATTCTGGAGGAGCTGGGTTGTATGTTCACCGACTGGCAGAAGCGGGAGAACGCCGAGCAGTGCGTGCTGATCCGTTTCGGCGGCGACGAGTTTATGCTATGGATGGAAGACTATTCCACGGACAGGGCGATAGCGGCTGCGCAGACATTCTGCTATGCCGCGGAGCAGCTCTACACAGACGGAGAGATGAAGCTGGAGGTCGTATGCGGCGGCGCCTACTGCGAGGAGCCGGACTATGACAAGCTGGAGGCGGACGCCCGCTGCGCGTTGTCTTATGCCGCCACCCACAATATCCAATGCCTGTTTTATCATGAGCTGCCTGCCGACAACCGCGTGTCGCTCAGGTCTATCACCCCTATCGAGCACGCGGACGCCGAGGCGCAGGGCATCGTGCCGATGACGTTCAGCTTCTTTGACAAGAGCAGCAAGATCGAGGATATCCTGTCAATCCTGCTACCGAAGCTGGGACGGTATTTCGACGCGGAAGATGTCGTGCTGCTGGCCGCGAACCGGGATTTCTCCACCGTCAAGGCGACGCATCAGTGGCACAGGCATTCCGGCACGGCAGCCGATTCCGGGCTGGTGCGCTACACGGCGCAGCAGTTCGACGCGCTGAACCAGGCGCTGTGGGAGGAGAAGCCCTCCTATCTCGCGACGGCTGCGCTCTCCGAGGAGAGGCGCGCTTTTCTGCTGTTGGAAAAGGGAAAGGACGGCTATGCCTTTCCGCTCTATGACAACAATAACTATACGGGGGCGCTGCTTTTCCTGCGGGGCGGGGATGCGCCGAACTGGACCGAGGAGCAGGCCAGAGAGATACTGGAAGTGGCTAAGATCATCGAGGCGAATATCAACAGGCAGCGTTATGATTCCGCCAACCGCGCCAAGAGCGATTTCCTGTCCCGCATGAGCCATGAGATCCGCACCCCGATGAACGCCATCATCGGCATGACCTATATCGCCCGGACGCACACCGGCGATCCGGACAAGGTCGCGGAGGATCTCGAAAAGATCAGTCAGTCCTCGCAATATCTGCTGGGGCTGATCAACGACATTCTGGATATGTCGAGAATCGAGAGCGGCAAGCTGACGCTGGAGCACGCCGATTTCGACCTAAACGATATGATCGCCAATATCAACACGCTGATCAAACCGCAGGCGCAGGCCAAGGACATCGATTTTGAAACCGAGATTTCCCTGCTCTGTCCTTATGTCAAGGGAGACTCCCTGCATCTGAATCAGGTGTTGATCAATCTGTTGGGCAACGCAATCAAATTTACGCCCGCAGGCGGCAGCGTCAGGTTGACGATCCGGCAGGAGGACGACGGACAGATCTACTTCTCCGTCCGCGATACCGGCATCGGCGTGAGCCCGGAGAACCAGTCTAGGATTTTTGAATCCTTTGAACAGGCGGAAGGGAGCACGACGCGGAAATACGGCGGCACGGGCTTGGGGCTCGCCATCAGCAGCAGGCTGGTACAGATGATGGGCGGCAGCCTCAGTCTGGACAGCGAACCCGGCAAAGGCAGCGACTTCTACTTTACGGTCATGCTGCCCATAGACGCCGTGGAAGCCCAGAGCGTCAAGCAGCCCAAGGCCGAGGAGCATCGGATCTCCTCCGCGGAGGGAATGCGCATCCTGCTGGTGGAGGACAACGACCTGAATATCGAGATCGCGCAGACCATTCTGGAGATGGAGGGCGCGGTGGTGGATCTGGCGCGCAACGGCAAGGAAGCGGTGGATATTTTCTTGGCCAGCGAGCCGGAGCGATACGACCTGATCCTGATGGATATCCAGATGCCGGTCATGGACGGTCTGGAGGCGACGCGCATCATCCGGCGCTCCGACCACCCCAGAGCCGCCACGGTTCCCATTATCGCCATGTCAGCGAACGCTTTTGACGAGGACATGAAGAAATCGGTGGAAAGCGGCATGAACGGCCATCTGTCCAAGCCCATCGATATTGAGAAGTTCTTCCAGACCATATCGGGTTTTGTGGATAAAAAAGAAATACATAACGAAAGCGAGGATTTGTCATGATTCGATTATCGGAAGGCGGCGCGTATCTGCTGAACGGAACGACGATCGTTCCGGATGGGGCGGAGGCAGCGGCGCAGATGCAGAGCAGCATAGGACGGGAGGTTTCCAAGGCCGACGCCGCGCAGAATACGATGGCGTACCGCATCTTAAAAGAACATAATACCTCCGGTAATATGGAGAAACTGAAAATCAAGTTCGACAAGCTGACTTCCCACGACATCACCTTTGTGGGGATCATTCAGACTGCCAGGGCTTCGGGGCTCCAGAAATTCCCGATCCCCTACGTGCTGACCAACTGCCACAATTCCCTGTGCGCGGTGGGCGGCACGATCAACGAGGATGACCATATGTTCGGCCTGTCCTGCGCGAAGAAATACGGCGGCGTCTATGTGCCGCCCCATCAGGCGGTGATCCATCAGTTCGCCAGAGAGATGCTGGCCGGCGGCGGCAGGATGATCTTAGGCTCCGATTCCCACACGCGGTACGGGGCGTTAGGCACCATGGCGATGGGCGAGGGCGGCCCCGAGCTGGTGAAACAGCTTCTCTCCCAGACTTATGACATCAATATGCCGGGCGTCGTGGGCGTGTATCTGACCGGCGCGCCCATCAAGGGCGTAGGCCCGCAGGATGTGGCGCTGGCCATTATCGGCGCGGTGTTTGCCAACGGCTATGTAAAGAATAAGGTCATGGAGTTTGTGGGCCCCGGCGTGGCGTCGCTGAGCGCCGATTTCCGTATCGGCGTCGATGTCATGACGACGGAAACCACCTGCCTGTCCTCCATCTGGCAGACCGACGACCAGATTCGGGAGTTTTATGAGATTCACGGCAGGGTGGAAGATTACAAGGAACTCAAGCCGGGCGACGTGGCATATTATGACGGCATGATCACCGTGGATCTGTCCGAGATCAGGCCGATGATCGCTATGCCGTTCCACCCCAGCAACACCTATACCATCGACGAGCTGAACGAAAACCTCACCGACATTCTGCACGACGTGGAGGAGCGGGCCAAGGTCAGTCTGGACGGCGCGGTGCCGTATTCCCTGCAGGATAAGGTCGTAAACGGCAGGCTGACGGTCGATCAGGGAATTATCGCAGGCTGCGCCGGCGGCGGTTTTGAAAATATCTGTGCGGCGGCGGATATCCTAAAGGGTTCCTGCATCGGTTCGGACGGCTTTACGCTGAGCGTATACCCCGCCTCGATGCCGATCTATATGGAGTTAATCAGAAACGGCTGCGCGGCGGAGATTCTGGAGACCGGCGCGGTGTTAAAGACGGCGTTCTGCGGCCCCTGCTTCGGCGCGGGCGACACGCCGGCCAACAATGCCTTCAGCATCAGGCACTCTACCAGAAACTTTCCCAACCGTGAGGGCAGCAAGCTCCAGAACGGGCAGATCTCGTCCGTGGCGCTTATGGATGCGCGTTCCATCGCGGCGACGGCGGCCAACAAGGGCGTGCTGACATCGGCGGCGGATTTTGACGGAGAGATTGGCAGATACCGCTATCACTTCGACGCCAATATTTATAAGAACCGCGTCTTTGATTCCCACGGCGTGGCGGACCCTGATGCGGAGATCCAGTTCGGCCCCAATATCAAGGACTGGCCGGCGATGGGCGAGCTGCCGGAGAACCTGGTGCTGCGCGTGGTGTCGGAGATCCACGATCCCGTGACCACCACCGACGAGCTGATTCCGTCGGGCGAGACGTCCTCCTACCGTTCCAATCCGCTGGGGCTGGCGGAATTTACGCTCTCCCGCAAGGACCCCGAATATGTGGCCAGAGCCAAAGATATTCAGCGGGCGGAAAAGGCGAGGATGGAGGGCGTCCATCCGTGTCAGGTGCATGACGACGTAAAGCCCGTCATGAGTGTCGTAAAGAAAACCTTTGCGGATGTCTCCCATGTCAATACGGGCTTCGGCTCCACGATATTTGCGGTGAAGCCGGGCGACGGCTCCGCGAGGGAGCAGGCGGCGAGCTGCCAGAAGGTTCTGGGCGGCTGGGCCAATATCGCCAATGAGTACGCCACCAAGCGTTACCGCTCCAACCTGATCAACTGGGGGATGCTGCCGTTCCTGATTAAGGAAGGCGAGCTGCCCTTCCACAATCTGGACTATCTGTTCCTGCCGGGCATCCGGAAGGCGGTGCAGGACAAGGCGGATGTGATTAAGGCTTACCGTGTGTCCGTGGAAGAAGATAAGCTGACGGAGTTTGAGCTGCGGCTGGGCGAGCTGACGGACGAGGAGCGCCAGATCATCCTCAAGGGCTGCCTGATCAATTATAACAGGGTGAACTAAAGAATTTGATAAAGTGTCCGATATATAAGGTACAGGGGATGGCTGATCTGGGCCGGACGGTTGTCTTCTGAATCTGAAAACGTTACAGACCATGGACGGTATTTTCAAAGAAAAAGGAATTGCTTTGAGATGCCGTCCTTTCTATTTCCGTGCATCAGGGAGGGTGCAGCCGGTGGCACAGGCAGGGCAGATACGGTCTGTACGAAAAGGAGGCAGTAGTGAAAATTGATTCCAGTTGCATAGAGATGGAATCGCACAGAAGGTATGCTTCTGTGACTCAAAAATCAGTGACGGCTTCGTCGGCACGGCGTACCGGCAGTCTAAGCGGCGGCTTGGGCAGTCTGTTCGGAGAACTGATCAGCTCCGGAGAAGACGCGCAGCAGTCCTCCCAGACGGCTTCCGGCGGCGAAGCGGAAGAAAACAGCGCCGGGCTGGACGATCTGGCAACACATTTTAAGAACGTCACCAATCCCGGCAGACTATCGACGCGCCGGGCGCCGGAGAGCACGATGTCTACCCTCAGGCAGCGTTGTATGCAGTTTCTGATGGAGCTTCTGTTCGGCATCCGTGTCAACGACGACGGGAGCTATTCGTGGGAAACCGGCGGCGTTCAGCTCGGCGGAGGCCGCACTTATCAGGTCAATATGCTGACCAATTCCTATTACCACAGGGAGGAGGAGAGCACTGCGTACGCCACGCAGGGGACGGTGAAGACCGCCGATGGGCGGGAGATACCGTTTCAGTTGGAATTTTCCATGAGCCGGCGGTTCGAGGAATACTATCAGGAGACTTACGCGACGGGAGTCACGTACTGTGATCCGCTGGTGATCAATCTGGACACCAACGTGGCGGAAGTGTCGGACCAGAAGTTTTATTTTGATCTGGATCAGGACGGCACGGAGGAGGAGATCTCGATGCTCGGACAGGGCAGCGGCTTTCTGGCGCTGGATGTAAACGGCGACGGCGTCATCAACGACGGCGGAGAGCTCTTTGGAACTAAGTCGGGCGACGGCTTCTCGGATCTGGCGGCGTACGATTCGGACGGCAACGGCTGGATCGACGAGGCGGACGAGATATGGAGCAGGCTGCTGATCTGGACGAAGGACGATCAGGGCAACGACAGGATGTACCATCTGTCCGATCTGGGCGTCGGCGCCATCGGGCTGGCCAACATCTCCACGCAGTTTGCGATGAACTCCGCGCAGGACAACCGGAATAACGCCATGCTCAGGAGCACGGGAATCTTTCTGTATGAAAACGGAAACGTGTCCACCGTGCAGCATCTGGATCTGGCGAGATAGCCGGAAGGCACGCGCCGCCGCGGGTCGGCGCATCCGGGCAGATACCCGTGCATAACAGGAGAAACACCGGCATAGACATACTGTATGTGAGGTGTTTCATGAAAAACAGAATCGTCATCAAAAGAACAAACAAAAGGGATGCCGGAGGCTTTCTTTTGTTTGTTTTTTTACTGCCCTATGTATGCGCCTGCCTGTGGGGGCACGCAGGCGCGCAGACCGATCTCTCCGGCGGCGGACCGGGGCAGCCGCGGCAGACGGCGGACACCGGGATAACGGTGCGGGCAGGGATGCCATGGGGGACGTGGGAGATGCCACTGGGGGAATATCTGTGCTACAGGCTGCAGACCGTGATCCCCGCTGATTACGACCCGGAGGCGCTGAAGGCACAGGCCGTGCTGCTGCGGACGGAGGCGGTGAAGGCGTGGCAGGAGCAGGGGCAGGGCATTCTGTCCGTGGACGGAGCGGAGCTGGAGGAGTGGTACCTGGCAGGAGAGCGGGAGCGGGAGAGTCTGGCGGGATATTTTCAGGCGGTGGAGGAGACGGCGGGGGAGTATCTGTGCTGCGGCGGCGAGCCGATACGGGCCTGTTATTTCAGAGTCAGCAACGGCTCCACCAGAGACGCGGGCCGGCTCCGCCAGACGGACGGCTGCCCCTATCTGACGGCGGTGGACTGTGCGCAGGATAGAACTTCGCCGGAATACAGCAGCGAGGTGACGGTGCTGCGCTCGGTTTTCCGGCAGGAAATACTGGCCCGCATAGGAGCGGAGTACGGGCCTGCGGAATTATATGAAAACATGGAACTGCTCTATGACGAGTCGGGCTATGTGTCGGATGTGGTTTTCCACCGGGACGGCGGGGCGGATGCCAGAATGGACGGCGAGGCGTTCCGCTATCTGTTCGGACTGCCGTCGGCTTCTTTTACAACGGAACAGACGGATACGGCGGTGGTGTTTCACGTGACGGGCGTGGGCCACGGCTTCGGCATGAGTCAGTACGGCGCGGACTGCATGGCGCTTAACGGAAGTGATTACGCGGAAATACTGGACAGATTTTTCCCACAGACGGAATTGGCCAAAATTGAATAACCTGTCAGAAACGGGTAAGACTAACACCATGTAAACTTTTTTGGATAGGATGAACAAAACAGGAGGCAGGGTTTCATGGTAAGAAGAAACAGAAATGGTGTTAGAAAAGAACGAATTATTATGCTGGCGACGTCGGCCTTCGTCCTGACGGCGCTGACCATGACGGGCGTCTTCGTCAGGAGAAATCACAACGCGGAGCGTCAGGACTATGTGCTGGATCTGGAGGAGATAGAAAAGACTCCGGATGTGACGACGGAAAATATGTTGTCCGGGGACGAGCTGGACACGTTGTTTGCGGAAGTGGGAACAGACGATCTCGATTACGATCCCAGCTTTCAGGAGACCAATTCGCAGAAAGTAGAGCGCGCGGAGGGACACGCGGACACGTCGGCGGGAAGCGGTACGTCCGCGGCTGCGTCCGGCAGTGCATCCGCGGCGGCACAGACGGAAGCGCAGGACGGCGCGGCATCCGCGGCTGGACAGGCACAGGACGCGGAGAGCGGCGCAGCGGCCAGGCAGCCGGAGGAGGAGAACGAAGAAGGGATGTTTGACGAGACGGTGGACACGGCCAGCGCGGAGGACGGAGAAGAAGTGGCGGAGGCGATCTCCACCACCGTGCAGCCCACGCTGGATTTTCACATCGAGGACGGGCTGGTATGGCCCATCGTGGGAGATGTGCTGATCAATTACAGTATGGACAAGACCACGTATTTCTACACGCTGCAGCAGTATAAATACAATCCCGCGATCATCATCGGCGCGCCCCAGGGGGAAAGTATCGCGGCGGCGGCGCCCGGCAGGGTGACGGACGTAGATTACGATCCGGTGATCGGCAACACCGTGGTGATGGATCTGGGCAACGGCTATGAGCTGACCTACGGCCAGTTGGACAATATCATCGTCTCCGAGGGAAGTTATGTCAGCGTAGGCGACAATATCGGCACTGTCGCGTGCCCTACGAAGTATTTCAGCGTGGAGGGCGCCAACGTATATTTCAAGCTGACCAAGGACGGCGAGCCGGTCAACCCGCTCAGCCGTCTGGAAGAAGCGGAGTAGGGCGGCTGCCATGAGAGACGACGGGATGCTGGCGATCATTCACGGCAATATCAGGACGATGGCGGAGCGGGACTATCCCGACGGTTATCTCACCATCGAGCGGGGCAGGATCACCGAGATCGGCGATATGGCGCAGTACAGTGTCGAGCGGCTGACCGGCGACAGGGATATGCGCATCCTGAATGCCAGAGGTAATCTGGTGATGCCGGGGCTGATCGAAGCCCACTGCCATATGGGAATCACCGAGGAAAAGAAAGGGCGCGAAGGGGATGACTGCAACGAGACGGTCAATCCCATCACGCCGTATCTGCGCGCCATCGACGCCATCAACCCGATGGACGACGCTTTCCACGACGCACTGAAAGCGGGCATCACGGCGGCGATGATCGGCCCGGGAAGCTCTAACGTGGTGGGCGGCCAGTTCGCCTTTGTCAAAACCCACGGAAGATGTATCGACCGGATGGTTCTCAAAGCGCCGGCGGCCATGAAAGTCGCGTTCGGCGAAAATCCCAAGACCAACTATGCGGAGCAGAACGTGTCGCCCGCCACGCGGATGTCCATCGCGGCGATGCTGCGGGAGGAACTGGAAAAGGCGCAGGAATACCGCCGCAGGATGCAGGACGAGCCGGATGCCCCGCCGGACTTCCGCTATGCGTGCTGGCTCCCGGTGCTGGACGGCGAGATTCCGCTGAAAGCCCATGTGCACAGGGCGGACGATATCCTGACGGCGGTGCGGATCGCCAAGGAGTTCGGGCTGCGCATGACGTTAGACCACTGCAGCGAGGGACACCTGATCATCGAGGAGCTGAAAGAGGCGGGCTTTCCGGCGATCGTGGGGCCGGACATGGCCAGCCGTAATAAGATCGAGGTGCGCAATATGGCGTTCAAGACGGCGGGGCAGCTCAGCGCCAACGGCATTCTCACCGCCGTCACCACAGACCATCCCGTGTCCAAGATTCAGTTTCTGCCGATCTGCGCGGGGCTGGCAGTCAAAGAGGGGATGTCTCTCGAGGACGGCTTCCGCGCCATCACGATCAATCCCGCCCAAATCTGCGGCGTGGACGAGCGCGTCGGCAGTCTGGCCGTGGGCAAGGACGGCGACGTGGCTATCTTTGACGGCAATCCGATGGAAGTGTTTACCAGAACACTGTGCACGGTAATTGAGGGAAATATTGTTTATTATGATGAAGAATGCGGACTTTTGTGATAAGATGTCTATATGGGAAAAAGATTTCGTGTTCTGCTTAGCTGCATAATGACGGTACTGATGCTGGCGGGATGCCGTTACCCGGCGGAGCCGGACGGAGCCGCCGCGACGAGCGATAACGGCGATCTGCCGGCTACGCTCGGACTGTCGCCGGAATTTGACTATGCGGTGCCCGACAGTCTGCCCAGTATTCTGGTGGATCAACTGGGGTACGCCGCAAGCAGCAACAAGACCGCGGTCTTTCTGGGAGACGCCCTGCCGGATACCTTTGCGGTGGTGGACGCGGACAATGGCAGGACGGTCTACACCGGCGCCATCGAACCGCGGGGCTATGATGAGGAAAACGGCGTTTCCGTCAGCTACGGCGACTTTACGACATTCCGGGAAGCCGGAACCTATTATCTGCAGGCCGACGTCATCGGGCAGTCCTATCCCTTTGTGATCGCGGAGAATCCCTATGAAGCGTTGTACGATATGGCGTTAAAGCAGTATTACTACAACCGTTGCGGCCTGACGCTATCCACGGAGCTGGCGGGCGAGGCGGCGCACAATGCGTGCCACACCAAGGAGGCCCAGATGAAAGAGGAGGCCAGCGTCAAGCTGGACGTGTCCGGCGGCTGGCACGTGGACCAGAGCGCCACGCGGGACGTCTCGATCGGCTGCAGTACGGTGAACCAGCTATTGCTGGCCTATGAGCTGTACGGAGAGACGTTTGACGACGCGCTGGGAATCCCGGAAAGCGGAAACGGCATCCCCGATATTCTGGACGAGGTGCGCTATGAGATCGACTGGCTTCTGAAAATGCAGGACAGTACGAGCGGCGCGGTCTACGCCTCCGTCACAAGCGCCGACAGCGCGGCGCTGGGGTATCTGCTCTACATAGACGGCGTGACGATGGACGCTACGATCCGGTTTGCGGCGACGATGGCCAAATTCGGCTATCTGTATCAGAATTACGACCGGGAGTTTGCGACGGTGTGCCTGAAAGCCGCTGACAGGGCTTACCGCTATGCGGGCAAATATATGGACGACGTATCTCCGGAGGAGTATTTCTACGCCTCCACGGAGATGTACCGCGCCACGGGCACTTACGGTTATCACAATGCGGTGAAAAGCTACCTGCAGCAGAATCCCGTGACGGATATGAGCAGCGACTTCATTTTCTGGGGCTGCGTGACCTATCTCTCCACCAAGCAGCGGGTGGACACGAACCTGTGCAGCGAGATGATCAAGGTGATGATGCAGGAGGGCGAGCGGATTTCCTATGCGTCCAAAAATTCCAAGCTGCTGGTGAGCATGGACGAGCAGAAGAACGGAAGCGCTGACCTGCTGCGGGATATTACCCGACTGGCGGTGGTGAACCATATCATTACCAACCACGAGTACGCCACGGTGCTGCAGAACCACTTACACTATATGCTGGGGCGCAACCTGTATTCCGTCAGCTATCTCGACGGCGTGGGAAGCCGCAGCTACATAGATATCAACGAAGGCTACGGCATTATGAATCAGGTGGAGCTGAACGCGGAGTTTGTGCTGATGATGAGCGCCATCATGGAGGAACTGTATCTGGAGGAGTAGAGGATTTTTACATGGAGATAAGTATGCGCGGAAAGAACAAGATTCATTTTCTTAGGAATTTACTGATTTGTACCGCAGGCATGATTCTGGCGGGCTTCGGGTTATTGGTACTCGTGTATCTGCTGCCGGTGGGCCGGATGAAAAGCCATGTCGCGGAGTCCGATGAACTGTTTAATTATGAGGGGATCTATCCCGAGGTCATGAACGGCATGACCGCTTCGCGGCTGGACAATTATACGGACGCCCTCATGTATGCCACCGCCATCTTTCCCGGCAGCGAAAGCCCTGTCAAGGAGGCCCTGTATAACCGCCGGTATGAGGACGAAGGCTCCAATATCGTGCAGTCGCTGAACGATTACGCCCATGACGTGGAGGGCAAGGAGCAGCTTCGCCATGCCGATACCTATGGGCGGTACTGGCACGGTTATCTGGTGGTGCTGAAACCGCTGCTGCTTTTTCTGAATGTAAGCGAGATCCGTATGTTCGGCATGATCGTGCAGACGGTACTGCTGCTCATGCTTCTGTACCTGATCGAAAAGAAACTGGGCGCGGCGTATGCCTGTCCGGTGGTGCTGGCGGTGCTGATCTTAAATCCCGTGGCGCTTCCGTTGTCCCTCCAGTTCTCGTGGGTGTACTATATCGGTCTGCTGGGGGCGCTGGCGGTGCTCCTGATCGGGCGTCCCGTCGAGGACAACCTGTATCTGCTGCTTTTCTGGGCGCTGGGAATGCTGACCAGCTATTTTGATCTGCTGACCTATCCGCTCTTTACGTTCGGGCTGCCGGTCACCCTGTTTCTGGTCAAAGGAAAAGATATGGCTGCGTCTGCCAAAGTGAAGAAACTGGCTGCCGCCGCCGCGTTGTGGCTGGGCGGTTACGCCGCTATGTGGGCGGGGAAATGGGCGCTGGCAATCACCGTCGGCGGGCAGGACGGACTGTACCGGGATATCGTAGACCGGATCGTCATGCGCACCTCCGCGGCCAGCGAGGATATGCAGGAACGGTATACATGGTCGATGGCCGTCGGGCGGCCCCTTGCGGTGCTCGGCAATAAAGTATACCTCGTTTTGTTTCTCGTCTTTCTGGCAGGATGTGCGATCGCGGCGCACCGGGCCAAAAAAATGGGGCAGGAAACCGCCGGGCCAAAGAACCGGGCGGCGTCTCTGCTGCCGTATGCGCTGCTGGCAGTCCTGCCGTTTCTATGGTTCTGCGCGTTGTGCAACCATACGGTGACGCACTTTTTTACCTACCGGGAGCTGAGCGTGACAGTGCTGGCCGTCGGAACGGCGGCGGTGGAAGCGGTACAGGCGCGGAAAGCCGGATAGCGGCTATACCAGCGACTTGTTTTTCTCGTAGTTCGTCCGAATCACATCCTGCACCATGGCGCTTAACTGCCGCTTATGGTCTTTGTCCAGATCCCGGACATAGATAGGCTTTCCATACTCGATTACCACATGAGTCTTTTTGATTCTGGGCATATGGTCTTCCAGAATCGCCCCCGCGTTGTTGATGCAGATCGGCACCACCGGGCAGCCGGTTTTTTCGGCGATTTTCAGGCTGCCGTCGTGGAAGTCCAGCAGCACCGCGTCGGTTCTGTTGCGGGTGCCCTCCGGGAACACACAGATGGAAATCCCGGAGCGGATCTTTTCGATGGCGGCCAGAATGGATTTCATCCCGGATTTGATGTCGCTGCGGTCGAGAAAGATACAGTGCAGATATTTCATCCACGTGGACAGGGAAGGAATGCGCAGCATCTCGATCTTGGACATATAGCCTGTCGGACGCGGCACGCGCACATAAGTCATGATGACGTCGAAGTAGCTTCTGTGGTTTCCCACATACAGGACGGCTTCATCCTTGGGAACGTTTTCTTCGCCGAGCACCGTCACGGACACTCCGGACAGGCACAGAACCACGCGGAACGCCCAGTTTACGATGGCGAGGGAGCTGCGGTCCTTTACGTCGGGCCGGAATCTGCCTATGATAAACTCTGCAAGCTGGATCGGCAGACTTACCACCAGAAAAACAATTACAAAAAGCAACACAGCGATTAAACGTATCATGTAAACTCCATTCTATCTGATCTCTGCGGCACGCGGCCTTCTGTCGGCGACACCTCTATTATATCGGGTATCTTCCTTTGAATCAATAGGCATACGGCACTCACTTTGATAATAAATTATAATATAAGATAAATGTGCGGAGTGTATCGGTGTATGAGCAGATTATATGAATACGGCAAAAGAATCCTGAGCGCGGGGCTGGTGTGTCTGATGTGTCTGGCGGTGTTTGCGTGCGGCAGGAAGCAGGACGCGATGGAAAAGGTCAAAGATCTGGAGTGTACGGTGATCCCCGAGGACAATCTGCCCGAGGAACTGTACGACATGATTTCGCAGAAAAAGGAAAAGGCTTTTAAGCTGACGTTTGAAGATCAGGGTTTCCTGTATATCTGCGTGGGTTACGGAACGCAGGACACCGGCGGCTACAGTATCGCCGTCAACGATCTCTACGAGACTTCCAACGCCCTCTATATCGACACCGATCTGATCGGGCCGTCCCCGGAGGAAAAAGGAAGCCCGGTGCCCAGCTATCCCTACATAGTGGTGAAGACAGAGTTTATCGACAAGCCGGTTGTGTTTGACTGAGGGGGGGGGAGGTTCCATTATCATGCCTGCCCTCGAACAGTGCAAGGATGGGAAGGGATGAAATTTTATCCGGACGGTGATTTTTGGCGGCTTGACCGTATATCAGTAACCGCTTATAATAGGGAAGAAGTATTACATCGAAAATAAGAGGAGCAGACAGACCAATGGACGGACTGGCTGCAGCCGGCATGATTCTGTAATAAGCGGCGGAGATGTATAGTGTGAAAGAAAGTAGAGGAAGGCCGTAAAATGGCGCACTAAAACAAGCTATTGAAAAATAGCCTTTTAAAAC
>CANRFZ010000023.1 GCA_947630025.1 uncultured Lachnospiraceae bacterium
GGCAGCCTGCTTCTAGAGAATTGCTCCGCAATTCTCCCAGAATAATACCTTTTACCGGCATCAGAGAAGGAAATACAGAGAAGCAGGCTCGGCAGCCTGCTTCTAGAGAATTGCTCCGCAATTCTCCCAGAATAATACCTTTTACCGGCATCAGAGAAGGAAATACAAGAGAAGCAGGCTCGGCAGCCCAGTCCCACCCCTGCCGGCAGAGAAGGAGCGCATATGTCTAAGGTAATCAGGCTGATCAGATATGACCCCGTTCTTACGATTGCTGCGCTGGCGGCACTCATAAGCTGTTTTTTTGTACCGCCCGACAGGTGCTATCCGGGCTACATCGACTTCCGCACCATCGTCCTTCTGTACTGCCTGATGACGGTGGTGAGCGGGCTCAGGCGGGCAGGCGCGATGGAGAGTCTCGCACAGGCATTGTGCGCGCGGGCCAAAAGCACCCGCGCCATCGGCGTCTTTCTCGTAGGATTGTGCTTTTTCAGCTCTATGCTGATTACCAACGATGTGGCGCTGCTGACCTTTGTGCCGTTTGCGTCAGTGGTGCTCGGCATGGCCGGACGCCGCGAAAGCCTGTGCCGCATGACGGTGCTGCAGACCGCTGCGGCCAATCTGGGGAGTATGCTCACGCCGGTGGGAAATCCCCAGAACCTGTACCTGTATTCACATTACGGCATGAGCCTTGGCGCTTTTTTCTCGGCGACGTTTCCGTTATGGCTTCTGAGTCTTGCGGGCTGCATGGCCGGCTGCCTGCTGCTGCCAAAGACTGCGATCGATGTATCTTTCAGCGTAAAACCGGCGCTGAACCGGAAGATGCTCGCGCTATATACCGCACTTTTTGCCGTATGCCTGCTGACGGTGGTGCGCATCCTGCCATGGCCCGCGCTGCTATTCTGTGTCATTCTGGCGGGGCTTGTCTTTGAGCGGAAGGGGCTGCTGGAAGCGGATTTCCTGCTGCTGCTTACGTTCGCGGCTTTCTTTGTATTTGCGGGCAATCTGGCGCGCATCGGCGCGGTCAGCAGGCTGCTTGGCCGTCTGCTGGACGGCAGGGAATATCTGCTCTCGCTCCTGACCAGCCAGATCATCAGCAACGTTCCCGCGGCGCTGCTCCTGTCGGAATTTACCGACAACGCACGGGCGCTGCTGCAAGGCATCAACGTGGGCGGTCTGGGAACTCCCATCGCGAGTCTGGCCAGCCTGATCAGTCTGAAAATATATGCCCGCACGGACAGTCCGCACATCGGGAGATTTCTGCTGGAATTTACCGCAGTAAGCGCGGTTCTGCTGCTCGTCCTGTCGGCGGGGCGCGCCCTGCTCGGATAACTCCGGGCAGGATGATATCAATCGGAAAAACGGGAAATCGGGAAACCGTATTTTCATCCGAAACAAGGAGGAAACCGATCAATGACTTCGCAAATGCCTTTTCGCAATAAGAAATGGATCAAATATAGCCTGACCGTCCTCGCAGCCGCGGCGCTGGCGGCCCTGTGCGTCATAACCGCAAGGACGCCTTCCACTGCCGGCGAGGGGCACATCCCGCTGGGCTATGAAAGCGCGTTGTCGCTTCTCCCGCCCTTTATCGCCATCGCGCTGGCCCTGCTCACCAAGGAAGTTTACTTCTCCCTGTTCATGGGGATTCTGGCGGGCGGACTGCTCTACGCCCACGGCAATCTGGAACTGACGCTCAACACCATCCTCTACAACGAGGACGGCGGTTTCATCCCGAATATCGCCTCGGTGCAGAACGCCAGCATCTTAGTGTTTGTGGTGCTATTGGGCTCGCTGGTGGCCATGATGAACAAGGCGGGCGGCTCCGCCGCATTCGGGCGCTGGGTGTCCGGCAGGATCAAAACGCGGGTGGGCGTCCAACTGGCCACCATCCTTCTGGGCATCCTGATCTTTGTGGACGACGGTTTTAACTGTATGACGGTGGGCTCCGTCATCCGCCCTGTCACCGACAGGCACCGCATTTCCCGCGCGAAGCTGGCGTATCTGATCGACGCCACCGCCGCGCCGATCTGCATTATTGCGCCTATTTCGAGCTGGGCCGCCGCAGTGACTTATTCAGTGCCCGCCGATTCGGGGATCAACGGGTTTGAAATGTTTCTCAGGACGATCCCCTATAACTTCTATGCGCTGGGCACGATCGTGATGATGCTGCTCATCGTCACGCTGAAACTGGACTATGGCCCGATGCGGCTCCACGAGGAGAACGCCATGCGGGGAGACCTCTTTACCACGCCCGACCGCCCTTATCAGGACGCGGATGACGCGGTGCCGTCCTCGCTGGGCAGAGTCACGGATCTGGTGCTGCCGGTGGTGGTTCTTATTTGTTCCTGTATCATTGGGATTGTCTACACCGGAGGATTTTTTGACGGCGTAGGCTTCATAGACGCCTTTGCCAACTCCAATTCCGCGATGGGACTGGTGTTCGGCAGTCTGGTGGCGGTGATCTTTACGTTTTTCCTCTATATGTGCCGCGGCGTGATATCGTTCGGCGATTTTATGGAATGTTTTCCCGCGGGGTTCCGCTCCATGTGCGCGCCCATGATTATTCTGGTGATGGCATGGAACCTGTCCGGCATGACCGGGCTTCTGGGCGCCGACGCCTACATCCACGATCTGACGGCGGCCACCGCGGGGGAAATCAAAATTTTCCTGCCCTGCATTATCTTTGTGATCGCGGTCTTTCTGGCATTTTCCACAGGCACGAGCTGGGGAACGTTCTCGATCCTGATCCCCATCGTGTGCAGCGTGTTTGCGGGCTCTGACGAAATGCTGACGATCTCCATCGCGGCCTGTCTGTCCGGCGCCGTGTGCGGCGACCACTGCTCCCCGATCTCCGACACCACGATCATGGCCTCCGCTGGCGCGCACTCCAACCATGTCAACCATGTGGTGACACAGATGCCTTATGCGTTTACCTGCGCCGGCGTCTGCGCGGTGGGTTATCTGATCGCGGGGCTGATGGGCTATTCTATGGGAAATGCCAGGGCGCTTTTGTCCCTGCCGATTACGCTGCTTCTGCTGGCCGCGGTTCTCTTTGCCGCCAGCGGCCTCTCCAAACGCCGCCGGGCAGGGAAAGGCTGACGTCCGCCGCCTGCCTGCGCCGTCTGCCTCCGGCTTACTCCTTGTTACGTCTCAGCTCAGCAGGATTCTGTCCACATCGAGCTGCCTGCCCGCCTGCTTCCGGAACTCATCCAGCAGGCCGTCCACGGTCATATGATCCCGCTCGCTGCCTCGGATGTCCAGAACAATGCGGCCTCCGTCCATCATCAGCGTGCGGTTCCCCAGCTCCAGCGCCTGATGCATATTGTGCGTCACCATCAGACAGGTGATCCGGCGTTCCGCCACGATCCGCCGCGTCAGCGCCAGCACCTTTTCCGCCGTGGCGGGGTCCAGCGCCGCCGTGTGCTCATCCAGCAGAAGCAGCTTGGGCGTCACCACCGTCGCCATCAATAGCGTCAGCGCCTGTCTCTGTCCGCCGGAGAGCAGTCCCACCGGCTGCTTCATGCGATCTTCCAGCCCCATGTCAAGCTGCGCGAGCTGCTCCCGGAACATCTGCTTCTCCCTGCCGCTTATTCTGCTGAAATACGCATGGGGCGGTGTGGACGCGCGCAGATAGGCGAGGGCCATATTTTCCTCGATCGTCATATGCGGCGCGGAGCCCTTTAACGGGTCCTGAAAGAGATGTCCGATCACCTTGCTCCTGCTATGCTCTCTGCGGAACGTGATGTCCTCCCCGGCCAGAACGATGCGCCCCTCGTCCACATAAAAAGCGCCTGTTATTGCATTGAAAAGCGTGCTCTTGCCAGCGCCGTTGCTGCCGACGATGGTGGCGAAATCGCCGTCCTCCAGCTCCAGACTGACATGGTCCAGCGCTTTCTTCTCATTCACCGTTCCGGGGTTAAATGTCTTAGAGATCCCTCTTAACGTCAGCATTCTCCGTCACCGTCCTCTCCGTCCGCAGGCGCGGGGAGCCTGCGCAGCCGATAAAAAGATGCCTTCCCCTTTAAATACGGAAAAGCGATGGCAAACGCCACGATCAGCGCGGAGACTAACTTCAGGCACTCCGCCGGAACGCTGAGCCGCAGCGCCACCGCCACGATAAAGCGATACAGGCAGCTTCCTAAAATCACGCCGATTACTTTTTTGAACATACCGCCCCTGCCGATGATTGTCTCGCCGATGATCAGGCTGGCCAGCGCGATGGTCACCATGCCGGTTCCCAGATTGATATCGCAGGATTTCTGGTACTGCGCCAGCACCGCGCCGGACAGGGCCGTGAGCGAATTGGCTACGCAGAGCCCTACGGTAATCGTCACCACTGGATTGATGCTGGAGGCTCTGACCATATACTCGTTGTCGCCCGTCGCGCGGATGGACAGGCCCAGTCTGGTGTTTAGAAACCAAGATAAAATAACACCAATTATTATTACGAGGGCGGCCACGATGATAATCTTGTGCCAGTCCGCGTACCATACCGCGTCGGATACGTCCTTGGCCAGACTGAACAGTGTGTCGCAGCCAAAAAGGTTCACGTTGGACGAAAAATCCATCACCGCGATATTGACGGTATATAGCCCCGTGTTCACGATGATGCCCGCCAGAATCGACGGCACGCCCATCCGCGTCTGCAGAAACGCCGTCACAAACCCCGAACAGATACCGGCGGCCATCGCCGCGGGGAACGCCAGAAACGGATGCCCCGCGATGGTGACCACGGCCCCCACGGAGCAGCCCAGCGTGAAGCAGCCGTCCGTGGACAAGTCCGCGATATTTAAAATGCTAAAGGAAAGAAACAACGCCAGCGCCACAAGGGAATAGATACATCCCAGCTCCAGCGCGCTCTGTACGATCGACAAGGTAAACAACGAACCCATACAAACCTCCTACTGCTCAAACTCTTTCGCCGTGGTGATCTCCTTTAATTCCTCACACATACCGGAGAAAACGCTGTAGTCGATCCCCAGCGCCTGCGCCGTCTCGGTGTTGACCGTTGCGATGCCGTTGTCCAACGTGACCACGGGCGTCTTGGCCGGGTCCGCGCCGTTGACCAGAATATCCGCGACGATGTCCGCGGTAGCCGTTCCCAGATCGGAATAGTTGACGCCGTAGCCCAGGAACGCGCCGTTCAACGCAAAGGAATCCGCCCCGCAGTAATGGGGAATCCCCGCATCGATAAACTTCTCATAGATCGCCAGCTCCGCCGTCATAATCGTATTGTCGGTGGGCGTAAAGACCGCCTCCGCGCCCGCCGCCACGAGTGCGTCCGCCGCCAGCGAGACTTCGTCGTTGGTCGTTCCGGTCTTCTCTACGACCTCCACGCCCCGCTCCTCGCAATACGCTTTGGCGGTCTCCACAGGCAGTTTCGAGGCATCCTCGCTCTTACTGTAGAGCAGGCCCAGCGTCTTGATATCGGGGTTGGCCGCAAAGATCAGATCCATCACCGCCTCCGTGTTCAGCGCGTCGGACGTACCCGTGATATTGGAGCCGGGAGCGTCCATGCTTGCCGCCAGACCGGAACCCACAGGATCGGAAACCGCCGAAAAGACTACCGGAATCTTATTTTCCTCGGTGGCGTTCTGCATGATCATGGCCGCCGGCGTCGCGATGGGAACGATCACGTCCACTTCGGAAGCGACCAGCTCCGCGGCGATCTGGTTGAGGACGGTGGAATCCGCCTGTCCGTTATAGGTATAGTCGCCGTAGTCAAAGGTAACGCCGTACTCTACGCCCTTGGCGTCCAGCTCTTTTTCGATGGCGGCCTCGATCTGGTTGAGGGAGGCGTCGTCCACGAACTGCACGATGCCTACCTTATAGGTTTTCCCGGACGCGCCGCCGGCATTCTCCGCGCCGTCTCCGCCGCCGCAGCCGCATACCGCAGCCGCAATCATAACGCTTGTTATCAATGTTGCCAATCCTCTTTTTTTCATAATGTCCTCCTTCTCCATGAAAATGTGGAAAGCTGAAAATAAAATATAATAATAAAATAATAAAAAACCGCCCCAGACAACGATCTGAGACGGTAATAAACGGAAGTTATTATCGCGGTGCCACTCAATTTGGCGCATCAAAAAGATGCTTCCCACTCTGCCCCATACACCGTATGCGGACGCATACACGATACAGGCCGCGGGGATAACGGGCGCGGTTCCCGCCGGCTCCTACTGCGGTTTCAGGCCGGCCTCAAAAGTCCATTCAAAACAGTCTATGCGCCGCTTCCCACCATACGCGGCTCTCTGTGCCAATCGTCCTGTTTCTACTATTCTTTCTCACAGGTTTGTTCTTATGCCATAGCATCTTCATTTTTCATTAAGATAACCCAACCGCGCCGGAATGTCAATACTTAATTTCGGTAAATTCCGGCAATTCCGGTAAATTCCATAAAAAACAATAGCTTTTTTGCGGCGGAAAGGGTAAAATATTGGATGTACCGAAAACTTCCGGTCCGCAGTTACAGGCCCGGATCATGCCGAGCGGCCTGCGGACAGGAGCCGGATCTTGTGAGCAATAGCCCGCGGCATCTGAGGAGCACAATCATGAAACTGGATATGCACTGCCATACAAAAGAAGGCTCTCCCGACGGGAAGATCGCCCTGCTTGAAAATATCGAAATCCTGAAGGCGCGCGGCTATCAGGGAATGCTGATCACCGACCACGATTCCTACAAGGCCTGCCGCTACTATGCCGGCCTGCGGTCCAAGCCGGAGGATTTCGTCGTGTTAAAGGGAATCGAGTACGATACGATCGACGCCGGCCACATACTGATCATCATGCCTTCCGACGTGAAGCTGCCGATTCTGGAGCTGCGGGGGCTGCCCGTGCTCCTGCTGATCGAGCTGGTGCACCACTACGGCGGCATTCTGGGCCCGGCGCACCCGTGCGGCGAGAAATTCCTCAGTATCTTTCGGACGCTGCGGGGCCGTTGGGCGGATTTGATCTACCCTAAGTTTGACTTTATCGAAGGCTACAACGCCTGCGAGGACACCGACTCCAATATGCGCGCGATGTATCTGGCGGATAAGTACGGCCTGCCGTGCTTCGGCGGCAGCGATTCCCACAAGACGGACGGCGCGGGACTCGGCTACACGCTTCTGCAGGAGGATATCCACAGTGAGACGGAGCTGATCAACTATATCCACTCCGGCAAATCCACCGTGGCGGGCGGCGTCCACAACGAGCACACGACACGATCCAAGCTGGGCAGGGCGAACAAAATCCTTGTTTATTCGTTCTGGTTCTACAACAGGGCCATGGAGCTGATCCATCGCAAGGCCAGAAATCTGGAGCTGATGAAGCATCAGATCATGGAGAGTTTCTGGGCCGGCAGGCAGCCCCGCTCCCGCTATGTGACACTGGAAAAGCAGCCCAGATGATAACAGTTGTTATTCCTGTGCCGGGCTGCCGCTCTCCTTTTTCTTCTTTCCGGCCGCCATACGTTTCAACTCATCCAGCATCTCGTTGTACTTTCTGGATACCATGGACGGGTTGTTCCGAATCATATCCCGCTTATAGAAATCCAGAATATCCCGGCCATTGTCCTGCGCTCCCGGATAGCTGCTGAACCTGCCGCGCAGCTCCGCGATCTCCTCGCGGACGGATGCGCCAAAGGCCGACGGCTTGGACTGGATCGTCTCTTTCAGCCCGCTGAACCGATGTTTCAGTGCACTGCGCAGCTCGCCGAAGCTGAGCTCTCTCTCCTGCTGCTTCTTCTCGTCGTTGTTAAACGCTATGATAACATCCAGACGCTTCTGCATCCGCTGCATTTCCTCTTTGACGCGCTCCATCTTCACGAGAATCACGCGGATATCCAGCGCCGCCTTAAACGCCAGCGTAAAGTCCGTTATGAGGTAGACCGTGAGAAGCGTGGTAATATAAAATAACGGCTGTGGTGGTATTGACATCACAAAGCGGTCGATGGGATAGTGCAGCACCCGCGTCATCAGCACGGTAAAAAGGCCCCATGTCAGCGTGGAACCAAGGCAGATCTGCCCCTGAAAATTAAACGGCTGGTTGGAGTAATCCCAATACCTGACTTTAAATAGCGCCTCCATCGTGACGCCGGTCACATATTCCAGCACCGTCGCGCCGACGCATCCCGCCACATAAGTCAGCAAAATACTGTCCCGAAACGGCATGGACACTACCAGCATCATGACGGCGCCGCTGCCGTACAACGGCAGGAACGGCCCGCGCATAAACCCGCGGTTGATCCATTTCTTAGATTTTAACGACACATACGCCGACTCAAAACACCAGCCCAGAAAGCAGTATGTGTAAAAGATGAAAAGCCACTGCACCGTACTATAGTGAAACATAACGCAAACTCCCGCACGCCTAGGCGAAGCTGATGACCGCTTCCGCCGGCTCTTTTGTCTTCTCCACGCTGACCGCGTGCAGCACCGGGCCCTCGCCCTGATAATCCGCAAAATACTCCTTGGCAACGGTGGCCGTCACCTGTACCCACTGCTGCTCTTTCAGGCCGTCCGTGCCGTCATACTCGCACGCAAAGCCCAGAAACGCCATGTCTTCGGCGCAGCAGGTCATGGCCATTCTGCCCGGCACAAAATATCCTTTCGGAAATTCCTTTGGTTTTAACACCATCGCGGTGAACCGGATTTTCTTGCCGATATACCGCTCCAAATGATCTAGGGAATCCAGATACCACATTCCATAACCATTGTTATCTAATTCGATCACTTCCGCGTTCAGATCGTAGGGAAGATCGTCCTCCATGATCGAGCTGACCTCGCCGTTGGAGTCCTCAAACACGATCTCCGCCTTCTGATTGATGGCCTTCACGTTGCGCTTGTAACCGGCCAGATCTTCCACGCCGTCGCAGCGGTTAAAGATAATCAGCTCCGAGCCTCTGATCTGCTCCGCCAGCAGCGACTTCATATTGGTAAAATACATCGGGAACGTGGAGGCGTCTATCGTCGTGATCTGCTGCTCGATCCTCCAGTGCCACGGCAGCTTCATGTTTTTGTAATTCCACATACCGTTGTACTCGATCACAATGCGCTCCGGCCTGTGCTTCTTCTCCAGCTCGATCAGCTTCGCCGGGCAGAACTGCTCCTCCTCGTCTATAAGCTCCAGAACCGTCCTGCTCATCTTCAATAGCTGTTCGTCGTATTCGTTCTCCCCTTCTTCGCACACAAGCAGCAGCGTCTTCCCGCGTATCTGGAAGTAAGGCTGCGCCAGTGTATAGGTGATGAACTCCGTTTTACCGCTCTCCAGAAAACCGTTAATGACATAAACCGGTTTCATCGTTTTTCACGCCTTTCCTTTTCTATAATATAACATCTGTTATTTTCTAAACAGTTTATCCAACTGATCTTCCTTCAACTGCGCGCCTATGACGCAGAATTTACCGGTCACATCGGGCTTGCCGTCCCTGACGCTGCTCTCCTCCGGCACATAGTCGAAATAGATCCAGCCGCCGTCCGGCGCGGGCACCATGCCCTTGGCGCGGAGCACGAGGCCGTAGACCTCCTCCTTGTCCAGCTCGCCCAGAATCCGGCTGATCTCGTCCTTGGTGTAGGCGGCAGGCGTCTCCAGCCCCCAGCTTGTGAATACTTCGTCGGCGTGATGGTGGCCGTGTTCGTCGTGATCGTGATGATGGTCATGTTCATCGTGATCGTGATGGTGCTCATGCTCGTCATGGTCATGATGGTGCTCGTGCTCGTGTTCGTGGTGATGCTCGTGTTCGTCGTGATGATGCTCATGCTCATCGTGGTCGTGATGGTGCTCGTGCTCATCGTGATCGTGGTCGTGATGATGCTCGTGCTCGTCATGGTCATGATGGTGCTCGTGCTCATGCTCGTCATGCCGCGCCAGCACCTCTTTCATCAGCTCGGCCTCCAGATCTTTGGCGCCCTCGATCGTCTCCAGAATCGTCCGCCCGTCCAACGCATCCCACGGCGTTGTAATGATGGTGGCCTTCGCGTTGTGCTGGCGGATCATCTCCACGCAGGCGTTCAGCTTGTCTTCGCTGATCTTGTCCGTCCGGCTCAGAATGACCGTTCCGGCATATTCGATCTGGTTGACAAAAAACTCGCCGAAATTTTTGAGATACATCTTGCACTTGGAAGCGTCCACCACGGCCACGGCACTGTTCAGCGCAACGTCCCTGTCGGCCATCGCATCCTGCACGGCCTTCATCACGTCGGACAGTTTGCCCACGCCGGAGGGCTCGATCAGAATACGCTCCGGCGTATAGGTGTCCAGCACTTCCTTTAACGACGCGCCGAAATCGCCCACCAGCGAGCAGCAGATGCAGCCGGAATTCATCTCCTTGATCTCGATGCCCGCTTCCTTCAGGAAACCGCCGTCGATGCCGATCTCCCCAAATTCGTTCTCGATCAGCACGACCTTCGTATCCGCCAGCGCTTCTTTTAGGAGCTTCTTAATCAGCGTGGTCTTGCCCGCTCCCAGAAATCCCGACACGATATCTATTTTTGTCATTGTAAACACCAACCTTTCTTTCTGTGGCAGCCGCGTCATGCCGCACGGCGTACCTGCTGGCCTGCACTTTGCAGACCTCTCTTATTTTGTGCCTTTTTCGGCGATCTGTCAAGTTTTGCCGGGACGCAATCCCGCTTTTTCTCCCAGAGCGCGCCTGCCCGCGTTCCGGCATTCTCACGAAGCGCGCCCGACTGCGTTCCGGGCTTCTCGCAGGAGGCGTCTATTCGAGATTCAGCTTTTTCTCCATGACATACCATGTGACCAGATAGAAGACCACGCAGTAGATCAGCCCGGAGATAAGCGTGGTAGACCACGAAAAGACAACGCCCGGCTCAGAGTCAACGGCCTCCATCACCACCGTCAGCAGTACGATAAAGAGCGTCCGTATGATATTCTGCACAATGTGGATGGCAAAATAGAACCCGATCGACGACAACAGTTTATGGTTGGCCGAAAGCTGCCCCAGCGAAATGGCCGCCGCCACTTTTAACATCTTGGACAACAGCTCCACAAGAATAGCGATGACAGTCATCACCACCGCAAACGCCGAAAGTTTCTCCTCGTCGTACAGCAGGAACATCTCCTGCCGCCACATCAGAAATTCCCGAAAGGTCACGGCGAAATCCCCTTCCATTTGAAACAGGAAAATCAGGGAAGAATACAATAGCGCCACCCCTGCCACAATCCAGAGGAAGCTGACAATCAGCTTGGACAGTATAATGTGGTGCTTGTCCACCGGCAGCGTGTGGAGCAGATATCCCTGATCGCCGTAGACGGACGTATAGAAGCGGTAGATCAGGAAGATCAGTCCGCCTGCCATCGCCGCCATCATGCTGAACCCATACAACATAATCATCAGCACCATAAACATTCCGCTCCATACCTCGGCCTGTTCCAGCAGCCCGCTGCTCCACTCGTCCGTCCGGATTGCAATACACGTCAGCACCGTAGACACGACAACCCATGCGTAAGCGGGAACTAACAGTTTCCATGTGGCCTTCCACTCATATTTCATCAGCTTTCCTAACATACGAACACCTCCCGGAAGAAACGGTCAACCGATTTGCCCTCATTCCTGCGGATCTGCTCGGCGCCGGCCTGCAGGATAATGTGCCCCTGCCTGATAAATACCACCTCGTCCAGAATGTTTTCCACATCGGCGATCAGGTGGGTGGACAATAGCACCGTGGCGTTTCTGTTGTAGTTGGAGACGATCGTATGTAAAATATAATCCCGCGCCGCCGGGTCAACGCCCGCAATCGGCTCATCCAGCACGTACAGGTCGGCGTTCCGGCTCATCACCAGAATGAGCTGCACTTTCTCCTTTGTGCCCTTGGACAGATTTTTGAGCCGCTCGTAGGGCTGGATCTGCAGCCGCGCCAGCATATCGTAAGCGCGCTCCACTTGAAAATCGGGATAAAAATCCCGAAAATATTCCACGATCTCCATCACCTTCATGTCGTGCGCCAGATACGTGCGCTCCGGCAGATAGGAAATCCGGTACTTCGTCTCTATGCCGGGCCGCACCCCGCCGACCAGAATATCCCCCGCCGTGGGCTTTAACAACCCGTTCATGAGCTTGATCAGCGTCGTCTTGCCGCTGCCGTTGGGCCCCAGCAGACCGATGATCCTGCCCCGCTCCAGATTCAGATAGATCTGGTTCAGCGCCAGTTTCGCGCCGTAGGTCTTTGTCAGACCGATACATTGAACAATAGGTTCCATAGACGCCTCCTTTTCTGTACTTTGCTTTATAACTGACCTTTTATAAACAACCAACTGTTATTTTATATTCCGCCGCAAAAGTTTCCCCGGCCTGCAGCGTCCGGGCCCACTCCCTGTCTTTCCAGTCGCCGGCGTAACCCGCCCGGTCGCATCTGCCGTACCACGGCTCGATACAGATAAAAGGCGCGTTCTTATGCGGCGGCGACCACAGGCCGAAAAGGGGCGCGTCAAACGCCACCGTCAGATAGTCCGTGCCCTTGGGCGTCACCAGCGATACCCGGTGGGCCTGATCATGCTCGATCACCAGCGCGTCGTCGTCAAACAGATGCTCCGTCACCCGCAGGATGCCCCGTTCCAGCGGATATTTCTTTGTCCTGCCGCTGAGCAGACCGTTTTCCAGACAGGACGCCGTCACGCTCTCGCCCGCGTCCATACGGATGCCGTAGCCGCTCCGGGCGGTGCCTTCCAGAATCGGACAGAGGAAGGCGGGATGGCCGCCGATGGAAAACGGCAGCTCCCTGTCCGAGGGATTCTTCACCCGCCATTTCACGATCACCGTCATGCCGTCCAGCTCATACCCGATCTCCAGCAGGAACGGATAGGGATACCGCGCCAGCGTCTCCTCATTGGATTCCAGCGAAAACCATATTTCATGTGCCAACTGGCTTTTTAACTGAAATTCCGTATCTCTGGCGAAGCCGTGCTGCCCCATCGGATACTCCCTGCCGTCCGCCCGGTAGGTGCCGCCGTTTAGACTTCCCACCAGCGGGAAAAGCACGGGCGACGTCCTCCGCCAATAGGCCGGATCGCCGTTCCACATATATTCCCGATCCGACGCGACCTCCTTTAACGACTTTAATTCCGCGCCCAGACTGTCAGCCTGTATGGTAATACTGCCGTTGCTGATCTGAAACAATGCCATGTGTACCTTCTTTCTACGTCGGCATCAGCGCCGCAGCGCGTGGCCCGCCGCCGGATGCTCCGTGTGATATTTATGTTTCGGAAGCTGCGCCGCGATGACTGCCAGCCGCTCCTCCAACTGCCGCTTGATAATCTGCTCGTCGCTCTTGCGGATGCGGCTCTGCTCTCCCACCTGCAGGGAGGCGGTTCTGACCAGATACACCAGAAAGACGCCCACCTCGCATCCCTGACGGCTGACCACATACGCGCCGTCCTTCTGCAGATACGCTTCCAGCATACAGAGATAGTCGGGCGGCAGCTCTGCGGACTCGTCAAAGGAGCTCGGGCACTCCCGCATACGTCCCTCGGCGGACGCCTGCAGGTCTCCCAGCCGGTACTGCGCCAGTCCGTACTCCCACCGCACGCCGAACCTTTCATTCTGCTTCTCCCACCGGCAGATGACCGGCGCGATCTCCCCGCACAGTTTCTCCATACATTTGCCAATTTCCTCCGGGCAGACCGACGTCTCCGCGCAGGAAACCTCTATGCCGTCCCAGAACTGCCGGCTATGGTCATTCGGATAAGTCCGGCCCGCGCCGCCGGAGGCATTCCGCCGCCGGTGCAGCAAAGCCAGAGCGCCGTCCGCCGGGGCCGTGCTTATGGCGATATGGTTGTCCAGCAGATATTGGAAAAAGACATCCGCGCCCCGCATCATAAAATTCAGCTTCACCAGTCTCTCGCCGCGCAGATCCAAGACTTCGAGCCGGCCCACGTCTCCCGCGAGGCTGACCTTGCCGTATCCGATATCGTCCAGCGTAAAATGGCTCTGCCTGCCCATCCAGTTTACATAATATATGTCCGTCTCCGCCACGATGATTTTTCTGATATAATACAACGCACACTGGTAGATGCTGACCGGCACCATCAGCGCGCAGACGACGGCTATGGCCAGAAGCACGCCCCGGGTTTCCGCCGGAGGCGTCATGCGGGCCGCCAGCGGGAGTCCTGCCGCAAAGACGATAGCCGCAGCGCCGATGATCAGATCCGCCCTGCTGCCGCCCACCTGAAACTTAATTCCGTCCTCCCGTTCCACGCTCCGTTTCCTCCTCCACTTCCGCATAGGCGGCCATGAGATCCGGCAGGGGGATGCCCGCCGCCTCGTTCTGCTCTGTGCCGCCGGTCGTCATGGCGATCAGATAGCCTCTGGCGTCAAAGATGCCGCTGCCGGACATTCCTCTCACCGCCTTGGCATGGCAGTACACCATGTCGGCGTTGAAGTCCTCGATAAACATACGGGGCTCCTCCAGCGTGCCCTCATACCAGCGCCCGTCCTCGCCGGGGCTTCCGATATCCGGCAGGAAGACCAGCTCGCCGCGCACCAGACGGCGGAAGACGTCCTCGTCCGTTCTGGCATAACATAACGTCTGTAATTCCCGATATTCAAACTGTCCGGCGTCCACCTTCAAAAATCCCACGTCGTACTGCCCTGACACACCTAAGAGCGCCGCGTCCACATCGTACCCCTGCGGGAAATGGACGAAGCCGGTCTGATCCTGCCAGTAATCCAGCACGTGCCTGTTGGTGGCGATCACGATGCCGTCCTCCGAGATCTCCCACACGATTCCGCTGCCGTGGGCGTCTCCCATCTGCACGCGGACGATACAGTTTTTGACATTTTCGTAGGCCACCGCGCAGTCGGATCTTTCGGTAACTGGTGTTATTAAATAACCCAGCGCCAGCATTCCCTCGTAGATGTCCTTATCCGTCACCGTCTGGATCAGATGGGGCGGCATATCCTGTGCCCGGACGCAGAGCGGCGCCGCCCGAAACGCCAGCGCTGCGGCGAGGACTGTCAGGAGCAGTGCCCGGAACCGCCGGACGGCCTTCCTGCCGCATCCCATATCAGAAGATCTCCCTTCCCTTCTCGTCGCCGATACCGCTCTTGCGGTAAAAATAGGAATTGACCTGATCCCGCCACTCCTTCGCATTATGAAGCTGCCGCTCCAGCCGTTCCCGCACGTTCCGGTAGGAGATGTCGGGCACCCTGCCCTCTAAGCCTTCCCATGCGCGGATCATCCGCTCCACTTCCTCCACGCCCTCAAAATGGCTGTCATAAATGTGCTGGAGCAGCGTTTTCCCCGAGCGAAGCCTGTAGGTATAGGGCAGATGGTGGAAAAACAGAAGCAGCTCCTCCGGGCACTCCTGCACGTTGTTGTACCGGGAGGCATTGGGCTCATGATACTGCCGCACATAGCCCGTTCCCGCATCCGTGCGGTCAACGCCCAGCCCCAGATGGTCGGCGCGGTGGTAGGTGCCCCAGCGGGAATACTCGTATCCGTCTACATTGGGCCCATAATGCGTGTTGGGCTCCACCATCCAGCCTATCCCGAGCGGGCTCGTATATTTCTCGTAGGTGCCGCGGGAACCCATCAGCAGCGCCGTCACGGTGTCCGTCGTCTTCCTGTCGCAGCCGTAAGTCATGCGCGCCCACTCCGCGGCGATCTCCTCCGCCGCCAGCGACGTGTCATAGGCCAGCCGCCCGAACCCATAGAGATTGGCCGCCGCCAGATCGTGGCCCGTCCAGTTCGCATCGCCGCCCGTGTTGCACACCGCCGCCATACCGCACAGGCGGCTGCCAAAGCTGCGTCCACCCACGATATCCGCCACCGTGTCCTGCGCGGCCCCGCAGTAAGTTTTGAAATCCAGCGTTTCCTTGAACATCGGGATCAGATAGCACAAGTCGATCTGCTGGCCCGTATATTCCTGCGCGATCTGCACTTCCAGCATCTGGTTGGTGCGCGTCAGCCCGCCCAACAGGGGCGACACCGGCTCGCGGATCTGAAAGTCCATGGGGCCGTTTTTGATCTGCAGGATCACATTGTCATGGTAGGCGCCGTCCATCCCGATAAAATTGTCATATCCCGCTCTGGCGCGGTCCGTCTTCCGATCCCGCCAGTCCTGTTTGCAGTTGTAGACAAAACACCGCCAGATGATGACGCCGCCGTAGGGCTTCACCAGATCCGCCAGCATATTGGCGCCGTCCGCCTGTGTCCTGCCGTAGGTAAAAGGGCCGGGCCGCCCTTCGGAGTCCGCCTTCACCAGAAAGCCGCCCAGATTGGGAATGCTGCGGAATACCTCCGCCATCTTGTCCCGCCACCAGCCGACCACTTCCGGGCACAACGGGTCCGCGCTGTCCGGGCCGTCCAGCTCCATGGGCGCGGCATAGTTCAGGCTCAGGAAAAGCCGGATGCCGTACCCGGCCAATATCTCGGCGATCCGGGCCACTCTGTCAAAATACCGCTCCGTGATCAGCCATGTGGCCTGCTCCTTCACGTTCACATTGTTCAGCACGACGCCGTTGATGCCCACGCTGGCCGCAAGCCGCGCATAGTCCTGCGTCCTGCCGTCGATCAGGATCTCCCCGTCCCGGAAAAAGAACGATGCGCCCGCATAGCCCCGCTCGATGCTGCCGTCCATATTGTCCCAGTGGTTCAGCATTCTGAGGGGATTGCTTGGTTGACATAACTCCCTCATCCCCTGCAGCGGCTTCTCTTGGGCGATCTGCCGCAGGATATGGAAAATGCCGTACAACACGCCTTTTTCGTCGGAGGCCGTAAGCGTCAGCATACCGTTTTTTTCCATCAGGGCGTAGCCCTCCGCCGGCGTCTCGCCGCGCCGCACGGACAGGCCGCGGTCGATGGCGGCGTCCTCCCGCAGAACGGGCCGGACGTCCAGCATTCCCCCGACGCCGCGCTGCAGCTCCTGCCATGCGTTCCGGATCACCGGGTCTGTCATGGCAAACCCGCTGACGGACACCTGTTCCACATAGGCGCGGTTATCCGCATCCTGCCGGGGCGTATAGCACAACCATAGCTGCGACCACGCGGCATCCTGCGGCATCCTGTTCTCCTGCACCGGATTCTTCACGACAAACCCTCCTTTGCTCCTCTATCGTTGTCGGACGGCTGCGAAACCGCCTGTTTTGCGAAGCGGAACCAGTCAAAATCAAAGCGGCTGCCCGGCAGGAAAACAAAAGTCACACGGCACATTCCCCGCACAGGGATCAGCGGAAACGTGCGCTCCCGCCAATCGCTGCAACGCGCAAACTCCAGAATCTGCCTGCTCTCCCCGCAGCCGTCCAAAAACCGCACATGGATGGTGTTGCTCCTGTCGACGCATCTGCCCCGGATCGTCAGCGACGCCGCGCCCTCCTGCCCGAAATCCATCTCTTGAAATTCCAGAGACACGTTGTTGCCGATCTGCTCGACGGTGGACGGCGTGACCGTGTAGCTATCGCCATAGACGGCGTCCGCCTCGCTCGCCTGCAGCTTCAGCCACGCTTTCTGAGTGAACGAAAAGCCTTTCAGATGCAGCTTCCGCCACACGACAAAGCTCAGCGTCTCTATGCCCCTAAGCCGCTCCCGCAGCCGCCATGTCTCCGGCTGGTACACGTTCCAGATACTCGGCTTATGATAGACGACGTCCGCCAGAAGCGTGCCGCCCTCCTCCGGAACGCCCCGCCAGATCTGGATCGGACACGCTTCGTCCGTCAGGGCAAAGACCGGCACCGTGATCTCGTCGCTGCCCACTCTGCCGAAATCGAGGCCGCCGTAGGTGAGCACCGTCCTCCCCTCGCCGTCCGTGGCCACGCCGCGCTCGTTGCCGTTTGCGGCCTGCCCCTGCCCCTGCACCGACGTGTACTGGCTGCCCGCGATGAAGCCGTAAGGATTCAGATAAGCCTGTCCCAGCCCTTCTACGGTAAATTCCAACTGCGAGATGACGCGCACATGATCCGTTCCGCTCCCCGACAGACATTGAAGCCGGAAGCTGCCGTCGCCCACGGCGCGCATCACCGCTTCCCTGCCCTGCTGCTCCAGCGTCACCAGATGGGACGGCACCCCGGCGCCGCTGACCGCCCGGAAACGCAGCCGGTCATCCTCCGCCTCCGGCGGAAAGATCTCCGCTCGGACACGGATCTCCCTGCAATCGGGGCCAAAGGTGCGCCCGCCCTCCGCCGTCAGCCGTATCATGCGGACAGGGATCTCCTCCCTGCGGCCCAGCACCACAGGACGCTCCGTGCACGCTTCGGAAGCGGTATAGCCGCAGGGCGCACCACCGGGATATCCCACGGGAAGGACTCCGGATGCCGGCACCGCCGTAAGAACCGTCTCCGCGCCCGCGAGCCCTCTGGCATGAACCTTCACGGTGATGCGCCCCGGCACGAACCCCGTCTGTACCATGACCAGCAGTTTTCCGTTGAACAGTCTCCGGTTGGTAGTCTTGTAACTGTCGCCGTCGGTACTGTCGCCGTTGTCCATCCCCACCAGACGGCCCGGCCCTTCCACTTCCACAAACACCCGGTCGCAGGCGTTCTCCACGGGATGCCCCTCCCGATCCAGCGCCCGGATCTGCAGGAACAGGATCTCCCTGCCGTCGGCCTGCGCCTGCCGGTTTTCCGGCAGAATCTCCAGCGCGGCGCTGTCGCCAAAAGAATGCCTGCGCTCTCTGGCCAGCTCCCGCCCGTCCTCGTCATAGGCCGCCGCCTCTATCGTGCCGGCCTCGTAGGGCACCCGGTAGTCCGCCAGAATCTCCCGCCCGCTGCCCGGCTTATTGCTGATCTTCCTGCGGCCCAGACTCCTGCCGTTCAAAAACAACTCCACATAAGGCGCGTTGGAGCACACCCGCACGTCGATCATCTGGCCGGGGTTAAAATCCCAATAGGGGAACAGGTGAACCATCGGCGCCCTGTCACAGTCTGTCCACGCCGCCTGCCAGACGTAGAACGAATCCTTGGGAAATCCCGCCGTGTCGATCTGCCCGAAATAAGAATTTTTCGTATGGTAGGGCGTGGGCTCCCCGATATAGTCAAAGCCGCTCCACACAAACTGTCCCATCGAAAACGGCGTATCTCTGTCCACGGTGACGCAGTCTTCCATGGAGCGCGCACCCCAGCTCGACGGACTGTTGCCCAGCGCCGAGCACTGCCCGTCGTCCTCCGACAGGATTCCCTCGCGCAGCGGAAAATGATAGACGCCACGGCTCTGTACGATGGAGGAAGTCTCGCTGCCGTAGATGATCCAGTCGGGATGCGTCTCGTGGTGGCTGCGGTAATGCTTCTCCGCATAGTTATATCCCGCCGTCTTGACGATATCCGCACACTTCTGCGCATTTTCCCATGGCATGAAATTGGAGCCGATGGTGACTGCGGCGTTACGGCACGGATCGTGCCTGCGCACCTCGTCCGTCAATAACCGCGTGAGCGTCTGTCCTCTCTCGTCGGCGTGGGTGTCGTAGATCTCGTTGCCGATGCTCCACATGATGACGCAGGGGTGGTTTCTGTCGCGCCGCACCCATGACGCCACATCCCGCTCCCACCATGCCGGAAAAAACCGCGCATAGTCGTACTCGGTCTTAGGGCGCTCCCACATATCAAAAGCCTCGCAGACTACCAGTATACCCATCTCGTCCGCCAGCTCCAGCACCTGGCGCGCCGGCATATTGTGGGCGGTTCGAAAGGCGTTGACGCCCATATCCCGCAAGATGCGGAAACTGCGCCGCATGGCGGACACGTTGAAGGCAGCGCCCAGCGCGCCCAGATCGTGATGCCCGCAGACGCCGTTCAGTTTCAGCTTCCTGCCGTTTAGGAGAAAGCCTTCCGTGGGGGAAAATACCGTGCTCCGAAAGCCGACGACGGTATCCTGCCTCTCCGTCTCCCGCCCGTCCGCACACAACACCGTCTCCAGCAGATAGAGGGCGGGATCGTCCACATCCCACAGGCGCGGCTGCGCCACACGGTAGAACCGTACCTGTCTGACGTCGGCCTCACGGCTGCCGTTTACTCCGCCGAGATCCGTACTGCTGCCCGCCGCCCGGACGCCGTCCGGCGAAATGCCCGCCGCCTGCCAGACTGCCGCCGCTTCCTCCGCCGATACCGGCAGGAGCGCCAGCTGCCTGCCCTTTTGTCCCTGTCCGTTCCGCTCATACAGTCGGTGGCTGGCCTCCGGCGATGCCGTCGCGCCGCCGCACAGAATTTCCGTCTCCACCCGGAGCAGAAAATCCTGCCCCGCCTGCCGGGTGCTCACATAGACGCCGTCCTCCGCCAGACAGACGGCATCCGTCACCCGCAGATACACATCCCGGTAGATGCCCGCGCCGGAATACCATCTGCTGTTGGGGCTCTTAAAACACGCGCTGACATAGAGCGTATTTTCGCCCTGCCGCAGATACGGCGTGATTTCCAACGTAAAAGAAGAATAGCCGTATTTCCATTCTCCCGCTTTTTGGCCGTTTATATACACGGCACTGTCCATATACACGCCGTCAAATGTCAAAAAAGCCCTTTTCTCATCGGATTCCCGCCAGAGAAAGCGCTTCCTGTACCACCCGGTACCGTCCTCGTATAAATTCTGCGAATCGTAGATCAGCCAGTCGTGCGGAAGATCCACGGGCCTAAACTCCCGCTCCCTCGCCTCCGCCTGCTCAAGCGTCGTTCCCACCGGCGTTTTCAGGAAAGAAAAGCCGTCGTCAAACAAATATCTCATGCCAGCGTCCCCGCCGGCGGCGCCCGGATGCGCGGACACCGCCAAGTACCGATCGTCAATACGGATCACAGGAACCAAGCAGGACGATAAGCCGGGTTATGTCGTGAATGATCATCTGTCTAGGATCATCGTCGCCGATGACCTCAAGCGACCTACCTGAAAGCAGACCGGGCCGGCCTGTCGCTCTCTGTTTGGTCTTGCTCCGGATGGGGTTTACACAGCCCTCTCTGTTGCCAGAGAAGCGGTAGTCTCTTACACTGCCATTCCACCCTTACCGCATAAGCGGCGGTCTCTTTTCTGTTGCACTGGCCTTGGAGTCGCCTCCACCGGACGTTATCCGGCATCCTGCCCTATGGAGCCCGGACTTTCCTCACCTGTTCATGAACAGCCGCGATCATTTGTCCTACTTGGTTTCGTATCCGTTTTTTGTTTTTTTATTTTGTTATGTTTTATGTTTGTTATGCTTTATGCCTTATGTTTGTTATGCGTTCTGTCTGTTATACATCAAAACAGCTTCCGCCCACAAATTCCCTGCAGAGCGAGTTGTTGGGAAGTTCCTCGCTGCTGACGCCCAGAAAATACTCCAGGAATTTCAGAAGGCGCTTGGCCTCGTGGTATTCCGGCTCGCCCTTGCGGATGCTGAAAAGCAGCGGCTCCGCGAACTGCTTGATCACCGACAGTTCGTAGATCATGGCCGAGTTGAACATCGCGTCGGCCTCCTCCTGAAACGGAAAGATATACTGCTCCTCGCCCCTTCTGACGGAGGGCCACATCTCTATCGTCTTCCTGGCGGAAGTGCCCCGCGTTCTGGCATCCCGCACCATGCGGCGCAGCAGCCTGCCGTCGGTGGTGGGAATCCGGTTGTGGTCGTCGATATTCAGGCACGTCAGCGCGCTGATATAGATCTTAAACTTGCTCTCCGCCGGCAGGGAATGAGACATCTTTTCATTCAGGCCGTGGATTCCCTCGATGACAAGGATATCGTCCGGCCCCAGCTTCGTCTTCCTGCCGTTGTACTCCCTCTTTCCGGTTCTGAAGTTAAACGTCGGCAGCTCCACTTCTTTTCCCGCCAGAAGATCGCACATATCCCGGTTAAACAACTCCACGTCCAGCGCTTCCAGACACTCGAAATTCGGCCTGCCCTCCTCGTCCAGCGGCGTCTGGTCGTGATTCAGGTAATAATTGTCCAGTCCGATGGGATGGGGCTTGAGCCCGTAGGTGCGCAACTGGACGGAAAGCCTGTGGGAGAATGTGGTCTTGCCGGAGGACGACGGCCCCGCGATCATCACGAACTTGACATCCTTCCGTCTGGCGATATCCCGCGCGATCTCGCCGATGCGCCTCTCCTGCAGCGCCTCCTGCACCAGTATCAGGTCGGAGATGCTGCCGTGGCAGATCCAGTCGTTCAGGTCGCCCACCGTGTCGATGCCCATCTCCCTGCCCCACTCGTTCGTCCCCATCAGCGTGTTAAACAACTTCGGTCTCGGTACAAACGCGGGCAGCGTCTCCGGCTCCTCCCGCTCCGGCAGGAGCAGAATCATGCCGTCCTCGTAGCCAAACAGGTCGAAGCACTTGACGTACCCGGAGTTCGGCAGCATATAGCCGTAGTAGTAATCGTAATAGTCGCCCAGACAGTACACGTTGATATTGGAGCTTCTCCGGTAGCGGAAAAGGGCCACCTTATCCCGCATCCCCAGCTTTTCAAAGAGCGCTACCGCCTCGTCCGCGGGATACGCCTTCTTCGTCACGGGAATGTGCTTGTCGGCCAGCTCCAGCATCCGTTCCTTGACCGCGGCGATCGTGCCGGCGTCCAGATGCAGGCCGTTCTTAAAGCTGCAGTAATAGCCCGCACCGATGGTAAACTCCACCTTCACGTTGACCGCCGCCTGAAGGCCCGCCACATCGCTGATGGCTTTCATCATCAACATAATGGCGGAGCGCACATAGGTCTTGTGGCCGATCAGATCCGCATAGGTGACAAATTCCAGTTCACAGTCTTTCGTAAGACGCTTCATCAGCTCCTGGATCTTGCCGTTTACAATGACCAGCGCAATCTGATGTTCATAATCTCTCTGATACTGCTCGGCAATCAACTGGTACTGAATGCCTTCCTCAAATAATCTGTCCTCTCCGTTGATCTTCACCGTTACCATGCGCATCCTCTCCTTTCCTCTCCGGGTGTCATCATTTCCAGCGCGCGGCGGCAGTCCTCCAATAGCGCGGACACTTCCTCATACCGCGCCCTGCGCCTGCCCCCGCCAAGCCCCTGTTCTTCCAGACTCTCCAAAATCTGCCGGTACTGTGCCTCGTCGCGCTGCAGATAGCGGCGCAACACCTTGTTGTGGGTGGCCAGCAGGCACGGGCCGTAGCGGTCCTGTAGTTTACATAACTCATCGTCCACAGAGACTTCCCCGGCGGCAGGGGGAAGCACCCGCATCATCGGATAGAACTTCCCCTCCTCCTCTATCATATTCTCCTCGGCGATACGGTATCCCTGCCCGCGGAGCCAAGCCCTGAACTGCTCCGCCTGCGACTGCGGCTGCAGGATCAGTTCCCGGAAGGATGCCGCCTTCCTGCTGTCGTCCGACAGAATAAACGTCATCAGCCTGCCGCCCATGCCCGCGCAGATCAGCGTGTCCGCCTCGCCGATCTCATAATTATGTAAACCATTAGAGAGCCGCGTCTCTATCCTGTCCTCCAGCCCGCGGCCCGCAATATGCGCTGCGGCGGCGTCCAGCGGCCCTCTCCGCACATCCATCGCCAGCACATGCGGACTAATCTCCTGCTCCGCCAGATAGATCGACACAAAACCGTGGTCGCACCCCAGATCGCACACACGGCTGCCTGCGGTGACCATATCCGCCAGCGCCTTCATCCGGGCCGACAGTGTAATCGGCTTCATCAGTCCAGATAATCTTTGAGCTTCCGGCTGCGGCTGGGGTGGCGCAGCTTGCGGAGAGCCTTCGCCTCAATCTGCCGGATACGCTCACGGGTTACGTTAAATTCCTTGCCCACTTCCTCCAGCGTCCTCGCCCGTCCGTCGTCCAGGCCGAACCGGAGCTTCAGCACCTTCTGCTCTCGGTCGGTGAGGGTGCCCAGCACCTCCACGAGCTGCTCTTTCAGCAGCGTAAAAGCGGCGGCGTCCGCGGGAACGGGAACGTTGTCGTCCTGAATGAAGTCCCCTAAGTGGCTGTCCTCCTCCTCGCCGATGGGCGTCTCCAAAGACACCGGCTCCTGCGAAATCTTTAAGATCTCGCGCACGCGCTCCACCGGCATATTCATCTGCTCGGCGATCTCCTCCGGGGTGGGCTCCCTCCCCAGCTCCTGCAGAAGCTGGCGGCTGACGCGGATCAGCTTGTTGATCGTCTCCACCATATGCACGGGAATGCGGATGGTTCTCGCCTGATCCGCGATGGCTCTGGTGATGGCCTGTCTGATCCACCACGTCGCGTAGGTGGAGAATTTATAGCCTTTGCGGTAATCAAATTTTTCCACGGCTTTGATCAGGCCCAGATTTCCCTCCTGAATCAGATCCAGAAAGAGCATACCGCGCCCCACGTATCTCTTGGCGATGCTGACCACCAGACGGAGGTTGGCCTCCGCCAGACGCTTCTTGGCCTCCTGATCGCCCATCTCCATTTTTTTTGCCAGCTCGATCTCCTCCTCCGCGCTTAGAAGCGGCACTTTGCCGATCTCCTTCAAGTACATCCTGACAGGATCTTCGATGCTGATGCCGTCGGGAACGGACAGGTCGATGTTCTCCACATCCACCTCGTCCTCCTCGCTGAGAATGATCTCCTCGTCATCCACCTCGTCCTCCTCGGTGATGCGAAGCACGTCTATACTGTTCTGCTCCAATGTCTCCAGAATCTTGTCAAACTGATCTTCCTCCAGCGCAAGGTCGGAAAAAAACTCGCTGATCTCTTGGTATTCCAAGACATTTCTCTTTTTCTTTGCAACCGCGAGGAGCTCCTTCAGACGCTCCTCAAACTTTGCCTGTGCATTTTCGTCCATTATCTGGCCCATCCTTCCTATGTTGAACTTTGCTATTGTTTCTGTGCCCGGACGGTTTATGACAGAACTCTGCCAATAGCGTGCCCATGATCACAGGGAAATATGCGTTTTCCTCAGTTCCTCCAGCGCCTTCTTCGCGGATATCACCTGATTTAAGGCGCTCATATCGGAGCCTGTCCTGCCGGAATAATACTCGAAGCTGTTCTGCTTGACCGCGCAGAGGATGTCGTGGAATGCCTTTTCCCGCTCCTTGGGCGTGTCGATTCTGGGCAGCTTCGTGTTAAAGATCTCCGCCACCTCGCGCTGCTCCTGCTCCTCCTCAAAGGCGCTGACGATGGCCGCCGGATTGTAATCGCCCGCTTCCAGCCCCGCAAACAGCCTGTCCGCCACCTGTCCGTACAACGGCTCGGTAAAATCCTGCGGCGCAATATAAGGCCGGATCTTCCGATAGACCTCCGGCTCGTCGGCGATCCACGTCAATAATAGCCGCTGGGATTTCCGTGCGTGCTCCTCCGGCGTGTTTGCGGTATTTCCGGCGTTTCCGGCGCTCACGGAAGCCTTGGGGCGGGCCGCCGGCTGCACCAGCCCGGTTCTGGCGGCGTAGTTGTTCACCAGCCTGCGCAGATTTTCAAACCCGATATGATACTTCTGCGCCACCGACTCGATGTAGTTCTCCCGCTCCACTTCCTCCTCGAACTGACACAACTTCTTCGCGATCTCCCGATGGAACGCCGTCTTGGATTCGGGATCATCCATCCGGAAATCCCGCTCCAGTATTTTCAACTCGAAAAAGAAACCGTTCTGCGCCTCGTCGATCCTCTGCTGAAACGCCTCCGCGCCCAGATTTTTGATAAACTCGTCCGGGTCCTTGTAGGGCTGCATATCGATCACCCTGCCCCGCAGTCCGGCTTCCCGCAGGATGCCGATCGCCCGAAGCGCCGCGTTCACGCCCGCGCCGTCGCTGTCATAGGCCAGCAGTACATCCTCCGTGTAACGCTTTAACAGACCAGCCTGTCCCACGGTGAACGCCGTGCCGAGAGAGGCCACGGCCTGATCGAACCCCGCCTGGTGCATGGCGATCACGTCCATGTAGCCTTCGCACAGAATAAAATTTCCCTTGCGGGAAGTCCGGGCAAAGTTCAGACCGTACAGGTTCCGGCTTTTGTCAAAAATCATCGTCTCCGGCGAATTGAGATATTTCGGTTTGGCGTCGCCCATCACGCGCCCGCCGAAGCCGATCACCCGATGGTTGGCGTCCTGAATCGGAAACATCACCCGGTTCCAGAACTTGTCGTGCATACCGCGCTTTTCATCAAAGGCGGTCAGCCCCGACTCGCCGACCAGCGCGTCCTCGTAGCCCTTGGACTTGAGATAGGCCGACAGATCCGAGGAGGAGCCGTCCGCGTAGCCCAGCCCGAACCGGTTCATCGTCTCGTCCGTAAGCTGCCGTCCCGCCAGATATTGATAGCCCGTCTTCCCCCGGGGCGACCGCAGCATATAGTAGTAATATCTGGCGGCCTCCTTCTGGATTTCCAGCAGTCTGGCGCGTTTGCCCTCCTTCCGCCTCGCCTCCTCGGAGTACTCCGCTTCCGGGAGACTGACGCCCGCGCGCTCGGCCAGCATTTTTACCGCTTCCTGAAAGGTGACGTTTTCATACGCCATAACAAATGTGATGACGTTCCCGCCGGCGCCGCAGCCGAAACAGTAATACATCTGTTTGCCCGGCGATACCGAGAAAGACGGGGATTTCTCACTGTGGAACGGACAGAGCCCGAAATAATTGCCGCCCTTTTTCTGCATCCGCACATAACCCGATATCACACCCACTATGTCGTTTTTGGTTCTGACTTCCTCGATCACTTCGTCAGGATAATACATGGTGCTTCACCCTTATCCGTGCCATGTCTTGGGAATATAGATCTCCTGATACTGCGCTATGGCGAACCGGTCCGTCATCGAGCCGATATAGTCGCACACGATCCGTTCCAGCGGCTCGTCCACATCCAGCAGCTTATAGAGAAATTCCGGCAGCATTTTCGTGTGGTTCATATAGTATTCATACAGGGTGATAATCAGGTTCTCCGCCTTGTTTTCCTCCCCTTTGGCGACGGGATTTTTGTAGACGCTGCGGAACATAAAGTCGCGCATCTTCTGCATCGCGTCCTGCGCCTCCGGCGACATCCGGATATCGTCCTGCCCCCTGCTGTTGATCACGATATTATGGATAAAAAAGTCAAGCCGCTGCCCGCAGCTATAGCCGATCACGGAGCTGATCTCCTCCGGCACCTCCGCTTCCGTCAGGATGCCGCCGCGGATCGCGTCGTCCATGTCGTGATGGATGTAGGCGATCTTGTCTGCCAGCCGGACTACCCTGCCCTCCAGCGTGGCGGGCATTCCCGACGTCTGGTGGTTCAGGATGCCGTCCCGCACCTCCATCGTCAGATTGATGCCTTGGCCGTCTTTTTCCAGCAGATCCACCGTGCGCACGCTCTGTTCATTGTGGCGGAATCCGTAAGGGCATACCCGGTTCAGCGCCCGCTCCCCGGCATGGCCGAAAGGCGTGTGCCCCAGATCGTGTCCCAGCGCGATGGCCTCCACCAGATCCTCGTTGAGCTGCAGCGCCTTGGCGATGGTCCGCGCCGTCTGGCTCACTTCCAGCGTGTGCGTCAGCCGCGTCCGATAGTGGTCGCCCTCCGGCGTCAGAAACACCTGCGTCTTATCTTTGAGCCGCCGGAACGATTTGCTATGTATGATCCTGTCCCTGTCCCGCTGGAACACGGGGCGGATGTCGCACTGCTCCTCCTCCCGGAGCCTTCCCGCGGAGTTCATGCTGAGCATGGCGTAGGGACTGAGATACTCTTTCTCCCACTGTTCCAAACTTTCCCGTATATTCATGACGATGCCTTTCTCCTGCACGCACAGTCCTTCTGTTTTTAATATTCTGCGGGCGGCGCGAAAATCCTTTTTTTACAAAAAAATATCGTTTCCGAAGAAAATCGTTTCCTCACCCGAAAATATCGTATAGGAACGCCGCGACCTGATCCATCGCTTCGTGGGCGTTCTTGAAAGGCGACATCTGAAAGACGTGCCACATCCCCTTGAAAATATCGAGTTTGGCGGCCACGCCCGCCTTGAGCATCCTGCGGTACAGCGCCGTCGAATCGTCCAGCAGGATCTCGTTGCCGCCCACCTGAATATATGTGGGCGGAAATCCCGCGAAATCGCCGAACAAAGGCGAGATCATAGGATCGGTCAAATCCTGTCCGCCGGCGTAATTGGCGATCATCTCCTCCAGATAGGACGCATTCAGCACGGGATCGATCTCCGCCTTAGCAGTATAGGAACGCCCCGAAGAAGTGAGATCCGTCCACGGAGACAGAAGCACCAGCGCGCCCGGCAGGAATCTCTCCTGCTCTTTCAGCGACAACGCCAGCGCCAGCGCCAGATTGCCGCCCGCCGAATCGCCCGCCACAATGACGTCTCCGGCGCCGTACCCCTGCAGCATCAGATCGTCCCACACGCACAGGGCGTCCTCGACAGCCGCCGGATAGGGGTGCTCCGGCGCCAGACGATAATCAAAGCTCAGCACATCCATGCCGGCGGCCATGGCCAGCTTGCCCGTCAGCGTTCTGGCATAAAGGCTGCTGCCGGTGGAATAGCCGCCGCCGTGACAGTAGAGGATGATGTGCTTTTTCGTGTGCGGTCGGTTTACATAATTTACCTCCGCATGGATGCAGTCCTCCCCGCGCTCCCTGCGGGGAATGTCCAGATCCTTGGTCAGCACATCCCTGCCGCCGCCTAAGAGCGCGCCGATGTGATCCTGCGACTGGCGCTGCTTCCCGATATCCGTATTCTCCACAACACCGTGCATCCTTTTGATCAGGTGCATCAGATTCGCATTGTTCTTATCTCTGCCCGCCATACTGTTTCCTTTCTTCCGCCCATACGCGATGCCTTGCGCCGTTCCACTTCCGGCCATATATGACGCCCCGCGCCGTCGTGCATTCCGCCGGCACGGGGCCGCCGAAAATTATTTTTCCTTTTATCTGTCAAATATGATATTATATCTATAATATGAAAAAAACAAGCCGTCAAAATCCGTCCGATGGGACAAATTATATGGGGCAGGCGGCGTCCGGCTGCGGAACGGACGCCGGAGCCGCAGGCCGGCCTGTAGACACGGCCCGGAGCGCATCCGGCAGAACGGCGGGACAGGCGGCCCGGAGCCGCCGGGACGTCTGGTATAAACTGGATCTGTCCGCCATCGTCTATCCGACGCTGCAGCGGCGGAACTTTTCCTCGGTATACCGCCTGTCCGTAGTGCTGAAAGAGGCCGTTGACCCGGCGCTGCTGCAGCAGGCGCTGGACATGACGCTGCCCCGCTTCCCCACCTACAAGGTAGCAATCCGCAAGGGCCTGTTCTGGCGCTATCTGGAGCCCAACAACCGGCCCGGCCCCTACGTGCACAAGGATATCAAAAATCCCTGTATGCCGATGCACTTCAAGAGTAACAATCGTTATTTAATAAGAGTCTACTATTACGGAAACCGCATCTCGCTGGAGGCCCATCACTGTCTGGGCGACGGCACCGGCGGGATGTGCCTTTTGGTCACGATGACGGCGGTCTATCTGGGACTTCTGGGACATCCCATCGCCCCCGGCGGTTTCGTGCTGGATATCGGCGCCGAGCCCGATCCCGGCGAGCTGGAGGACGCCTATATGCGCTATGCCCACGCCAAGGTGCACCCGCCCCGTCCGGCGGATAAGACCTACCGCGTGCGCGGCACCAAAGAGCCCTTTTATACGCTGAACATCATCGACGGCATCCTGTCGGTGCGCGAGGTGGCGGCGGCGGCAGGCAGATATCACGCCAGCATCACCGAGTACCTGAGCGCCGTGCTGCTTTACGCCCTGTTACAGAAGCAGGAGCAGGACGCCCGCATCCGCCTGCGGCCCGTGCGCCTCGCGATGCCGGTGAATCTGCGGCGGTTTTTTCCGTCACGGACGCTGCGCAATTTCATCACGATGGTATATCCCTTCGTCGATCCCAGACTGGGCGATTACACCTTCGACGAGATCGTTGCGCAGGTCAGAAATTATATGCGTTATTTTATCAATGAAAAATTCCTGCGGGGCGACATCACCACCAACGCCGCCACCCAGCGCAACCCGTTCATCCGCGTGGTTCCGCTTTTTATCAAGGATTTCGTGGTGCGCACTTTCTATACGAAAGTGCAGGACAGGAACTCCTCCGCCGGACTGACCAACATGGGCGCGCTGCACATCCCGGAGGAGATGAAGCCCTATGTCGAACGCTTTGACATCTACATGGGGCAGCCCTTTTCCTCCCGCACCAACTGTGCGATCATCAGCTTCGACGATACCCTGACGGTGAACTTTGCCAGCAGCATCATGGAGGCGGATGTGGAGCGGTTGTTTTTCCGGAAGCTGGTGCAGGAAGGAATCCACGTAAAGATCGAGAGCAACCGGGACTGCCGCGATACCAAAGACCGAGGCCACAGGCAGCCTGACCGCGGCGCATAAGCAGCCATGCAGCTATAATGACCGTAGCGCATCGGCAGCTATGATAACCATAGCGCATCGGCAACCGCCACAACAATAAGAAAGGAAACCATATGTCATACTGTGTCAACTGCGGCGTAGAGCTGGACGGTTCCCTGAAGGAATGTCCCCTCTGCAATACGCCCGTGATCAATCCCCGCGAGAGAGACCTGCCGCCCAAACCGTCGCCCTATCCCACGGACAAAGGCCAAGTGGAAGTCGTCAGGCGCAAAGACTTGGGCATTCTGCTGGCGGTAGTACTGACCGCCACCGGCGGCACGTGCCTGCTCTTAAATCTGCTCGTATTTTCCGGCTCGCTCTGGTCGCTTCTGGTGATCGGCGGTTGTCTGTGCCTGTTCGTCTTCAGCATACCGGTCGTTTTCTACAGTAAAATGCCGGTCTCTCTGACGCTGCTGCTGGACGGCATCTCCGTGGCGGTCTATCTGTTTATGATAACATATGTTACGAAATCTGATGTCTGGTTCTGGCAGCTCGGCCTGCCCACTGCCGCGCTGGTCACGGGGCTGGCCGAACTCCTGTGCCTGTTGTCCCGGTATGTCCGGTTTACGATACTCTCCGGCGCACTGTCGCTCTTTGTCGACATCCCCGTATTCTGCGCCGCGCTGGAACTGCTGATCCGTCATATGATGGCACTGCCCCTCCGCCTCACATGGTCGGCGGTAGTGCTGACCGTATGTGTGATTATCGATGTGGCGCTGATTACGATTCTGGCCAAAAAACGCCTGCGCAACGAAGTGCGCAGACGTCTGCATTTCTGATTCCGCCATATGCCGCCCGGACTACAAGATTATCTGAAAATCTCCGTATGCCGCTTGGCCCGCAGGCATTCTGAAAGATTTCCACGTGCCGCCCCATTACAGGTAGTCTGGGAGCCTGCCGTGCTTTTCCTCGGCCTCCTCCAGCGAACTGTAGCCATAAAATAACGTCTCGTTGGCAATCGTCTGTTTCAGCAGATTCTCGCCTTTTTGGTACGCCTCCTCCGTCTCCCGCAGGAGCAGTTCCAGCGTCCTCATAGAATAAGTGAGCAGCTCGCCCCGCAGATAACTCTCCATCGAGGAGCCCGCCTCCTCGCCGTCCTGTGCGGTGGTGGCCACCCTGCCGCGGCTCCGCAGATTAGGATAGTCCCGCATCATCTGCGCATCCCACTCCAGATGGATCTTTACGATCTTTTCCACCGTCGAAACCTTTTCGGACACGTCGGGAAGATACTGCCTGATCTCCTCGTACTCGTCCGGGTAGGTGCTTTCCATCATTCTGGCATATTTTTCAAAAATAAGATTGCGCCCCTCCGCCGCTGCCTGCCGGCAGTCCTCGTAATAGCTGCGGAGCACCTCATCGGAATAAACCATCCACTGACTCATGCGCATTCTGAAAAAAGTGTTCGGATTGTCCTGACAGGACGCCCGCCCGCCGGTATTCTGCACATTCTGGAACAATTCCCACTCAAACTGCGCAATATCAAAAATCAACTGTTCTCTGGCACTGATCTTGGCCATATCTGCCTCCTACTGTTCTGCCTGCTCTGCCTGCTCCGACAATAAATCCTGCGGTGTGCACCAGAGAAGCGCATCGCCGTACTCCGCCCGGTCGGTAGCCAGCGCCTCGCCTTCCACGGTGATCCGGATCGCGTCGGCGCCGTAATTGTCCAGAAACGTGTCCGCCAGCGCGCTGACGATGATCGCCTCCGCCTCATCGGACATGGTTTCCAGATATTCCGAAAAGGCGTTGGACAGATCCAGATGCAGCACCTCTCCGTCCTCCTCCGTGGTCTGTTCAAACGAGAGCACCTTCGTGTCCAGCGACACGATATTGTGCTGCGCCAGACTTTCCAGCAGCGTCTCCGCCGTCAGCTCCTCCACTGCCGCCGTCTCCCGGCTCAAATCCTGAGAACCCGCATCGGCATAGTAAATCACCGCATCCACCGCAGAGCCGCCATCCTCCGTGTCCTCCGCAGGCTGCGCCGTATCCTCCGCCGCATCCGCATCTGCCGCCAAGCCGCTCTCCTCCGTGTCCTCTGCGGGCTGCGCCGTATCCGCTGCGGAACCGTTTTCCCCCGCGGGCTGCGTCGTATCTTCCTCCTCGTCCTGCAACAGATACTGTAGGGAATCCACCAGCAGATCCTCGGAAGAAACCTCCGGCACCGCCATCTCGCCGGAATCTGTATCTCTGCCTGCACCAAGCCCGCAGGCCGTCACCGTCAGCGCCGCAAGGAATAGTGCAAAAACAACTTTTTCCCTGTTTTTCATAATAATCCTCATTCCGGAGCGTTCTCGCGACACGGCAAAAAGTAAATTCCTGCGGAATTAACTTTGCCATCAGGGGAATTTGTGACGCTCCGCACAAATTCTCGAACGAACAAAGTTCGTTCTGGGAAACAATCAGCACATCCGTGTGATATGCGCAAAAGACACCGCTCATCGCAGTGTCTTTTCCATTTGCCATGTAGTGCAGGAAAAGGGACTTGAACCCTCATGATATTGCTATCACACGGACCTGAACCGTGCGCGTCTGCCAATTCCGCCATTCCTGCGAACAAATGATATTCTATCTTCTTTTCGGGCCTGTGTCAAGACCATTTTCTAAATTTATGCCAAATTTGTCAATTCCCGGCCTGACGCTTTCCGAGGTTTCTGTCCATCTGCAGGATATGGGTGTCCAGCCACTCAAACAGGAACTGTACGAACTCCTCCAGTTCATCCTCGTCTGCCAGACTCTCGGAATTTAAGTGCATCAGCTCCAGTCTGGTGGAAAACACATCATGGGCAAGGCGGTGCACCTCCAGCCCTTCGTGCCCGATGCTCTCCATATACTGCTCCTCGTCCCGGAAATGCCCCTGCATATATTTATGCAAATTCTCCAGCGCGTCAACGACTTTTGTATGTTTATCGGCAGAACGGTCATTGGCAATCAGGTCATGAATATCGTGCAGGATGCGGAACAACTCACGGTGTTCGTCGTCGATCAGCTCGATGCCCGTGAGATATTGTTCGGAGAAATCGTACTCCTCCTTTTCCTTCCACTCCTCCATGCTCACCAGCTTGCCGATCAGCAGGTCGGAGCCGATAATATGCTGATAGAGCCATTTGACCAGATAAGAAAGAAGATCCTCGATCATCTCCCGCTTATTGCTGCCCGTCGACAGGATATCCGCCTCGTTGACCTTGCAGCAGAACAGTGCGTGCTGCTGCCTCTGCATATCGAGCTCGGGATGCCCGATGGACTCCATGTACGCCTCCTCATGCCTGAAATGCTCCTGCGCATACTCTTTCAGACGCTCAATCAGGACGCAGATCTCATCATACCTATCCTCCATGTCCCCTTCATCCAGCAGCGCCTGTACCTCGCCCACCAGCCGGAACAATTCTCTGTGCTCGTCATCGATCTCGTCCACGCCGATCAGACAGTCGTCCGTAAATACATATTCCATTCTAATCTCCATTCCGGAGCGTTTACGCGACGGGGTGACGCGAATCTCAAATTCGCGTCTGCCATCAGGGGAATTTGTGACGCTCCGGCACAAATTCCCGTGGAAAAAATCAGCACATCAGTGTGATTTTTTCCACTATGTTCCCCCTATTTTGTTATATTGCTATCATAGCACAAAAAATGCGCGGTGTATACCGTTTTGGGAGGAAAAATGCGCGCTTGGGAGGGAGCTTCCCGGCCGCGCCATGAGAAAAAACAAATAGTAAACGTAGTTATCGAGCAAAAGTATTGACGAAAATGGCAATCAGTGTTACGATAAATTATGCAAAGGGTGTTACCGTAAAGCAACGGTTCGCCTCAGTTGTAGTTATTCAAAAAAGCAACCACTAACCTTGGGCGGTGCGGTTGCTTTTTTGATGTCTTTTATTCTTTCTGGTCTGTCGGATACTGATAATTGTCACGATGATACTGATCACCGTCACTACAATACCGACAAGCTCCAAAATCATATACAACACCAATCGTGCTTACCTTTCACGTTATTTTCCATATGTATCCCCTCCTTATGATACAGGAAGTTCTCAAAATGTACTCATTTTGGCGAAAGGCGAACCGCTACCGTTTAGGTAACACCCATAGATCTATTCTATCATAGTGACAGATGTTTGCAAGATGTAATAGCAAATAAACATGAAAAAATGTGCGATTTTTAGAACGATTTGACTTTCTACAATTTCTGTTCCGAAAGCCATGTCAAAAGACTTCTGGCCATGCATAATTGTTTGAAATCCATTCCACGCAATAACTCTGCGACATCGCGCCATTCCTCACTTTCATGACGGACACTTCCGATTAAAAATTCATCAGGCGTAGTATCGAGTGCAAGGGCTATTTTGATGATAACTTCCAAAGATGGAATGGATGCAGCACGTTCGATACAAGAGAGGTATTTATTGTTAATTCCGGCGCGCTCGCAGACTTGAACCTGCCGCAGACCAAGTTCCTTTCTCCGCCTTGCAATACGCCTTCCGATTTCAGAATAATCCAATTCCATCACAGATCTCCTCCTTCTTCACATCTTATCGAATCACAATTCATACGGAAACAATCCAAAAGTTGCAATTCGCCTTGACATAAGAATTTTTCGCAATTATAATTGGATTATCCATTTATAAGTGGAATTATGCAGATAGTGCATAATCAAAATTACATACGAAAGAAGGAGTTTTATGAACACTAACAAAAATACCGGATATCCGTCCATTGATAAGCCTTGGCTGAAATACTATAGTCAGGAGATGATTGGCGCACCGCTGCCGGAATGCACCATGTATGAACATATCTTTCATAAGAATCAGGATAATCTCGACAGAACCGCCTTGCATTACTATGGAACTAAAATCAGCTACAGGCAAATGTTTCAAACAATCTCATATATGGCAGGAACTCTTGAAGACATTGGCATACAGAAGGGAGATATTGTCACTGTCTGCATGATAAATTCTCCCGAGACGATATATTTGATCTTTGCACTGAATAAGGGATGACTATCAATCAAAAAGTTTGAGTTTCCCCATTTTTAGAACACGAATGCCCCGGCATCCTCTATTTTAAAGTGTTCAAACAGGTTTAGCTG
>CANRFZ010000024.1 GCA_947630025.1 uncultured Lachnospiraceae bacterium
TTATTTTCGATTTCCCTTAAAATCAAGGTTTTTACTAAAATTTAGCAATAAAAAATGGGTAGTTTTTGACACTACCCTCGCGGTGAAGGAAGTAGGGCACATGGCACAGATTATTGATATCATAGCGGACAGTTTCATAGACAGTATCAAGCTCCTTCCGTTCCTGTTTCTCACCTACCTTGTGATGGAGTATATCGAGCACAAGGCGGGCGACAAGATGCAGGAGGCGATCCGGGGCGCGGGCAGGGGCGGCCCGGTGATCGGTGGTATTCTGGGTATTTTTCCGCAGTGCGGATTCTCGACGGCGGCGGCGAACCTGTACGCCGGCAGAATTATTTCCCTGGGTACGCTGATGGCGGTTTTTCTGTCCACCTCCGACGAGATGCTTCCGGTCATGATCTCCTCCGAAGCGGGCGCCGCGCTGATCTGCAAGATTCTGGCGGTAAAAGCGGCGGTGGCGGTGGCGGCGGGATTCGTCATCGATCTCATCGCGGGCAGGAAGCGGAAGGATATGCGGATCAGGCATCTGTGCGAGCAGCACCACTGCCACTGTGAGAACGGCATATGGAAGTCCGCGCTGCACCACACGGCGGAGATCTTCCTGTACCTCCTGCTGATTACCTTGGTATTAAACGCGGTGATCGCTTGGGTGGGCGAGGATGCGCTGGGCCGCCTGATTCTGAACCGGCCCGTCGCCGGGCCGTTCATCGCGGGACTGGCGGGACTGATTCCGAACTGCGCCGCGTCGGTGGTCATCACCCGACTGTATCTGGAGGGCGTGCTGAACGCCGGTTCCCTGATGGCGGGACTGTTATCCGGCACGGGAGTGGGGCTTCTGGTGCTGCTGCGTGTCAATGACGATCCGAAGGAAAATCTGCGCCTGATTGCGCTGCTATATGCCATCGGCGTTGTATCGGGGATCGTGATCGAGCTTCTGGGCGTGCGGTTCTGAACGCCTGTATCACGTTTGCCAAAGGAGAGTGCCGTGGATGGATCAAAAGTATAATAAGACGCTTTACGCCTGCTTCGTCGGCTATATCGTTCAGGCGATTGTCAATAATTTCGTGCCGCTTCTGTTTATTATGTTTCATCAGGTCTACCGGATTCCGATGTCGCAGATTACGCTGCTGATTACGTTCAATTTCGGGCTGCAGCTTCTGGTGGATCTGTTGTCCGTCACTTTTGTGGACAGGATCGGCTACCGTGCGTCCATGGTGATCGCGCATATCTGTGCCGCGGCGGGATTTGTCCTGCTGACGGTGCTGCCGGATCTGTGCGGCAGCGCTTTTGCAGGGTTATTGATTTCCGTGGCTATCTATGCGGTGGGAGGCGGCTTGCTGGAAGTTCTGGTGAGCCCGGTGGTGGAGGCGTGTCCGACGCCGAACAAAGAGAAAGCCATGAGCCTTCTCCATTCCTTTTACTGCTGGGGGCACGTGGCGGTGGTGCTTCTGTCCACGCTTTTTTTCAGGATATGCGGAATAGGGAACTGGAAGATACTGGCGTGGATATGGGCGGCGGTTCCCATTGTCAATGCTTTCGTCTTCACGCGGGTGCCGATGGCGCCGCTGACGGAGGAAGGCGATCGTGGCATGACGATGGGGGAGCTGTTCCGTCAGGGCGTATTCTGGGTACTGCTGCTGATGATGGTCTGCGCCGGCGCCAGCGAGCAGGCGGTCAGCCAGTGGGCGTCCGCGTTCGCGGAGAAAGGGCTGGGCGTGAGTAAGACCGTAGGAGATCTGGCAGGGCCGATGCTATTTGCCGTTTTGATGGGCAGCGCCCGCGCTTTCTATGGGAAATACGGCGACCGCATCAGACTGGATCGCTTTATGGCGGGCAGCGGCATTCTGTGTATCGCTTCCTATCTGTGTATCGCGCTGACGCCCCATCCGGTGACTGCGCTGATCGGCTGCGGCGTCTGCGGCCTGTCAGTGGGGATTATGTGGCCCGGCACGTTCAGCAAGGCCACGGCGTCCGTCGAGAGGGGCGGCACGGCGATGTTTGCGCTGCTGGCGCTGGCGGGGGATGTGGGATGCTCCGGCGGGCCCACCGTTGTCGGGATGGTATCCGACGCTCTGGGCGGCGATCTCAAGAAGGGGATTCTGGCCGGCGTGATCTTTCCGGTGCTGCTTGTCGCGGGGATTGTCCTGTGCAGTCCGGCGGCAAAAAAAAGAACCGGCCCCAGAACGTAAACGATCCAAAACCAGTCCTCCAAGTGCACCGCCAGGGGCTCGAACCCTGGACACCCTGATTAAGAGTCAGGTGCTCTACCAACTGAGCTAGCGGTGCGCAAGTATCTATTTTACCGGCGCGTCTGTAACACGCAAGAGTTATTATAGTATAATGTTTCGGTCAATGCAAGTATTTTTTGAGAAAAGTGCAAAAGTGAAAAAAGAAAGAGGAATATGAGGAGATTAAAATGATATTTGAGACTCATGCGCACTATGATGACGAGTCGTTTGACGAGGACAGGAGGGAGCTGCTCCTCTCCCTGCCGGACAACGGCATCGGGTATGTGATCAATGTCGGGGCGGATCTGGCGGGCTGCCGGGAGACGCTGCGGCTGACGGAGGAATATCCTTTCGTGTACGGTGCGGTGGGCGTCCACCCCAGTGAGACGGCGGAGCTGGATGATGCGGGGCTGGCGTGGCTGCGGGAGCAGTGCGCAAGGGACAAGATCGTTGCGGTGGGAGAGATCGGGCTGGACTATCATCAGGCGGAGCCGGAGCGGGCCGTGCAGAAGCGCTGGTTCGAGAGGCAGATGGAGACGGCGCGGGAAACCGGGCTTCCGGTGATCATCCACTCGCGGGATGCCGCCAGAGACACGCTGGACATCCTGCACGCCCTGCGCGCGGAGGAGATCGGCGGCGTGATCCACTGCTTTTCCTATACGAAAGAGATCGCCAGAGAGTATCTGGACATGGATTTTTATTTCGGCATCGGCGGCGTGGTGACTTTCGGAAATGCCAAGAAGCTCCGGGAAGCGGTGCAGTACATTCCGATGGACAGAATCCTGCTGGAAACGGACAGTCCCTATCTGTCGCCGGAGCCCTATCGCGGCAGACGGAACTCCTCGCTGCATCTGCCTTATGTAGCGGAAGCGATAGCCGCCCTGAAAAATATCCCGCGGGAGGAAGTGGAAGCGGCGACGGCGCAGAACGCCCTGCGGCTGTTTCGGAAGATACCGGCGAGAGGGTAGCGCGTCCGGCGGACAGCGCCAGAAAGAGAGGAAGCCATGGAGACGCTGGGGAACAGAAAGAGTACGCGGGAGATCATCGAGAAATACGGCTTTGATTTCCGCAAAAAATACGGGCAGAATTTTCTGACGGACGACGGGATTCTGGACAGGATCGTGGAGGCCGCCGTCGTCACAAAGGACGACTGCGTTCTGGAGATCGGGCCGGGCATCGGCACGCTCACGATGCGGCTGGCGCAGGAGGCCGGGGAGGTCATCGCCGTGGAGATTGACAGGAATCTGATCCCGATCCTGCACGAGACGCTGGCGGAATACGACAATGTAACCGTCATTCACGGCGACATCCTGAAGACGGACATCCGGGGGCTTATTTCCGAGCGCGGCGGCGGACGCCTGAAAGTAGTGGCCAATCTGCCCTACTATATCACCACGCCGATCATTATGACGCTTTTTGAGAGCCATCTGCCGTTAGAGAGCGTGACCGTCATGGTGCAGAAGGAAGTGGCGCAGCGCATGAAGACGGGGCCGGGCTCCAAAGAGTACGGCGCCCTGTCGCTGGCGGTACAGTATTATTCCCGCCCGGAGATCGTCGCCGCTGTGCCGGCGTCCTGTTTCATGCCCCGCCCCAAGGTGGACAGTACGGTGATACGTCTGGACGTCTACAAGGAACCGCCGGTGGAGGTGAGCGACGAGAAGTGGTTCTTTGCGGTGATCAGGGCGTCCTTTAACCAGCGCCGCAAGACACTGGCCAACGGACTGGTCAACGCGGGACATCTGGGTGTCAAAAGGCAGCAGGTGGAGGAGGCGCTCGCCGCCATGGGGCTGCCGGCGTCGGTACGCGGAGAAACGTTAAGTTTAGAGCAGTTTGCCGAACTGTCCAACCGGTTGAAAGAGTCGGCGCAGGTCTGAGGACTCCGACAGAAAAATACAATATAGAGTGATCGCAACAGAAAGCATCTCCATATCTTGGTATCTTTCAAACGAAAAGTTTCCAAATTGGAGATGCTAATTTTATGATCTTTTATTTACATTGAGAGTCAGCTATGGTAAACTAGAACAGTGAAAATAGGGTTACTATGTAGAGAATGCGCGGCGGTGCGGACGGACAGGCCGGCGGGCCGCGGAACAGAACGATGGGGTGGTCGCCTTGGATAAATATGAGTATAAAGTACGGGCTGATGAGATCAAAGCGCTGATTGCGGAGGGAGAATACGCCGAAGCGTGCAATATCGCGGACACGATCGACTGGCGCAGAGTCAGGAGCGTCATGATGCTCTGTACGATCAGCGATTTATATAAGATCAACAGAAGGTATCAGGAGAGTCTGGATATCCTGCTGCTGGCATATGAGAAGCATCCTACGGGGCGGCTGATCGTATATTCGTTGTGTGAACTTTCCATCAAGCTGGGCGATTATGTGCAGGCGGTGGAATATTATAAGCAGTTTGCGCGGATCGCGCCCAAAGATACCGGACGCTATATCCTGCAGTACCGCCTGTACGAGGCGCAGGATATCAGTCTGGAGGAGAGGATCGCGGTACTGGAGGAATTTAAGAAGCGCGATTACCGGGAGAAATGGGGCTACGAGCTGGCGTATCTGTACCATCGGATCGGCCTCGCCACGAAGTGCGTGGAGGAATGCGACGAAATGTTCCTCTGGTTCGGCGAGGGTAAGTACGTCATCAAGGCGCTGGAGCTAAAGGCCCTTCACGAACCGCTGAATCAGGAACAACAGGCCAAATACGATCTGTGGACGTCCGGGAAGGAGTCCGCGCAGGACACCGAGGACGCTGAGGACGCCGAAGATACGGCGTACGACGGCGCAGAGCCGGGTGGCGGAATAGCGGACGACGGAATGGAGGATGACGACGCATGGACGGCCCCGGACGGAGAGGAAGCCTCCGGCGGGGAGCAGATAGATAACGAACAGGCGATTCTCACCGCGCCCACCACAGAGCTGCCGGAAGTCAAGACCGTCGATCTGGGGCAGTATAATACCATCAATCTGCAGATGGCGCTGGCGGAGAGCATGAAAGAGCTGATGGAGGAGGACGGCCAGACGGAAGACGGCCAGACCGGGGCCGATGATCAGGACGCTGCGCCCGCGCAGGATGACGCCGGCGAGGAAAATACAGAGGATAGCGCCGACACGGAGGGCAGTCAGGACGCTGCGGCGGACGAGACGGATTTCTATGATGCGGACGAGGAGGACGAGTCTTGGCCGGCGTATCAGGCGCTGCAGGAGAAGCGCGAGGAGGATGAGGACGCACCGACGGCAGAGGAAGTCTCCGGCACACAGGCCGAGGCGCGGCAGGATGCCGGGGAACCGGAGGCTGCGGATGCAGGGGTGGCCAGTGCACAGGCCGAGGATGAGGACGAAGAAGATGCGCTTGATCCTACGGCGGCCGCGCTGGTCGCGCCGTTATTGCAGGAGACGGCCAAGATGCCCGAACCCGCGGAGCTGGAGTCTTTTAACGCGGAACAGATCGTGGAGCAGATGAAGCAGGAGGCGCAGAAGGCGGTTGCGGAAGGCCGGATCGCCGGGCGGGAAGTGATCACGCCGCTGAACGCCAAGCCGACCAGATATGACAATATGCTGGCGCAGGAATATGACGGCCAGATCAGTCTCGTGATGCCGGAGACCGCCAAGATCGAGAAGCAGATCACGGGTCAGATGAGCATCGACGACATCATGGCGGAATGGGAGCAGATCAAGAAGACCAGCGAAAAGCGCCGGATGGAAGAAGTCAGACAGCGTATTCTGGCGCATACGGGCAACCTGTTCGCCGATTTCGACGAGGCCACCAAGAACGGACTTCTGGAGGAGCTGGAGCGGGCGGTTGTCGCGGCGATCATGAAGGATGCCGATAAGAAGCCCGCCATCAAGCAGGTGATTCTGCCGGATGACGATATGGAGTTCCGCGAGCCGGATATGTCGGAGGATGACGACGCGGCGGCGGATTTCGGAGAGGAAGAACCGGAGGAAGACGCTGCGGCGGACGATACCGCTGACGACACGGACGAAGTGGAGGAACTGGAGGAGATAGACGAGGACGGCTACGAGGACGGGGAAGACGCGGAGACATCCGGCGCTGCGGCAGGCGATACCGAGGAAGCGGCGTCCGATGCGGGTGATACGGCGGAGGCCGCAGGAGATGCCGGCGGCGGGACAGGCGCAGGGGCAGCACCGGCCAAAGCACAGGAGCGGGAGCTGACGCCGGAGGAGCGGGAACTGTTCGGACAGTTTATACACCACCGCAGATCCCGGCAGCAGCTGGTACACACGCTGGACAATATGAGTCTTGCATCCTGCACGGGAAATGTGATCGTCACCGGCGACGAGGAACTCACCACGCTGACGCTGGCCAAGTCGCTGATTAAGGAAATGCAGTACAACGACAACAATTTTTCCGGAAAGGTGGCTAAGATCACGGCCAATGTGCTGAACACCAAGGATGTGGCGGAGACCTTTGCCAGACTGGACAACGGCGCGCTGATCATCGAGAAGGCGTCGCGCCTAAAGGACGAGACGGTCGCAAAGATCGTAAAATTTCTGGAAAAAGACAACATGGGGCTATTGCTGCTCATGATCGACAGGAAGCAGAAGATCAACCGGCTTCTGTCCGAGCATCAGGAATTGCAGAACAACTTCAATCTGCGCGTCGATATCGAACCGTTAAACGACGAGGCGCTGGTGGCATACGCCAGACAGTACGCCGAGGAGAAGGAGTACTCCATCGACGAATTTGGCATTCTGGCGCTGCACACGAGGATTGCCGACAGGCAGACCAGCGACCATGAGGTGAGCATGGCGGAAGTGCGGGAGCTGGTGGACGAGGCAATCTACTACGCCAATAAGAAAACGCCGAAGCATTTTATGGATATTCTGCTGGCGAAGCGTTATGATGATGAGGATATGATCATACTGCGTGAAAAAGATTTCATGCACTATGAATAAAGTGTAACAGGGGGTACATATGGCGGCAAAAAAAGAGAACCAGACAAAAGGAACAGAGACGGCGCAGGTGTTTATCTCGCAGGACGACCAATATCTGTTCGGGCAGGGCGCCCACTATGACATTTACAAGAAGCTGGGGGCGCATCCGTCCGTGGAGAACGGCGTAAAAGGTATGTTCTTTGCGGTATGGGCGCCGAACGCGGCGGCGGTGCACGTGATCGGCACGTTTAACGGCTGGAACGAAGAACAGCATCCGATGCAGAAGATAGGGCCCTCCGGCATCTATACGGCCTTTCTTCCGGGGGTGGGCGAAAACGAGTTATACAAATATCTGATCCATACGCCTTCCGGCGAAAAGTTATACAAGGCCGATCCGTTTGCAAACTACGCGGAGATGCGGCCCGGAAATGCGTCCAAAACCTACGATATCAGCAAGTTTAAATGGACGGACAGCGCATGGATGACGGCCCGCAACGGCAAAGATTACACAAAGGAGCCGCTGGCGATCTACGAGTGCCACATCGGTTCCTGGATGAAGCATCCCGACGGCACGAGGGACGGCTTCTATAATTACAGGGAATTTGCGGACAGGATCGTGGAGTACCTGAAGGAAATGCAGTATACCCATATCGAACTGATGGGGATCGCGGAATATCCGTTCGACGGTTCCTGGGGATATCAGGTGACAGGCTACTATGCGCCCACATCCCGCCACGGCACGCCGGACGATTTCATGTATCTGGTCAATACGCTCCACCGCAACAAGATCGGCGTGATCCTCGACTGGGTTCCGGCGCACTTCGCGACGGACGCGCACGGGCTGGGAAGATTTGACGGACAGTGTATTTTTGAGCATCCGGACCCGAGGATCGGCGAGCATCCGGACTGGGGCACCAAGATTTTTAATTACGGCAAGACCGAGGTGAAGAATTTCCTGATTGCCAATGCGTTGTTCTGGATCAAGGAATACCATATTGACGGCATCCGCGTGGACGCGGTGGCTTCCATGCTTTATCTGGACTACGGTAAGCAGGACGGCCAGTGGGTGCCGAACAAGTACGGCGGGCACGAAAATCTGGAGGCGATAGAATTTTTTAAGCATCTCAATTCCGTTGTGCTGGGAACTTATCCGGGATTTTTGACAATCGCCGAGGAATCTACCGCATGGCCAAAGGTGACGGCGCGGGTAGAGGACGACGGGCTGGGCTTCAGCTTTAAGTGGAACATGGGCTGGATGCACGATTTCTGCGATTATATGAAGCTGGACCCGTATTTCCGCAAGAACGACCATTACGGCATGACGTTTGCCATGTCCTACAATAGCAGCGAGAATTACATCCTGCCGTTGTCGCATGACGAAGTCGTTCATCTGAAATGCTCCATGGTCAATAAGATGCCGGGCTATCCCGTGGACAAATACGCCAATCTGCGCGCGGGCTATTCGTATATGTTCGGTCATGCGGGCAAGAAACTGCTATTCATGGGACAGGATTTCGGGCAGGAGCGCGAGTGGAGCGAGGAGCGGGAGCTGGACTGGTTCCTTCTGGGCGAGGAGCTGAACAGGGGAATGCATGAGTATGTCAAGGAACTGCTGCATCTCTACCGCAAATATCCCGCGATGTATTCCATCGACAACGATTGGGCGGGCTTCGAGTGGCTCAACGCGGACGACAGCGACCACAGTGTATATAGTTTTTACAGAAAAGACGCCACGGGCAGAAACAACATTATGTTCGTGATCAATATGACGCCGATGCTATGGGAAAATTATATGGTGGGCGTTCCCAAGAAGAAAAAATACCGTCTGCTGCTGAACAGTGACGAGAAGCGCTTCGGCGGCAGCGGACACGAGATTCTGGCGGAGATTGCCGCGGTCAAGGGGGAGTGCTGCTTTAAGGATTATTATATTTCCTTGGATCTTCCGCCGTATACGGCTGCCATTTTTATTTTCTGACAAAGGTTAAGAAAGTGGATAACCATGCCGAAATAAAGGGTGAATGTGAAAGCATTTGCCCTTTTCTTTTTCAATAAGAATAGAATCTACATTGGAGATTGGTATGAAGATCACGTTTGACCACAACACGACGAATCAAAATGTAGACAGGGCGACAACCGCATACAGAAACACGCAGGCGCAGAGAACGGCGCACGCGGGTGAATACGCATTAGACATTTCTGGCATAGTTATGGATAACAACGCTTACGCAGGTCACGGAAAGACCACAGAAGAAGTTATGCAGGATGCGGGCAGCATAGATGTTGCCGTGCAGAGAGACTATATGACAGTGATGTCTAATACTATGTCGGGGGAAGATTTTGACCGTCTGCAGAAAGAAGGCTATCAGCCCGGCGACATGGAAATCAAAGAGGTTGTCACCATTGTCGATCAGATTAAGGCCGCGCTCGTAAAGGGCGGCACACAGGTGGCGGGATATACGGACGATCTGGACGCGGAGACGCTGCAGGAGATCACCGGAAGCGAAGCCTTTGCAAGGGAGCTCTGCAGGCAGTTCGACAAATATGACATCCCTGTCACAAAAGAGAACGCGGAGAGTGCAAAGCAGGCCTGCGACAAGGCGGCGCAGCTGGAGCCGCCGGACGATGGAACGGTCAGATATATGGTGGAAAACCGGATGAACCCCACCATCGACAATCTGTATATCGCCGGTTACAGTTCCACGCCGGACGGCAGACAGAGCCGCGGCTACTATGCGGAGGACACCGCGGGCTACTACGCGAAGAAGGCGGAGGAATACAACTGGGAGCAGCTGCAGCCGCAGATGGAGAAGATCCTGCAGGACGCGGGCTTGGACGTCACGGAGGAGACGCTGGGCGAGGCGGAATGGCTGATTGAGGCGGGGATTCCGCTGACGGCGGATTCCGTGAGCAGGCTACACGAGATACGCAGTGTTGGAATCCCCAAGGAGACGGAGGAGATCCTGTCCGCCGTGGCAGCGGCGATCGCCGACGGCAGGAAAGCGGGCGACGCCGATCTGGGGGACGCCCGGAGCGCCTTAGAGAAGGCGGCGGCCTACAGGGACGCTTACGCGCAGATCAGCGGCGAGGCCGTAGATATCGCCGTGGCGGACGGAGACAGACTGAATCTCTATCATCTGCAGAAGGCGCAGGAGAAGGCAGCGCGCTATGGCGTGTCGCCGGATGTGCCGGAACAGGTCAGCGCCAGACGGCAGTTAGAGGAAGTGCGGCTGATGATGACTGTGGAGGCGAACCGCAGGCTGATTGAAAGCGGCTATGCCATCGACACGGCGGAACTGGAAGATCTGGTAGATGCGCTCAGGCGGATCGAAGCAGAGCAGAATCAGGCATTGTTCGGAGAGACGGACAGTGCGGCGGCAGCCGACAAAGCGGCGTTGTATGAGCAGACGCGGCAGACGGTGGCGCAGATTCCCGATCTGCCGGCGGCGGTGCTGGGCTCTTATCTGCCGGAGGATGAAGCATTTACACTGGACAGTGTATATACAAACGGCACGGCGTTAAAGAATGCCTACGAAGCGGCGCGGGAATCCTATGAGGCGCTGATGACGGCGCCCCGGGCGGACATGGGCGACTCCATTCGCAAAGCGTTTCGGAATGTGGACGACATCCTGCACGACATGGGGCTGGAAGCCGACGAGGAGAACCGCAGGGCCGTGCGCATTCTGGGATACAACAGTATGGACATCACCGGCGACAATCTGGACGCGGTGAAGAAATACGACAGGGAGCTGCGCCATGCGATCCGCAGGATGACGCCGGCGGCGACGCTGCAGGCGATCCGGGAGGGCCGCAATCCGCTGAAAATGACGGTGGAAGAATTAAACCGCTATCTGGACGGCAGGAACGCGCAGGACACGGACCAGACCGAGAGATTCAGCAAATTTTTGTATAAATTGGAAAAAAACCATGACATCACCGAGCAGGAGAAGGACGCCTATATCGGCATCTACCGTATGTTCCGGCAGTTGGAGAAGACCGACGACGCCGCGGTGGGAAGCCTTCTGCAGGAAAACGCCGAGCTGACGTTTGAGCATCTGCTGACGGCCATGCGGAGCGCCAGAAAGCAGGGAATGGACTATACCGTGGACGATTCCTTCGGCGGTGTGGACGCGGTGGCGCTTAACCGGACGATCACGGAGCAGATTATGGCGGGATTTGACGGCGCGGGAACGGACGGCGGCGCGGCGGACGCGGATGCAGCCCGGCAGATGCTTGCCGAATTTTATCGGACGATGGCCGATAGCGAATCGGAGCGGGCGTATCAGAGCGAGCAGCTGCAGCAGTACCGCCAGTTGACAGAGGTGGAGGACGCGGTGATCCGGGAACTGCTGGCTTACCGGCAGCCGGTGACGGCCAATACCCTGACGGCAGCGGCCAGTCTGAGAAAAAAATCGGATATTCTTCCGAAAAAGCTGAACGACATCGACAAATCTGCCGATAAAAATAAAGTGAAGGCTTCGGTGGAAGACTTCCTCGACAGGATGACGGATGCGGACAGCGCCGTCGAAGCCTATGACAATATGAGAGAATCTTTTGCAGAGATGATAGAAGAAGCGCAGGAGGACGCCGTATCGTATGTGGATCTGAAGACGCTGCAGAGCTGCAGCAGACAGTTGGCGCTGGCCGGCAGTCTGGCGCGGTCGGAGAATTATCAGATTCCGGTGGAAGTGGACGGCGAATGGACGGCGATCAACCTGAAAGTCCTGCACGGCACGGAGGAGGAAGGCCGGGTGACGGCTTCCATGGAGACGGCAGCCTATGGCCGCGTAACGGCACGGTTCTCGGTCAAAGACCACACGGTGTCCGGGTATATCGTCTGCGATACCGCGGCGGGAACGGACAGACTGCGGCAGAGAGAGGGCCTGTTGACAGAACAGTTATCCCCGGCGCTGCAGACGGCGGGAGAGCCGCTCAAGGCGGGCACGATCAGCATCCTGCAAGGTACGGACTCCCATGAGGAGGAGCCCGCGGAGGCGGCCAAGGCGCAGGATGCCGGCGTGCAGACGGCGGATTTATACAGGATCGCGAAAGCGTTTATCGTTTTTGCGGCGGCATAGCATAAAGGAGGAAATCAGATGAAAATCAGTTACAATGCGGCGGCGATGTACGCCAACAATTCGGTCAACGTAGCCGACAACAGAATCACACAGTCGTTGAAGCGGCTCTCGTCCGGACTGAAAATCACGGCGGCCAAGGACAATCCGGCGGGCTATGCCATCGGACGCAGGATGGACGCGCAGATCACGGGCGTAACCACGGCGACGCAGAATTCCAACACGGGTATCTCCATTATCGAGATTGCGGACGGCGCGCTGACGGAAGTGCATGACATCCTGCAGAGAATGAATGAGCTGGCGGTCAAAGGCGCTACGGAGACGCTTACCAGCGGCGACCGCGAGATGCTGAACGCCGAGTTAAAGCAGCTCAAAGCCGAAGTGACCAGAATCTCCACGGACACGGAGTTTAACAGCCAGCCCCTTCTGGACGGCAGCTTCGACCTGCGGGCGTATACGGACAGTCAGGTGGCCAAGGTGGACTATTACAGCGACGAGGTTCGGGCGAAAGCATATACCGTCGATGCGCTGACGGTTTACTATAACACAGACGGCTCCATCGATCTGGACAGGACGAAGGAGAGCTTCCAGGCGGGAGAGGGATTCCCCGACGGCGCGGAGGTTACGTCGGTGGGGCAGGATAAAGTCGTCATCACCGGCAAGCAGGATTTTGAAATCACCCTTTCGATCAGCCATGAGGAAGGGCAGCCCAGCGTGGACTGCAGCGGCCTGAATCTGGACATCACGGGGATCGGCGCGATGGATATACAGATCGGCGCCAACGAGGGGCAGCAGCTTTCGATCCGCATTCCGACGATCTCCCTCGACAGGCTGGGTATCGAGCAGACCGCCGTGGACACCAAAGAGAGCTGCGACAAAGCGATTACCGAGGTAAAAGGCGCGATCCAGTATGTGTCCGACGTGCGGAGCAGGCTGGGCGCTTATCAGAACCGTCTGGAGCACACGGTGAGCAACTTGGACGTGACCAACGAAAATATGACGGCTTCCTATTCCCGCATTATGGATGTGGATATGGCGGAGGAGATGACTTCCTATACGACGCAGCAGGTAGTGTCGCAGGCGGCCACCTCGCTGCTGGCACAGGCGAACGAGAGACCTTCTCAGGTTCTCCAGCTTCTGCAGTAACAGATCGGAGGGGATGACGTTATGACGGCAGAATTGAAGCAGCAGTACACGCTGCGCATCACGCAGGCGAACAAGACGCAGTTGATTACAATCCTGTATGAGATGGCGCTGCAGTATATCGACGAAGCGCAGGACGCGCTGGACGCGGAGGACAAAACTTCGTTCCGCAGCGCTATCCGCAGAATCCGCGGCTGCATGAACGAGCTGACGGCTTCGCTGAATCTGGAATATGAGCTGGCCCAGCACATCCTGCAGTTGTATCTGTATGTGAACAGGGAGCTGGGGAAAGCCTCCACCTACTACGAGCGGGAGCATCTGGAGCATATCCGCTCCGTGATCAGCCAGCTTCACGATGCGTACCGGCAGATAGAGGGCCAAGACACATCGGGGCCGGTGATGGGCAATACCCAGACGGTTTATGCCGGACTGACATACGGCAAAAACACGCTCACGGAAAATATTGCGGATACCTCGTCCAACAGGGGATTCTGCGTATAGTTACAACAGTTGTTTTTCTTCGGGCAGCAGATCGGTATCTGCTGCCTGTTCTATCAGATACTTGTACCGTTTCAGGATAGAGTTCACTTCGTAGATGTAACAGTCGATCAGATCGGGGTCCGTCACATTGTCAAAGTTGGAGTACGCGGTCTCCAGCGCATATCTTGTCTTCGCCAGTTCTTCCCGCAGGGACATCCGCCCAAAATCCACGATGACATCCGCATCCTCAGAGGCGCCGGAACTTTGATGAAAAAAAACTTTCATAGCAATATTTTCCTTTCCTGTCTTATTTAAGTATAGGTAAAATCTGGATAAATATTCATGGAATATTTGCGGCGCGCCGGACATATCGTATTAGCAGACAAGGTGGAATGGAGATTTCATATGGAAAATATAAGCGGAATGCTGGCGATACTGGGAGTATGTGTGGCGGTGCTGGCGATCGGTGCATTGGGGCGAAAAGCCGAGTGGCTGGTGAATTTTATCCTGCGCGCGGTTATGGGTGCCTGCGGAATCTATGCGATCAATTATCTGCTGGCTTCCCGGCAGATTACCGCCGCAGTAGGCATCAATCCGCTTACGGTTTTGACATCCGGAGTGCTTGGTTTTCCGGGGGTTGCGGTACTTTACGGGATTTATTTTTTCAAATTATTGTAGAAAATTGACAAAATTAGTTTTTTATCAAAATAGCTATAGACAAGTCGGAAAAAGGTGTTTATAATTCATTTCACAACAACTCAAGAAATTCTGTGTGAAACTGCTTGATCAAAACTGTTTCACTCTACTGCCGCAAGGCATCGGGAAGATCATCCCACGTATTTCATTGAGTAGCGCTATCTGTTGAGTATCTGTAACCGGGAGGTGATTTGTTGGACTGAATGATTATCGTTCTCTGTTATTGCTGCTGCTTCTGCTGGCAGCGCTGGCGGATCTGAAAACCGACCGCATTCCCAACGGCTTTGTTCTTCTTGGCATGGTAACAGGCATTCTGGGAAGTCTCAGGGAGGGCATAGCGCCCTATCGTGTTGCGGTTTCGGTGGCGGCGGCGTTCCTGCTGCTATATCCCCTGTTTAAGATCGGCGCGATGGGCGCGGGCGACGTCAAAGTGCTCATGATGACGGGCAGCTTCGTCGGGATAAAAGAGCTGCTTATGATAACCCTTCTGTCGTTTGTAATCGGCGCGGCGGCCTCGCTGGGGAAACTGCTATCGGAGCACAACGGAAAGGAAAGGGCGCGCTATTTCGTGTCATATCTGTCAGAAGTGGCCAGAACGGGGCAGTGGAAACTGTACGGAGAACATACGAGGGAAGATTATGAGCGGTACTGCAGGAACAAAATACACTTTACAGTCCCTATTTTGTTCGGCGCAGCGCTGCGGATAGGAGGGATTTTTTGAAACAGAAAATCATGGCGGTCTGCGACACGGAGGAAGCGTATGCACACAGACTGGCCGAATATATGCTGGACAGGGTAAAGCTGCCCTATGCGCTGCATCTGTTTACCCGGGTGGAGGAGCTGCAGAAGTTCATAGACGGCGCGCGGGTTGAAGTCCTGCTGATCGCGGAGAGCGCATGGAAACGGCTGCAGGGGGAATCTGTCAGGCAGCAGGCGTCGCAGATCTTTGTACTGCAGGAGAGCGGGACGCCGCAGGAGGAGGGCATCTGCTGCATCGATAAATTTCAAAGCCCGGAGGCCATCTTAGGCGAGATGGTGGAAGCGATTACGGATGTGCCCGCATGGACGCGCACCGGAAGCGGCACGGCGACGGCGGCCAAACTGATCGGTATGTATTCGCCGGTCAAGAGATGCCTGCAGACGACGTTCGCGCTGACGATGGGGCAGATACTCGGCAGGGAGCACAAGACGCTATATATCAATCTGGAGAGTTACTCCGGGTTTGAGCGGATGCTGCAGAAGGAATTTTCCGTCGATATGTCGGATCTGATGTATTATTTCCGATGCGCCAGAGACAAGCTCCCGCTGCGGCTGCCGTCTCTCATACAGAATATCAACGGGCTGGACTACATCCCGCCTGCCCGCGCGGGTTCGGTGATACGGGAGGCGGACGGGGAGAAATGGCTGGAGCTCTGCGGTTTTCTGGCGGATCTGGAGGGATATGAGTATATCATACTGGATCTGGACGACGGCATGGACGGACTGTTCGATCTGCTGCGATACTGCCACAAGATCTACACCATCACGCGGGAGGACAGTTTCGCCGTGGCGAAGTTAGCACAGTACGAACAGATCCTGCGGTTTCACCAGATGGAGGAGATCGCGGAGAGAACCGTTAAGTGCAGGATTCCGGTTTTCCGGGAAGTGCCCGCCGGCCTAGAGCACATGACTCACGGCGAGCTGGCGGCGTATGTCAGGATGGTTTTGAAAGAGGGATAGCGCATGGACGACAGGGAGCAGTACCGATATCGATTAAAAGAAAAGTTTGCGGCGCAGCTGGATTTTTCCACGGAGCGCTCCGACGGGGAGATGCAGGATCTGATCGACGACCTGCTGATCCGGGAGAGCAAGGAGACGCCGATGTCGTTGGAGGAGCGCGGGCGGCTGCGGAAGGAATTGTTCTACGCAATCCGCAAGCTGGATGTGCTGCAGGAGCTGGTGGACGATCCTCATGTCACGGAGATCATGATCAACGGGCCGGACTGTATTTTCGTGGAGAGGGACGGTCGTCTGTATCGGCATGACATGAAGTTTGAGAGCCGCGAAAAGCTGCAGAACGTGATCCAGCAGATCGTGGCGGACTGCAACAGAGTGGTCAACGAGGCGTCGCCCATCGTGGACGCCCGGTTAAAAAACGGCGCGCGCGTCAATGTGGTGCTTAACCCGGTGGCGCTGAATGGGCCCATCGTGACCATACGCCGGTTTCCGGACAGGCCGATCCTGATGGAAGATCTGATCGCCTACGGCTCGATTCCGCGGGAAGTCTCCGTCTGGCTGGGCAAACTGGTGCAGGCCAAATACAACATTTTTATCAGCGGCGGAACCGGCTCCGGCAAGACGACTTTTCTGAATGCGCTGTCACAGTTTATCCCGCAGGAGGAGCGGATCATCACGATCGAAGACAGCGCGGAGCTGCAGATTATCGGCATCCCCAATCTGGTGCGGCTGGAGACGCGCAACGCGAATGTGGAAGGGTGTAAAGAGATCACGATAAGGGATCTGATCAAAGCGTCCCTGCGTATGCGGCCCGACCGCATCATCGTCGGGGAGGTGAGGGGCGGGGAGGCGTTCGATATGATGCAGTGTCTCAATACGGGGCATGACGGCTCCATGTCCACGGGACACGCCAACAGTTCCGCGGATATGCTGGGAAGGCTGGAAAATATGATTCTGATGGGGATGGAGATACCGCTCACGGCGATCCGGCAGCAGATCGCCTCCGGGATAGACATCATCGTCCATCTGGGGCGGCTGCGGGATAAGACCAGAAAAGTACTGGAGATCACGGAAGTGCTGGGATTTGAGGCGGGAGAGATTATGATGAAGCCGTTGTACCGGTTCGAGGAGACCGGGGAGGACGCCGGGGGCAGGATCGCCGGCACGCTGGAGAAGAAAGGAGAGCTGACTTATGTCGAAAAGCTGCGGGCCGCCGGATTACAGTAAATACCGGCTGCGGACGGACGAACGCATACTGTACGCGGGAGAGGGACTTCTGATCGTGTCGCTGATCGCCTATCTCTTTTACCGCTCATGGATCGCATGGATCGGGCTGATGCCACTGGTGTTTCTGTTCCTGCGGAAAAAGAAGACGGAGCTGGCGCAGAAGCAGCGGCAGGAGCTGAGCCTGCAGTTCAAGGATCTGATCCTGACGGTGGCGGCCAACCAGAAAGCGGGATATTCCGTCGAAAATGCGTTCCGGGAGTCCTATCGGGATATGGCGATGCTCTACGGCGAGGACGCGGTGATCTGCCGGGAGTTAAAGTATATCACCGCCGGGCTGGACAACAATGTGACGCCGGAAAAACTGCTGTACCATCTGGGCGCGCGCAGCGGCATCGCGGATATCATCCAGTTTGCGGATGTGTTCGTGATCGCCAAGCGCAGCGGCGGGAGCATGACGGAGATCCTGTCCAAGACGGCGGAAGTCATCGAGCAGAAGACGGAGACGGACAAGGAGATCCAACTGATGCTGGGCGCCAAAAAGACAGAGCAGAAGATTATGAATATAGTTCCGTTCGTGATCATCTTTTATGTGGGGAGCACGTCGAAAGGATTCTTTGACATACTGTACCACAATCTGCTGGGCGTCGTAATAATGACAGTGTGCCTCGGCTTCTATTTTGCGGCGTATACACTGTCCGAAAAGATTGTCAATATCGAGGTATAGCGGAGGGTTCGGAATGGTTTTGATCTATGCGGCGCTGCTGGTCATGTATATCGCACTGTTTCTGCTGGCGCGCGGGGAGGAAGGAAAGAATCCGGCAGACCGGATGGCGGCGTATCTGTACCGGCAGAAGCAGCGGCTGGAGCGCCGGGCGGCAGGGCGGCGGCACAGTTGGAAAAAGGACATCTCCAGACGGCAGCTGGAGGACAGGCTGAAGGCGCTGCACCCGGAGCTGCCTGTGGCCGCGCAGGTCAGGGAATATTACAGGAAGCAGTACAAGCTCGTGCTGCTGGCGGTTCTGGCAGGCGTCTTACTGTCGCTGGCGGCGTGGGGCAGCATACGGACCGATTCCCTGCTGGCGGACGGCGGCGTCCTGAAGCGGAATCCCTACGGGCAGGGCAGTATTCCGGTGGAGCTGGAGGCCATGGTCGATGGGGAAGAACAGGAATATTTTGACTATGTCGTGGAGGAGCGCAAATATACGTCCAAGGAAGCGGAGCAGTTGTACCGGGAGGCGTCGGAGAAGCTGCCGGAGGCGATTCTCGGCGATAACGAGAGTCTGGAGGATGTGCGCTATCCGCTGCAGCTGGTCACTAAGCTGGACGGATATCCTTTTGAGATTTCATGGGAGAGCAGCAGCTATGCGCTGGTCAATACGGACGGAACCGTGGACAACAGCGGGCTGGAAGAAGGCGTTACCGTGACGCTTACGGCGCATATCCGATATGAACAGACGGCATGGGACAACCAGATGTACGTGCAGGTCAATCCTGCCGTATACACCGACAGAGAGCGGTTCAGAAACCGTCTGGAGGAGCTGCTGCAGGAGAAAGAAGAACAGACGCAGAGTGCGGAGGAGATGATTCTGCCGGACAGTCTGGATTCCCGTCCGATCGTCTGGAAGGAAGTGATCCGTGACAACAGCGGAACGCTTTTCCTGCTGGCGGTGGCCGCGGCGGTGCTCTTATACTGGGGGCGGCGACGGGAGCTGGATCAGATGATCGAAAGGCGCAAAAAGGAGCTGCTGCTGGATTATCCCGAGATCGTCAACAAGCTGGCGCTCTATATGGGCGCGGGCATGACGATCCGGAACGCCTTTTTCAAAATGGGCGAAGACTACAGAAAGCAGCAGAAGGAAAGGAGGCGGTATGTCTATGAAGAAATACTGATTACCTGTAACGAACTACAGGGAGGAAAGGCGGAGAGCGAGGCGTATGACCGCTTCGGCAGGCGGTGTCAGGTGCCGGTTTACATGAAGCTGAGCACGCTATTGTCGCAGAATCTCCGAAAAGGAAGCAACGATCTGCTGCTGATGCTCCGGCAGGAAGCCGACAACGCCTTTGCGGAAAGAAAGAATCTGGCCAAAAAGCTGGGCGAGGAGGCGGGCACCAAGCTGCTTCTGCCAATGATGATGATGCTATGTATCGTCATGGTGCTCATCATGATACCCGCATTCTTTTCATTCACGGCGGGATAACGTCTGCGGCACACGGAGCGTCACAAATTCCCCTGATGGCAGACGCGAATTTGAGATTCGCGCCGCCGTCGCGTGAACGTTCCGGAATGGGATTAACATGACAAACAGGAGGAAAAACAATGAACAGGAGAAAAGAAATCATGAAAAAAAGAACAATGACGGAAGAAACGGCAATCACGGAAAGCAGACAGGAGGAGACGGCGCGGTTAAAAGATCTGGGCGCGTTTGTGCAGGAGGAGGAAGGCATGGGCACTGTGGAGATCATACTGATTATCGTTGTTTTGATCAGTCTGGTCATGATCTTCAAGACACAACTGCGCAGTCTTGTGAACCGGGTTTTCCAGAAGATCACACAGGATAGCAATACGATTATGTCATGAGGAAGGGGTATATTACCGTATTTCTCACTTTATCGCTCACGCTGATCCTGTCTTTGGTATTTACATTGATCGAAGGGGCGCGGATCAGCGCTGTCCGCATGAGATTTGAATGCGCGGCGGATATCGGGATGAATTCGATTCTGGCGGAATTTCACAGGGAGCTTTTGGAGCAGTACGACCTGTTGTTTGTGGATATGTCCTATGGCGGAGCTTACGCGGATATCAGCAATACGGAGGCGCACCTGAGAGATTATATGCAGAAAAATTTAAGACCGGAGACGGCGTCCGGCGGACTGCTGCCGGGCACCGATCTCCTTGCGTCGGACGTGGGCCGTGTGGCGATCGGACAGTATTCCGTCGCGTCGGACGACGCGGGCGCCGTTCTGAAACGGCAGGTCACGGATTTTATGTCGGACCATCCGCTGGGCGCCGTCTTGGGCGGGATCGATCTGCAGATAGCGGAGTTTGGGAGATACGGCTTGGTTACGCGGAATATAGAGGCCGAAAGGCAGTCTTACGAGGAGCAGATCGACGAGATCGGAACGCCCGTGCGGGAGACGGAGGACGGAGAATATGAGGAGGTTCCGCTGGACAACCCGGCGGATGCGGCCAATGCCACGAGACGGAGCGGCGTGCTGAATCTCGTGCTGGAGAATCCTTCGGAGGTATCGTCGGTGAGGGTGTCTGCAGGCAGCTATATTTCCCACAGGACGCCCCTGCAGGGCACCGGTGTCTGCGCGGAAGCGGCGGAGGTGTCGGGAGAGCCCAATGAACTGGTGTTTGAGGCATATCTGTTTGACAAGTTCGGCTATTACGGAGGAGAGCTGGATAAGTCGCTGCTGAAATACCAGTTGGAATACATACTGGCAGGAGAAGATACGGACTGGCAGAATTTGGAATATGTCGCCAAAACGTTGTTAAAATGGCGGGAAGTCGCCAATACGGTCTATATCTTTACGGATACGGCAAAGGTGGCGGAGGCGGAGGCCATGGCGCTGGCACTGGCGGCGGTCAGCCTGAATCCGGCGCTGATGGCGCCGGTAAAATATACGATCCTGTTTGCATGGGCTTATGTGGAGAGCCTGCAGGATGTCAAAACGCTTCTGGCGGGCGGACGGGTGCCGATCTACAAGACGGCGCAGGATTGGAAGACCGGCATCAACAGTATTACCAATGTGCGGGGAAGCCTCGGACAGGACGACGGCGGCAGAGGATTGAGTTATCAGGAATATCTGGCGGTCATGCTTTTTTTGCAGAACAGCGATACGAGAACCATGCGGGCGATGGACATTATGGAGATGGATATCCGCAGGACGCCCGGCAATTCGAGATTCCGCATGGACGCCTGTTTCGACACGTTTCAGGCAGATCTGTCCATGTCGTCCGGCTTCGGCTATTCCTGCGAAATGAGCCGGTGTTATGGCTTTTATTGACTTATATGATTGATATAGGACGGAGGCGGCGTAAGATGCCCTTTTTACGAAAGATGCGATGGAAATCTAACAATTCGACAGCACATTCTCTCCGGGCATATCTTGATACCGATCAAGGTGGTCATGCACTATCATCCTTCCGCATAGCGGTAAAGAGGGTGTCTTGGGCCGCCTCCATGCTAAGATACAGAGCCGCCAGAGGTTCCATGACGCTGGAAGCGGCGTTCGCCCTGCCATTGTTCCTGTTTGCCGTGATCAATATTATGTTTCTGATCAATATCATCGGAACGGAGAGCAGGATCGGCGCGGCCCTCCACCAGACAGGCAACCGGATGGCGTTCGCGGGATATGTTTACGACAGGGTGGCGGGCGATATGCTGCCGGAGGGCGTTGCGGGCGTGGTGATGACGCACGGCTATGCGAGAGGACAGGTGACGGCGTATGCCGGGGAAGATTATCTGAACCGTTCCTGCATCGAGGGCGGAAGCGCCGGCTTGTCCTTTTTCGGATCGGATGTGCCGGATGAGAATGACAGAATCGATCTGCAGGTATCGTACCGTGTCAATCCCTTTTCCGGCGTGATGGGAGCGGGCGGCTTTACCATATCGCAGCGGTATTATGGGCGGGCGTGGACGGGATACGATGTCACGCAGTTTGTCAGCGATATGCAGATGGAAGATCCCATGGTGTTCATCACGGAAACCGGGGAGGTGTACCACTGTGACCGAAACTGTTCGTATCTGAATCCGTCCGTTTCATCCGTACCGGCGCTGACCGTGGACGAGAGGCGGAACGCATCCGGCGGCAGGTATTATCCCTGTGAAATCTGCGGCGCCGGCATGGGAAGCGGACAGGTCTATATCACGCAGCAGGGGACGGCCTATCACAGCCGGCTTAGCTGCAGCGGTCTGCGGCGGACGATTTACACGGTGCCGCTTTCACAGGTGGGAGCAAGAGGGAGGTGTTCCGGATGTGGGTAAGGATTTTGCCGGTCGTCTTTCTGGGGATATGCGCCATATCGGACGGCCTGCGCAGGGAGATTCCGCTGGCAGCCGTATGGCTGGGGATCGCCGCGGCGGTCGTACTGCGGATCTGCGGGCTGGCGGGAGACGGCAGCCTGCGGTCTGCACTGTTGTCGGTTCTGCCCGGCTTATTGTTTTGGATGCTCGGATTTGTCAGCCGTGAGAAGATAGGCTACGGAGACGGCTGGATGTTAGTCATGATCGGTCTGTATACGGGACTGTGGAAGTGTTTCCTGATCCTGACGGCAGGGCTTGTGTCAAGCTCTGTGGTGGCGCTATTATTGCTTGCGTGCAAAAAGATCACAAGGGAATATCAGCTTCCGTTTGCGCCGTTTCTGCTGATCGGAATGGGGGTTGTATGGGGATTGCCATATTGATAAGGAAAAAGGAAAAGGGATATATGACGGTGGAGGCGGCGTTTCTCATTACATGGACGGTGTTTCTGTTTGTATTTTTGATTTATCTGTCTTTTTATTCCTATGACAAATGTATTCTTTTTCAGGATGCGTATGCCGTCTGTTTCCGCGGGAGTATCCGCAAGCAGGAAGACACCGTCGTGACATATATCAACGAACATCTGCGGGAGCAGTTCGGCAGTAAATATTTTGCGACGGAGCGGGTGACCGGCAGGGTGGAGCGAAACGGAAACACCACGGACGTGACGGGCGAATGTCAGGTCAACGTACCGATCCGCGCGGACTTTACGATGGCGGGGAGGAGCGGCTGGCTGATTCGCACGACCGCTAGGGCGCAGATCATCAACCCCACCCGCGTGATCAGGAAAAGCAGATGGATTGGAAATATGATAGACTGACGCGGCGGAACCGGAGAAGGTTCCGGCTGCGCCGGATATAATGGGAGGATATATGCTGGAAATCAAATATTACAGAGATTACGGACACAACTATGTGATTCTGCAGTGCGGACGGCAGGAAACGACAGGGAGCTATCAGTATAAAATGCTCGCCTCCGGCAAGGTGGACGAGTTGCTCAAATGTTCCCTGCGGCACATTAACGGAACTACCTATTATTATTATGACATCAGCTCGCGCACGACGCTGGACAATCTGTTCCGGGACAAGGTGATGTCGTATGAACAGGTGGCCGACCTAGTGCGGCAGCTTCATGGGATCTACGGAAAGCTGGCGGGATATTTTATGGACGCGGAAGGGCTAGTCCTGCTGCCGGAGCAGATCTATTATGATCTGGCGAGGAAAAAGTATATCGGCCTGTATTATCCCGACCACGGTGACGAAACGGATCACGTTTACCGGCCCCTGATGGAGTTTCTGCTGGAGCATATCGATCCGGAGGACAGAGAGCTGGCGGAAAAGGTGTACGCCATCTATGAAATGTCGGAGGACAAAGGATTTTTTATAGGAGACGCCCTGCGGATGCTGGAGGACGGACAGAACCGCGGCGGAGAGACGCCTGCGGATGCGGACACGGAAAGCGCTGCGGCAGATGCAGAGTGCCGGGGTGCAGAGCCTCGGGACGCAGCGTATCACGGCACAGAATATCGGGACGCAGCGTATCAAGGTGCAGCGTATCGGAATGCGGAATATCGGAATACAAGGTGTCAGGATGCAGAGTACCGAGAGGCCGAGTACCGGGAGACATTCCCTAAGAAGCATACCGAAATCACGTGGAGCGGACAGGACGGCTGGGAGGAGACGGTTCGGGGCGAGGGACGTCTGACAAAGCGCCGCACTTTTTCCGGTCTAAAATTCTCCCTATACCATATCATCGCACTGGGCGCCGGACTGGGCATTCTAGGCGCGGCGGTTGTCCGGTTCCTGTTTGTGTTATCAGAGCGGGAACGGATCACCCTGTATGGGATCATGGCGGTGCTGGCCGTCTGCCTAGCATACTGCGGGGCTATGATCCTGAAAGAGAGGCGTGGGCGGAGGCCGTCGTCCGATTCCGGCGGCACAGACAGTCCGAGCGGGTGGGAATACCCGGAGCCTGCGGAATACGGCGGGGAATATGGCGGGGAATACGGCGGGGAATATGGAGCTTTTTCCCGTATGCAGGCGGATGCACCGACAGACTGGCCGGCGGGCGGACTGGCTGGGGAAGTCGGAAGGGAGGCGGCGAGAGAGCCGGAGCCGGACTGCGGCAATACGGTTTTTTATGACATAGGCGCGGACAGGGAATACAAACTGTACGCGCTGGACAAAAAGAACAAAAACCATATCGAACTGAAACGATTCCCGTGTACGGTGGGTAAAATGGCGGGGTGTGTGGACTATGTGCTGCCGGATGACTCTGTCAGCAGGATGCACGCCAGATTTGAGAAGAAGGACGGCAGGATTCTGCTGACCGATATGAATTCTACCAACGGAACTTTCAAAAACGGACTCCGTATGCAGCCGCAGGAAACCGTGGAGATCGAGCCGGGCGATGAGATCCGTTTCGGCAGCCTGAATTACTGTTACCGATAGGGCGGGAGATTTTCGACATAAGACGGCGATTTTTCGACACAGGGAGAGGGATTTCTGACATAGGATGCCGATTTCCAACGTAAGACCATGGATTCCTAAGGATAGTCGGTTGACATGACAAAATGAAAATGATAACCTCATAGAGACGGCAGAAGGATTGACACAGAGAGTTTTTGGCGGCGGTTTGCACCGCTTCCAGACGAGGTTATCTATGGAACCGATACGGACGGACAACCGGATTGACCGGAACAGAGGAAGGATGCCGCAGATACCGTGGGTTAACTATGGGCTGGCAGCGGTGAACGTACTCCTATTTCTGATATGTACTTTTACGGGAGATCTGTTATATAATAAAGGCGCGGTGGGCGTGAGGCAGATCATGGCGGATCAGTCTTATTACCGCATTGTGACGTCCATGTTTCTGCACTGGAATGTGCGCCATCTTTTTAACAATATGATTATCCTGCTTTTTGTGGGCGATATTGTGGAAAAGAAAATGGGGCACATAGCCTATGCGGTGATTTATTTTTTGTCGGGGATCGGCGGCGGAATACTGTCGCTGGGATATGAGCTATTGTCAGGCGGATTCTATAGCTCCGTGGGCGCCAGCGGTGCGGTATTCGGCGTAGAGGGCGCGCTGCTGCTCCTGGTGATAATGAACAGGGGAAGGCTGGACACGATTTCGCTGCCGCGGCTGTTGTTTGCGATCTTTTTTTCGCTCTACTGCGGATTCACGGATGCGGGCACCAACAACGCGGCGCATATCGGCGGCGTTGTGACGGGATTTGCCGTGGCTGCGATCCTCACATTTATCCGTCCGCACCGCACGCGGGCATAGCATGAAAACAAGGAAAGCAATTCAAACGTTTAAAGCAGTTAAAGCAATAAAGCAATTAAAGCAATAAAGCAGTTAAAGCAATAAAGCAATTAAAGCATTTAAAACATTTAAAGCATTTCAAACAATTAAAACAATTAAAACATTTAAAACAGTAAAGGCGGGTTGGCGATGAAAATCAATATTTATTACGGCGGCAGGGGACTGATGGATGACCCCACGCTTTTTGTCATCAATAAGATCAAAGAGGTGCTGGAGGAGCTCCGCGTCACGGTGGAGCAGTTCCAGCTCTATGAATTGAAGAACAGTATCACAACTCTGCCTCAGACGCTGAAAAACGCGGACGGCGCCATACTCGCCACCACCGTTGAGTGGTACGGCATCGGCGGCTATATGCAGCAGTTTCTGGATTCCTGCTGGCTATACGGAGACAAGGAGAAAATCAGCCAGATCTATATGATGCCGATCGTCATGTCCACCACATACGGCGAGCGGGACGGCAAGCTGAACCTGACTACGGCATGGGAGATTCTGGGAGGACTTCCCTGCGAAGGCATCTGCGGCTATATTGCGGACACGGCGATATTGGAGGACAACGAGGAGTATATCCGCATCATCGAGAAGAAGGCGGAAAATCTCTATCGGACGATCAATCAGAAGATGGCCTGTCTGCCGACGAGCAATCAGGCGGTCAAGCAGAAGATAGCCATCACCAAGAATATCAATTTTACGCCGCAGGAGTCGGAGCAGCTCTCGCAGTATGTGTCGGACGACACCTATGTGCAGCGGCAGAAGGCGGATATACAGGAACTCGTCAGTATGTTCAGGGATATGATGGGCAGCAGCGAGAAGGAGGACACGACCGAATTTCTCAAGGAAATCCGAGAGCACTTCAAACCGCAGCCGGGGATTGCGGGAGATTACAAGCTGCTGATAGAGGAGAAGAAAACGCCGTTAATCATCGGGGTGAACGGCGGGAACTTCCAATGTTTCTACGGCGAGGGCGGACACGTAGACGTGGAAATGCAGCTCTCGCGTGATGTGCTGCGCAATATTGTGTCGGGTAAGAGCACCTTTCAGGCGTCCTTTATGGCGGGGGACATGAAGATGAAGGGCGATTTTAAAGTGCTGCGCGCGCTGGATCAGGTTCTGCAGTTCGGGGCAGGGCCGATGGAATAAGACGAAACGGAATTAAGATAGGAATGGAATAAGATAAGACTGGAATTAAGATAAGACTGGAATAAGATAGGAATGGAATAAGACAGGATAAGAAGGAGGAATAGAGATGAAGGATGACTGTATTTTCTGCCGGATTGCCAACGGTGAGATTCCGGCCAAAACACTGTATGAGGACGATAAGTTCCGTGTGATTCTGGATCAGGGGCCGGCGACAAAAGGCCACGCGCTGATTATTCCGAAAGAACACTACGCCGATTTGTATGAGCTGCCCGAGGAGCTGGCCGGGGAAGTTATGAAGCTGGCCAAGAGGATGGTCATCAGGATGACGGAGAAGCTGGGCTGCAAGGGATTTAATCTGGTGCAGAATAACGGCGATCTGGCGGGGCAGACAGTGTTTCATTTCCATATGCACATGATTCCCCGATATCAGGCGGACGGACAGAAGATCGGCTGGAAGCCGCAGGAGGCTGCGCCGGAAGAACTGGAACAGACGAGAGCGCAGATTGTGGACTAGGAGCGGCGGACGATGGGAGAGCAGATACGGACAGTCGATGTGGCGGAAGTCACCCGGCATATCAGGGAAATGTGTATCGAGGCGAATCATTTTCTGAGCCCGGATATGGAGAGCGCGATGCGCCGTGCGGCAGAGACGGAGCGGGCGCCGCTGGGACGGCAGATTCTGGCCCAGTTACAGGACAATCTCAAGATCGCGGGCGAGGATAGGATACCGATCTGTCAGGATACCGGCATGGCGGTCATCTTTCTGGAAGTCGGACAGGATGTGCACCTGACCGGAGGCGTTCTGGAGGATGCGGTCAACGAAGGCGTCAGACAGGGCTATACCGAAGGGTATCTGCGCAAGTCCGTGGTGGGCGATCCCCTGCTGCGGGAAAACACAAAGGACAATACGCCGGCGGTGATCCACTATGAGATCGTTCCGGGCGACCGGATTATGATTACCGTCGCGCCGAAAGGGTTCGGCAGCGAAAATATGAGCCGGATCTTCATGCTGAAACCGGCGGACGGGATAGAAGGCGTCAAGAACGCGATTCTGACCGCCGTGCAGGATGCCGGGCCCAATGCGTGCCCGCCGATGGTGGTGGGCGTCGGGATAGGCGGCACCTTCGAGAAATGCGCGCTTCTGGCCAAGAAAGCGCTGGTCAGGCCGGCGGATAGCCATTCTCCGATTCCCTATGTCCGAGAGCTGGAGGAGGAAATGCTGGCGAAGATCAACGGAACCGGAATCGGGCCGGGCGGACTGGGCGGCACGACCACGGCGCTGGCGGTCAACATCAATACTTATCCGACGCATATTGCGGGACTTCCGGTGGCGGTCAATATCTGCTGCCATGTGAACCGGCATATTGTAAGGACGATCTGATCAGGACAAGGAGGCCGGGCAGCAGTATGCCGGCTCCGCTTGGGGAGGATGATTCCGAGATGGACAGACATATACACGCGCCGCTGGATGCGGAGGAGGTCAGAGGGCTGCACGCCGGAGATTACGTCTATGTGACGGGCACCATATACACCGCCAGAGACGCGGCGCATAAGAGAATGCAGGAGGCGCTGGACAGAGGCGAGGCGCTTCCGATTGCAGTGAAAAACAATGTGATCTATTATATGGGGCCGTCTCCCGCCAGAGAGGGCAGACCGATCGGTTCCGCCGGGCCGACTACCGCGAGCCGCATGGATAAGTACACGCCTGCGCTGCTGGATCTGGGGCTTTTGGGGATGATCGGCAAAGGGAAGCGATCCGCCGCGGTAAAGGACGCTATCGTCAGAAACGGCGCGGTCTATTTCGCCGCGGTGGGCGGTGCGGGCGCCCTGCTCTCCAAGGCGGTCAAGGCTTCGGAAGTGGTCGCCTACGACGATCTGGGAACGGAAGCGATCCGCCGGCTGGAGGTGGAGAATTTTCCGGCGATCGTTGTGATCGACGCGGCGGGGAACGATCTGTACGAGACGGCGATCGAAGAATACCGTATGTGAAAAGCAGCGGAAAACGGCAGAAACCGCGACAGAAAACGGCCATAGAAAATCCGCCGAAGTCGTTGACAAATACGGATCTCTTAGGTATAATAACTTTTGCGTTGTTGCAAACGCACAGTTTCATATTGGTAGAGGTAGTTCAGACTGTGGAGAAATACTCAAGAGGCTGAAGAGGCGCCCCTGCTAAGGGTGTAGGTCGCTCACGCGGCGCGAGGGTTCAAATCCCTCTTTCTCCGTTCTATCTGCCGATCGTATGAGAAGTGTTGGTTTTCAGCACTTCTTTTATTTGCGCAGGCGGCGGGCGGGCGCCATGCCTGCTTTGTAACAGTTTTTCACAACATTTCACAACGATAAGGGAGAATTTGTTGCAATCTCCTAAATTTCCGTGTAAAATAATTACGAGTCATGACCGTTATGACGAAATTGGGAAGTGTATGTTAGACAGGGGACAGGAGGCGGACTATGTTTTTATTGTTGGCAGGCGGTTTGGTAGTCGTGTTGATCCCGGTGGTGATCAGCGTGGTGTCATCCGTTGTTTCCGCTATTGCGGCATCGCAGGATATCGGAGAAGATGAGTGAGAGTATTGTAAAGCGTTAAATGGAGGATTGCTATGAGATTAGTGACACGTTCGGATTTTGACGGGCTTGCCTGCGGCGCCCTTTTAAAAGAAGCAGGGATTATCGATCATTGGAAATTTGCGCACCCCAAGGATCTGCAGGACGGACTGGTCGAGATCACGGAGGACGACTGTCTGGCGAATGTTCCCTATGTGGAGGGATGCGGCCTGTGGTTTGACCACCATTCCAGCGAGCATGAGAGACTGCAGCTTCAGGGCAAATATAAAGGCGAGAGCCGTATCACGCCGTCCTGCGCCCGCATTATCTACGAATATTACGGCGGACGGGAGAGATTCCCGCAGTTTGACGATATGATGGAAGCGGTAGACAAGGTGGACTCCGGCAATCTTACGATCGACGAGATTCAGAACCCCAAGGGCTGGATTCTGGTAGGATATCTGATGGACCCGCGGACAGGGCTCGGACGGTTCCGCAATTTTACGATCTCCAACTATCAACTGATGGAAAAGCTGATCGATGCGTGCCGCACGATGACGACAGACCAGATTCTTGCGCTGCCCGATGTGCAGGAGCGGATAGAAGTATATCAGGAGCAGACCGAAAAATTCAAGGAGATGGTCACGGCGCATACGGAAGTGAGAGGCAACGTGATTATCAGCGATCTGCGGGGCGTAGATCCTATCTATACGGGGAACCGTTTTATGATTTACAGTATGTATCCCGAGCAGAATATTTCCGCGTGGATTGTAAACGGCAAAGGCGGGCTGGGATGTTCCGCTGCGGTGGGATACAGTATTCTGAATAAGACGAGCGACGTCAATGTGGGAAGTCTGATGTTAAAGTACGGCGGCGGCGGACATAAGAAAGTCGGCACCTGCCAGTTTACCGATGAAAATATGGCGACGGAACTGCCTAAGATGCTGGATGAACTCTGTGAAATGGCCAACAAATAAAGCGCGGCCATAACCATGCGGGTTTGTCCTGCCGTATCGTGAAATATAGCGGACGGAGAACGCGGGATGACATTTGATTTCAAGAAAGACGGCAAAAGAATTGCCGTAATCTGTCTTGCCTCGATCTTGATGGCGTTGAACCTCAAAACTTTTGTCAGCACCGGCGGACTGTATCCCGGCGGCGCTACCGGGCTGACCGTTTTGATCCAGAGCGTCGCTTCCCGCTATCTGGGAATTGCGATCCCCTATACGCCGGTCAATCTGGCGCTGAATCTGGTGCCGGTCTATATCGGTTTTCGGTTTATCGGCAGGAAATTCACCCTGTATTCCTGCCTGATGATCGTGCTCACGGGTATTTTTACCGACCTGATCCCAAGCGTTGTGGTCACTTACGATATCCTGCTGATCAGCATTTTCGGCGGGATCATCAACGGCTTTGTAATCAGTATGTGCCTGTCGATGAATGCCACGACGGGCGGAACGGATTTTATTTCTATTTTTCTTTCTGAGAAAAAGGGCGTAGATGCGTGGAATTTCATCCTTGCGTTTAATATCGTTATTATTATGATAGCGGGGATGTTGTTCGGCTTCGATGCGGCCCTTTACTCGATTATTTTCCAGTACACCTCCACACAGATTCTGCATATGCTCTATACGCGGTATCAGAAGCAGACGTTGTTTATCGTTACGGACTGCCCCGAAGCAGTCTGCGACGCGATCAACCGCGTGAGTATGCACGGCGCGACGGTATTGAGCGGAGAAGGTTCCTACAGGCATCAACTGCGGAACGTGGTCTACTCCGTCGTCTCCAGAGAGGAGAGCAAAAAAGTGATCCGCGCCGTCCGGGAAGCGGATGCGTCGGCGTTTGTGAACGCCATCCGGACGGAAGAACTGTCCGGGCGGTTTTATTACAGGCCGAATGAATGACGAGATGCGTATCGGCCCTCGAAAACACATCGCATTCTCGAGGGCCGCACCGCTTTATAACTTATGATTGATAAAATTGATAAAAAGGTAATTTAGGCGCCAAACGCCTTGCAGCTTTTATTGACAAAAATCAAATACAAAATCTGCGCCACCAGTGATACAATCGTCGTAATGACGCTCAGTACGCCGGCAAAAATCTTGATGACCGGAATCAGCCCGAGAATGGAAAGCACGATCGAGATCACGGTGCAGACAAGCGTCAGCTTCCACACGGTTTCTCCCTTCTGGGCCACGTCGCCCGCCCCGATGGTCGAGAGCGCGGCAGACACGGAAGTGCACACATAATACGTCACCAAGAAAGAAATAATGGTTCCCACGAGCGTGAAAATAAAACTTAATACGGCAGAGCCTGCAAACGGCACCGCCAGGATGCGCACCACAAGATTTACAATCGTCAGGATAAACGCCGTTTTGCAGCCGTCGATTTCTTTTCCCGCCTGATTCAGTCCCAAAAGGCTGATCACAAGAAACACGATTGCGCCGATGGAAGCGATCAAATTGATGACCGGAATAATCATCAAAACTGCGCAGACAATCGCTCCGATTGCGGCAATAAAGACTTTCTTCAATCCCTGTCCTGCATTAACATACTGGTTCATAAACAATTCCTCCTCTAACTACACTTTTGTGTTATAGTAACAGGTTCATTATACAATGAGACGATGCTTTTGTATAGTATATATGGAAGGGTTTTGTAGTATTTGATGCGCAGGAATGTGTAGTATTTTGTGCAGAGGAATGTGTAGTATTTGATACAAGGGAATGGTACTTGTAAACGCTTTTTCAGTGATGTATAATAAAATATCATACAACAAAAAGGAGAATCGCCATGCGCATAAAAAATATTGTAATTCCCGTGGCGGCGGCAACAATGCTTGTATTCGGTTCCTATGGCTGCGGCTCTGAATCGGAGGCCGAGCAGACAGTGGAGCAGACCGACGATACGGAAAGTGCAACCGACACGGAAGATACTGCCGATACTGACGAGTCAGATACCGCCGGGGACACCGCAGAACAGTCCGCAGAGGAGGACACTTCTGCGGATGAAAATACAACCGCTGCAGACGACACAGACATCGGCGCCGATGAAAGCGATAGCACAGGCGACACTGCCGGCACCGATGAAAGCGCAGCCACAGACGCTGAAAGTACAACAGGCGACGAAAGCGCTGCGAACGAAAATGGCACAGATGAAAGCACTGCAGACGAAAGCGGTGTCACAGTAAATTCCGCCCATGATGACGTGCAGCTTGGGGATGATGAATACAAAGGAAATAACGAGTTGGATGGTGCTTATGAAAGCCTGTCTGACGAAGAAAAGGCTGAAGTGGATCAAATCTTGGAAGAAGTCAAAAAGGAACATCCTGAACTGTTTGAGGACAATAGCGGAAACATACCATACACCGGACCAGCACAAGGTACACCAGACACAGGCGAATTAGATGATCCAGACTATCAATTCGGCCAAGGCGATTACTCAGAAGGAGCAGGAGCAATTGTCTATTGATTGGCGCGACAACTTATTAAAAGACTAATCTATAGTTATGTTGTGGATTGGTCTTTTGATTGAGATAATAGCCAAACAAAAACAATAGAGGTACTAATGATGGGATTAATAGTCTCTGAAAAAGACAGGAATCGTGAAAGAATAAAAACACTTGCAATAGCATAAATATTATGTTACATTAAACATAAAGAAGGGCATCTGCGGTAACAGATGCCCAATGGACTACCGATAGACGGTTAGCCCGCAATATGTTTAGCTACAATAGCCGCACAGTTTTGCAGACAGGGCGGCTATTGTTGTGTCTTATTACTATCTTTGCCAAAAGAGTATCCGATTCCAAAGCAGGTCAAGCCGAAGCTCAGCACCGCAATCATTCCGAAAATATCCATATGGCTCAGCCCTCCTTTCTTAGATTCCCTTGCGAGTTTCTATGTAATCGGAGGGGCGCACTGCGTCCGGCGGACGCAGGTTTTGCGCCGACCGAAACGGAGTGTAGAACACAGTCCCTCCGGAGAGGGCTAACCGCCTACCGTCTTGTAGTCCTAAGAAAATACTAACATAATTCCACAAATTGTCAAACAAAAATAAAACAATTATATCAACCAATCATCTCAACCAAGTAGCACCCATTCTAAAAACTAAAATACATCAAAAATAAAGCGCATATCGAAAAATAAGCATCTTCAATATTTATTATCATAATTGATTTTTTATAATATTGGAGGATGCAGCATATGAGTAAAGGAGCATATGAGTAAAGGCAAAAAATCATTAAAACTTCACCCAGAGCGGCCAGGCGAAAAATAATCGCCCCAAGCGGCCAGGAAGTTTGAGTTTCCCCATTTTTAGAACACGAATGCCCCGGCATCCTCTATTTTAAAGTGTTCAAACAGGTTTAGC
>CANRFZ010000025.1 GCA_947630025.1 uncultured Lachnospiraceae bacterium
GTCCTTATGTTTACTGGACTTTCGGCCCCTTGAAAAAGAAAAATCCCGGGAGACCCCGGGACTTTGTCTACAGTCTGGGCAGCTCTTTGGAGCTGCTCTTTTTTTCGGTGGGATGCCCGGCTCAGTCGTCCTCCGCTTCCTCTTTGAGTCTTTTCATATGCTCGCTGATTTTGACTTCATAGCCGTTTCCCGACGGCTTGTAAAATTCCGTTCCGTCAAGCTCATAGGGAAGATACTGCTGCCTGACATAGTGGTTCTTAAAATCGTGGGCGTATTTGTAGCCGATGCCGCGCCCCAGCTTCTGCGATCCTTTGTAATGGGCGTCCTGCAGATGCGGCGGGATCGGCAGATTGCCCCGCTGCTTCACCGTCTCCATCGCCTGATAGATGGCCTCGCATCCCGCGTTGCTCTTGGGCGCGCAGGCCACGTAGATGGCCGCCTGCGACAGAATGAGCTGCGCCTCCGGCATACCGACGCGCTCCACCGCCAGCGCCGCACTGACCGCTACGGTCAACGCATTCGGATCGGCGTTTCCCACATCTTCCGACGCGCAGATCATAATCCGGCGCGCGATAAAAGTCACACTCTCCCCCGCATACAACATACGGCCCAGATAATAGACCGCCGCGTCCGGATCGGAGCCGCGCATACTCTTGATAAATGCGGAGATCGTGTCGTAGTGGTTGTCGCCCGTCTTATCATAACGTAACACCCGTTTTTGAATACATTCCTGCGCCACTTCCAGCGTGATGTGGATCTTGCCGTCCCCGCTCCGGTTCGTCGTCATGACGCCGAGCTCCACCGCGTTCAGCGCGTGCCGCGCGTCGCCGCCCGACATCTCCGCCAGAAACTCCACGGCCTCCTCGTCGATCTCGGCCTCATACGCGCCCATGCCTTTTTCCTTGTCATAGACGGCTCTGTGGATCAGCTCCGTAACGTCCTCTTTGGATAACGGATGTAATTCAAAAACGATAGACCGGGAGAGCAGCGCGCCGTTCACCTCAAAATACGGATTTTCCGTGGTCGCGCCGATCAGCACCACCGTGCCGTCCTCCACGAACGGAAGCAGATAGTCCTGCTGCCCTTTATTAAAGCGGTGGATCTCGTCGATAAAGAGAATCGTCTTCCTGCCGTACATTCCCCGCAGTTCTTTCGCCTTCTCCACCACTTCCTCCATGTCCTTCTTGCCGGCGACGGTGGCATTGATCTGGGTAAACTCCGCGCTGGTGGTCTGTGCGATCACCTTGGCCAGCGTCGTCTTGCCCGTGCCCGGAGGCCCGTAAAAAATGATGGAGCTGAGCTTGTCCGCTTTGATGGCGCGGTACAGAAGCCTGTCCTTGCCGATGATATGCTGCTGCCCCACCACCTCGTCCAGCGTGGTGGGCCGCAGTCTGGCGGCTAACGGCGCTTCCTTCTCCTTCTTGGCGTTGCTCATATATTCAAACAGATCCATTGTTCCACTTCCTAACTTCCAAACTTCCTACCAACGGTTCTTTTCTGCCGCGTTCCTGCCGCTTTCTGCCGGCAGCATTGTCATTCTGCGTTCCTGCCTCTTTCTGCCTGTAGCGTCGTCATCCCGCGTTTTCGGCGGCCCTGCTGCAGATCTCTTTTATTGTAGCATTGTTGGCTCCCCGGCGCAAACAGAATATGCGTCAGAGCGTCCTAAGTCGTTCCGGCAGAGACAGTCCGAGGAAAGTCAGTCCGAGGAAAGTCAGTCCAGCAGGAGCTCCTCCACCGTGACGAACGTGTAGCCCTGCTCCTGCAGTTCGTCCACGATGGCCAGCGCCGCCGTCACCGAGGACTGGTATTCGTCGTGCATCAGGATAATGGCATTGTCCTTCGCCTTGGAAACTACCTTTTTCACAATGCCGGACACGCTGCTGCTGCTCCAGTCCAGCGGATCGATATTCCATAGCACCGGAAACATATTCAGCTCCTTTTCAAACGTCCTGTCCCACGTTCCGTAGGGCGGCCGCACATACTGCACCTCTTGGCCGGTCAGCTCCTCGATCAGCCTGCTGGTGGCCAGCAGCTCCTCCTTAAACCGCTCTCTGTTGGAACGGCTAAGCTGCATATGACTGTAAGTGTGGTTTCCGATCAGATGGCCCTCCTCGCTCATCCGCCGGACGATGTCTGGGTACTGCTCTATGTGCTCGCCCAGCAGAAAAAAAGTCGCCTTAACGCCTCTCTCCTGCAGGCCGTCAAGAAGCTGCTCCGTATAGTAAGGGTGCGGCCCGTCGTCAAAAGTGAGCGCGATCCGCTTTGTCTCCGCTGCGGCGCTGGCCGCCCTCGCGTCCGCCCTGCCTTTCACGACGCCCGCCGCGCACAAAAGAAGCACGGCAGCCGCGAAAGCTGCCGTTTTGATCAGAAAAAGCCGTCGTTCCATCGCATACCACCCGAATTACCGCGTAACTTTTTGCGCCCAAGGCCCTTCCGACGTCTCCGGCGAAGTCCTTTCCGCCGTCAGCCTCGGCAGCATCACTGCCGCCACAGTCTCCGCAAAATCCGCCTGCCGTCTCCCACACAGGGCTTCAGTTCGCAAAAGTTACTGACTCCCTATATGTATATGCGCCGAACGAGTGTGAAAATACACCGACTGCTTTTCTTTCCGCGGGCAGCGGCCAATTTGATTTTTAAAAGGAAAGATGCTCCAGATAAAGCCGCTCAAATGCCGGCTCCTCCGCCAGATTGACGGCCTCGGCCCGCGCGGGCAGCTCCGCCAAGGCATCCGCCGCAGTGCTGCCGCCGCGCCAAAGATCCCTGCCGATCAGATAGGCGCCCCTGAGAGACGTATTCCCTGCCGCCCGCACTCTGCCCCGCAGATCTTCCGGCAGCAGCCCGATGGCAAAAGCCGCCTCCACATCCAGATAATAGCCGAAGCCGCCTGCCAGAAAGACTTGCTTCACAGGCAGACGTCCGATTTTCTCCCAAAGGATCTCGATGCCTGCGCGCACCGCCGCCTTTGCCATCTGCAGCGCGCGGACATCCTGCTGTGTCAGACGAGGGGGATTCGTTCCCAGAGAAATGCCCTGCCGCGCCGGACATGGCGCGCTCTCCGATGAAATATCCTGCCGTGTCGGACGCGGCGCGTTCTCCGCAGAATACGCTTCCGAGAGCAGTCCGGTGCGGTCCATCGCGCCTTCCCGCAAAAGCGCCGCCAGTGCCGCCACCATATCGCTGCCCGTCCGCACCGCTCCCGCGCCGCCTTCAAAAGCAGGCCCCGCCGCCGTCGCCGTGACGATCAGCCGCCTGCCGTCCGTAACGGCCATCTCGCCGTTGGTTCCCAAATCGATCAGAATACTGCATTCCGGCTGCCCCGCCGCCTGATCAGGCAGAAGGCCGCATTCAGTCTGCCGCCCCGCCGCCTGATCGGGCAGAAGGCCGCAGGCGTACAGGCCCGCCACAATATCGCCGCCCACAAAGACGCTGATGCCCGGCGCGATCCAGACCGGAAAATCCGCCGCCACGCCGCACGCATCCCGCGCGCCGCCTGCCGCCGTACCGCCCTCCGGCAGACCGATCTCTCCGGTGGCGGCTTTCTGTAAGCCGATGTCCATAGCACTGACTTTCTGCAGGCTGATGTTCACAGGCGTAAACGGACTGCGGCCAAGCCCCGAAACGTCATAACCCAGCAGCAGATGTTCCATCGTGGTATTGCCTGCAATACACATCCCTAGGAGATGTCCCGCCCTGCTCTCCGCATAGGCCGTAAACTGCCGCAGACCGCGGGCCAGCACCTCCGCCGCCAGCCGCTGCAGCGCCGCGCCGCAGCCGTCGACGGACGCCTGCATACGCGACAACACATCGGCGCCATAACGCCGCTGCGGATTGACCTCGCAGTAGGTGTCCGCGATCTGCCCGGTGGATAGCTCCACCAACTGCATGGCGATGGTCGTCGTGCCCAGATCGACGGCGACAATCATATCAGGTGTTTTTCGATATTTTGTATCATTTTTCTGTTGACTGTGACGGTCAATATTTGCCGTCACATCTATCATTTCTGAAATAATTTCTATTTTTTTGTCTGCTCGTGGGGGAATGCAGATGACACAATCGTCTTTCGGTCTGGCAAAGCATGACAGGCGGTATCCTTTGCGCAGCTCCTCCGGCGCAAGCACGCTTCTTTCCAACGGTGTCGGGATCGGCGCCCCCTCCAGAAACCGCACCGCGCAGCGTCCGCAGTCGCCCCGCCCGCCGCACAGACTGCCGTCCAGCAGATCGTTTCGGAGCAGAGTTGACATGAGTGTCATAGAAATATCGTGTGTCAGAACGAGGGGTTCCGCCGTTTGATTCTGATTTGAAGTATGCAGTTTATCGTTTTCAGTAACAACTGTAATTTTAACTGTTTCAGACAAACTGATTTTTCTCCTTATCGTAATGATAGTCAACCGCCGCCAGTTTTTCCTCGAGCCCGGCGCGGTCAGCATCCAGATCGTCGCACAGGGAGTCGAGGTCTGCATAGCGGTCGCGCAGCTTCATATTGACAAAACTCAGCAGCATAATGGGATCATTCGGTAACATCGATCGCCTCTCCTTTTGGGATTTATGCCAGTGGCATCTCTATTTTAAAATTTATGTCAGTGACATCTCTATCCTATAGGTGCTGCCGTCGCTTACCACATGGCCGATGCTGCCGTTGATCAGGGGCATCATCGGGGACAGGTGGCCGATGTCGATATCCATCAGCACCGGAACGTGATACTTGCGGATCACTTCATACACGGCACGGTACTGGTCGAGTCCCATCATTTCCTGCCCGTGGCACAACGGTCTGCCGATCACGAAGCCGCAGCAGTGCTCAAACCAGCCCGCGTGCTCCATCTGCCACATGGCGCGCCGTATCGACATCACATTTAAGTCGCAGGATTCCAGAAACCACAGAATGCCGTCGTCCTTGTATCTGTCCGTAAAATCGCGCACACGGTCGTAACGGGTGCCCAGCAGATTGACCAGACAGTCCATGCAGCCGCCCAGAAGCCGCCCCTTGTAATCTATCTGCGGCGTGCAATCTGTCTGATTTGTACGATCTGCCTGCACCGTCGCGCCGCAGCCTCTGTCCGCGTTTGCACCGCGCCCTCTGTCCATGCCTCCGTCCGCATTTTCGCCGCGCTCTCTGTTCATGTCTGCTCCGCCGCCGTCGCCCGCGTCTCCCCGCAGGCTTTCGATATTCGTGCTGCCGTCGGGAAGAATGTATCGGATCACGGAGGGCTCCGTCACGTTGTAGGGCAATAACGGATGTTCTTCATCCTTCAGCCACTCCCGCTCCCATTTATCGTATCCGTCAAACGCCAGTTTCCTGCCGGTCAGCAGATCCATCGCGTCCTGCACCGACGGATGCCACGGCTCCATGCCGAAGGCCGAGGCGCAGGGGCCGTAGATCGCCGCCGTGTCGCACAATGTCGTCAAGAGAAACGTCATGTTCGTATTATCCGAAAACCCCATGTACCACTTGGGCGGCGCCTGCCTGATCCGTGCGAAGTCCACGTAGTCCAGTATCTCGCACATCAGCTCGCCGCCGCCGCAGGAGATGATGCAGTCGTTGTCCGTGCCGCAGTAGGAAGTCCATAGCTCCTCTCCGCACTTCTCCGGCGTATTGCTGATGCCGATTCCTTCCTGCGCGTAACAGTTAGGGCCGAGCTGCAGGCGGTAGCCCATCTCCTTCCATCTGCGCTGGGCGTTGTCAAAAGCGCTCAGATACGGTTCCGTGGCGCACCCGAAAGAGGGCGCCACGAAGCCGATTGTGCCGTTTGGTTTTAAAAATGCAGGGTATCTCATAGGCGTTTCCTTTCCTTCGTCTCTGTTGTCTGCCGCTCACTGCCCCTATGACTTACTTTTTTTGCCTTACTTTCTTTAACCTTACTTCCTTTAACCTTACTCCCTTTATAATAGCTTTGCTGTATAGCTTACTGCTCCTGCCTGCGGGCCGCCGTGAGCGCGCCGTTTTCCACGCGGATCTGGATCGTGTCCTTGGCGGCCACCTCGTCCGCCAGAATCAGCTTCGCCGACAACGTTTCCACATATTTCTGGATATACCGCTTCAACGGCCTCGCGCCGTAGACCGGATCGTAAGCGTTGTCCGCGATAAACCGCTGGGCTTCCTCCGTCAGCTCGATCCGCAGCTCTCTGTCGGCCAGACGCCTGTTCAGATCGTCCACGATCAGCTTAATAATACCGCCGATATTCTCTTTGGTCAACGGCTTAAACAGAATCGTCTCGTCCAGCCTGTTGAGAAACTCAGGCCGGAAATGACTGCGCAGGTCGCCCATAACGAGCCCTTCCGCCTCTTTTGTAATATTGCCCTCGCTGTCGATGCCGTCCAGCAGATACCCCGCGCCGATATTGGACGTCATGATCAGTATCGTATTTTTAAAATCCACCGTTCTGCCCTGAGAGTCCGTGATACGCCCGTCGTCCAGCACCTGCAGCAGCACGTTGAAAACGTCCGGATGCGCTTTTTCGATCTCATCAAACAGAACCACAGAGTAAGGCTTTCTCCTGACCGCTTCGGTCAACTGTCCGCCCTCCTCGTAACCCACATAGCCGGGAGGCGCCCCGATCAGGCGGGATACGGAATATTTCTCCATATACTCGCTCATATCGATGCGCACCATGTTGTTTTCGTCGTCAAAAAGCGACGCCGCCAGCGCCTTGGCCAGCTCCGTCTTGCCGACGCCGGTAGGCCCGAGGAACAGGAACGAACCGATGGGCTTCGTGGGGTCCTTGATCCCGGCCTTGGAACGGATGATCGCCTCCGTCACTTTGGTCACGCCCTCGTCCTGCCCGATTACACGCTTGTGCAGCTCCTCGTCCAGATGCAGCGTCTTGTTGCGCTCGCTCTCGGTCAGCTTCGCCACCGGAATACCCGTCCAGCGGGAAATGATTCTGGCGATCTCCTCCTCGGACACGCTCTCGTGCACGAGGGAAAGATCCTTCTGGCGGGTTCGCTCCTCCTCGATCTCCAACTGCTGCCGCAGCGCGGGCAGCCTGCCATAACTTAATTCCGCGGCTTTTTCATAATCGCCGTCCCGCTGCGCGATCTGGATCTGCCCATTTACGTCGTCTATTTCTTCACGGATTTTTGACAGTTTCTCCACGGAGGCTTTCTCGTTCTCCCACTGCGCCATGCGGTTTTTCAGTTCTTCTTTTAATTCCGCCAGCTCCCGCTGCAGATTGGCCAGACGCTCGACGCTCAGCCGGTCGTCCTCTTTTTTCAGGGCCGTCTCCTCGATCTCAAGCTGCATCACCTTGCGCTGCAGTTCGTCCAGCTCGGTGGGCAGGGAGTCCAGCTCCGTCTTAATCAGCGCGCACGCCTCGTCCACCAGATCGATGGCCTTGTCCGGCAGGAACCGGTCGGAGATATAGCGGTTGGACAACACCGCCGCGCTGACCAGCGCATTGTCCATAATCTTTACGCCGTGAAAAACTTCGTAGCGCTCCTTTAAGCCGCGCAGGATCGAAATCGTGTCCTCCACCGTGGGCTCATCCACCATGACCGGCTGGAAACGCCGTTCCAGCGCCGCATCCTTCTCAATATACTGCCGGTATTCGTCCAGCGTCGTCGCGCCGATGCAGTGCAGCTCGCCTCTGGCAAGCATGGGCTTTAACATATTGCCGGCATCCATCGCGCCGTCCGTCTTGCCCGCGCCCACGATCGTATGCAGCTCGTCGATAAAGAGAATGATCTGTCCGTCGCTGTTTTTTACATCGTCCAGCACCGCCTTCAGGCGTTCCTCAAACTCGCCGCGGTACTTCGCGCCCGCCACCAGCGCGCCCATGTCCAGCGCAAAAATCTTTTTCTCCTTCAGTCCCTCCGGCACATCGCCCCGCACGATACGCTGCGCCAGCCCTTCCGCCACGGCGGTCTTGCCGACGCCCGGCTCGCCGATCAGCACCGGGTTATTCTTGGTCTTTCGGGACAGAATCCGAATGACGTTGCGGATCTCATTGTCCCTGCCGATGACCGGATCGAGCTTCTGGCTGCGCGCCTTTTCCACCAGATCCTGTCCGTACTTCTCCAGCGTGTCGTAGGTCGCCTCCGGATTGTCGCTTGTCACCCGCTGGTTGCCCCGCACCGTGGACAACGCCTGCAGGAACCGCTCCCGCGTGATGCCAAACTCCCGGAAAATCTCCTTGATCTCCTTGTTGGGCGATTTCAGCATCGCCAAGAAAAGATGCTCCACGGAAACATACTCGTCGCCAAGCTGTTTCGCCTCATCCTCGGCCCCGATCAGCGCCTTGTTCAAGTCCTGTCCGACGTAGATCTGGCCGCCCTGCACTTTGACGCGCTTATTCAGCGCCTGCTCCGCACGGTCTAAAAAGTATTCCTTCTGTATCCCCATCTTCTCTGTCAGCTTCAGGATCAGACTGTCGTCTATCGTCAGCAGACTGTATAAAAGGTGCTCCTGCTCTATCTCCTGATTGCCGTATTCATAGGCCAGTTTCTCGCAGCGCTCTACTGCCTGCATGGATTTTTGGGTAAATTTCGTCAGATTCATAACATCGCCTCCTCTGCCCTGCAAAGGCACTTTTGTTCTATGAACACTATAACAATAACTCGTTTTGTTAGCACTGTCAATAGGTGAGTGCTAAAATTTTCAGAAAATTATGTGAAATACTGAATTTGAGGTGCTTTTCAGATGGCAGGGAGGAAATGCAATTGATGCTTCCGGACGCAGCCAGACAAATACAACAATGCCGCAGAAATTCTTGAAATCCGGCTTTATCTTTTCTCCACGGCTGAGAGGTTACTACAGATTACTCATACAATATCTGCCGTTTTTAACGCCGCCTCCACCTCGTCCCGCTTTTCATACAGGACGCAGCCGCCCACATGGTCGTCTGACAGAAAATCACCCTCGCGCAGCGCGGCAAACAACGGCGACCGAAGCGCCTCCCGCAGAGAAGTGTCGCGCACGTTGCAGTCCGAATACGGCGAGAACGGACAGGGCTCCGCGCCGCCGTGGGAATTGATATGGAAGAAACCTCTGCCTGCGGCAATACACCCGCCGGAACTTTTTTCATCTCCGGGGAAAGAGACGAACACCATCTCCTGATAGGCCGTCCGCAGGCGCGCTATGCCATCCCGCAGAATCGTCCGCTCCGCCTCGCCGGGCGCAAGTTCTCCGCTCTCCTCCGTGACCGGAACAAACTCCACATAGACCACCAGCCTGCAGCCCCGCGCCGCCAGCGTGTCCAGAAATTCCGTGGAAACGACTTCCCGGACATTCCGCGTCGTCACCGTCACGGAAACGCCGAACAATAGCCCCCGCCCGTGCAGCGTATCCATGTTGGCAATCAGCTTTTCATAGACACCCTGACCGCGGCGTTCCGCCGTTTCCTCTCTGCCGCCCTCGATGCTCATGACCGGGATCAGGTTGCGGCATCGGTCAAACAGGCCGAAATACGCCTCATCCATATAGGTGCCGTTTGTAAAGATCGGAAAAAGGATGTCCTGCATTTTTCCGGCGGCCTCGATAATATCCCGGCGCAGCATCGGCTCCCCGCCCGCCAGCAGGATAAAGCTGACGCCGATTTCATCCGCCTCCCGGAAAATGGCAAGCCATTCTTCATCGGTGAGCTGGCGCACCGGCGCGGCGTCCACCGTCGCGTGATTGCAGCGGGAATAGCACCCCGCGCAGTGCAGGTTGCAGCTTGAGGTGATGCTGGCGATCAGGAACGGCGGGATGTGCTCGCCGGATTTTTCCGCTTCCGCGCGCCGTTTGGATGCCTTTTTACTGGCCGCCGCAAAGCGGAGCATAAAAGCGCTCTCCCGCGGATTCGTCAGCGTCGCCTTCAATGAAGCGGCGACGATATTTCCCACGCCCCGCGTCATATATGCCTGTATGTCAAATGTTTCATCCATGTCTCTATCTCTATACTCTATCTTTACCTCTGTCGCTATCTCTGTTTCTATTTCTGCCTCTGTTTCTGCGCCGCTCACTTTTCGCCGTGCGCGGTGCGGTTGGTATGATCCAGACGCGCCAGATCGACTTCATGACCGGGTTTCAGAATCAGCGCGCTCCCTGTGGCGAAACTCGCCGCCATCTTACTGTCAAACAGGCTGCCCGGCTTCATATGGATCGGTATCGTGTGTTTCGCCCCGATCAGTTCCGCGCAGACAGCGGCCTCCTTCGCGTTCATCGTGTAGATGCCGTCGATGGGCAGAAAAGCGAAGTCGATTTTCCGCTGCGCCAGCCGCTCCATCTGCCTGGTCTTCGCCGTGTCTCCCGCAAAATAAAGCAGCTTGCCGTCCACCGTGACCAGATAGCCCACGCACTCGCTCTTGGGATGGTTGCGGTTGTATGCCTCCGTCGCCTCGATTCCGATGTCCTTGATCTCAAATTTGCGGTATTCCCCGTCCACCAGCGCGTCGCCGTTCTGGATAATGCGGCAGTCCTTTCCGTAAACCGGGAGCGTGATCCGGTTGTGATCCGGATGCTGGTGCGTCACCAGTATAATATCCGCCGGTCTGTCGTAACCTTTCCCGATATACGGATCGATATAAACTACCGTGCCTGCCTCCGATGTGAGCCGGAGGCTTCCGTGCCCCTGATACAATAATTTTGCCATAGTAACCCCATTCCGGAATGTTATATTATAAATGTTATATTATAAAAGTTACAAAATCCTTCTTTCATCAGCATATCACAATCCGCCAAATTTGCCAATGCGTGCATTTTCCTTCAAACTATTTTTCTCCGCCTTGAAATTTACCCTGTTAAGGAGTAAAATAAATGGAGTTTATAACATTTATCACATATCGGGCAACCCGGTATGCCGTTATCTATTATGAAAGAAAGGAACAGTACAACATGAAAACAAAGGAAAACAAATGGCTGCGCGCCGCTGTCCCGGCGTTACTGCTCCACTGCAGTATCGGTACCGTGTACTGCTGGTCAATTTTCAGCCAAGAAATCGCCGACTACATCGGCTTCTCCAAAGGCGCTACGGAATGGGCGTTCAGCTTCGCCATCTTCTTCTTGGGTATGTCCGCCGCCTTTCTGGGAAATGTCGTGGAAAAAGACATCCACAAGTCGTCCCTGATCGCCGCGGTCTGCTTTGCACTGGGTATGGCAGGCACCGGATTTTTTATCTGGTACGGCGGCCAGCACACGCACAGTCCGCTGGCGCTTATCGGCATCTATGTGAGCTACGGTTTCATCATGGGCATCGGTCTGGGCACCGGCTATCTGTCGCCCGTCAAGACGCTGATGCTCTGGTTTGAGGACAGAAAAGGTCTGGCCACAGGTCTGGCCGTGGCGGGATTCGGCGCGGCAAAGGCGATCGCAAGCCCGATCATGCAGGCTATGCTGGACAATCTGGGCGAAGGCGGCATCTACAAGATGTTCTGGATTCTCGCGTGCGTATACTTCGTGATGATGTTCGTTGGCCATCTGCTCTTAAAGAAGCCCGAGGGCTGGCACGAACCGCAGAAGAAGGAAAAAGGACAGGGCATCCTCTCCGTTATCAAGACAAGGCCGATCGCGAACTACATCGGCATCTGGGTAATGTTTTACATCAACATCACCTGCGGTCTGGCGCTGATTTCTCAGGAAAAAATGATCGTGAAATGTATCGGCCTCGCCAGCTTCGTCGGCATACTCTCAACGGTTTCCGCGATCTTTAACGCGGGCGGCCGCCTCGGTTTCTCCGCATGGGCGGACACGATGAAAGACCGCAACACGATCTACAAGCTGATATTTATCCTCTCGATCGTGTTTACCGGACTGGTAATGATAACAGGTGGTATTAAAAACGGCGCCGGCAACACCGTGCTGATGATTCTCGTTATGTGTCTGGTATTCGTTGTCAACGCAGGCTACGGCGGCGGCTTCCCCAACGTGCCCACGCTGCTCTCCGACCATTACGGCATGGGCAGCATCAGTGCGCTGCACGGCGTCACGTTGTCCGCGTGGGCGTTTGCCGGTCTGACAGGCAACCAGATCGCAAACTTTATCGTCAACAGCACCGGCGAGTTTGTGACAGACGCGCACGGCAATCAGGTCAATCCCACCGGATACCAGAATGTGCTGTACTTCACTATCGTACTCTACATCATCGCGCTGCTGATGAGCATCTTCATGGTTCGGCCTGCGGATAAAGATAAGAAATAACGCAAGCGCTTTAAGGCCGTCGGACGTAGCTATAACGTCCGGCGGTCTTTTTTTCTGAATCATTTTAAGAATATGATGCGTTATATTCTATAAAAGGAGTAAAGCCGTGACGCGCGAAGACAGACTGATCCAACAGATTATCGGCGGCGACGCCCGCTGCTGGGACGAGCTGATTTCCCTGTACTATCCCGCCATACTGCGCTACTGCCTGTGGCATATGCCCGACCGCGAGAGCGCGCTGGACGCCACGCAGGAGACGTTTCTAAAACTGGTGCGCTGTCTGCACCGCTATGAGCGGCGCGGGCAGTTTCGGGCGTTTCTGTACCGCATCGCCGCCAACACCTGCACGGATATGCTGCGGCAGCGCGCCCCGGAAGTGTTGTCTCCGGACGGCGGGGACGCCGCATCCGCGCCGCTTGCGGACTACAGCTATCTCCCGCCGGAATACGGCCGGGCGGAGGACAGGGAGCAGTTGTCCTACGCTTTCGCCCGTCTGGACGGCCTGCAGCGGGAACTGGTGCTGCTGCGGTACGGGCAGGAATTGTCGCTGCGGGAGATCGCGTCGCTGACCGGGCTGAAGCTGCGGACAGTGCAGACTAAGCTGCGGCGTGCGATCCACATTATGAAACAGGTGTTATGATATTTAAAAGATTTTTCTGCGCGCCGGAAAGGAGTTATCCTATATGTTAAAGCATGATTTAATGTCATTTTTTTCTGTGGAAAAAGAAATCGACTACGGAGAAAACCTGCGGCAGACCGTAGCCGCCGCGCTGGAACTGCCGCCTGTGCGTTTCCGGCGTCCTCATCTTTCCTTCGGCGCGCTGCTGCTGAAACAGACGCGGTATCTCGCCCTGAAAATATGGACGCTGCAGGGCGCGGTTCTGGCCGCCCTGTGTGCCCTGCTCCTGCTCTGTTTCGGCACGGACGGCGCCGTTGTGTATTCACTGCGGACGCTGCGGATCTTTTTCAGTCTGTGCGGCACTGCCATTCTGTTCAGCTCCGCGCCCCTCTGGATGCGCTCCCGCCGCTGCCGGATGCAGGAATTGGAGGCTTCCGCCTATTTTGCCCGCCGCGGCACGCTGCTGGCGCCGCTTCTTTTTATCGGGCTGGGCGATGCCGTGATGCTTGCCGTATTCGGCGTCTTCGCGGCGCGGACGACGGCGGCGGACGACGGACTGCTGCTCTATCTGGTGATCCCCTTTTTGACGGCGGCGGCGGTTTTTGTCATGCTGCTGGGCCGCCTCGGTCACGACGGCTTCTCTGCGGCGCGGACGCCTGCCTGCGCCATGCCGTACCGTACCGCACCATCTTATACCGTGCCTGCCGGTGCCGTGCCTGCCTGCATCGGAACCGCCTGCGCAGCATCCGTCTGTATCGTTTACGGACTGCTCACGGAAAGCCTGCGGGCCGCGCCTTCCCTCTGTCCCTGCCTGTGGAGCTGCTATGCCCTGCTCTGCGCGTGGCTGATCGGACGCGGCTGCCGGACACTGTATCGGCAGGAACCGTTATTTTCTTAGAACCGGAAAAAAGCAAAACGGAGGACTTTTACCAAATGGAAATCACACTGGACCACATCTCCAAACATTTTCATGACAGAAAGCGCGCAAAAAAAGCGGTGGACGACGTTTCCCTGCATCTTACGCCGGGCGTGTGGGGGCTGCTGGGTGCCAACGGCTCCGGCAAGACCACGCTGATGCGCATTGTCTGCGGCATTATGAGCCCCACCGCCGGTCGTGTTCTGTGCGACGGCGAGGACATCCGGCGGCTGGACGGCGCCTACCGCGATCTGATCGGCTATCTGCCGCAGGATTTCGGCTTTTATCCCGAATTTACCGTGGAACGGTATCTGGCCTACATCGCCGCCCTCAAAGGCATCCCCGACAGGACGGCGGCCTCGCGCATCGAGGAACTGCTGGCGCGGGTTTCCCTGACGGATGTGGCACGCAAAAAAATCGTGAAGCTCTCCGGCGGCATGAAACGGCGCGTAGGAATCGCCCAGGCGCTGCTCAACGATCCCCGGTTTCTCATTCTGGACGAGCCCACCAGCGGCCTGGACCCCGGCGAGCGGGTGCGGTTCCGCAACCTGTTGTCGGAGCTGGCGCAGGACAGAATCGTGCTGATTTCTACCCATATCGTGTCGGATATCGAGTATATTGCCACGCGGAACGCCATTATGAAAGACGGGCGCATCGCCGATATCGGCACCACCGCAGAGCTCGTCTCCCGGATGCAAGGCAGGGTGTACGAATGCCGCATCATGCCGCAGGAGCTGCCGTCACTGGAAAACAGGCTGCACATCATCAATCTGCGCAACGAGCCGGACGGTTCGATCAGCCTCCGCTGCCTTCTGTACGACGGAGAGGACAGGAGGGAAGCCGCCTTATACACAGAGCCGCTTCCCGCCAGTCCGCGGCTGGAAGACTTGTATCTATCGCTTTTTCCGCAGGAAACCGACAAAGGAGGACATGACTTATGAAACTGTTCCGTGTAGAGCTGGCACGCATCCTATCCACCAAAAGCACCCTGCTGTTCGCCGCGGCAGCGCTGTTGTTATCCGTATTTCTGGCCTATATCCCCGTCACCTACGTGCACTATACGTATGAGGAAAACGGCCAGAAGATCACATTGACCGGACAGGCGGCTCTCCGCCGTCTCAAAGAGCTGCGCGGGCCTGTTGCCGGGGAGCTGACCGCCGACAAGTTAATGACAGGACTGTCAGTTTATCAGAATGCCCTCTCCCGCTACGGCGCCGTATACGGCGACGACTGTCCGGTGAATGTCAGGGCTTATACGCTCACGCCCTACTCGGAACTGATGCCCCGCCTGCGGGAAGTAACGGCGGACGCCGACACCGGATTGAGCGCGGATTATGCCGAGATCACCGCCGAGGACGCCGGAAATTTTTATGCGTTGTGCCATTCCCATCTGCACGACCTGATGCTGCTGGAGCAAAAAGACAATCCCGACGCCGTGCGGATCGCGGATGATATGTACCGCCGGGTTCAGCCGCCCTTCTATTACTATCCGGGCTATACCGCCGATATGGTGGAGTATAGCAACCTGATCCTTTTTCTGATTATGCTGCTATGCGCGCTGATCACCGCGCCGCTTTTCTGCTGCGAATACCAGACCGGCGCAGACGATATCCTGCGCAGCACCCGGTACGGCAGAAGGCATCTGGCCGTCGCCAAAATCCTGTGCGCCCTGTGTATCAGCCTGTCTCTCTTTACCGTGTGCATGGCTATTTTTTCGGTGGTGTCCAACTCGATCTTCGGCTGGGAATGCCTCGGCACCTCGCTGCAGCTCCTCTTTTCCGTCACCTGCCTGCTGCCGCTCACGGTGGGGCAGCTCCTGCTTCTCGTCACGGCTGCCGGCCTGATTGCCGTAACGTCCACCGTCTGCCTGACGCTGCTCCTGTCGGCCTCCTGCAAAAATACCACTATGGCGGTAGGCATCACCGTGGCGTTGTGCCTCTTTCCCTCGCTTTTCTACATGACCGCCGGTACGGATCTGGCCGCTTATCTCCGCGTACTGCTGCCCTCCGGCGGGCTGGGCGGCTCCAACTGTTTTCTCTACGCGCTGACCTATTACTTCGAGTTTCTGCGGATCGGTCCCTGTACCGTGTGGACGCCGTGGCTGCTGCTGGCCGTGCCGCTTGCGGAAATCCCCATATTCCTGTTCCTGACGGTGCGGACGTACTGCAGGCGGAGCCTGTAGCTATTATTTGCAAGCCTCACCCTCCTATGATAAAATAGAAGCAGACTCAGCAGTCTGCTTCTCAAGAATTGCTGCGCAATTCTTCTGAAATGATTTACGTTACTGGCATCAGAGATTATGGTATAATAAGCGCAGACTCAGGCACTTCTCTCTGGCTTAGGAGTTATATTGCAGTTTCATGGATCATGGGGTGGGATAATGGCTAATTACATAACAGATGTTCTTTCATGGTTTGTGTCCGTCGTGACACTGGTTTTGGCTTTTGCCGGATTCTGTACCAATCCGGTCTGGGGCGTGCTGCTTGGCGGCGCTGCCGTGATCTCCAATCCGATTTTCCATAAGATCAGACAGAACAAGAAACCGCTTTTGAAACTGCTGGGGCTGGTGCCTGCGGGTGTCCTTACGGTCTTATTCTTAGCCGCAAGCCCCACGCAGCAGCCCGCATCTGAGAGTACCCTTGCGGTAAACGATACCGTGACTGCAGATCGCTTCGCGGCGGCGGGTGATACCGCGACCACAGAGAGCCTTGCAGCCACAGAGAGCCTTATAGCCGCAGACAACAATACCTCCACCGCCGATGGCGGCGCGGTGTCTGCCGCCGGTTATGACAATACCGGCAGTAGCGGGCAGGGCACGCCGGAGCAATATGACACGGATGTCATCTACGATCCTTCCGCCGCGGATGCCGTTGTTTCTCCGGTATCTGCATCTTCGGACATGACGAACGGCGCAAATAGCGCGGCAGACGCAGCAAACAGCGCGGTCATCTCGGCGGACATGACGGATGACACAAATGTCGCGGCGGACATGATGAATAGCGCGGGCGCTTCCGCATCCGATTCCGACAGTCTCGCAGAACTGCAGGTGCATTTCATCGATGTGGGGCAGGGCGACGCCACGCTGCTCACCTGCGGCGGCCATGCGATGCTGATCGACGCCGGAGACAACAACAAGGGCACGACTGTGCAGCTCTATCTGGCCAAGCAGGGCGTCGATCATCTGGACTATCTGGTGCTGACGCACTCGGATGCCGACCACATCGGCGGCGCGGACGTTGTGATATCCAAATTTAACATTGACAATATCTTTTTCTCCAACTACGAACAGGACACCAAAGCCTACCGCGAGCTGATGGACACCCTGCAGGCCCGTGGCCGGACTTACACCACGCCCGCCGCCGGGGAGACCTACGCGCTGGGCGATGCTTCCTTTACGATTCTGGGACCCCTGAAAAGCTACGGAGACGCCAACAATTCTTCTATTTCGCTGATGGTGGAACATGGGGAGAAGCGTTTTCTTTTTACGGGAGACTGTGAAGAAACCGCCGAGGCCGATCTGACGGCGAGCGGCCGGAGCCTGTCCGCCGACGTATATCAGGCGGGGCATCACGGCAGCCGCAGCTCCTCCTCGCAGAAGCTGATGGACGCCGTTTCTCCGGCTTATGCGGTCATAAGCTGCGGGGAAGACAATTCCTACGGACATCCCCACGCCGAAGTGCTTAACCGTTTCCGCAGCATGGGGATCAAAGTGTTTCGGACAGACGAACAGGGCAGCGTCGTGGCCGTATCGGACGGCGCCTCTGTCACATGGAACTGTGCGCCTTCGGAGACATGGCAGGCGGGAGAGCCCAAAGGTTCGTCCGCTTCCTCTGCCGGACAGAACAACGGCTCCGGGCAGGGCAGTTCTGCCGCCGCAGGCGCAGACACCGGCAGCCAGAGCACGGACACCGCGCCTGCCGGGGATGCCGGCGGTTCGGGCCGTTATATCGGCAACGTGAATAACGGCAAGCTGCATCTGTCCTCCTGCGGGCATCTGCCCAACCCGGAGAACAGAGCGTATTTCGACACGCGGGAGGCGGCGGTGGCCGCCGGGTATGACGATCCCTGCAAATTCTGCAAACCGTAGCCTTTACGTGGCGATGGCGTTGCCCGTATAGAGCTGGTAATACTTGCCTTTTTCATCCAGAAGCTGCTCGTGGGTGCCGCGCTCGATGATGCGGCCCTGCTCCAGCACCATGATGCAGTCGGAGTTTTTGACCGTGGAGAGCCGGTGGGCGATGACAAAGGTTGTGCGGCCTTTCATCAGCTTATCCATACCGTCCTGCACGATGCGCTCCGTCCGCGTATCGATGGAACTGGTCGCCTCGTCTAAGATCAGCACCGGCGGATCGGCGATGGCGGCGCGGGCGATGGCGAGAAGCTGCCGCTGGCCCTGACTCAGATTTGCGCCGTCTCCCGTCAGCACCGTGTGGTAGCCGTCGGGCAGTTTCGTAATAAACTCGTCGGCATTTGCCAGTTTCGCCGCCGCGATGACTTCCTCGTCTGTGGCATCCAGCTTTCCATAACGTATGTTATCCATAACCGTTCCGGTGAAAAGATGCGTATCCTGCAGTACGATACCCAGCGAATGCCGCAGGTCGGCTTTTTTGATCTTATTGACGTTGATGCCGTCGTACCGGATCTTGCCGTCCTGAATATCGTAGAAGCGGTTGATCAGGTTCGTGATCGTCGTCTTGCCCGCGCCGGTAGAGCCGACGAAGGCGATCTTCTGTCCCGGCTCCGCGTATAGCTTCACGTCGTGGAGCACCATCTTGTCGTCGTTATAGCCGAAGTCCACGCCGTCAAACACGACGTCGCCCTTGAGCTCCACATAATCTACACTGTGGTCGGCCTGATGCTCGTGCCGCCACGCCCAGCGCCCGGTGCGCTTCGGCGTCTCCACCAGCCTGCCGTTCTCCTCCTTCACGTGCACCAGCGTCACGTAGCCGTTGTCCGCCTCGGACATCTCATCCATCATTTTAAAGATACGCTCCGCGCCCGCCATCGCCATCACGATGGAGTTGAACTGTTGACTCACTTGGTTAATAGGCATATTAAAACTCTTGTTAAACGTTAAGAAGCTGGCCAGCTCGCCGATCGTCAGCCCGGAGATGCCGGATAGCGCCAGAATGCCTCCCACGATCGCGCACACAACATAACTGACGTTTCCGAGCTGCGCGTTGACCGGCCCGACAATATTGACCAGATAGTTTGCCCTGTCCGCGCTATGGTACAGATCGTCGCTCAATTCGTTAAACTTTTCGATGTTTTTGTCCTCGTGGCAGAAGACCTTGACGACTTTCTGGCCCTCCATCATTTCCTCGATAAAACCGTTCACCTTGCCCAGATCCTTCTGCTGCTGCAGGAAGTAACGGCTGCTCAGCCCCGCCACCTTCTTGGTGATCACAAGCATGACGCCGACCATTAACAACGTCACCACCGTGAGCGGTATGCTCAGAATAATCATGCTGACAAAAACGCTGATAATCGTAATCGCACTGTTAAAAATCTGCGGCAGGCTGGCGCTGATCATCTGGCGCAGCGTGTCGGTATCGTTCGTGTAGGTTGACATAATATCTCCATGGGAGTGCGTGTCGAAATATTTGATCGGCAGCGTCTCCATGTGCGAAAACAGGTCGTCGCGCACATTTCTGAGCACGCCCTGCGTCACGTAGATCATGATATTATTATAGGCAAAAGAGGCCGCGACGCCCACCGCATAGAAGCACGCCACCCGCAGAATCGCCCCCAGCAGCGGCCCGAAGTCGGGTGCGTCCGACGTAAGCAGCGGCGTGATGTAATCGTCGATCAACCGCTGGATAAACATCGTCCCCTGCACATTGGCGAGGACGCTTATGAGGATCAGTAACGCCACCACGACAAGGTGCACGGCGTATTTCGCCGTCACGTATTTCATCAGTCTCTTGAAAACTTTTCCGGGGTTCTCTATTCTTTTGCCGCCCTGCATTCTTCTTCCCATCGGTCCCGGCATCAGTCTTCACCCTCTTTCTCATCAAAATCTCCGCTGCCACCGGTCTGGGATTCGTAGACTTCACGATAAATCTCGTTCCCCGCAAGCAGCTCCTCATGCGTGCCGTAGCCGTCGATCCTGCCGTGGTCCAGCACGATAATGTGATCCGCGTGCTCCACGCTGGAGACGCGCTGCGCGATGATAATCTTGGTCGTCTCCGGGATTTCCTCCGCAAAGGCCCGCCTGATCCGGGCGTCCGTGGCCGTGTCCACCGCGCTGGTACTGTCGTCCAATATGAGTATCTTGGGCTTTTTCAGAAGCGCTCTGGCGATACAGAGACGCTGCTTCTGCCCGCCGGACACGTTCGTGCCGCCCTGCTCTATGTAAGTGTGATAGCCCTCCGGCATTTTTTCGATAAATTCATCGGCGCAGGCCAGACGGCATACGCGCCGGCAGTCCTCCTCCGTGGCGTTCTCGTCGCCCCACCGCAGATTATCCAGAATCGTGCCGGAAAAGAGCACGTTCTTCTGCAGCACCACCGACACCTGATTGCGCAGGCTCTCCATATCGTACTCCCGCACGTCGCGGCCTCCCACCAGCACGGCGCCTGCCGTCACGTCGTACAGTCTGCTGATCAGGTTGACCAGACTGGTCTTGGAACTGCCCGTTCCGCCCAGAATGCCTACCGTCTCTCCCGCGCTGATTTTCAGGTTGATATCCTGCAGCACCGCCTTGCTGCTGTCGTTATAATAGGAAAACGTCACATTCCGAAACTCCACGGAGCCGTCCGCCACTTCATAGACCGGGTTCTCCGGGTTCGTCAGGCTGCTCTCCTCGCACAGTACTTCGCAGATACGTCTGGCGCTGGCTGCGCTCATGCTCATCATGACAAAGATCATCGACAACATCATCAGGCTCATCAGGATATTCATGCAGTAAGCCAGCAGGCTCATCAGCTCGCCCGTCGTCAGCGTGTGCTGGACGATCATCTTCGCGCCGATCCAGCTGATCAGCAGAATGCAGCTATAGACGGTAAACTGCATAACCGGCATATTCAGCACGACGCTCTTTTCCGCCTTGACAAAAATATCGTAAATCCCCTGACTCGCCTTCTTAAACTTGGAAGTCTCATAGTCCTCCCGGACATACGCCTTGACCACACGGATGCCGCTGACGTTTTCCTGCACGGAGGCATTTAGCTCGTCGTATTTCGGAAAAGCCATCTGGAAATATTTCATGGAACGCCGGATGATAAAGGCGAGGACAACCGCCAGCAGACACACCGCCGCCAGATACACCGACGCCAGCTTTGCGTTGATAAAAAACGCCATCGCCATCGCGCAGATCATGCTCACCGGAGAACGGAAGCACATCCGCAGAAGCATCTGGTAGGCATTCTGGATGTTCGTCACGTCCGTGGTCATTCTGGTCACAAGCCCCGCCGTGCTGAATTTGTCCAGATTGGCAAACGAAAAAGTCTGGATCTTCTCGAACATCGCCTGCCGCAGATTTTTGGCAAAGCCGGTGGACGCGCGCGCGCCGTACTTGCCGCCCATGATGCCGCAGAAAAGCCCGCATAGGGCCGCCACGACCATCAGCCCGCCTACTATGTAGATATGCCGCATATCGCCCGCCTCTACGCCGTCGTCGATAATGGACGCCATCAGAAACGGAATCAGTGTCTCGAAAACCACTTCCAGAATCATAAAGACCGGCGTCAGAACGGAAGGCTTCTTAAATTCCTTGATCTGCGCCGCCAAAACCGATATCACTCTGCATCAACTCCTTTTTTCATACATATCTATTAGATGCCAAAGAAAAATAATTGTCAAGAAATTAAACAGAAATTTCACAAGACTTTTAGAATTATCTTATAATGGTATCTCAGTGCCCAATTTAAACGAGTAGATCATTTTATCGACGGAAACTGCGCCGAACGCCTGCTGCAGCGCCTCCGCATAATAGTCGAGCTGCACGCGGTAGCGCTTGACCAGCTCCTCCGCCGTCTCCACGGCGTCCGTCTTGTAGTCCAGCAGCACATAGCCGCCGTCCTCCTCAAAAAACACATCGATAATGCCCTGAATCAGCACCGTCTCCTCCGCGGGAAACCCGCTATTCAGGCGGTCTGCGCCGAGCCCCATGACAAAAGGCTGCTCCTTATACAGTCTGCCCCTTCTGGCCGCATCCGCCATGCGCAGGGCCGTCCGGCTCGTCAAGAACCGCGCGATCTTAGGAATCGACACCGCTTCGTAATAGTCTTCCGGCAGACGTCCGTCCTGCCGCATCGCCTCGATCTGCCGCTGCAGCAGCGCTTCGGCGGCCTTTTGGTCGGAGTTGACTTCTATGGTCAATTCTTGGAAATCAAACAATTCCATCACTTTATGGAACGCGGTGCCCCGCAGCGATCCGGTGACACGCTCGTCTTTTTCCAAGAAGCCCGGCAGATAGGGCACCACCGTCTCCTCCTCGTACATCGCAAAGGAAGCGTCCGTTTCTTCGCGCATTCCCGCCATTTTTAATTCCGACACGGTAGTCTTTGCGTACAGGCCCGCCAGCGTCTCATGGGGATAGCGGTACGAAAAAATAGCTGACATATCTGTCATAATCTTCTCATCGCCGTCCTCGGCGGCGTCCGAGGCCAGCAGCCGCCTTTTGGCGTCCTCGGCGCGGACGGTTTCCTCCAGCTTCTGCTCCACCCTGTCTTCCCAGCCCGACAGAACCACGGAAATCCCCGGATCGGCGGCGTCCGAGGCGCCTTCTCTTACACGGCCCGCCGCATCTGCCATAGCGCCCGCCTCGTCATCAACGGCAGCAATCTCTGCATCCGCAGCGTCTGCTGCCGTCCGGCCCGCCTCCATGCCGCAGGCGCGGTAAAATTCGTCCAGACAGGGGCTTCCCGCCACGGCGGACAGCAGCAGATCCAGAAAACTGTCCGCATCGGTCAAAATCCCATAAGGCAGAGGCTTGACTGACCGGCCCGGTATGAGCCGCAGCGCTGCCGCCGTCTTTTCCGGCGTTTTCAGCGTTCCCGTCAGGATCAACTTCTCCTTCGCCCGCGTCATTCCCACATACAGAATCCGCAGCTCCTCCGCCAGACTGTCCGTTCTGATCTTGTCGGCGATCAGATTCCTGCGGAGGTCTTCGCCCTTGATTCTGCGCCGCGTATCGATATAGGGAACGCCGATGCCGTTGTCGATATCCAGCACCATGGCGGCGTGGACGTCTCTTGTCTGAAATCGCTTGGACAGGCCGGACACGAAACAGACAGGGAACTCCAGCCCTTTGCTCTTATGAATGCTCATCAGCCGCACCACGTCGGCATTCTCGTCCTGCAGGCCGGCCTCGCCGTAGTCCACCTCGTACTTTTCCAACTGCTCCATATAGCGCAGGAAGTGATACAGGCCGAAAAAGCTCGTCTTCTCATATTCCGCCGCCTTGACCAGCAGCATTTCCACGTTGGCGCGCCGCTTGCCGCCCTCCGGCCTGACCGCCGCATAGTCCGCGTAGCCCGTCTCCCGCAGGATCACCTGCAGCAATTCCTGCACCGGCAGATAGACCGCCAGCTCGCGGAATCGCTCGATCCGTGCCAGAAACGCCTGCATCTTAGCGCGCAGTCCGAGGTCGCCGCCGTCCTGCGCATACGCTTTCAGCGCGTCGTACAAATACTGTCTGTCGGCTCCGGCAGCCCGTACCGCCGCGATCTCCTCCTCGGTGAAGCCGCCCAGATAAGCGTGGAGCACGCCGTACAGCGGGATGTCCTGCAGCGGATTGTCCAGCACCCGCAGGAAATGTAACAGCTCCTGCACCTCAGGGGCGGCGAAATATCCCGTCCGCGAAGCCACGTAGACCGGGATGCCCTCCTGCTCCAGTATCTTTTGGAACACATCATCCCAGCCCGACATGGTGCGCAGCAGGATCACGATATCCCGGTACGCCACCGGCCTGTATGTCCCGCTCTCCTGATCCACCACCCGGAACGTGCGCATCAGCTCGTGGATTCTGGCGGCGACGCCGTAGGCTTCCTGCTCCTTGGCGGTGAGCTCCTCCGTAGTCTCGTCCGTCCGGAAAAGCAGAAGCTCCGTCGTATTGTCTCCGGCATGGGCGGGCGCGGGGTACGCCGCGCCCGGATGCAGCGCCGCCGCCTCGTCATAGGCGATGCCGCCCGCCTCCCGGCCCATGATCCGCTCAAACACGGCGTTGACACTATGCAGGACTTCGACGCGGCTCCTGAAATTCTGGTGCAGGTCGATCCGCCGCCCGCACTCTTTCGCGCCGTCCCCGCAGTCCTCCACAGACCGGTAGGTGTCGTACTTTTCCATAAAAAGCTCCGGACGCGCCAGACGGAACCGGTAGATGCTCTGCTTCACGTCACCCACCATGAAACGGTTGTACCGGCCTTCCTCCTCGCCCGATATGCAGGACAGGATGTATTCCTGCACCAGATTGCTGTCCTGATATTCGTCCGTCAGAATCTCATAAAAATAATCGCGGTATTCCCGCGCCGTGTCGGTGGGCCTGCAGACGCCGTCCTCCTCACTGACCAGCACGGACAGCGCCAGATGCTCCACGTCGTCAAAGTCAAGCACGTTCCGCTCCCGCTTCTTCCTGTCGAACGCCCGCTTAAACGCAAGCGTGATATCCGCCAGCGCGTCCACCGCCCCGCCGCATATCTGCATATGCCGCAGCGTCTGTTCCCTGCCCGCTGTAAAAAAGCGTTTCTGCAATCCGGCCAGACAGTCCTTGACGGCGGCGCGGATATTTTTGACATCCTCCCGGCTGTCGGGCAGCACCGTGTCGTCCTTTTTGGAAGGAAGCCTGTCGAACCGCAGCGTCTCGAAAGCGCTGCGCAGGCCGTCATAGTCCCCGCCGCACCTGCCGGCCAGCTCCTCCACCAAAAGCAGCTCCCGCTCCAGCGTCTCCGCATACATATAAGGGCCGCCCGGCTCCTCACAGATCCCGATCGCCGCGCGCAGCCGCTCCCCGCAGTATTCCAGCGTCAGCCGCGCCCGGCGCATCAGTTCCCGCACCCACGGAAGCGTGTCAAAAGCCGCACTGTCCGGTATGCGGTAGTCCTGCTTCCGCTCCTGCAGCCACCGCTCCGGGAAAGGCGTGCTCATCGCGAAGTCATACAGTTTCCAGATGACTTCCTCCACGGCCCTGTCCTGCCGCCCCATGCTGAAATACTCCATGCAGTCCAGAAAAGACGGCTCGCCCGCCGCATACGCCTCCTCCAAAACCTGCGCCAGCACTTCCTGACGGATCAGCCTGCTCTCGCCTTCGTCCATGATGCGGAACCCCGGGTCCAGACCGATCGTATGGAACTGGTTGCGCAGCACGGAAAGGCAGAAACTGTCTATCGTGGTAATCTGCGCATTGTGGATCAGTGTCGTCTGCCGCTGCAGATGCTCGTTGAGCGGATCGGCTGCCAGCCGTTCCTGCAGGGCGCGGCTGATCCGCTCGCGCATCTCCGCCGCCGCCGCGTTGGTAAAGGTCACCACCAGCAGCCTGTCGATATCCACCGGGTGCTCTCCCTCCGCCACCATCTTCACGATACGCTCCGTGAGCACGGCGGTCTTGCCGGAACCCGCCGCGGCGGAGACCAGCAGATTGCACCCGCGCGTGTCGATCACCTGTTGTTGTCTGTCCGTAAATACAATTCCCATGTTATACTCTCTTAGTTATACTCTCTTACTTACGTCTCGTCCGTCTCTTGGCGCATCCGCTCCACCGCCTCCGCCGCGGACAGTTTCGGCAGCCGCCTCGTGGCATATCCCTCCACCCGGTCGTCATAGCCGCAGACGCTCCGGTAGGCACAGTAGGTGCAGGAGCGCATTCCGTTCTGTTCGCAGGGATTGACCGAAATGGTTCCGCTCATAATGCCGGCGCCGAGCTGCCTGATTTTCTGGTTTACATAATTCGATACAACTTTCAAGTCATCTTCACTTATGACACTTGAGTACGCCGAGAAAGTACCGTCCTTTTTCCGCTCCAGCGGGAGAATATCCGACTTGTCGGTAAACTCATGATCCAGAAGTCTGACGGCAGTGTCATTTTCATTGACCAATCCGGTCATCTTTAATTCCCGCAGGATGCGCGCATTCAGTTCCTCCGGCGTGATGTCGCCGTCGCCCTCCAGCACCGGATCGTCTATGTGGTAATAGAGCAGGGCCGCCGGAACGATTTCTTTGCCGGGGTGCTTCTTTTGTTCCATCTCCACCGCCGCATTCATATAGACCACCAACTGAAGCTGCAGGCCGTAATACAGGGCGGCCAGATCGAACTTGCGGCTGCCCGACTTGTAATCGACGACTTTGACATAGATCTTGTCGTCCTGCCCGCAGACGTCCACCCGGTCTATCCTGCCCCGCAGCTTCATCTTTTCTCCGTCGTCCAAGGCTATATTGAGCGCGTCCAGATCCTCCGTCACGGAAAAGGACAACTCAAAGTTTTCCGGCACAAACGAGCCCCTGCGCAGCTGCTGCCCCATCGTCAGCACCGTGCGGAGCAGGATTCTGCCGATACGCCTGAGCATCCCCTGATTGCGCGCGCTGCTGTACAGGATCGTCTCCCCATAGGACGCGGCATAATTTTCCAGCGATTCCGCTATGAGACGTCCGGCATCGTCTTCCGTAAAGTCGAACCAAGTGAGGCCGCTTTCCTCCAGCTTGCGCGAAAAAAGTTCCAGAACGCCGTGAAAGACATTTCCCATATCCACGTCTTCAAAACTGTAATCGCCCCGCTCCTTTAACGCCAGTCCGTACTCCAGAAAATGCGCATAGGCGCAGGAGGCGTATTTCTCCAGACGGCTGACGCTATTGTGCAGCACCGCCCCATAGAGGGCCCGCGTCACCATCCGGGACAACGGCGTGTCCTTATAGCGGTAGAAGGCGCCCTCGATCAGCCGGTCAACCGTGTCCTGATACTGCGGGATGCCGCAGTAACTATGATAAAACGTATACAGCTTTTTCTTCTGCCCCTCATCCAGCCTGCCGCCCGCATACTCCCGCAGCATATCCGCCATCAGCGTAATGCCGTCCGCGCCGCACACAAACTGTTCCTCCGCCGGGGCATTTTCCGGCGTCTGCACCGCCAGATGCGGGTACATCCGGCGCACCAGGTCGATCAGATACGCGGGCCGCAGCCCCGTGCCATCGCTGCCCGTCTTCGCATAGGACAGACAGAGCCGGTGGGAGGGCTTGGTCATGTTCAGATACAGATAAAGCCGCTGGACATACATCTGCTGCCGGGGCGACGGCGCCAGCTCCAGCCCGGACTCCCGGAGAAATTCCCGGTCGATATCCGAGATGACGCCGCCCTTGCCCGCGCCCTTGGGGATATTGCCGTCATTGATCCCCATAAAAAACAGAATCTTCACATGGTTTAACCGGGTTCTCTCGATGTCGCCCACCAGAACCCTGTCCACATTCTGGGGAATCGTCCCCACGCTGATCTCCGCCAGACCGGAGTCCAGAATATCCGCAAATTCCCGGAAATCCATTTTTTCATCGCACAGAAGCTCGTAGATCTGATCCAGCAGATCCACCGCCAGCGCATAGATCTGACCGTACTCCTTGGCCCGCGCCGCGTCGCCCTCCTCGCGGAATCGGTTCTCGTAGCGCTTCAGCTTCATTTGCAGCTCGCTGCGCACAAAAAAATCATACAACGCACGCACACGCTCCCCCGCCGTTTCCGCCGGCGCAAGCAGGGGCGCAAGCTGCTCCATCAACTGCTGCCGCATGGCATTGTAGCGTTCCAGCCACGCCAGAGCCGCCTCCCCGCCCTCTCTGTCCTCCTCCTTGTAGACAAAGAGCTGCGACCATTTCCTGCGGCCCCGGATACCGAACCTGCGCACATAATTTTCCAGACGGTCCGTTTCCTCCCGGTCGAAACCGGTCATGCCCGTCCGCAGATAGTGAAAGACCGATTCGTAGGAAAAGTCCTCCAGAACGATCTGCATCGCGCTCCTGATATATTCCGCAAAAGGGTTGCGCAGGATACCCTGCGTATGGTCGAGATAAATCGGGATGCCGAACCGCTCAAATTCCTCCCGCGCCGCGTCCGCGTAGACCTCCATATTGCCCGTCACCACCGCGATATCCCGGTAGTACAGGCTTTGTCCCTGCTTCTGAGCATCCATGAGAAGCCGCCGGATGGCGATGCACACCTGCCGGATCTCCTGCTTGGGCGTGGACGCCTCAAAGAGCGAGATATGCTCCGCGGGCCCGTCATATGTCTGCGCGTCGTATCGGAAAAGGTTCCGCTCCAGATGCGCCAGCTCCCCATTGTGCACAAAGCGCGGCAGCCTGCCGTCGATCCTCGTCCGGCACCACACCGGCTTCTCCTCCGCGCTGCCCGCATCCTTCGCCAGACGCCGCAGATCCGCCACCGTCTTTTTGCTCAGATGAAAAAGCCTGTGCTCCCCGTCCGGCTCATACGGATTCTCCCTGTCGTCCACCGTCACCGTCACGATCACGCGCCCGGCCAGCCGGATCAGCTCCCGGATCACGCGGTACTGGATCGGCGTAAACCCGGTAAAACCGTCGAAGGCGATCACGCTCCTGCGGATGATGCCGGACTTCGGAAGCGCCTCGCACAGCCTGTCCAGCGTTTCTTCCGTCGTGATAAACCTGTCGCGGATATAGTCCAGAAACGCCTGGTAGATCACGCCCAGATCCTGCAGCTTGTAGTACAGCGCGCCCCGCGGTCTGGCGAACTCGGTCAGCTTCTCCATCTCCTGTACGCCGATCCCGTACTGCATAAACTCGGAAATGGCGGATTTGACTTCATGGATGTAGCCGATCCTGTGCAGATGCCTCCCCATAACCCGCAGCCTGTCTCCGCACTGCTGCGCCACCTTGCGAAGTACCAGACTTTTGCCGGTATCGTCCAGCACCGGCAGCGCGCGGCAGCCCACTTCCTCCAGAATACGGTGCGTCAGTCTGCCGAAGCTCAACACGTCGATATTCATAATGATGTGGTCGGGATGTTCCACCACCAGATCCATCTGCGTCTGCATCGTAAACTGGTCGGGAACGATCAGCAGATAGTCCGTCTCGGGATGCCGCGCCGCCTCGCGGATCAGATCCTGATGAAGTTGTCGGCTTTTGCCGGAGCCGGAAGCCCCGAAGTAGAATTGAAGTGCCACGCAAACGTCCTCTTTTATCCTCGTGCGGCGTCCATTTCCCGCGCCCGCGCTGCCGCGTGGCAGGCCGGCTGCCGCCATATCCAGTATAGGGGATTACGCTCCGTTTTGCAAGCGGGACGCAGGGCAGGGCCGCCTGTAAAATTCGCCTGTGGATTTGTAATTCATATTGATTTTTTCCACGGCTTTGCCTATACTAAAAATATGCAGTGCATCCTGCGCGTATCGCATAAATGAAATGATATCCCGGCAGTAATCTTCCCACGCTAAGGGGCGGTAAGCTTTGGGATATTTTTTACGGAAGCGGTCTCATATAATTTTGAGTAATAGGAGACATTTATGTTTGTGTTAAATGGTATGGTTTATGGGCAAAGCCCGGAAACTTCACTCAAAATTACAAACGCCAAACCACTGGAAGATATGATAATAATTCTTACTTTTTCCAATGGCGAACAGAGGCTTTTTGATGCTTCATGCCTTATCGGATCTGTCTTTGAGCCTCTGAAAAATGCTGAAATATTTAGAAATATGACGTTGGAACACGGCGTCATAACATGGATGGACGGCACGATTGACTGTGCTCCGGAATATATGTATGAGCACAGTTTTGAATATCCTGCGTTGTCTGTCCTAGAAAGACACGCATAAAAAGGCAGAGAAGTCCCCCCTCTCTTATATAGCGCTCTCTTTTATCAAACGTCACATCCCTGTTTGTGCACCTACCCTATCGAATCATATTCTCTGATGTCAGTAACATAAATCATTCCATGAGAAAGGAGGCAGATAATATCGCAATTTACGGTTATATCCGGGTCAGTACTAAGGAGCAGAATGAGGATCGACAACTAACCGCGCTCCATGAGCTAAAGATTCCGGAGAAAAATATTTTTATGGATAAGCAATCCGGCAAGGACTTTGAACGCCCACAGTACAAGAGACTCGTGCGACGCATGAAAAAAGGAGATCTTCTCTGCATCAAAAGCATTGACCGTCTGGGCAGAAACTATGGAGAAATTTTGGAACAGTGGCGTGTTCTGACAAAAGAAAAAAGCATAGACGTCATGGTGCTGGATATGCCTCTTTTGGACACTCGCCGGGGTAAAGACCTGATGGGGACGTTTCTCAGCGACATCGTGCTTCAAATTCTCTCTTTTGTGGCGGAGAACGAGCGCGTCAATATCCGCCAGCGGCAAGCGGAGGGAATTGCAGCAGCAAAAGCACGCGGAGTCCGCTTCGGCAGACCTTCCCGCCCTTTGCCGGAAAATTTCCACAACGCCTATCAGCGATGGAAAGCAAAAAAAATCACCGGTACGGCTGCAGCGAAAGAGTGCGGGATGGCGCTCTCCACTTTCCGCTACCGTGCGGCAGTTTACGAAAATGCTAAGTTGTTATAACAGAGGCTATTTTACAGAAACGTGTACCATTCTGTAAACCCATGCGCATATAAAAACAAAATAAGTGTAACACAAAACAGTTGTCTTTTCCACACTTCCGTTAAGTTTTTTCACTATCTGTTAAAAAAAGTAAAGTTAAAACATAAAAGGTTACAGAATGGTACTCTGTTTTGTAAAATACCGCTGCCTATTTTGTAAAATACTGCTGCCGCTATTTTTTAAATGCGGCCTGCCTTGTAAAATACCGTTCCGCAGAATGCCCTTCACGCTATGCTATTCTGCGGAGAAAAGCGGTGTGGACAGATATCTGTCGCCGGAATCGGGCAGCAGCGCCACAATCGTCTTTCCTTTATTCTCCGGGCGCTTCGCAAGCAGCGTCGCCGCGTGGAGCGCCGCACCGGAAGAAATTCCCACCAGAACGCCCTCCTCTGTCGCAATCGCCCTGCCTGCGGCAAAGGCGTCCTCGTTGGAGACTTTGATGATCTCGTCGTAGATGCCCGTATTCAGCACGTCGGGCACAAATCCCGCGCCGATTCCCTGAATCTTATGCGGCCCCGGCGCGCCGCCCGACAGAACCGGGCTGCTCTCCGGCTCCACCGCCACAATCTTTACCGCCGGATTCTTTTCTTTCAGATACTCGCCCACGCCGGTGATCGTTCCGCCGGTGCCTACGCCCGCTACGAAAATATCAACTCCGCCGTCCGTGTCTTCCCAGATCTCCGGCCCGGTAGTCGCCTTGTGCACCGCAGGGTTGGCAGGATTCACAAACTGTCCGAGAATCACGGCGCCCGGCGTCGAATCCCGGAGCTCCTCCGCCTTGGCGATGGCGCCCTTCATTCCCTTCGCGCCGTCCGTCAGCACCAGCTTCGCGCCGTATGCCTGCAGCAGCTTCCGCCGCTCGACGCTCATCGTCTCCGGCAGCGTCAGGATCGCCTGATAGCCCTTGGCCGCCGCTACCGCCGCCAGACCGATGCCGGTATTGCCGGAAGTCGGCTCGATAATCGTCGCGCCGGGCTTCAGCGTGCCGGACTTCTCTGCCTCCTCGATCATGCTCAGGGCGATACGGTCCTTGACGGAGCCTGCCGGATTGAAATATTCCAGCTTCACCACCAGCGTGGCATCCGTAATGTCGTGGTTCTTCTCGTAATTCGTCACCTCCAGCAGAGGGGTTCTGCCGATCAGCTCCGCTGCGCTCTTTTTAATATTTCCCATAATCTCCTCCGTTCCGGGCATCCCAGCGCACACAACATCCCGCGCCGCGCCGTCTCTGCCCTTTTCTTTTTATTTCCTAGTTATTAGCTAGGTTTAATATGAATTGATAATACACCTATTCGATCGGGTTGTCAAGGACTATTCATCATTATTTTTTATTATTATTTTTCCTGACCGCCCGTTTCATGCGGATAAAGTCCGCATGGCGCCAAATCATGGAGAATGACACGATTCCGCCTGTTTCTCCTTTGAATGCAAAAGGGCGCATGGTTTACATTTACTGTTCCATGCGCCGTTACGCTATGAACTTGAAATCCGTTTCCAACCTTAAATCAGACCTTCACATCAAACCCTGCCGTTGCTGATACTGTGGCACTGTTCGGATTTGCCATTGCTTCAACCAGTTTCTCCGTCAAATCCCGAACATCGTTACCTACAACTGTTATTTCGTGCGATTGCAGGGCTTCGCTCTCTGCCTTTCTCTTTGCCCGCATTTCGGCAAGGCGTTCTTCCTGCTCTTTTTCTTCGGCTCTTTTCTTTTCCAGTTTTTCTTCTTTTGCCTTTTGCTCTTTTGCTTTTCTCTCTGCATTTTCTCTAGCAATTCTTCCATCGGGATCACTTGTGCCAGATATTGCTATTGAAATATTTCCGTTTGCGTCAACCATATAGCTAAGATTTGTTAATGTCCCATAACAATTTGCAACTGACGAAGCTGCGCAATCTGGAATAGCCGCCAGATTTTCTTCCAAATATGCTGCTTTCTCCGGATCATTCATGCACTTTTTCAAAAATGCGCTTGATACCGATACCGTCGTCGGAACTCCCTGCATGGAAGTTGTTCCCGTATTCATATAGCTGTACTTATCCTGTAAATATTTAGAGTAATCATTCACATTGCTATATCCCGTCTTAATCTGCTCCGTCCGTGTTTTGCCCGGAGTTGAAGTTTTCAGCTCCACCGTGCTTGTGGTCACACCGCTTTCTTTACCCTCTGTTTTTTCAACCGTTTTCTTCTGCGTAGCATATGTATTTTCATATGCACCATAATTATTTGTAATCTCTATTGCCATAATAATCCCCTTTCCGGAGCGTTTACGCGACGGGGCCACGCGAATCTCAAATTCGCGTCTGCCATCAGGGGAATTTGTGACGCTCCGGCACAAATTCCCGTGTGAAAAATAAGCTATCGAGCTTATTTTTCACACTATCAACCTCCAACCATAAATTTTTATAGATTAACAGTTTCTACCTTTCATATCGTGCTTTTTAGCCACAAACTTCATAGATATGGCGTGAACTACGGCATTTTTGGTGTGAACGTCTTTTCATACATCATAACAGTGAGAATAAATGTCTTTCCTCCCTCCGTTTCTTTTATGGCAATATCAATATCTCCCTTGTATTTTCCGGCGCACCTTTTGATGTTTTCCATTCCCAGACCATGAAGCCGCCTGTCCTCTTTGCTGCTGACTGGCAGACCTGTTTCCCTGTCCATTGTAAGGCTGCCGGAAAAGCCATTCTCAACCTCAATAAAAAACAGGCTTCCTCTCTGGTAGGAACGCACATTGATCCTTTTTGCCCCCTCCGCTTTCCCTGCGGCTTCGATTGCATTTTCCAATGCGTTACTCAACACAATCCCTATATCGTAAACATCAATCTGCTTTTTATCGGGATAAGTAAAATCCACCGTAAAGGCAATGTTTTGTTTCTCCGCTTCCTGCTTTTTCTGATGCAGGATCACATCCGTAATCGCATTTCCCGTCCGGTATGCAAAATCCAGCCTGCCAACTGTTTCTTCCATCTGCCCGATATAGCTGTCCAGTTCTTCCCGCTCTTTCCCGTCTGTCCTGCCGATTACTGCCGCTATGCTCTCCAAATGGCTTC
>CANRFZ010000026.1 GCA_947630025.1 uncultured Lachnospiraceae bacterium
TATTTTCGATTTCCCTTAAAATCAAGGTTTTTACTAAAATTTAGCAATAAAAAATGGGTAGTTTTTGACACTACCCCAGCCGGTTGGAGGGAAAAGTAAATGAATTGTCTGTCATGGCGAATTCTCCTTTTTTATATTTTTTTTACAGAGCGCGGCAATCCGCGGCATCTGCCTTTTCCATAAATTTTACATACAGACTGCATCAATCTGCGTTTCCGTGTTTTTTTATAAGAATCCTCATTCCGGAGCGTTCTCGCGATGGGGCGACGCGCATTTCAAATTCTCGTGTGAAAAATCAGCACATCAGTGTGATTTTTCACATGAGCCTCGTCAGGATGTCTCCCGCGGCCAGCACGCTATGGATACCGTATCTGTCTAATTCTGTTTTGATCGCAGGCGCGATATTGTCCGCCACCGCTATGATAAAAAGGGCCGTCTTGTCCTCGATATCGCCGAGGTGCTGCACCTTCTCCGGCGCATCCTGCGGCAGCGCCTGATTATCCGAAACGACGAAGCCGTTTATCTTCAGGCCGGCCTGTTCCATGACTGCGGCAAATGTTTTGCCATATTTTCCATATCCGTATATGTATCGGTTTTCATAGTCGGCGGCTTTTGCCAGCAGCTTGTGTAAGTCCGCCGCCGCCCTGCCTTTTTCTATTTTTTGAAGCCACCTTTTCTCCATTGTCCTTTGGTTTAACGACAAGGCCGCTTGGAACATATCCTGCATATCCTTGGCGTAGTGTTCTGCAAAGAACTGTCGGTAGAGGGCGATGTGCCTTTCTTCCGGGATATATTTCCATGTCAGCGTCAGCGCGGAAAACACATCCTTAAGATATCTGTCCGTGTCGTCCGTAATCCGAAAAGCGGCGATATTGGGATAATCAGCCGCATGAGCGGCGGGTTTTATGATTTTGTCCGCCGTCACTGTATCGAACAGAACCTTTGTGGCAAAAGAGGTGTCCAAATCACTGAGGTGATTCAGGCAGATGTCGTGCAGAACTACGATACTTCCTTTTTTCAGAGCGGGATATACCGATAAAAAGTCCAGCAGTTCTCCCGGCAGACTGTGAACGGTATCGATCACCGCCATGTCGATATCGCCGCCTATCTCGTCGGCAAAATCCAAATATATCCCGCCCGTGTATAGTTTCCGGGGGGGGGCTTCCGCACCGGGTTCCCTGATCCTAGCTTCCGCACGGTCAGCCAGATAGCCTGTTTTCAGAGTGGCATCCTGATAGAAATGTTCCATGGTGTCCACGGAATACAACGTTGTGTCCAACTGCAGCAGGCGACAACAGTTCAGCATGACAGCCGTTGTCCCGCCGGCGGCAACGCCCAATTCCAAGATTTTTCCGGGACGGTACTTCCGAAGCAGTCCGCAGAGAAAAGCGGAGTCTTCCCGCGACATTTCCGCGCCGTAGCCGTCTTTGATCTTTTCTAAGATTTGGATAGGTTCATAAAAAAAATCCGGCATAAGGCATAGCTCTCCTTTTACGTGTATATTGTTACAACGCGCCGCGCCGCGCGGAAAGTGCGTGAAGCGCCGGCCCGTCTTTTTACAGTATAAAAGATAGCGGGCGCAATTTCAAGCCCGATGCCGGAAAAGGCGGGGAGGGGTTATGCGGGCAGGCGCACCGTAAAGACGCTGCCGCCGCCCGGATTGTCGTGTACGGCGATTCTGCCGCGGTGGGCTTTTACGATTTCATAGGCGATGGAGAGTCCGAGCCCGAAGTGCCCTTTGGCGCTGCGGGATTTTTCCGCCCGATAGAAACGCTCGAAGATGTGCGGCTTGTCCTCATCCGCGATGCCGATTCCCGTATCGGCGACGACGATCTCATAGAAAGTCCGGCGTTCGCGGCGCTGCCGCAGGGCCAGTTCGATCCGTCCGCCGGGCGGCGTGTAGCTGACGGCGTTGTGCAGCAGGATCGAGAGCACCTGCGCGATGCGGTCGGCGTCGCAGCGGCAGCGGGCCGTGGGCGTCTCCGGCAGCGTAAACGCCAGCGTCAGGTCTTTGGCGCGGCATAGCGGTTCGAAGGCTTCACAGGCGTTGAGGCACAGAGTATCCAGATCCGTCTCTTTACACTCGATGGGAAAGCGGTTTGCGCCGGAGCGTGTCAGCGTTAGCATATCGTCGATCAGGCCGTTCATGCGCTGCCCTTCCCGGCGGATCGTCCGGAGAAATCCGCCGCGCTCCTCGTCGGAGGCATTTTCGCAGCACTCGCTGCTGGTCAGGATCACCGACAGAGGCGTCCGCAGTTCGTGAGAGGCCGCCGCGATGAAACGGAGCTGCTTTTCCTGATTGACTCTGAGGGGCTTTAAGATTCTGCCCGTAAAGAACCATGCGAACAGGAAAAGCACCGCGCAGGCGATGGCGTCGATCCATGCAAAGAGGATGCGCTGCCGGTGGATCGATTCGCGGAGGGGACGCAGGGAGCTGAGTATCATGATCAGCGTGTCGGAACGGTCGCGCTCGATGTCGATGCGGGAGGCATAGTAGGAATCGCCGGTCGTCGGGGAGGCGAAGGCGTATTCGATGTGCCAGATGCCGGAGTAGCTATTGCCGTCGGGCATGGCGGGCTCGATCGCGATCCGGGTATCGTAAGCGTCCAGACTTTCCTGCAGCAGAGATTGACTATGCAGGTCAATAGAACCGTTCAGCGAATTGTGCAGAAAGGGAACGCCATTGTCGGTCACATAGATGATATAGCCGCTCTGGGCTTCCAGCCGGGAGAGCCACTGCATGGACACATAGGTGGACTGCTCCAGATTGGCGGTGATGGTGCCGATGTCGTTCTGAAAAGACTGGAAGCGGCTGCTTTGCAGATTGCCCTCGGAAACGCGCAGATACAGAAGCGACATGGCGATCATGATGGCCGCCGTGCTGCCGCCGCAGAGGATAGTAAAGAATACGTGTGCTTTACGGAACATCTTATGCCTTTCTGCCGCGGGCCGTTTCCGATGTCTGAGCGGAGCGGTTCGCCTGCTCGCCGGAGGACGCCGGGGCGAGCCTGTACCCCACGCCGCGCACGGTTTTGATCTGCAGACGGCTCCCGACGGCTTTCAGGCGGCGTCTGAGAAAATAGACGTAATTGTCCAGATTTCCTTCCTCCACATCGCTGTCCGGGCCCCAGACTTTTAACAGAAGCGTCTCCCGGGCGATGGTCTGCTCCGGCAGATGGAGGAAACTTTCCAGCAGGCCGCCTTCCCGCCGGGACAGGGTGTTGCTGCCCGCCGGCCCGGTGAGGCACAAATCCTGCGCCGACCAGGAAATATCCTCATAGACGAGCGCGTCCGGCTGCGCCTGCAGGACGGCGGAACGTCTGGTGACGCAGCGTATGCGCGCCAGCAGTTCCTCGAAGGCAAAGGGCTTCACCAGATAGTCGTCGGCGCCCAGATCCAGCCCTTCGATCTTGTCCTCCAGCGTACCCAGCGCCGTGATCAGGATGACGGGCGCGTGCACCGACTGTCTGCGCAGGGTGGCCAGCACTTCCGTTCCCGCCTGACAGGGGAGCATACGGTCGAGCAGGATCACGTCGTAGATGTCCTGCGCGCCGTAGTAGAGCGCTTCGTCTCCGTCGAAGCAGGAGTCTACACTGTAACCGCGTCCGGTAAGCTGCCATGTCAGCGCCTTATTCAGATCCTTGTCGTCCTCGGCCAGCAGGATACGCATATCGGCCTTCTCCTTTTTCGGTATGGTATATAGGATTCTCAGTATACTTATATATGATTTGCTGATTCCGGAAACGTAAATCATTTTCGGAAAAATTGCGAAGCAATTTTATGAAATCATCTCTCTGATGCTGGTAACGTAAAGCATTCCGGAAAAATTGCAAAGCAATTCTTTGGAAACAGGCTGCTGCGCCTGCTTTTATTATATTATCATACAATTCTTGAAAAAGTCTCTAAAAGAGCGAAATTTATTATGAAGTTTCTCTGAAGAAGGCGGTTTGATTTCTTCATTTTTTATAGAGGAAGGTTAGAGATTGCTCTGGTATACTGGGGATAATGGAAACGGTGGATGTGAATTTGTGATTTGCGCTGCCATGTTGCGGGAGTGCACAGAAGTGGAGATGAGAGAGTGCTCCGCAGCGGTAATAAAAATCGGGAGAGTCACAGAAGATTTTCGGGATAAAGAACAGAGAGATAAAGAACAAACAGAGAGATAAAGAACAAACAGAGAGATAAAGAACAGAGAGACAAAGAATAGGGAGAGACAGAGAACAGGGAGGAGACGAAAAATGCAGATCAGGCGAATAGGAAGGAAACTTGCGGCAGTCGCAGCGGCGGCATCGCTGACGCTTGCGCTGGCGGGCTGCGGCGGCAGCGGTCTGGGGGGGGTACGGCACAGGACGGCGCCGCGCCGGAGGGGACTATCGCCTCCATAGACAAAGAGGTGTCCATGGGGCGGTATGTGGAGACGCAGATCGATCTGACGGAGCAGTTAAAAGCGCAGGACGCCGGCATGGAGATGCAGTTTATGGGACGGCTGGCGGACGGGCGCATCGTCATACTGGATCAGATCGCCGGGGTGCTTGTATCCGAGGACGAGGGCGATACATGGCGCGTGGAGAAAGCCGCGTGGTTTGAACAGATGAAGCAGGAAAAGATTTTCATCAGCGCGATGGCGATGACGCCTGACGGTACGGCGGTGGTGGTGTATAATCCGCCGGAGAGCGGCGAAGACTTCCGGCCCGTGGTGAAGCTCATCCTGCCTGACGGCACGGAAGTGCCGGTGGAGATGACGCTGACGGAAGATGAAAAATATGTCAGCCAAGTGATCGTAAACGAGGAAGGGCGCATTTTCGCACAGACGTTCGACGGCGTGTACGAGATCACAACGGACGGCGGCAGCAGCAAGATCACCGGTCTGGGCTCCGAAGCAGCCAGCGCGTTGTGGATCTGGGCGCGGGGCAGTCTGCTCTATCTGGATGCGGGCACGGACGCGCCGTTCATCTACGATCTGGACGCGGGCGCGTATGTGGAGGACGAGGTTCTGGCGGAATTTATGGCGGCCAACTATGCGGAGCGCTCCTTTAACGGCGTTTACTCCTGCGACACATATCTGCTGCCGGGTGCGGACAACACGCTCTATATCGCGGGCAGCAGGGGCATCCACCGCCATGTGGTGGGCGGCAACATGATGGAACAGATCGTGGACGGCGACCTCTCGCTTCTGAGCAATCCGGCCTATCATTTTATCTCCATGCTGGCGCTGGACGGAGACGCTTTTCTGGCGCTGTTTGACAACGGTAAGGTGGTGCGGTTCCGCTATGATCCGGATGTGCCCAGTCTGCCGGAAAATACGCTGGTGATCTACAGTCTGCGGGAAAATGCGGACGTCCGGCAGGCGATCAGCGCTTTTCAGACGGCGCATCCCGACACTTTTATCTCCTATAAGGTGGGCGTGAGCGACGGCGATTCGGTGACGGCGGAGGATGCGGCCAAAAGGCTGAACACCGAGATTATGGCGGGCACCGGCCCGGATCTGATCGTTCTGGACGGGCTGCCGATGGATTCTTATGTGGAAAAAGGGCTGCTGCTTGACCTCACCGACTATCTGGCGCAGTATAGCCAGAAGGAGCCGCTCTTTGACAGTGTGGTCGAGGCGCTGAAGACGGACGGCAGGGCGTACATGGCGTGCGGCACGGTGATTCTGCCGATGCTTGTGGCGAAAGAGGCCGAGACTGCAAAACTGACAGACCTGTCAGGTGTGGCGGATACGGTGGAAAAGATGCGGGCGGCCAATCCCGGCGCGGACATCGTCGGCATCTGCGATGAAAAAGATCTGCTGGGGCAGTTTGTGAGCACCAGCGAGCCCGCATGGGTAAAAGAAGACGGCTCTTTGAATACGGACAGTATCGGGCAATATCTGGAACAGTGCAGACGTATCTGGGACGCCCAGATGGACGGCATTTCCACGGACGTTGTCAAAGCCTACGGCGAGGACGGCCCGTATTATACGGGCTTCGGCGCGGAGGAGATCAGAACCGGCATGGTCGAGCACGGCATCCAGCAGGGCGTCAACGCCTATGCCATGGGCGAGATGAAACTTTTGAGCGGCTGGACGATTTCTTATTACACTTATGCGGAGCTGCTTTCCATCCGGCGGAATTTTCTGAAAGACTGCGACGACGTCACCGCCGTGCCGATGCAGGGACAGTGCACGGGCGTGTTCGCGCCTAAGACGCTGATCGGCGTCAGCGCCGCCTCGGACAAGAAAGAGGAGGCGGAGGCTTTTCTGGACGTCTTCCTGTCCGCCGACGTCCAGTGTATGTATAGCGGGTTTCCGCTGAATCAGGACGCTTTTGACAGGCAGTTTACGCCGGAGGCTTCCTACTTAGGCCCCAACAACGAGTATGTCTACCTGTCTACCCAGTGGAAGAACGGCAAGCAGTTCGACTTCACGATCTACTGGCCGGAGGATGCGCAGATCGCGGATTTCAAGGCGCAGATCGGCGCGCTCACGACGGCTTATATTCCGTCGATGCTGGAGGATGCCGTGGTGGGAGAGGGCGTGAGCTACTTGAAAGGGGAGCGCACGCTGGAGGAGACGCTGGCGGCGATCGAGAAGGATGCGGAGATCTATATGGCGGAGTAAGAAAGATATGTTTTGTTTTATATGTGAAACTGCACAGTCTAAAGGCTATGAATCTTTTAAAAATTGCATATAGAAACGGAAAAATAAAGGGAAAAGGGAAGAACAATGCGGAATAGGAAGATGGCTGGAAAAAACGGAAAACAGGGCGGAAAACGCGGCGTGTGGGATTTGCGCAGGATTGCCGCCGTTACGCTGGCGGCGGTGATGGCGCTGGGACTTGCCGGATGTGCCGCGGATAGGACGAACGAGGCGGGAACGCAGTCCGCCGCGGACGCTGCGGGTGGCGGTGCACAGGGGCAGGGCGGCGCGTCTTCCGACGGCCAGACCGCCATGGGGCGGTACGTGGAGCAGGAGATCGACTTGTCAGGGCAGCTTTCCACACCGGCTTTTATGGGAATGCGGGAGGACGGCAGTCTCGTCATTATGGACACGGAGACGGGCATTTTCGTCTCCAAGGACGGCGGCGCGACGTGGACGCAGGACGATCCGGCGTGGTACACCGCGATGAAAGCGGAGGAGACATATTACGTAAGCGGGATGGCGATGCTGCCGGACGGCACGGCGGCGGTGGTCTATGTGCCCGACACGGAGAGCGAGGACTGGCAGCAGGAGGTCGCCCTCTATGCGCCCGACGGAACAGAGATTCCGCTGGCCTTTACATTCGCGGAGGAGGACGGCTATGCCAGAGACTTGGAAGTGAATACCGACGGGCGGTTTTTCGTGCGGACCAACCGCAGCGTCTATGAGCTGCATCCGGACGGCAGCGGCGGCAAGGTGCTGACGCCGGACGAGAGTTCCCATGTCTGGGCGCATGACAACCTGTTGTATATCGACTGCGAGATGGACGGCATGGAGATGCCGACAGTCTATGACATGGATGCGGAGGAATATATCGCGGATGCGGTGCTGGCGGATTTCGTGCAGAAAACCTACGGGGGCCGTTACTACAACGGCCACTATTATGCCACGATGAGCCTGCTGCCTGCGGACGACGGCACGGTCTATCTCTTTGGGCCGAAGGGCATCCACAGGCATTCCGTGGGCGGCAACATGGTGGAACAGGTTGTGGACGGCGCGCTTTCGCACTTAAGCAACCCGGACTATGCGCTGATCGCCACGCTGCAGATTGCGGACGACGAGTTTCTGGCGCTCTGCGCGGGCAGTAAACTGCTGCATTTCACCTACGATCCGGACGTGCCGACGGTGCCGGAAAATATACTGACGGTCTATAGCCTCGAGGAAAATGACGACATCCGGCAGGCGATCTCTTATTTCCAGACGCAGAATCCGGAGTGGTTCGTCTCCTACGAGATCGGCATAGAAGACGGCGCCGTGACCAGAGACGATGCGCTGAAAAAGCTGAACACGGAGATTATGGCGGGCACGGGGCCGGATCTGCTCGTGCTGGACGGTCTGCCGATGGATTCCTATATCGAAAAGGGGCTGCTCCTCGACCTCACGGACTATTTCTCGCAGTACAGTCAGAAAGAGCCGCTCTTTGACAATGTGATCGAGGCATTGAAGGTGGACGGCAGGGCGTATATGGCCCCTGCAGTCATGGAACTGCCGGTGCTGGGCGCGCAGGAAAAGTATGTGACAGATATGACAGATCTGTCAGGTGTGGCGGACGCATTGGAACGGATGCGCGCGGACTACCCCGGAGAGAATCTGACCGGCATGGTGAGCAGCGGGGAAGTGCTGAAACGCTTTGTCTATACGAGCGCACCGTTGTGGATTGCGGAGGACGGCACGCTGGACATGGAAGTGATCCGGGCATATCTGGAACAGTGCAAGCGCATCTACGATGCGCAGATGGACGGACTGGACAAAGATATTCTGGCCAAATATATGGAGCGCAACGAGAGGCTTTCTTCCTACGAAGGGATCGATCTCTCCGCTTATGAGGCCAGCGCCGGCAACGATGTGCTGGAGGTGATCAGCGGCGAGCAGCATATGGCGAGCGGCGACATCGACGATATGTGGTACTATGCGGAGATGCTGGGCTTAGAAAGAGCGCCGGGATGCGAGGACGTCCGTGTGATTCCCATGCAGGGACAGTGTATGGACGTGTTCAAGCCCAGAACACTGCTGGCAATCAGCGCCGCCTCCGCCCAGCCCGACGCGGCGAAATCCTTTATGGATCTGTTCCTCTCCGCTGAGTCACAGGCCAATTACAACGGCTTTCCGCTGAATCAGGCGGCCTTTGACAAGCAGCTTGCGCCGCCCGCGGATCTGGGAGAGAATAACGAGTACGGCTATATCTCCAGCAGCTATGGGGACGAGGAGCCCATCACGCTATGCACTTACTGGCCCACGGCGGAGGAGACGGCGGCATTTAAAGAGCGTCTCGCCTCGCTGCAGACGGCGTACATCACCGACAGCGTGCTGGAGAGCACGGTGTTCCAAGTGGGCAGCGGCTACTTAAACGGAGAGCGGCAGCTGGAGGATGCGCTGGCGGAGATCGAGAAGCGGGCCGCGATCTATATGGCGGAGTAGATGCAGGAAGACAAGTTGGCATTGGTATATAAAAACGAAACTTTTATTATGTGCGCCGGAGTGATCCGGCGCCTTTTTATACCATAGAAAATTCTTTCGGTATTTCCTGTTGTATCAAAAAGCTCTTTGGCAGGATCGCACTGCGCACATGGACGGAAAAACATAAAACGATGTGAAGATATGGACAAAGTTACTGGATTTGATATAATGGAAACAATAAACGAAAAAGAAGTGATATAGGTGCAGTTAGTTGGTAAGATAAACAAAAAGATTTATCAGTGCATCACCCCGGATATTGTTACAGACGAGGTTATCATTACGGATGAACGTATAGAGCATATAAAGAAACGACACCCGAATGATTATGAAAGATATTATGGCTATCTGAAAGAAATTGTGGAGTATCCGCAGTATATTGTCGAAACAAGCAAGCCTTATACGGCGCTGATTCTGAAAGAATTTACTGATGGCGGCGAGCAGTTCAAGACTGTACTGCGGCTTGTCGTATCGCATGATCATCCTAATTTTAAAAATTCCATAATAACATTTATGAAAATAAATGACAGGGAGTGGAAAAGACTGCTTAAAAACAAGAAAATACTTTACAGAAATGAATGAATTTGATAAAATATACATACCATGAAACAGAGATTGTTCGAGGTGGAAGATTTCGTCCCCGTCCACACGCCGATGGCTTGACAGGAGAAATCCGAGAGATGCAGGAGAAAGGGACGCCTGCCGAACAATCTCTTTTCTTGTATTCATTTCATACTTTTATCAGTTCTGTTTCATGTATGGCTATTATATTGATGAGCCGCAATCTTTCAGAACCCCATCTCCTTTAAATTGTGCACGAGATCCACGTAGAACTCCCGCACGTCGAAGCCGGGGATGTTCTCGCGGTTTAAGTCGATCATGTCGCCGTGGGAGATTCCTCTGCCGGAGGGCACAGTGCGGCAGGTAAAGTCCGCGCCCCATTTCATGCTTTCCACGGACACCAGTCCGTCGTTGTCGCCGTCGAAATGTTTCACCATCGGATATACCATGTTCAGCGGGAATCTGCCGCTTGACGCGCGGTTCATCTTTGAGCCAACGCTCTGATAGAAAACCTGCGGGCTATCGGGTATTTCGGGATTCCTGCGGACACAGGCGGACGCGGTCAGGTCGTGCACCGCTTCCATAAAATCGGGTTCGGGATCGCCGAAATGCTTCAGCGCGCCGTTGTATTTTGCGGCGACGCCGCGGCAGATCCGGTCGGGGATCTTGGTCAGCAGATAGTCGGCAAAAAGGCAGCCTCTATGCGGCGTGTTGATGGTCGTGAGGGACGCCACGCAGTCGGCTGCGCCGCACCGTGAGATGGCGTAGCGGCTATCCAGACCGCCTTTGGAGTGGGCGATGATATTGACTTTGCCGCAGCCGGTCTCCTGTACGATCTGCCGGATGCGCGCCGCCAGTTCCTCGCCGCAGCGGGCCACGGAAGCGGCGGACTGCTGGCTGCCGTAATAAATCCGGGCGCCGTTGCGGATCAGCTCCGCGGGAATCCTGCCCCAATAGTTGAAAAAGCGGAAATCACGGAAAAACACGCCATGGACCAGCAGGAGCGGATAGCGCGTCCGGCAGACTTCATTCTCCGCGCGGATATGGTCGAGGATATATTTTTCATTTTCATAGAACCATTCATTGTGGCATATCGAGATGATCCGGCACAACACATACAGATGCACAATCGGGATCATGCCGCACAGAATGCCGGCCACGCGCCATCTGATGCCAAGCTGCACGGAGGTGAAGTAGACGCGGAGGATGCCGTTCCAAAACAACACAAACTCTACCAGAAACGCTATGGCCAGATACCGCGCCCATACGAACACATATCCCATGGAAAAAAAGAAGTCGCGGGAGCTCACACCGTCCGGCAGCGGCGGCGGCCATACCGCCAGTCCGACGCAGCAGACCGCTTCCGCCGCCACAGTCGCCAGGAAAAGCTGCAGCAGGCTGACGCCGTCCGCCAGAATCTTATTGCGGGCGGTGGAGACGGGGCGCACATCAAAGGTGGGAAACAGATTGATCCAGAAGACGAGGAGAAACGCCGCGATCTCCGCCGCCGTCCATCCCGCCGGCAGGTGCAGCGGCAAAGCGCCGGTCTGCGTATATGCTGCCCGCGTGCAGATCATACGCAGGTTCATCGCCAGCAGGATAACAACTGCGGACAGTACCATGCGCGGCAGACTGCGCGACGGTTCGGACAGTGTGCTATGCGGCGGGTTATGTGGCGGTTCGAGCGGCTTTCTGCGCGTATGGTTCATGGGTTTCCTCCGTTTCTGGTCAGGCTGCTTCTATCCCTCATGATAGCATAACCCGCGGCGATTTTGCAACTTCCCTAGAAATCAGGCTTGACAAATGTCCTCCCATACGCTACAGTAGATATATCAGTAAATCGATAGCCGTGTTGCGGTATAAACGATAACCGTTAAAAGGGAGTAGTTATCCTGTGTAAGCAACATACCCTGACTTATGTCATGTTTACACGCTTTCTGTGACAGGCCGGGACGCATGAGTCTTTGGCGGGCACTGGACGGGCACTGGAGTGGAAAGAACGAGACTTTTAGCATCGCATGATGTTAGAAGTCTCTTTTTTATAAGAATCCTCATTCCGGAGCGTTCCCGCGATGGGGCGACGCGAATCTCAAATTCGCGTCTGCCATCAGGGGAATTTGTGACGCTCTGGCACAAATTCCCAAACGAACAAGGTTCGTTTTGTGAAACAATCAGCACATCAGTGTGATTTTTCACACTATTACTAAGAGAAGAACAGAAACACAAATAAACACATCGGAGGGACTTATGGAGGTATTTATTCAACTGGTACTGTTGGCGCTGGGATTTGTGATGCTGGTGAAAGGCGCGGACTGGTTCGTGGACGGCGCGGGCGATCTGGCGGAGCGGTTCGGCATCTCGCAGCTTGTGATCGGCCTGACGATCGTGGCGATGGGAACGTCGCTGCCGGAGGCGGCGGTCAGCGTGTCGGCGGCGCTGAAGGGCAGCGCGGACATCACGATCGGAAATGTCGTGGGGAGCAATATCATGAACATTCTTCTGATTCTGGGAATCACCTCCGTGATCGCGCCGGTCGCGGTGCAGAGATCCACGGTCAGGTATGAGATTCCTTTTGTGGTGCTGATCTCCGCGCTTTTGATGGGGATAGGCTTTACCGACGGCACGGTAGGGCATATCGACGGCCTGCTCCTGCTGGTGTTTATGTGCGCTTATATGGCGTATCTGTGGATCATGGCCAAGAAGAAAGAGACGTCCGCAGCCGGAGCCGGGGAACAACAGACCGGCGGTGAAGACGCGGGCGAAAAGCCCATGCCTGTCTGGAAGATGCTGCTTCTCATCGTGGTCGGCGGCGGGCTGATCGTGCTGGGCTCGCAGCTGGCGGTGGACGCCGCCAAACAACTGGCGCATATCTTCGGGATGAGCGAGCGGCTGATCGGCCTGACGATCGTGGCGTTCGGCACGTCGCTGCCGGAGCTTGTGACCAGCGCGACGGCGGCCATCAAGGGAAAAGCGGATATCGCCGTGGGCAATATCGTAGGCAGCAATATCTTTAACATCCTGTTTGTAGTCGGCATTTCCGCCCTGATCACGCCTGTCAGGTATGCCGAAAATTTCCTGATAGACAGTATCGTGTGTATCGCAGCCGCCGTACTGCTCTGGCTCTGCGTGGTTAGAAACAAGCGGCTGGGACGGCTGGGCGGCGTCTGTATGCTGGCGGGGTATGCGGCCTATTTTGTCTATCTGCTGCGGTGCTGATGCTTAATTGATTCTCTCTTTGCCCCAGAAGAACAGGGCTACCGTACCGGGGCCGGTGTGCGCGCCGATGGTCGTGCCGATACTGTTGATGAGAACCCGTCCGTTCAGGTGGGGAAAGCGGCTCTCAACCAGATCGGCCACCGCTCTGGCGTCCTCGTAGCAGGCGGAATGAGAGATGTAGCATTTGCCGTTATAATCGCAGCCTTCCTCGATACATTCCTCCATCTTGTCCACGATCGTCTGAATCACCTTGCGCTTGGTGCGGATCTTGTAGCGGGGAATCAGCCTGCCCTCGTAATCTACGTTCATCAGCGGGCAGATATTCAGCATACCGCCGATGTAGCCGGAGGTCTTCGAGATACGGCCCCCTTTGATAAAAAAGGTCAGGTCGGTGGAAAAGAACCAGTGGTTTAATTTCAGGCGGTTGGCCAGCGCCCATTCACGCAGCGCGTCGATATCCATGCCGTCGTCGCGCAGATCGGCCATCCTGTCCATCAGAAGTCCGTAACCCGACGAGGCCGCCAGCGAATCCACGATGTAGATTTTGCGGTCAGGGTATTTGTCCGCCAGCATATCCGCCGCGATATTGGCGGAATTGATCGTACTGGTGATGCCGGACGAGAGCGTCAGATGGATAATGTCTTTGCCCTCCTGCAGAAAGGGCTCAAAATAGGCGCTGTACTCCTCGACGTTGATCTGGGAAGTCTTGGTGTCCGCACCGTTGGCCATGGCGGAATAGAACTGGTCAAAAGACATGGTCTTTCCCAGATCGTCGGCGTACTGGACGCCGTCCAGCTCATAGTGGAAACAGATATAGTGAATGTCCCGGCTATGGAAATGTTCTTCCGAAATGTCCGCCGTGGAACAGCAGCTTATGATGTAGTCGCCCATACAGTCCTCCCTTCCGCGCGCCGCGGAATGCCCCGAAATAAAAGATACGAAAAAAGTATACCATTTCCTGACGGCAAATTCAAATTGTTTTTCCTTGTACTTGCCGGATTTATTTGTTATAATCGTTGTGTGTCCGGAATGCGGACAGAAAATCAAATCTAATCATGAAGGATAAAGGAGAGACAGCGATGAAAGGAAATATTGTTGTTGGACAGTCCGGCGGCCCTACAGCCGTCATCAATTCTTCCGTTGCGGGCGTCTATGCCGCGGCGAAGAAGCTGGGTGTAAAGAAGATCTATGGTATGGTGCACGGTATCGAGGGATTTCTGGAAGACAAGATGATCGATCTGGGCGAGTACTTGGACGACGAGACGGGGATCGAACTCTTAAAGAGAACGCCTTCCGCGTTCTTAGGCTCCTGCCGTTTTAAGATGCCTAAGATCGAGGGCCACGAGGATGTATATGAGAAAATATTTGAGATCATGGAGAAGCATGATATCGAGTGCCTTTTCTATGCGGGCGGCAACGACTCCATGGACACCGTAAAGATGTTGTCCGACTACGCGGCGGCGCACAACAAACCGCAGAGGTTCATGGGCGTTCCCAAGACGATCGACAATGACCTCCCGGTGACGGACCACTGTCCGGGTTACGGCTCCGCAGCCAAGTACATCGCTACATCGTTAAAAGAGATTATCCGCGATAACGAGTCTTTCGGCGCCAAAAAGCCCACGGTCTGCATCGTGGAGATCATGGGGCGCAACGCGGGCTGGCTGACCGCGGCGGCAGCGCTGGCCAAGGGCGACGACTGCAGCGGCTGCGACGCGATCTATCTTCCGGAGAGAGTGTTTGATATCGATCAGTTCGTAGCGGACGTCAAGGATCTGGCGGCGCGGAAATCTTCCGTGGTCATCGCGGTATCCGAGGGCGTCAAAGTGGCCGACGGCAGATATGTATGCGAGATCGGCAGGGAAGTAGCGGTGGACGCATTCGGACACAAGCAGATGTCCGGCACGGCGGTTATGCTGGCGGAAAAGATCGCTGCCGAGACGGGCTTAAAGACGCGCGCCATCGAGTTCTCCACGCTGCAGAGAGCGGCTACCCATCTGGCGTCGCTGACGGATATCAACGAGGCGTTCCAAGTCGGCTATGACGCGGTGATGGCTGCAGAGGAAGGCAAGACCGGCATGATGATCACACTGGACAGAAACGGCGAGGCGCCTTATCAGTGCGGCACGAGCGCATACGACATCCACGTCATCGCCAATGTGGAGAGAAACGTGCCCGACGAGTGGATCACCGCCGACGGCAAGGGCCTGACGGAAGGGTACGAGAAATATGCAAGACCGCTGATCATGGGCGAACTGCAGCCCCTGTTCGTAAACGGTCTGCCGAGACATCTGGTAAGAAAATAAAGAGGATACAGACACGATCTGAATTGCAGAAAGACAAAAAGGCTGAATCGAGAGGTTTGGCCTTTTTGGGTGAAAAGGAGTGCGCTGATGGCGGAGAAAAAAAGGACGGATGCCAAAAAGATTGTCCGGTTTCTCACATATTTTTATCTTGTTATTCTGGGTGCGATGCTGATTTTCAATACGGTGAACAGTATGCTTCGCACCACCTATTTTAATCTGTATTTGGACATGGAGGCGGCGAGGTATAAATGGGACAATCCGGTATTTATGATATTGTATGCGGCGGCGGTGTTCGGCCTGTTGTACTGTGTGAGAGACAGGCTGGTTCGATGGAAATTCTTTGACGGCGCGGCGCTGGCTTTCTGCGCCTTGTTATGTATCGCGATCGTGTTTACCGTAAGAGCCAAGGCGATCTGCGACGGAGAGACCGTAAGCCAGATCGCCGCCGCTTTTATACAAGGTGATTACGGCGAGTTGAATCCGGGAGGATATCTGTTCAGTTATTCGTATCAGATCGGGATTGTAGCTTTTCTGGAAGTCTTGTGGCGGCTGGCAGGCGCCTGCAACGATCGGGTTTTCCAACTGATCAGTACAGGATGTATCGTTGTACTTTTGTGGACGCTCAACCGGATCACGAAAGAGATCTTTGAGGAGGAAAAGATACGGAAAACGGAGTCGTTGTTATCGATGGGGATGCTTCCTTTGTTCCTGACGGCGACTTTCGTTTACGGCGATGTGATCGGATGGACGTTGGGTACTCTCGGCGTCTACTGTGTGATCCGTTTTATGAAGTCGGAAAGATGGCGGTATCTGTGCGGCGCCTGCATCCTGTTTGCGGCAGGCGTTACGGTGAAAACCAACATCGCTATTATGGTGGCCGCGGCGGTTATATCACTGACGTTGTACGCTTTTTACCGCAAAAAATATATTGTGATTCCGATCGCTATTGCCATGGGCATTTTTTCGCGGCTGGGGGGGGGACTTCTCGGAGCGGTCTATGCAGACAGAGCCGGTTTGGAGGAGTTTCCGTCCGGCGTGCCGATGATTGCATGGGTGGCCATGGGATTTCAGGAGACGGATGAGGGAGGTTATCCGTGCGGCTGGTACAACGCCTATAACTGGAACGTATATGCGTGGAACGGGTATGACGAGGAGGCGACGGCGAGAGAGTGTCTGGCCGATCTGCAGTCGTCTCTTGGCAGACTGGTTCATGAACAACGGTATGCGCTGAACTATATTTACAAGAAATTTACTTCACAGTGGAACGAGCCTACTTTCCTGACGATGCTTTCCAATGAATGGGGGATGCGCCATACGGAGAATGACTCGGCGCTGGCCCATTATTTTATATTTGGAACAGGAAGGACGATTCTGTGTGAACTGATGAATGGCTACCACTTTGTAGTCTTTCTGCTTGCGGCGGCTTTTTTCATCCTAAAGCGGAAAGAATGGAGCCTGCCGGCGGCCTATTTTATGTTGAATATTTTCGGCGGCTTCCTTTTCCATATGATTTGGGAAGCCAAGAGCAGATATGTGCTGATCTATTTTGTGATGCTGCTGCCGCTTGCTGCTGCCGGCTGCAGCGCGCTTATCGATCTGGCAAAGAAACGCGCGGCGCGGCGGAAAGATGACGGCAGATAAAATTGTTTGGCGGATTTTTAAAAAAATTTTTTAAAACAACATTTACAAATCCTGAAAAATAATATATGATGAAAATGGAAAACGATTTCCATTGAATCCAATGCGTCCTGCGGGATCATGCTCTGGAACGGAGAATGATATGGTATCCATCAAAGATGTCGCGAAACAGGCGGGCGTGGCGATCTCCACCGTTTCAAAGGTGCTGAACAACTACCCCAATGTCAGCGAGGAAACAAAGAAAAAAGTCAATGAGGCGGTGGCGGAATTAAATTTCGTGCCGAACAGCGTGGCCGCCGCGCTCTCCTCGAAGCAGTCCGGCAGGGTGGCGATGCTCCTAAATCTGGACAACGTATCGCAGGCGATCGACGAGATCAACATCCAGTATATGTCGGGTACGATCAACCGGGCGGTGGAGCTGAATCTGGACGTGATCACGGTCTTTTATTCGATGCTGAAGAACAAGAGCGCCGACGAGGTCATCCGCTATCTGCAGTCCCAGAGCATCATGGGCCTGATTATCTACGGCATTTCCAAGGAAAATAAAGTGCTGCACCGGCTGATCGAGTCGCGGCTCTTTAAGGTCGTGGTGATCGACGCGCCGTTGGTAAACGAGAACACCTCGTCCGTGTGGATCGATCAGGAAAAGGCGCAGTACGAGGTGGCCAAAAAGACGATGATGGAGAACAGGAGCCGTTCGATCCTGTATCTGGCGGGCAAAAAGAACGGCTACGTCACGCAGGAGAGGTTAAATGGAATCAAACGGCTGGCGGAGGAGATGCAGGCGCCCCTGCTGGTGCGCAACGGCGAGTTTTCCGAGCTGCAGGCCAGAAAGCTGACATTCCAGTACGCCAAGAAAAAGGACGTGGTCGTGTGCGCTTCGGACCTGATGGCCATCGGCGCCATGAAAGCCCTGATCGAGATGGATATCTTCCGGCCCGTGTGCGGCTTCGACGGCATCACGCTGATGGGGTACGCAGGCAAGCAGATGAACACGGTTCGGCAGAATTTTAAACGGATCGCGTCGGAGGCGGTGACGGAATTAAAGCGGCTGATCGACGGCGGCGAAGGCAGACAGATCGTGCTGGATTACGAACTGGTGCGCATGAAATATATGGACATTATATGTTGAGGAGGTAAAGTATGACACAGGCAAGCAATTTAAAGAGGGATGTATTGGTGATGAATCTGGAAAAAGAGCTGGAGGAGCAGACGCAGGCAGGCTTCGGCAGGAGCGTGGCGGAATGTGACAACCGCGAACTGTATTACAGTCTGCTGCAGCTTACCAAGAAGCTGATCGCGGTCAGCGAGCCGATCGAGGGAGAAAAGAAGATTTATTATATCTCCGCGGAGTTTTTGATCGGCAAGCTATTGTCCAACAATCTGATCAATCTGGGGATTTACGACAAACTGGACGAGATCCTGTCAAAGAACGGCAAGAAGCTGAGCGAGATCGAGGAAGTGGAGCCGGAGCCTTCTCTGGGCAACGGCGGACTGGGCCGTCTGGCGGCCTGCTTCTTAGATTCCATCGCCACGCTGGGACTGCCCGGTGAGGGCATCGGCCTGAACTACCACTTCGGCCTGTTTAAACAGGTGTTCAAGGACCGCCTCCAGACGGCTGAAAAGAACGACTGGATCGAGGAGCAGTCCTGGCTGAATAAGACAGATATTACATACGAGGTCGCTTTCGGCGACAAGACAGTGACGTCACGGCTATATGACATTGATGTCATCGGATATGACAACGGTGTCAATAAACTCCGGCTGTTCGATATCGAGACGGTGGACGAGAGCCTTGTGAAAAAGGGCATCGACTTTGACAAAGAGGATATCGAAAAGAACCTGACACTGTTCCTGTACCCCGACGACTCCGACGAGGCGGGAAATCTGCTGCGCATTTACCAGCAGTATTTTATGGTGAGCAACGCGGCGCAGCTGATTCTGCATGAGCTGAAGGAGAAAAACTATGATCTGCGCAGAATGTACGACCATGCGGTGATCCAGATCAACGATACCCACCCCACGATGATTATTCCCGAACTGATCCGCATTCTGGTGGACGACAAGGCGTTTACGATGGACGAGGCGATCGAGGTCGTCAGCAAAACCTGTGCATACACAAACCACACCATTCTGGCGGAGGCGCTGGAGAAATGGCCCCTCGCCTATCTGGAAAAGGTAGTGCCCCAGCTCGTGCCGATTATCAAGGAGCTGGACAGGAGAGTGGCGAAAAAATACAAAGATCCCAAGGTGCAGATCATTGACAAGGACAAGAGAGTGCACATGGCGCATATCGACATCCACTACGGCTTCTCCGTAAACGGCGTGGCCGCGATCCATACGGAGATCTTAAAGGAGAGCGAACTGAACGCTTTCTATAAGATTTACCCGGAGAAGTTCAACAACAAGACCAACGGCATCACGTTCCGCAGATGGCTTCTGTCCTGCAACCGTGAGTTGGCGGCTTTCCTGTCGGAAACGATCGGCGACGGCTATAAGAAGGACGCGGATAAACTGGAAAAACTGATGGACTATATCGACGACGACAAGGTGCTCGACCGTCTGGCCCAGATCAAGATGAACCGCAAGAAGGAGCTGGCGGCCTATGTGAAAGAGACGGAGGGCGTCACGCTCAACCCGGATTCCATTTTTGACCTGCAGAGCAAGCGGCTGCACGAGTACAAGCGGCAGCAGATGAACGCGCTCTATATCATCCACAAATATCTGGAGATCAAAGCCGGCAAGAAACCCGTTAGGCCGCTGACCTTTATCTTCGGCGCAAAGGCCGCGCCCGCGTACGTGATTGCGCAGGATATCATCCACCTGCTGCTGGTGCTGCAGGAGATCGTAAATCACGATCCCGACGTGAGCCCGTATATGACGGTGCTCATGGTGGAGAACTACAATGTGGCCTACGCCGAGAAGATGATTCCCGCCTGCGATATTTCCGAGCAGATCTCACTGGCGTCCAAAGAGGCGTCGGGAACCGGCAACATGAAGTATATGCTCAACGGCGCGGTGACGCTGGGAACGTCCGACGGCGCCAATGTGGAGATCCACGAACTGGTGGGCGACGACAATATCTATATTTTCGGCGAGAAGTCCGAGCAGGTCATCCGGCATTACGAAAAGGCCGACTATGTTTCCAAAGATTATTATAAGAAAAGCCCCGTCATCAAGGAGGCGGTGGACTTTATCGTCGGAAAGCAGGCGCTGAAGGCCGGCCACAAGGAAAATCTCAAGCGGCTGCACGACGAGCTGCTGAACAAGGACTGGTTCATGACGCTATTGGATCTGGAGGACTATATCGCCACAAAAGACAGGATGATAGCGGACTACGAGGATCAGCGGAAATGGCGGCAGATGATGCTGGTCAACATCGCCAAGGCGGGCTTCTTCTCCTCTGACAGAACCATCGAGGAGTATAACCGGAATATCTGGAAGCTGCGGTAGGCGGACGAGGATGCGTTTATGAATCCTATAGACAAATATCTGTGCGATGAAGAATCAAAGTTTATTTATGAAAACCGGGTAAAGTACACGCAGACCGGCGACAGGCGTTTCATAGAGGAAATGGTAGACCGCACGGTTCGCAGCCGGCAGGAATGGCGGACTTTCTGCCAATCCCTGCAGAGAAAAGCGTCGGCGCATGAGACGGTCATGTTCGGCGCCGGAATCTGGGGGGGGGTACTGTATGAGGAAACCCGTAGCTTCGTTCCGTGGAAGTGTGTGACGGACAGCGATCCGCATAGAAAAATCCGCGGGTTGGAAAGCATATGTTTTGATGATTTTATCAGAACCTATACGAACCAGACGATTGTGATATCTTCCTATAAGAATTACCCGGAAATGCGGGAGCAGCTGCTAAAGCACGGCGTTCCGGAGGAAAATATCGTGAACGCCGGGGAAGCCGTCTATCGTGTGACGGAGTATGCGGTCTATTTTGACCTTCCCGCCCTCGTGCCGCAGCAGCATGAAGTTTTTGCGGATGCGGGAGCGTTCGACGGCCTTACCACCAAACGTTTTCTGGAGTGGTGCCGGGGCGGAGGCTTTTCCTATTGCTTTGAGCCCGATCCGGCGAACCGGGAACGGATACGGCGCAATCTGCCCGCGCAGGCGGCGTATGAGATTGTGCCCTGCGCGTTGTGGTCGGAGCGGGGATTTGTGCCCATGGAAATGAAAGGTTCTTTTGCCTCGGCTATCCGCGTGGGCACGGAGCAGGAGACGGCGCAGAGGGTAGAGACGGTGACGCTGGACGAGTTTGCCGGCGGCAAAGAAGTCACTTTTATCAAAATGGACATCGAAGGCGCGGAGGCGGCTGCGCTGCGCGGGGCGAAAGATACGATCGGAAACGGACATCCCAAGCTGGCGGTCAGCATATACCACAAGCCGGAGGATATTTATCAGCTGCCGGAAATCATTTTAAGTTATTATCCGCACTACAAGCTATATCTGCGGCATTATTCGTTTTCCCATTACGATACGGTATTGTATGCCATACCGTGAGAAAGCATGGGCGGGAGGAAGGAACTTGAAATATCTGCTTTTCGGAACGGGCGAATACTATAAGAGATATCGCAAGTGGTTTGCCCAAAATGAGATTGCCGCGATCCTAGACAACGCAGAGGACAGGCAGGGCACCACTATCGACGGGATCGCGGTGTGTTCGCCGCAGGAAGGCGTCCGGCTTGCTTTTGATGCGGTCGTGATTTTGAGTTTTTATGTCAGGGAGATGAAAGAGCAGCTTCTGGCGCTGGGAGTTTCGGAAGAACGGATCTATCATTTTTTCGATCTGCACAGGCTTTTGGGCGGCGTCCGGCAGCAGAGGCCGATCCGCTATTATGGAGACGCGGCGCGTGTGGCCGCGGATATGCCGTCCGGCAGAGGCAGGGCGCTGCTTCTGTCCCACGATCTGACGCTGGGCGGCCCGGCCATCGCGCTTTTAAATGCCGCCGTCTGCCTGCGGGATGCAGGGTATCAGGTTTTGTTTGTCTCCATGCTGGAGGGCCCGCTGGCAGAACTGCTGGCCGCCCATGGGATTCCCACGGCGGTGGATGAGAACCTGCAGATACAGACGATGGCGGAATCGCGCTGGAATACCGGGTATGATCTGATTCTGTGCAATACGCTGGCTTTTTTTGTCTTTCTCTCGGAGCGGAATACGGAAGCGCCGGTCATCTGGTGGCTGCATGATTCCCGCTTTTTTTATGATGGGGTAGATGCCGGCGTTATGGAGCGCATTCCCCGGAAGAATCTGTATATTGCCTCGGTGGGCCCCGTGCCGGAGCAGGCGATCCGGGAATTTCTGCCGGACATCCGGGTGGAAAAACTGCTCTACGGCGTCGCGGACTTCTCCGATAGCGCGGACGGTGCGGATGCTTCAAACAGAGCCGGCATTTCGGGCAGCGCGGACATTTCAGACGTTGCGGAGAAAATAGGCGGGGATTCCGACGATCAAATCACATTTGTGACGGCTGGATTTATTGAATGGCGCAAGGGGCAGGATATTCTGATAGAGGCTATTCTGCAGCTTCCGGCGGATATCTTGAGAAGCTGCCGTTTCCTGCTGGTGGGGCAGCAAACGTCCGCCATGGCAGCCCGGCTTCAGGACAAGGCAAAAGAGACAGAGCAGATACAGTTCGTCGGAACGGTGGACAGAAGCGGGATGCACCGGATTCTGTCGGCGGCGGATGTGTTGGTCTGTCCATCCAGAGAGGACCCGATGCCCACCGTGGCTGCGGAGGCTATGATGCACGCGGTTCCCTGTCTGGTGTCGGATGCGGTGGGAACGGCGGCCTGTCTTTCGGACGGAACGGACGGGCTGATCTTTGCCAGCGGGAACGTGCAGCAGTTAAAGGAGCGGATCATCTGGTGCGCGGCAAACCGCGGCAGGCTGAAAGAGATGGGAAAGCAGGCGAGGGGGATTTTTGAACGTTATTTTTCCATGGATGTTTTTAGAGATCATATCCTGCGGCTGGCGGAGCGGGCCGCCGGGGAATAACAGGTTTTTGCAGACCGTCAGGGATGGAGCGGCTTATGGAGGATCGGTGGAGCGGGAAAAAAATAATACTGTACGGGCTTGGCACGGAAACGGAGCGGATTCTGAAGGAATGGAAGGGACGTTATGACGTTCTGGGGCTTCTGGACAGTTTTCGCAGCCAAGGGGAGATGTTCGGCTGCCCGATTCTGGATATCCGGAATCTTGCCGGTGTGCAAGACGCGGTAATCGTTGTCGTGGCGCGCCCTGGTTCCTGCCGGGCGATTGCCGGGAAAATCGGCGGTTTCTGCCGGGAGAACGGGCTGGCGCTTTTTGATATCCGAGGAAATGATCTGCTGGCGGAAAAGAAAGCGGTCTATGATTTTAAAGAGGTAAACGGTTATCGGAGAGCAGAACTTCTGCGGCGGGTAAAGGGCGCGGGAGCGGTGAGTTTCGACTTGTTTGACACACTGGTGGTGCGCAGCGTGCCGAGCCAGCAGGAAGTACTGGATATTCTCGCGGTGCGGCTGCGGGAAAAAGGAATTGAGATTGCGGATTTTGCAGAAAAAAGACTGGCGTCCGAGAAGCGCCTGTCGCAGAACCATGCGCCGGCTCTGACCGCCATATACGAGGAGGTCTTAAAAGAGGAGAAAAACGCCGGCATACAGGCCGAGGAGCTGGCGCGGATGGAATATGAGCTCGACGTGAGCCTGCTGAGGCCCCGCAGAGAGATGGCGGCGGTGCTGGAGGAAATCGTCCGTTCGGGGCGGGATGTCTATATTACGTCGGAAAGCTATTACCGTAAGGAGCAGATCAAAGAAATTCTGGACAGAAACGGCATCACGCCTGTCAGGGAGGTGCTGGTTTCCTGCGAATATGACACAGGCAAGAATCAGGATCTCTATAAGCGGCTGCTGGAAAAAGCAGGCGGCAGACACATTCTGCACATCGGAGACGATGCGGCTGCAGACGGAGAAGCTGCGGAGAGGCACGGCATACAACCTTTTTTGATTTACAGTTCCATGGAACTTTTGGAAATGGCAGGAGGGCTGGGGCTGACAGAAACGGCGCACAGTCTTTCGGACAGAATCAGGATCGGGATGTTTGCGGCGGAACTTTTTAACAGTCCGTTTCAGTTTGAGGACAGGGAACGGAATATACGGGTTCGGACGGCAGCCGAGATCGGCTATCTGTTCTGTGCGCCGATGGTGCTGGACTTTACGAGGTGGTTCGGAGAGCGGGCGGAAAAATACCGCGCCGGCAATATTTGGTTTTGTGCGCGGGACGGCTATCTGGTGCGGCAGTTGTTTCAAAAAATATATCCGCAGGCGCAGACGGCCTATTTTCTGACATCCAGAACGGCTGCGGTGCGCGCCGGCGTCCGGGACAGGGCGGATCTGGCCTATGTGGACAGCATGAAATTCAGCGGCGCTATGGAAGAAAATCTCCTGATACGATTCGGGATAGACGCCCGGAACGTCCTTGATGCGGACAGAGACAGAGAGGCATCCGGCCTGCTGCAATATGCCAAGCCCATTCTGGAAGCGGCAGAGGCCAAGCGGCGCAACAATCTGAAATATATAGAAAGGCTGCCCAAGGGGAAAGGCGGCATCGCCTTGTTTGATTTTGTGGCTAAGGGGACGAGCCAGATGTTTCTGCAGCATTTTGTGCCACAGGAAATGACAGGGCTTTATTTCCTGCAGCTGGAGCCGGAATTTATGAGAGACAAAGGCCTCCGGATAGAACCGTTTTATTCGGAAACGGAGCGGGACGACAGTGCGATATTTGACAATTACTATATTTTGGAAACGATTCTGACATCACCCGATCCGTCGGTGGAGGAATTTGATGCGGACGGAAATCCGGTCTATGACATCGAGACGAGAAAGCGCGCGGACATCGAGTGCGTCATGCAGGCACAGGACGGCATTTTAAATTATGCGGATCGGTATTTAAGCATCTGTCCCGTCGGTGAAATCAAAATCAACAAAAAGCTGGACGAGGCGTTTCTGAAGCTGGTGCATAAGATTGAAATATGGGATCAGCGTTTTCGGGAACTGATGGTGGAAGATCCGTTTTTTAACAGAATGACAGAGATCACGGATTTATTGTAAGCGCGGCGCAGCGCCGCAGCAGGCGCAGAAAGAGGGAAAGGTCAATTCGGCAGGATGGAGAGACGATGAAAGCGTGGGTTTTGCAAAAGGTCGGAGAAATCGCATATCGGGAGACTGACATCCCAAAGCCGCAGGATACGGAAGTGCTGGTGCGAGTCAGGGCGGCCGGAATCTGCGGTTCCGATATTCCGCGTATTTTCCGGGACGGCGCGCATACAATGCCGTTGATTCCGGGCCATGAGTTCGCGGGCGAGGTGGCAGACCTCGGCAGACGCGCGGACAAGAGATGGCTGCATAAGCGGGTGGGCGTATATCCGCTGCTCCCCTGCTTCGCCTGCGCATCCTGCCGGGCGGGGCGGCATGAGATGTGCGCCCGGTACGGTTATCTGGGCTCGCGGCAGGACGGCGGCTTCGCGGAGTATGTGGCGGTGCCGCAGGACAATCTGATCGGGCTGCCGGAAAATGTCACTTACGAGCAGGCGGCTATGCTGGAGCCTCTGGCGGTGGCGGTACACGCCCTGCGCAGAGTCCGGATCGGACAGGACGATACGGTGGCGGTGTGCGGCATGGGGACGATCGGGATGCTTCTGACGATGCTGCTTTTGGCGCGCGGCGTCAGGAACGTCTATGCGCTCGGCAACAAGGATCACCAGCGCGCAAAGGCGGCGGAACTCGGGCTGCCGGAGGCGCAGTTTATTGATGTGCGCACGGCGCAGGCGGCGGAGACGCTGATGTGCGGCACCGGCCCTGCCGGAGCGGATGTGTTCTTTGAGTGTGTCGGCAGAAACGAGACGATCCTGCAGGCGCTGCGTCTGACCGCCCCCGGCGGTTCCGTGTGTCTCGTGGGAAATCCCGCCTCCGATGTGTCGCTGGACAAGCAGAGCTACTGGAAGATTCTGCGCAGCCAGCTTCATATCACGGGAACGTGGAATTCTTCCTTTTTTACGGCATACGGCGACGGCGGAGCGGAGGTTACGGACTGGCAGTACGCCCTGTCCTGTCTGGAACAGGGGCGGATTGCGCCGGAGCGCCTGATCACGCACCGTTTCCCGCCGGAGCGTCTGGACGAGGGGCTGCGGATCATGCGTGACAAGTCCGAAGATTATATCAAAATCATGGAAATTTTTTCCTAGTTCCGTCTGCACGGAAGTGCGTTCTTTATTCAGCCCGCGCCATTCGCGCAGTCGCATACTTTCCCCAGTTCAGCCCGCGCCATTCGCAAAGCCGCGCTGTCGCGCTTACCGTACGAGCCGCGAATGAACGGCACTTTATATAATCTGCCGATATATAATAAAGGGGCAATCTGCGCAAAAGAAAGGAAGTCGGAGTTTATGAAGATTGCAGTCTGCGATGATGACAAGGCTACAAGGGAGCATATTGTTTCATTGATAAAAGAACAGGACGCTGGCGCGGATATTACGGTATTTGCAGACGGGGAGGAAATGTTAAAGTCGGACGGGGATTTTGACATTTCCTTTCTTGATGTGGAAATGAGAGAAGTGTCAGGAGTGGATGTTGCAAAGCAGATACGGAAAAGGCAGGGAGAAACCGGAAAATCAAAGAGCATTATCATCTTTGTGACGGGTTATGAAAAGTATGTGTATGATGCGTTTGACGTGTCGGCGTTCCATTACCTGATAAAGCCGTTAAATAAGGAAAAGTTTGCCGATGTCTTCGGGCGGGCATGGAAAGAAGCGTCTGCCGTGCAGGAACAGGAAAAACAATATCTTTTTGTCAAAAATGCGGGCGTGCAGAAAAAAGTGTACCTGAAAGATATTTTTTATATTGAAAGCGCAAACAAAAAGGTCATTATCCACACAAAAATGGGGATTTTGGAAACCTATGGAAAAATGGACGAATGGGAGAAAGCGGCGGGCGGCAGCTTTTACCGCTGCCACAGATGCTACCTTGTGAATATGGAAAACATCGCTTCCTATGGCACAGATATGATTGAAACTGTCAATGGGGATAAGCTGCTGCTTGCGCAGAAGAAATACTCTGACTTTGTTAAGCGGTATATGGACTATGCGAAAAACGGAGGGATCGTTAATGTTTGAGTGGAGTTTTTCTGTTGGTCTTTACCTTATGGACAGCATGATGGGAAGCGTTTATGCGGATAAACTTCTGAAAGCGAAAACATCGAGAAAAATAGCCCTGTTTGCGTGGGCGTTTCTTTACTTCGTTTTTGAGTGCCTGATAGAAGAACGGATCAGCACGGCAGATCCCATCCACATTATTCTGAAAGTGGCTGCTGATATGGTGATGGTTCTGCTCCTGCTAATGATTTTGTATCAAAAGGATTTGTCCAAGCAGTTTTTTGTAGCAGTCAGTTTTATCGGCGGGAAAAAAATCATTATCTATGTTACAACGGTTATGTCTATCGGCTTAAATTATGCGGGATGGAAAATTTCGGATGCTTTTTTAGCAAAAGGATGGATTGACAGTATGGAGGAAGCAGAGAAGTGGACAGCAGCTTCTAACGGGATGATTGGGGCAATCACTGTTTTGACGTATTTGCTGCTGCTTGCAGCATATCTTTCCGTCATAGCGGTTAAATTTGTAAAAAAGAATTATCGGTTACAAGAACATGAAAATGCGTTTTTACTGTTTCCAAGCATAGCGTCCCTGTGCATTTCCATAACATTACAGATGATGATACTGTCCACGGAAAAAGGAGTGACGGGAACCATCTTTGACAGAGTTCCCGCCACCCTGTTCTGGGTGCCGTTGATCTGTATTTTACTGTTGGGCGTGAATGTATCTTCTGTGATCCTTTTCCAAAAGATGGTGCAGTTAAACGAAGAAGAACGGAAACGATCCGCATTAGAAAACCAGATAAAACAGATGCAGAGGGAGATCACTGAAATACAGGATATTTATGCAGATATGCGGGGGCTTAGGCATGATATGAGAAGCCATTTGGAGAGCATAGCGGCAGTAATCGGCAGGACAGACGGGAAAGAGCGGGAAGAACTGGACAGCTATATC
>CANRFZ010000027.1 GCA_947630025.1 uncultured Lachnospiraceae bacterium
ATATAAAAAAAGCAAGGAAAACCTTGCAAAAAAAGGATTTTTTATTTAATAGGTCTTAGAAAGTGGCAAACTCGGGTCGCCCCTGCAACCCTATAGATAGCCAAATTGCGATCCTGCCTCTGAAAATTGCGGTCCCCGAAAAAATTGCGATCCCACCCCTGAAACTACGATCCCAGACCTAAAATTTTTTTCTTGTCAAATATATCCCACTCTGCTATAATGCAGACAACGGCATCGGATATGCCGCCAATTCTATCTTTCGTATACGGACTTCTGCCGGTTCTTTCTTTAAAATCTCAGGCAAAATTCCCAACGAACGGACACGATACTGACAGGACATACGCAGTTTTTTGCGCGGAAAGGAAGGGAAATTTGGCGCCAAAACACAAAAGAGCTATTGTAAAAACACCGGGAACACCATATAATAGACGCAGGCGGGGGTTATGCCTATGAAGCGGTTTGAAGACCTGACTCTCGCAGACAACTTCATCTTTTTCAAGGTGATGCAGGAGCCTGACATATGCAGGCGGCTGCTGGAAGTGATTTTAAACATCGAGATTGACCATATCGAGTACCTGGAGGGCGAGAAGACATTCGATGCCCGGTACGAGGCCAAGAGCATACGCCTTGACGTCTATGTGAAGGACGGGAAGGCGTCGGATGAGTTTACGGAAAGGCTGGTGGAAGCGGTGGATATAGCAAAGAAGAACCCCAAGCTGCGGGTGGAGTATATGTCGTACTATGCGAACCAGCGGGACCTGTACCTCAAGGCGCATGACAAGGGCGTGGAAGAAGGAAGAAATGAAGGTATCGCAATAGGAAAAGCGGAAGGCTTGGAAGAAGGAATCCGGGCTTTGATTGAAACAAGCCGTGAGCTGGGGAGCCCGTATGAGGAGACGCACCGGCGCGCCGTGCAGAAGTTTCATCTGCCGGAAGAAACTGCCAAGGCGTATATGCAGAAATACTGGATTTTATCCCGGCAGCCATCCCAGCGCCCCGCACCAAAATAATTTTCCACATCGGAACCGCCCGGCGCAGGACATCCGGGGAACGGAGGCGGCATGAACCACAAAGGAACCAAACAGATTGAGACGGATATGCTTCTGCTGCGGCGCTTCCGGATAGAGGACGCCGAGGCCATGTTTCGGAACTGGGCGTCCGATGACAGGGTGACGCAGTATTTGTCGTGGCCTTCGCATGAGAATGTGGCCGCGACACGACGCCTTTTGAATGACTGGATCAGTCAATACGAAAGGCTGGACTATTACAACTGGGCGATCGAACTCAAGGAAATCCATGAGCCCATCGGAAATATTTCCGTCGTCTCCTACGAGAAAAGAACCGCTTCGGCCATGCTGGGCTGGTGTCTCGGCGAGAACTGGTGGGGCAGGGAGCTGATGCCGGAGGCGGCCAGGGCGGTTCTGCAGTTTTTGTTTGAGGCGGTGGATTTTAACCGGCTGGCGGCCAAGCACGACACCGAAAACGCCAAGTCGGGCAGGGTGATGCAGAAGATCGGGATGGTGAGGGAAGGAGTCCTGCGGGCCGGCGGCAGGAATAACCGCGGCATCGTGGACGAGGCATACTATTCCATTCTGCGGGAAGAATACGAAAAGAGCAGCGGGCAGTCGGTAAAGCTCCGGTGGCGGATGGGCCCGGATACATAAATGGCCTGCAGGCCGTTTGGACGGCGGGATGGCCTGAGATAGGCAGGGAAAGAAGGAATCGGAATGAAAGCCGCGGACGCAACGGCAGAACAGGATATTTTGGACCAGGGACAGGAGTACGAGGAGATCCGGCAGCAGTTTTATGTCGGGGAGCGGCCTCTTTTTCACAGGGATCATTTAAAAGTCGTGGACACGATTTTTACGGACGGCGAATCGCCGTTAAAGGAGTGCCACGACATCGAGCTGGAGGGCAGTATGTTCAAATGGAAATATCCCCTCTGGTATGCCCGCAATATCGTGGCGCGGAACTGCACATGGTTCGACATGGCGCGGGCGGGCGTCTGGTACACGGATCATATTCTGGTGGAGGACTGCGCCATCGAAGCGCCTAAGAATTTTCGGCGCTGCCATGACCTGACGCTTCGGAACGTGTCGTTTCCCAATGCGGCGGAGACGGTGTGGCACTGCAACGGCGTGGTGATGGAAAATGTCACCGCGAGAGGCGACTATTTTGGCATGAACTGCAGCGATGTGAAGGCCGCCAACCTGACGCTATACGGGAACTATTCTTTTGACGGCGCGGTGAACGTGGAGGTGCGCGATTCCAAGCTGCTCTCCAAGGACGCCTTCTGGAACGGCAGCGATGTGACCGTGTACGATTCGTTTATTTCGGGCGAATACCTCGGCTGGAACGCAAAGAATCTGACGTTTATTAACTGCACCGTCGAGAGCCTGCAGGGGATGTGCTATATCGACAATCTGGTGATGAAAAACTGTAAGCTGATCAACACGACGCTGGCCTTTGAGTATTCCACCGTGGACGCGGACATCACGACGAAGATCGACAGCGTGATCAACCCTTCCGGCGGCGTGATCCGGGCGGAGCACATCGACGAGCTGATTATGGAGCGTGACAAGATCGATCCCTCCAAGACGAAGATTATCTGCAGATAGGTGGGAAATGTGATGAAATATGATTTTGATACTCCTGTGGACAGGCGGCATACCGGTTCGCTGAAATGGGACGTGGAGGACGGAGAGCTCCCCATGTGGGTAGCAGACATGGATTTCAGAACCGCTCCCGAAGTGCGCGCTGCCATCGAAAAGCGCGCCGCCCACGGTGTTTTCGGGTATAGCGTGGTGCCGGATGCGTGGTACGAAGCCTACACCGGCTGGTGGCGGGAGCGGCATTCGTTTGCCATGCGGAAAGAGTGGCTGATTTTCTGTACCGGCGTGGTGCCCGCCATATCGAGCATTGTGCGCAAACTGACGACGCCGGCGGAAAAGGTGCTGCTGCAGCCGCCGGTCTATAACATCTTTTACCATTCTGTCCGGAACAACGGCAGGCAGGTTGTGGAAAATGAGCTGCTCTATGAAGACAACGCCTACCGCATCGATTTTGACGATCTGGAAAAGAAACTCGCCGATCCCCAAGTGACGATGATGATTCTCTGCAATCCCCACAACCCGGTGGGGAAAATCTGGGATCGGGATACGCTGGCGCGGATCGGGGAACTGTGCCGTCTGCACCATGTACTGGTGCTCTCCGATGAGATCCACTGCGATCTGACAGATCCGGGGGTTTCCTATGTCCCTTTCGCCTCCGTCTCGGAAACGTGCCGGGACAACAGCATTACCTGCATCGCGCCGACGAAGGCTTTCAATCTGGCGGGGCTGCAGACGGCGGCGGTGTGCGTGCCCGACGAGGTGCTCCGTCACAAGGTGTGGCGCGGGCTGAATACCGACGAGGCGGCGGAGCCCAACGCTTTTGCCGTGGACGCGGCGGTGGCTGCCTTTACGCAGGGCGGCGGCTGGCTGGATGAACTGCGGGAATATCTGTATCGGAACAAAGAGACGGCGGCGGCCTATATCGCGGAGCGGATTCCCAGACTGCGGACGGTGCCGTCACAAGCCACCTATCTGATGTGGCTTCATGACACGGCGGGCGGTGGTAAGGCCGCGCAGACGGCGGCGCACATCCGGCAGACCGCCGGACTCTGGCTGTCGGACGGCGCACAGTACGGCGCGGGCGGCGCGGATTTCCTGCGGCTTAATGTGGCGTGTCCCCGGACAGTCCTGCTGGACGGTCTGGACAGGCTGGCGCGCGGGCTTGCCGATTAGGGCTTTTGCTATTTCCCGCATACTGCTCAGGGCTTTTGGCCGTCTGCCGCATACTGCATGAGCGCCGCGCCCACGTCCGACCGGAGCTTGTCCCATTCTTCCTCGTGTTCCACATAATAAAGAGGACATTTCTTGCCGCCCTCGTCATAGTGGCGCAGGATATCCTCCTCCGTCAGTCCGTATTCCGCGCAGAGCCATGTCAGCAGATCGACCAGCGACGAGTAGGTAAATGTGGTAAAAGAGCCGTCCTCCGACAGATAGCAGCACTCGATGGAGACGGAATCGTCGTTTCTGCCTTTCACCGCGTATGCCTGTTCGTCCAGCGGAATACACTGCAGGATCTCTCCCTCGTACCCGATGATAAAGTGCGCGCTGGCGGAACGCTCGCCGGTCTGCGCGAGATTGGAAAAGTAGCTGCGGTTCTGCGCGGCGGAAGTGCCTCTGTTGGCCGTGTAGTGCACGAAAATATTTTTCACTTCCGACAGAGACGTTTGGGGCCGGGAGTAGTCGTTGGGTTCCAGCAGATCCACCGTGACAGCGGGCTTCGGCACCGGATTTTCGGCGCTGCCGCTATCTGTCAGCACAACGGCAGCCTTTATGTCGTCTGCCTGCCCGCGCAGCCGTCTGTATACCGCGCCGGTGGCTTTGTAGACGCCGCAGAGGAACAGGAGAAAGATACAAACCGCAACGCAGCGGCACAGGATGACGCGGCGCCTTCTGGCACGCCGCCGCCGAATGGAGGCTATAGGTCTGGCTCTGTGTCTGCCTGCGTCTGTCCGGTAGCTTGCACCTGTCCGGCGCGAGCTCTGCCTGTCTGTGCCTGTCCGTCGTCCGCCGCGCCTCTCAGGGCTTGTGACTTCCCACAACTGCAGCTCCGGCCTGTTTTTCTTCTGTCTGTTGTCCGGCAATTTCGTTACCCGCCTGTCTTTTGTGATCTGCTTCTATATATTAGATGTCGCACCTTAATAAAAAGTTGCGGAAATTCTTAATTATGTATAAATTTTTTTGTTTTTTCTTTTTTTATCAAATTTTTATCAAATTGCATTTAATCATTGTATTTTCTTCTTATTTTTTTTATGATTAAGAGGAGGGCATCCGCGGGATGACGACGGAAAAATAAGCGGCGGCAGCAGGATAGCCAGCGAAAGCAGTCAGGCCGCCGAAAGGAAGCAGTCAGGCAGCGAAAGCAGCCGGTCAGCGGAAAGATAACAAAACAGAAAGGAATCATATTATGCGCGACACCAAAACGAAAGGTTATGAATTTCTGGACAATAAGGGCACGTTCCGGCTCGAAGGGGCGGACGCGGTCAGCTACCTGTATTTCCCGATCGCGGGCGAGCAGGGGATGAAGGGGGCGGTGACGCCCAATCTCGGCGGCGACCTGAAGCGCGGGCAGAACGAGTTCGTACTGCAGCCGGTCAGCGCGGAGGATCTGCACAATAACAGATCCACCAGAAATTTCTGGTACAGATTGAATGACGGGCGTTATTTTTCCGCCACAGGCGCATCCGCACAGGCGCAGGCGGGACGTTTTGCGCAGAACGGCGACGGCGGGACGGACACGACGCTGACGGCGGGCCCGATGTGGCAGCAGATTGTGCGCGAGCAAAAAGACTGCGGCATACAGTCGCGGATCACGTCGTTTGTTCCCATTTCGGACTATTGCGTGGAGATCATGCAGGTGGAGCTGACCAATACCGGCAGTGAGGATGTCGTCTTTACGCCTACGGCGGCGGTGCCGTTGTATGGCAGGAGCGCGGATAACATCAGGGATCACAGGCACGTGACGTCTCTGCTGCACCGCGCCGTGACGGTGCCCAAGGGCGTGCTTGTCACGCCGACGCTTTCGTTTGACGAGCGGGGGCACAGACAGAACCATGTGACCTATTACGTGTGCGGGATGGAGCAGGACGGCTCTGTCCCGGCAGGCTTTATGCCTGTGGTGGAGGATTACATCGGGGAGGGCGGCGGTTATGACTGCCCGGAGAGCGTGGTAAAGAACCTTCCCTATGATGCGGCGGGCAGAAGCTACGACGGCTATGAGATCGTCGGCGCGCTGCGCTTTGCCGACAAGACGCTGAAACCCGGAGAAAGCGCATCTTATACGGTTTTTATCGGCGCGGAGGATGACAGACGGGCCATCGACGCTATGCTGGCCGCCTTTTCCGACGGGAACAAAGTGCAGGAGAGTCTGGAGCAGACGAAGCGGTACTGGCTCGACAAGATCAATGTTTCCTACGAGACGGCGGACGCCGTGTTTGACAATTTTATGTACTGGGTGAGCTTCCAGCCCATGCTGCGGCGGATCTACGGCTGCTCGTTCCTGCCGCACCACGATTACGGCAAAGGCGGGCGCGGCTGGAGAGATTTATGGCAGGACTGCCTCGCGCTGCTGATCATGAATCCCGACAACGTGCGCCGGATGCTGATCGACAATTACGGCGGCGTGCGTATCGACGGCAGCAACGCGACGATCATCGGCAGCGGGCAGGGCGAGTTTATCGCGGATCGCAACAATATTACCCGCGTCTGGATGGACCACGGCCTGTGGCCGTTGATGACGACCAAACTCTACATCGACCAGACCGGGGATCTGTCCGTTCTGCTGAAGGAGAACACCTATTTCAAAGACAGGCAGGAAGCCCGCGGAACAGCCATCGACGAGGATTGGGAGTCCGGCGGCGCTCCGGTGTTAAAGACCGAGGACGGCGAACCGTACCGGGGAACGGTGCTGGAGCATATTCTGGTGCAGAACCTGACGGTATTTTATGAAGTGGGAGAGCACAACCATATGCGGCTGCGGGGCGCGGACTGGAACGACGCGCTGGACATGGCGGCGGAGCGCGGCGAGAGCGTGGCGTTCACGGCGGCTTATGCGGACAATCTGGAAACCGCCGCCGTGCTGGTCGGGCTGCTGCAGGAGCGGGAGCATATGGAAAGCGTGGAAGTGCTGGAGGAGATGGCGCCGTTATTCCTGATGGACGGCGCGATGTACGAGGACGCGGCGCGCAAGCGGGAGATGCTGGACGACTACTGTAAGAGCTGCTTCCACAATGTATCGGGCCGGAAAGTGCAGCTCGACTGCGGCGTAGTGCAGGAGAGCCTGCGGGAAAAGGCGCAGTGGATCAGGGAGCATATCCGCAGGACGGAGTGGATCGACGGCGGCGACTGCGGCTGGTTTAACAGTTATTATGACAATCATGGCCGCCAGTGCGAGGGCATTACCGAAAAAGGCGTCAGGATGATGCTGACCGGACAGGTATTCACCGTGATGTCGGGCACGGCCACCGAGGAGCAGACGGCGCAGATCGTCAAGGCGGCGGATCGGTATCTGTACGCCGGGGAGATCGGCGGCTACCGCCTCAACACGGATTTCGGCGAGCTGAAGACGGATCTGGGCAGAATGTTCGGCTTCGCGTTCGGCCATAAGGAAAACGGCGCGGTCTTTTCCCATATGACTACGATGTATGCCAATGCGCTATATAGACGGGGCTTCTGCCGGGAAGGTTTCCGCGCGATCCACACCCTGTACCGGCAGGCGGCGGATTTCGGCGTCAGCAGGATCTATCCGGGGATTCCCGAATACTTTAACGACCGGGGCCGGGGTATGTACCACTATCTGACCGGCGCGGCCAGTTGGATGATGCTGACGGTGATCACGGAGATGTTCGGCGTCAAGGGCGACTGCGGCGATCTGGTGCTGGAGCCGAAGCTGCTGCCGGAGCAGTTTGACCGGGGCAGGGCAGGACTTTCGCTGCATTTCGGCGGCAGGAAATGGCATATCGTCTATGTCAATGCGGCAGGCGGCGAGAGCGGCGGCTATCGTGCCGCTGGCGCGACGCTGGACGGCGTGCAGCTTCCGGCGGAGGATGGCCGTGTGCGCATCCCGCGGGAGCGTCTGGCGGAACTGGACGAGGCAACGCTGCATGAGGTAGTGGTGGAATTACAGTGAGCCGCGGAGGTGGAAAGTGACAGGCACAGACCGGGACATTCCTTTATGGGAACACAGAGCCTTTGAACAGTTTGTGGACGCGCAGCTTAGCGCCGGGTGCCGCGGCTGCTTCCTGATAGGCGATCTGGATCGGAGCCGGGAGATTCTCCGCATCTACGGCGGCGACACGTGGGAAGCCCTGTTCGGACAGGTGCGGCGGACGGTGTATGAGGCGTTCGGCGGCGAAGTGCCCATGAGCGTGTATGGCCGGGACGTGTTCGCGTGGTGGATGCCTGCCGGGGCGGAGTGTGACGGCGGGCAGATCCGTTACAGGATCGGCGTCGTCAACGACAGGCTGCTGCATCCGTCGGGTAAGCTGCCGCCCGTGACGGTCAGCGTCGGCGCCGCCTTTGCCGGGGAAGACGCCTCCTGCCGGGAGCTGGGCAGGAAGGCCAGGGCGATGCTGGGCCGGGTGAAAGAAGGCGGCAGATGCGGCTGCGGGATATATGAGGCAGCACAGAAACGGAGGTAAGTATGGGCGGATTTTTTGGAGTAGCGTCTAAGAACGACTGCGTGTTTGACCTGTTCTTCGGGACGGACTATCATTCCCATCTGGGAACGCGGCGCGCGGGAATGGCGGTTTACGGCGAACAGGGAGGCTTTGACCGGGCCATTCACAATATCGAGAACGCGCCGTTTCGGACGAAATTTGACAAGGATGTCAATACGATGCATGGCACGCTGGGGATCGGCTGCATCTCCGACTATGAGCCGCAGCCGCTGATCGTGCGCTCCCACCACGGTACTTATGCCATTACCACGGTGGGCAGGATCAATAACAAAGAGGAGATTCTGGAGGAACTGTTCCGCAGCGGCCACGGACATTTCCTGGAGATGAGCGGCGGCGATATCAACGCCACGGAACTGGTGGCGGCGGTCATCAACCAGCGGGAAAACCTGATCGAAGGCATCCGCTACGCGCAGGAGCTGATCGACGGCTCGATGACGATGCTGCTGCTGACGTCCAAGGGCATCTACGCGGCCAGAGACAGATACGGGCGCACGCCCGTGACCGTCGGGCGCAAGGACGACGCCCTCTGCGTTTCGTTTGAGAGTTTTGCGTTCCTGAATCTGGGGTACACCGAAGAACGCGAGCTGGGGCCCGGCGAGATCGTGATCGTCACGCCGGAGGGCGTCCGGACGCTGGCGGCGCCGGGCACGGAGATGAAGATCTGCACGTTTTTGTGGATTTATTACGGCTATCCGTCGTCCTCCTACGAGGGGATCAGCGTCGAGCAGATGCGCTACAACTGCGGCGCGATGCTGGCCCGCCGGGATGATGTGAAGCCGGATATCGTGGCGGGCGTCCCCGACTCCGGCACCGCCCATGCCATCGGCTACGCCAATGAATCCGGCATTCCCTTTTCCAGACCTTTTATCAAGTACACCCCCACGTGGCCCCGCTCCTTCATGCCGACGATGCAGAGCCAGCGGAACCTGATCGCCAAGATGAAACTGATCCCGGTGCACGATCTGATCAAAAACCGCAGCCTGCTGCTGATCGACGATTCCATCGTGCGCGGCACCCAGCTTCGGGAGACGACGGAGTTTCTCTACCAGAGCGGAGCGGCGGAAGTACATATCCGCCCGGCCTGCCCGCCGCTGCTGTTCGGCTGCAAATATTTGAATTTTTCCCGCTCCACGTCCGAGATGGAGCTGATCGCCAGACGGGTTATCAGCGAGATGGAGCAGGACAATAAATACCCGAACCTGTCGGTGTATGCGGACCCCGACAGTACGGAGTACCGCGAGATGTTGGAAAAGATCCGGGAGAAACTGAACTTTACTTCCCTGCGATATCACAGACTGGACGACATGGTGGCGTCCGTCGGGATCGATAGCACGAAACTGTGTACCTACTGCTGGGACGGCAGAGAGTAGTGATTTGAAAAGGAGTAACCTACTGCTGGGACGGCGGAGAGTAACTGTTTGAAAAGGAGTAACATATGTTATTTAAATGTAAAAACTGTGGCGGTAACGTCGTGTTCGAGCCGTCCAGACAGAAAATGTACTGCCCCCACTGCGAAGGCGAGGACAGTGAAAACCTCGTGACGGGAGGCAGCGCGGCACAGTGCCTTAACTGCGGCGCGCCGCTGGAGCTGCCGGAGGATGCTTCGGCGGCCAGATGCAGTCATTGTGGCAGCTATCTGATCTTTGACGAGCGCGTGGAAGGAGCCCTGCGCCCGAATCTGGTGCTTCCGTTCCGGCTGAACAAGGAGCAGGCGGTGGCAAAGCTCAATCAGGAGTTTTCCAACAGAGTTTTCACCCCTTCTGATTTTATGTCAACCAAAAGTCTGGAGCAGATGGAGGGCGACTATGTACCGTTCTGGCTCTATGATTTTCAGGCGCAGTACGATTTCGTGGGCGAGGGCACGAGAGTCAGGACATGGCGCAGCGGAAATACGGAATACGTGGAGACATCCTACTATGAAGTGGTGCGCAGAATGGACGCCGACTTCGATAAAGTTCCGGTGGACGCCTCCTATCAGATGGACGACAGTGTGATGGATCTGATGGAGCCCTACGACTATCAGGCGTTGGAAAACTTCGATCCCAAGTTCATGTCCGGATTCTATGCGCAGATCTATAACCAGCCGCCGCAGGAACTGGAGAGCCGGGCCAGAGACAAGGCCGGGCACGCTTCCGAGGAACTGCTGCAGCAGTCTTTGAGCGGCTATGGAACCATGCGCCCCCTGCGCAAAAATCTGAACCTGCAGCCCAAGGGCGCGTTCTATGCGCTGCTGCCGGTGTGGAGATACCGATACCGCTATCGGAATCAGGATTATCTGTTCTATGTCAACGGACAGACCGGCAAGGTGATCGGCGTATCGCCGGTATCGCGCCCCAAAGTGCTATTCTACAGCGCTTCCGTGTTCGCGCTCGTGACGGCGGTGTGCGGGCTGGCGCTCCGCTTCCTGTGGATGTTGTAAAATAAAAGAAGAACTTGGAGAGAGACAATGAAAGGATATTTCCGTTATTTCAGATGGTTATATATCGCGCTCGGCCTGCTGATTGTCATAGTAGGGGACTGAGCCTGATGCGCGGCGTTACCGCCAAGGCGCGTTATAGCAGCCGGGATAATACAGAGTGCGACACGACGGAGCGCGTGTTTGACTATGCCGACGTCCTCAGCGACAACGAGGAGGAGAAGCTGCGCAGCCTGATCGCCAAGCGGGAACGGCAGTGCGGCTGCGACATCGTGCTGGTCACGCTGGACCGCTCGTTAAAAGACGAGGCGCGGGAGATCGATCCCGATGTGGACTATGAGGAGTTTGTCCGCATCTATGCCGAGCAGTTCTACGAGGAGCACAACTTCGGCTATGACAGGGCCAACGGCGACGGCACGATTCTGGTGGACAACTGGTACAGGGAGGACGACGGCAATATTTACACATGGCTGACCACCACCGGGCGGGCCTATGATAAAATGTCCGACTATGATGTGGATTACGTGCTGGACGACGTGTACCGCTATATCGAAAGGAACCCCTACCGCGCCTATAAGACCTATGTCAACGGCGTGTACCGCCAGATGACGGGCAGCGGCCTGTTCCGCCTGCGCGTGCCCGGATGGATTCCGTGGCTGGCCGGCATCATAGCGGCGCTGGGCTTCCTGCTATTCAACTGGAATTCCAAAAAAGGCGCGTCCACCGTTACCGCCTTTACCTATGTGGCGGGCAAGCAGGCGCAGTTCCCGGTGCGTCAGGACAGGTTTCTCCGCAAGTCCGTGACGCAGCATACGATCCAGACCAGCAGCAGCGGCGGCAGCAGCGGCCATAGCAGCGGTGGAGGCGGCGGCCATAGCAGCGGCAGCCACGGCGGAGGCGGTCATCACCGCTAGGAGAGAGCATATACCTCTCTGCAGCATAGCCTCGGAGACGCCATACAGACAAAAGAGGAAACAGACAGAACAGAGAACCAGAACTGACAGAGCAGAGAGCAGACAGTACAGAGAGCAGATAGAACAGAGAGCAGACAGAACAGAGATAACAAAAAAACACTTCCTATATTCTGGGAAGTGTTTTTCTCTCATCATTTCGTATCGATTCTGCAGCAGCCGCTTCTGCAGCAATCTCAGCAAATGCCGCGTTACGCCATCTTGTTGACGGCCAGACTCATGCGGGAAACTTTTCTCGCCGCGGTATTCTTGTGATATACGCCTTTCTTGGCAGCCTTGTCAAGCGCGGATTTCGCCGCAGCCAGCGCGGACACGGCAGCGTCCTTGTCATTGGCTTCAATAGCGGCGTAAACTTTCTTAACGGCAGTCTTGACGCCGGACTTGACCGATTTGTTTCTGGCAGCTTTCTTCTCGTTTACCAGAATGCGCTTCTTAGCAGATTTAATATTAGCCATGCTCACACCTCCGATTTTATTTGGGACGTGTCTCATTAAAGCCGGACACGGACGTTTTAATGGAAACACACGCATATTATTGTAGTTTATGCGATTCGCGATGTCAATACATATTTTGCTCATTTTTGCAAAAAATAGAAAAGAAAATAACCAACCGATCAAGAAACGCATATAGTAAGATAACTTGCGGGAAATGAGGAATATGGCATGGATAGCTGGTCAACAGTCAGGACCGACTTGGCGCTGGAAGCCAGAGAGAACATTGGGGACAAAGCGGAAGGACTGCACGGCGTATCGGTGGAGGAGCGCTATGATGAGGAAAACGATGTGCATATTACCAAAGTCGTGGTGGAGACGAAGAACGGCGCCAAGCTGCTGGGCAAGCCGATGGGCGTCTACATCACGCTGGAAGCGCCCGCTATGACAGAGCCGGAGGAGGACTACCATCAGGAGATCTCCGGCATTCTCGCCGAGGAACTGCACGGTATTCTGCCGGAGCCGGACAAGGAGAAATCCATCCTCGTGGTGGGGCTGGGCAACCGGGAAGTGACGGCGGACTCGCTGGGCCCTAATGTGGTGGATAACCTCTTTGTCAACAGACATATCGTGCGGGAGTACGGCAAAGTGGCCTATAACCGCACCAAAATGCACCTCGTCAGCAGTCTGGTTCCCGGCGTCATGGCCAAGACCGGGATGGAGTCGGCGGAGATCATCAAAGGCGTGATCAACGAAACCCGCCCCGACGTGGTCATCGTGATCGACGCGCTGGCGGCCCGCTCCACCAAACGGCTCAACCGCACGATCCAGATCACCAATACCGGCATCCATCCCGGCTCCGGCGTCGGCAACCACCGCACCGCCATCAATCAGGAGAGCCTCCATATTCCCGTGCTGGCGCTGGGCGTTCCCACCGTGGTGGACGCGGCGACGATCGTGGGGGACGCCATGGGCGAACATCCCGTCGTGCTCAAAGAGCTGAACAATATGTATGTGACTACCAAGGACGTGGATCAGCAGATCCAGCAGATCAGCCATATCCTGTGTGACGGCATCAATAAGGCGCTCAACTGTCTCGGGGAGGGCTGAGCATAAATGGCATGAAGCCATGTCCGTACCGCATATATATGATTAGTATGGACAGGAAAAAGATTCTCTTTAAGGTGATAATAATAACAGTTGTTATAATATCGGTTTTCTTCCTTCTGTCCGAGGCGGTACAGGCGGCGGCGCGGGCATTGTCAGATCGGAAAAAGGGAAGCGGCGGCGCGCTCATGGCCTGCCTGCAGGATATCGTTCTGGAGCCTTATCTGCCCGGCATCGGCAGACTCTACGGCGGCACAGAAAACATAACAACTGATATTTATAAACGCTGGATTCTGGAACAGTATCCGGTGTTTCTCTATGCCATCGACCACGGCGCGGGCGGCGGGATCGTGGAGGAGAGCGACTATGCCGCGCTGATGCTGTTAGAGGGCAGCGACGAGGACCGCAAGGCGGTGGCCGAGGACGGGCTGGAGTATGACGAGAACGCCATGCATCTGGAACAGAGCATGGAGGATGCGCTGCTGGCGGAAAACGGCCTGTATGCTGAGAACCGCACCGCGGCGGACGGCGGGCAGCAGGACGGCGCCGGGCAGAACGGGCAGGGCGCCGCCGGAAATGCGGACGGCGCGGCGGGAGAGGCCGCGGAGGGTGCGGCGGGCGGGCCCTCCGGCGGGCAGCAGGGAACGGACGCACAGGGGCAGGCCCCGCCCGAGTTTACGCCCGTGGAGCAGAAAAACTTCCGCTACAACTGGAACGAACTGCAGGAGTATACATCGTTGGTCAAAGCCTTTTACGCGGTGGACAGTACCACGGCGGCGGACGGCCAGCTTTTGAACGCCCAGACCTTTCTGTCCAAAGATATGTCCCTGCAGGGCGGCAGCGACCGGCCCCAGATTCTCATCTACCATACCCATTCGCAGGAAGCCTTCGCCGATTCCGTACCCGGCGATGCGTCCACGACGATTGTCGGCGTCGGGGAATATCTGGCGGCCATCCTTTCCGAGCGGTACGGCTATCAGGTGATCCACCACACCGGGAGCTACGACAGCGAATCCCGCGACTATGCCTATAGCAACGCGCTGCCGGCGCTGGAGCAGCTATTGGCGGAAAATCCGTCCATCGAGGTGGTGATCGACTTACATAGGGACGCGGTGCCGGAGGACAGGCGGCTGGTCGTGGATCTGCAGGGCAGGCCCACGGCGCAGTTTATGTTTTTTAACGGCTTAAGCCGCACTTCCAAAGGGGAGATCGCCTATCTGGAAAATCCCAATCTGGCGGACAATCTGGCGTTTTCGTTCCAGATGCAGACCGCCTGCAACGAGTACTATCCCGGACTGGCCCGCCGGATCTACCTGAAAGCGTACCGCTATAATATGCACCTGCGCCCCAAAACGCTGCTGATCGAACTGGGGGCCCAGAACAACACCGTGGAGGAGGAGATGAACGCCTGCGAACCGCTGGCCCACGTGCTGCATCTGGTGTTGAGCGGCACGGAGCCGGAGCGGTAGCGGTCGGCAGCGCTGACACGGAGCACTGGCGGTTGGCAGCGCGTTCGGTTCTGCCGGCGTCTCTTGCAGGCAGCCCGCGCTGGACATCTTTCGGGCGATTTGGTATACTGGACGTAACGCAGACGAAAGGAACCCTTCACAAAATGGCATCCATAGACCAGAGCAAAATCAGGAATTTCTGCATTGTCGCCCATATCGACCACGGCAAGTCCACGCTGGCGGACAGGATCATAGAGAAGACCGGCCTGCTGACCAGCCGCGAGATGCAGGCGCAGGTGCTTGACAATATGGAGCTGGAGCGCGAGAGAGGCATTACGATCAAGGCCCAGACGGTGCGCATCATCTACAACGGCAGGGATGGCAGCGAATATATCTTTAACCTCATCGACACCCCCGGACACGTGGACTTTAACTACGAAGTCAGCCGCGCGCTGGCAGCCTGCGACGGCGCGATCCTCGTGGTGGACGCGGCGCAGGGCATCGAGGCTCAGACGCTCGCCAACGTCTATCTGGCGCTGGATCATGATCTGGACGTTTTTCCTGTCATCAATAAGATCGATCTCCCCAGCGCCGATCCGGAGCGCGTCAAGAATGAGATCGAGGACGTCATCGGCATTGAGGCGCAGGACGCGCCTCTGATCTCCGCCAAGAACGGCATCGGCATCGACGAAGTGCTGGAAGCCATCGTCGAGAAGATTCCGGCCCCCGGCGGCAGTCCGGACAACCCCCTGCAGGCGCTGATCTTTGACTCCGTATACGATTCCTATAAGGGCGTGATCGTCTTCTGCCGCATCATGGAGGGCAGGGTGGCCAAAGGCACCCAGATTAAAATGATGGCGACCGGGGCGACGGCGGAAGTGGTGGAAGTGGGATATTTCGGCCCGGGACAGTTCATTCCCTGCGACGAACTCTCCGCCGGCATGGTGGGATATCTGACCGCTTCGATCAAAAATGTCAAGGACACCGCGGTGGGCGATACCGTGACGGACCTAAACCGCCCCTGTGCCGCGCCGCTCCCCGGCTACAAAAAAGTAAACTCCATGGTCTACTGCGGAATGTACCCCGCCGACGGCGCGAAATACCCGGATCTGCGGGATGCGCTGGAGAAGCTGAAACTCAACGACGCCTCGCTGAACTATGAGCCCGAGACCTCTGTCGCGCTGGGATTCGGCTTCCGCTGCGGCTTCCTCGGACTGCTGCATCTGGAAATCATACAGGAGCGGCTGGAGAGGGAGTACAATCTGGATCTGGTGACGACGGCCCCCGGCGTTATCTACCGCGTGCACAAGACGGACGGAGAGATGCTCGAACTCACCAACCCCTCCAATCTGCCCGATCCCGCGTCCATCGCCTACATGGAAGAACCCATCGTCAGCGCGGAAATCATGGTGACGACGGAATTTATCGGGCCCATCATGCAGCTCTGCCAGGAGAGGCGGGGCCGCTATATCAGCACCGAGTACATCGAGGCGGCGCGGGCGCTGCTCAAGTACGAACTGCCGTTAAACGAAATCATTTACGACTTTTTTGACGCGCTCAAATCTCGTTCCAGGGGCTATGCGTCCTTTGACTATGAGATGAAAGGCTACGAACAGGCCAGCCTCGTCAAGCTGGACATCCTGATTAACCATGAGGAAGTGGACGCTCTTTCGTTCATCGTCCATGCCGACAACGCCTACGAGCGCGGCAGGAAAATGTGCGAGAAGCTCAAGGACGAAATCCCCCGGCACCTGTTTGAAATCCCGATTCAGGCGGCGGTGGGCGGCAAGATCATCGCCAGAGAGACCGTCAAGGCGATGCGCAAAGATGTGCTCGCCAAGTGCTACGGCGGCGATATCACCCGCAAAAAGAAGCTGCTGGAGAAACAGAAAGAAGGCAAAAAGCGGATGCGGCAGATCGGCAGCGTGGAGATCCCCCAGAGCGCCTTTATGAGCGTGCTGAAACTGGATGATAAATAACGGGCGTTGCGCTATATCGGAGAACATGAAAGAACTGAGCATATACATTCATATCCCCTTCTGCATCAGGAAATGCCTCTACTGCGATTTCCTGTCCTTTCCCACGGGCGGCGGCCATACCGATGCCATGCGGGAATATGCGGACTGCCTGTGCCGTGAGATCCGGTGTTCGGCGCCGTTCTTTAATAAATATCAAGTGTTATCTATTTTCCTGGGCGGCGGAACGCCCACGCTGCTGCCGCCGGGAACAATCGCTTCGCTGCTGGCGGTTCTGCGCGAGAGCTTCCACATCGCCGAAGATGCCGAGATCACTGTCGAGATGAATCCCGAAACCGCTGCCCCGGACAAACTCCGAGAATACATAACGGCTGGTATCAATAGACTCAGCATCGGCCTCCAGTCCACCGATGACGCGGAACTGGAGCGGATCGGGCGGATTCACGATTACCGCACTTTCCTGCGGGCGTATGAGCTGGCGCGGGAGGCGGGCTTCCGAAACATCAACGTGGATCTGATGGCGGCGCTGCCGGGGCAGGATACCGCGTCCTACCGGCGGACGCTGGAGCGCGTCGCCGCCCTCGCGCCGGAACACATATCGGCCTACAGCCTGATGCTGGAGGAAGGAACGCCCCTTTACGAACAGAGAGAACGCTTTGCCTTTCCCGGCGAGGACGAAGACCGGGAGATGTACGCGCTGACCAAAGCGTTTTTGCAGTCCCGCGGCTACCGCCGCTACGAAATCTCCAACTACGCCCATCCCGGCTATGAGTGCCGGCATAACCAAGTGTACTGGCAGCGCGGTAATTACGTCGGGTTTGGTCTGGGGGCCTCCTCCATGACCGACAATGTGCGGTGGCGCGTCCCCGCCACGCCGGAAGCGTATCGCCGCTATGTGGATTCCCTGCCGGAACCGCCGGCTTCGTCGCAGCCGCCGGAGCCCCTAGAGCTGCCGGAAGCCCCGGAATCGGCAGAGGCGTCACCCTCACAAGGGACTTTCCCCCTGTCCGATGCGGGAGCGGCAGAGGCGCTGCAGCCCCATGTCCTGACGGCGGAGGAGCAGATGGAAGAATATATGTTTCTCGGCCTGCGCCTGATGCGCGGCGTGGACGTGCCGGCCTTCGGCAGGCAGTTTGGCCGCTCGGTGGAACAGGTCTACGGCGGCGTCATCGACACCCTCTGCACGCAGGGGCTTCTGGAGCGCGCACAGGACAGACTCCGGCTGACGGACCGGGGAATCGATATCAGCAACTACGTGATGGCGCAGTTTTTGCTGGCGTGATGTAAATAGTATGCCAAATTTGCCTATATTCAAATTCATTCGGGATAGGCAGGCAGAGCAGACCATTTTCATCATATTATGTTAAATGGCAATCACGCTTTTGCAAAATAACTACCGTTATGCTTCGGAAGATTTGTCCATCAAATATAGATTCTTCCACGGAAATATAGATTGTTATTGAATTTTATCCCCCGCCTTTGTATAATAAAAGAGAATAAATTGTGGAAAGGCACTTACAATGTCCCCAGGTCATAGAATAGAGTAAATGGGCTTTGGGGGCTTCTTTTGAAAACATTTAAGCAACCTTTGACTGCTAAGGCAGAGGCCGTATACTTAGATCAGCTCAGGACGGGCACGGAGAGTGAGAGAGCGCAGGCCAAGCAGATGCTGACGGAGCACAATCTGCGTCTGGTCGCCCACATAGCCAAGAAATATCAGAATGTGGACGAGGAGATGGAGGATATGATATCCATCGGCACGATAGGACTGATCAAGGCCATCGACTCTTTTGATGCGTCCAAAGGTAAACTGAGCACCTACGCATCCCGGTGTATCGATAACGAACTGCTGATGTTTCTCCGGGCCAGAAAGAAAATGTCCAGAGAAGTGTCCCTCTATGAACCGATCGGCACGGACCGGGAGGGCAACGAAATCAATCTCCTCGACATCATCGAGCAGGATCAGATCGATGTGGTTGACAGAATGGAGACACAGGACCGGCTGCGCAGGCTGGCAGGGCTGATCCACGACACACTGGACGACAGGGAGCGGGAGATCATCACCCTGCGCTACGGTTTGAAAAACGAATATGAAGTGACGCAGCGGGAGATCGGGCGCAGCCTCGGTATTTCCCGAAGCTACGTTTCCAGAATAGAAAAAAGAGCGCTGGAGAAACTGAAGGCGGCTTATGAGGCACTGTAACTGCCGTAAAAAGCAGAGAAAGGGGAATGTCAATGCTTTTTGTAAAGCTGGAGGAACTAAAGACCGGAATGAGGCTGGCCAGACCGATCTACAACAAAGACGGCGTCCTGCTGTATGAGCGCAATTCCAAGCTCACATCGCAGGGCATCGAAAGCATCAGGAATTTCGGGCTGATCGGCCTGTTCGTGCTGGAACCGGCGGAACCGGTGCCGCCCATGACGCAGGAAGATATCGATTTCGAGCGGTTTCAGACCATGTCCGTCTTTTCCATACAGGAAGAAATGGAAAAGATTCTCAAGACCAAGCGGCTGGGCAAAACCCCCACAATCACTTCGAATATCATCAAGAACTACGGCCATCTGGACAAAAAAATCAATTTCGTCCAGAATCTGCGCAGCAAAGAAGACGCCATCTATAAGCATACGTTGAATGTGGCGATGCTTTCCGCGATGATAACACACGTTCTGAATATGAAAGTCGATGAGCAGCTGGAGGCGGTGGAGGCCGCCCTGATCCACGATATCGGCAAGATGACGGTGCCCAAATCCATCGCCGACAAGGACGTGCTCAGCGAGGAAGACCAGCGCGCCGTCCGCGTCGCCGAGATACAGGGCTTTGACCTGATCGAATCCGTGTACTCGTCCACCCCCAATATCAAACGCATCTGCACCCAGTCCCAGAAGGCGCTGGAGAGTCTGGAGACCGGCGACGACATTTCCAATATGAAAATGGTCAACGGCGCCAAAGTGCTGGCGGTGGCGGACACCTTCGACTCGATGACGGCGATGCAGGCCGAGAAAGCCCCTGAATCCGAGGTGGCCGCGCTCAAACACCTGCTGGACAACCCTCAGGTTTATGATAGCGCGATCGTGAACGGCCTGATCCGCTCGATCAATATTCTGGCGCCCGGCGTCAGCGTGGAACTCAATACCGGCGAAAAAGCGCTGGTGATCACCGCCAACCAGGGCAATATTCTGGAGCCGATGATCCTGATGTTCGGCGATAACAGCATCATTGATCTGAGCAACCGCAAGATGTACGGCGATCTCGAGATCAAAGACATCATGAAGACGATGGACAACAGATATGTGATGGATGTAGAACTTCTGAAGCGGCAGGGAATTAAAGTGGAGGAGCCTCATTACATCGAGGCGCCTGCCGAGTAGAAATAGGTAAAAGCGGAAAAAAGGAGAACAGAACGATATGCCGACCATTGAAGAAATCATGAGAACTGCCTGTGAAGCCGGAGCCTCCGACGTACATATCACCGTGGGGATTCCCCCCAAAATGCGCGTGAACGGCAAGCTGATTACGATGAATTACCCCCGTATGCTTCCCGCCGACACGCTGGCCGTGGCGTATTCCATTATGAACGACGTCCAGCGCGAGCGGTTTGAGGAGCGCGGCGAGTATGATATGTCCTTTTCCATCCCAGAACTGGGGCGCTACCGTGTAAATGCCTATAAACAGAGAGGTTCTGCGGCGCTGGCGCTGCGTCTGGTGGGAACCCAGATTCCCTCCCCCGAAGTGCTGGGCGTGCCCGAATCCGTCATCAACCTGTACGAGCGCAAGAGAGGGCTGATTCTCGTGACCGGCCCTACCGGAAGCGGTAAGTCCACGACGCTGGCGGCTATCATTGATAAGATCAATAACTTCCGCGACGCCCATGTCATCACGCTGGAAGATCCCATCGAGTATCTGCACCAGCACAAGATGGCGATGATCAACCAGAGAGAAATCGGCCTCGATACCCAGAACTACGCCAATGCGCTGCGCGCCGCCCTCCGTGAAGATCCCGATGTGATTCTCGTCGGCGAGATGCGTGACTTCGAGACGATCAGCGTCGCGATCACGGCGGCGGAGACAGGCCACCTCGTCCTGTCCACCCTGCACACCATCGGCGCGGCCAGCACCGTGGATCGTGTCATCGACGTGTTCCCGCCCCATCAGCAGCAGCAGATCAGAGTGCAGTTTTCCAACGTGCTGGAGGCGGTTATCTCCCAGCAGCTCATCCCCACCGTGGACGGACAGGGGCGCGTGGCGGCGTTTGAAGTCATGCACGCCAACCATGCGGTGCGCAACCTGATCAGGGAAGGCAAATCCCATCAGCTCACCTCTATCATGCAGACCAACCGCAAACTCGGCATGATTACGATGGACGAGGCGATCCAGCAGCTTTTCTTTGAAGGCAAAATCGGCCGCGAACAGGCCATCCAGTTCGCCCAAGATCCCGACGCCATGCAGAACAAAGTATTATAACCAGTTCAGCCAGCAGCGGCTACAGGAGGAAACCGTGCTTGCACGGGTTTACGACTGTAGATAGCTGATGAGGGAGCGCCCGCATATGAGCAAAGGGAGCTGCGCAGCAGCGGAGAGCGCGTAAGCGCGGCTTTGCGAATGGGCGCGGGCTGAACTGGTTTGCAATAGCAGCCCGCAAGCAGCAGCGCGTAAGCGCGGCTTTGCGAATGGGCGCGAGCTGAACTGGTCAGCAATAGCAGCCCGCATATAAAAAAGGACTTGACATTTCCGCCAAGTCCTTTTATGATTGTAGAACATAGAGGATTCTTATTTCACAACGCAAATCTTGGGTTTCCGGCGTTCCGCCACCAGATTTCAGCAACGTAGAAGTAAAAACAAAAAGCAAAAGCGCAAAAAATCATAAACAAAAAGCGCAAACAAAAGCCACAAACCAAAACCACAAACCATCAGAACACCAAAGGAGGAAATCATTGTACGGTACAGTTACATCAGGAACGATCTACGGCATTGAAAGCCGCATGATTCAGGTAGAAGTGGATATTTCTCCGGGAATGCCATGCTTCCAGATCGTCGGTCTGCCCGGTTCGGAAGTGCGGGAGGCGCGGGAGCGCGTCAAAGTGGCGCTGAAAAACGCAGGCGTCGAGCTTCCCTCCATCTGCATCAACGTCAACCTGTCCCCCGCCGACATCCCCAAAAGCGGCACCCTGTTTGATCTGCCCGTGGCCGTCGGCATCATGGCCGCGCTCTCCCGCGTGGACCGCGGCGCGCTGGACGGTACGCTGCTGATCGGAGAGCTGAGCCTGTCGGGAGAAGTCAAACCCGTCAGAGGCGTGCTGCCGATCGTCCGCGCGGCTGCCGCAGCGGGTATCCGCAGATGTATCCTGCCGGCCCGCAGCGCTTGGGAAGGCACTCTGGTAGAAGACGTGGAAAGCATTCCGGTGGAAAACCTGAAACAGGCCGTGGATCTGTTGAACGGCACGGCAAAGCCGCCGGATGCGCCCCATCTTGCGGAATCAGAAAATAACATCCGTTATGGAAATGGTGAGGACTTTGCCGATATAAGCGGACAGGAAGGACTGAAACGCGCGGCGGAAGTGGCGGCAGCCGGCTTCCATAACCTGTTGGTCATCGGCACGCCGGGCTCCGGCAAAACCATGCTGGCACGCCGTATTCCCACCATTCTGCCGCCCATGTCCACGGAAGAAAGCCTCGAAGTGTCTTCCATCTACAGTATTCTCGGCCTGCTCCGTTCCACAGGAAGTCTGAAAAAAGAACGCCCGTTTTTAAATCCCCACCATACGATCACCGGGCAGGCGCTGACCGGCGGCGGACGCATCCCCGCTCCTGGCATTATCAGTCAGGCGCACAGAGGCGTGCTCTTTCTGGACGAACTCCCCGAATTTAAACGCCAGACGCTGGATACCCTCCGCCAGCCCCTCGAAGACAGACAGGTGCAGATCGCCAGAAGCAGCGGCAACTATATCTATCCCGCCGATTTTATGCTGGTGGCGGCCATGAACCCCTGTCCCTGCGGCTATTATCCCGATCCGGGCCGCTGCCGGTGCACCCGCAACGAAGTCCGGCGCTACCTGCGCCGCGTGTCCGGGCCGATTCTGGATAGAATGGATATCTGCGTGGAGGCCCAGCCCGTGGAATTTAAAGATATCGCACGGCATAAGCCCGCCGAGGATAGCGCCGTCATCAGGGCCCGCGTGCTGGCCGCCAGACAGATACAGACCGACCGCTTTGCCGGCACAAACGTCCGTTTCAACGCCGACATGAAGGCTTCCGACGTGGAACGCTTCTGCGGCCTCGGCAGGAAAGAGCGCCTTTATATGGAAAAAATGTTTGCCGCTATGCACCTGTCTGCCCGCGGCTACCACAAAATCCTGAAAGTGGCGCGCACCATCGCCGACCTCGAACAGTCCGATGCGGTGACGGAAAACCATCTGGCGGAGGCCATCTGCTACCGCCATATGGAAGTGTTTGAAGTTTGAATTTTTGTCAGATGGCTTGTTCCGGAGCCGCCGAAGACGAGTTCTGAGCAGACAGTCGAAGCTGCCTGTATAGATTTCCTGTCAGGTGTACGGATTTCTGTCAGATGTAAGGATTTCCTGCTAGATGTACGGATTCCCTACTAGGTGTACGGGTTCTGTCAGATGTACGGATTTCTGTTAGGTGCATGGATTCCCTGCTAAATGCACGAATGTCATTTGAATTGTTTGAACATATAAGATTTATAGAATGGAGGAAACGATGAGCGATACAGAGACAAAAGCATATACACACTGGCTTTATCAGGCAGTCGGCATAGGCGGCAGGAGCCTTTTCAGACGCCTGCTTGCAGAAAGCACACCCGCGGAAATCTACGACCGCGCCAGACATGACGCCCTGACCGAAATGATGAGCGGCAAATATGCCCAAAAAGCCGGGCAGATCGAAGCAGCCGCGCATAGCCATGATGTAAAAGCCGAATATGAGAAACTGACTGCCCGTGGGATATCCTTCGTCTGCTGCACGGAGCCGCAGTTCCCGCGCAGACTCGCCGATATCCCAGACCCGCCCGGCGCACTCTATTATGTAGGCAGACTGCCTAATGATGATGAAAAAGCGCTGGCCGTTATCGGCGCCAGAGAATGCTCCGAGTACGGCAGTTCCATGGCCGCACGGTTCGGCAGTATGCTGGCCGAGGCGGGCGTGCAGATCATAAGCGGCATGGCCAGAGGGATAGACGGCATAGCCCAGCAAGCCGCCCTTGCCGCCGGCGGCTACTCACTGGCAGTGCTTGGGTGCGGCGTAGACATTTGCTATCCGTCGGAAAACCGCCCTCTCTATGAAAATCTGATTACCTCCGGCGGCATCCTCTCCGAATACCCGCCCGGCATCGAGCCCAGAGCCCTGCTTTTCCCGCAGAGAAACCGTATTATCAGCGGCCTGTCCGACGGCGTGCTGGTGGTCGAGGCCAAAGAGCGGAGCGGTACGCTGATTACCGTGGATATGGCACTGGAACAGGGCCGGGAAGTCTACGCCGTGCCCGGCCGCGTCACCGATCCCCTGAGCAGAGGCTGCAACAGACTGATCCGGCAGGGCGCCGAACTGACCGCCTGCCCCGAAGAACTGCTCCAGCAGATGAAACCCGGCTGCAGCGTGCGGGTGCGGGAAGGCCGGAAACGGATGACGTTGCAGGGAACACCCGGACGCCTCTATGAACTGCTGGACTTCCAGCCCACCGCCGCATGGTTCCTCCAGCAGAAATACGAAGAAGTCTGGGGCACCCCGATCACAATCCCCGAACTGGACCGCGAAATGCTGCAGCTATGCGCGGACGGCTTCGCGGAACGCATCAGCGGCAGCTATTATGTCCGCCGAGGATAAAAACGATATTTCGTTTATAAATTTTATCTCGGATAATTGACAACCGCATCGGCGGCGGCTATACTGTAACCATAGAGCCATAAAAAATAGAGTAATAGAATATAGAACCATAACAATAGAACCATAGAATAAAATAGAAAACTAAAAAGCAAATCTAATTTCTGAAATAGCGCCGGTCAATCCGGAACCGGCGCAGTCGGGCAATTCTGCCGAGGGATTCGCATTTGTTTGGCAGGACTGTCCGGAAAAGACATAAGTGCAGCGGCGCGCCATTGGCGATAACCGCCCGGCGGTTATTTTACCGTGACAGTCCTTATGGAAAGGACGGTAACGGTGAAAAAAGAAAACAGAAAAATCCAGCCGGAAGAAAAAATCCAGCCAGAAGACTACGGGCAGGAGCAAAATGCTGGTTTCGGAAAACCAGCTAGCAGCGCCGGTCATAAAAAAGACAATGATGCGACAGAGGATGGCAACGCAGAAGAAGCTCTCATGGACATGATCCGCAGATTTAACCTTACGAGCGACCTGTTCGCCAGCAAAGTCTTTGAAGACCGAAAGGCAAGCGGGGAACTGTGCAGAATCCTGCTGGGCGACGATAGCGTGCGGGTTGTGGACGTCAGGACGAAGCATACACTGGCCAGCTTGGAGAGACACTCGGTTGAATTAGACATCTTGGCCCAGAAGAAAGGCGGCGGGCTTGTCGGCGTGGAGATACAAATGTATAGTGAGAAAGCGCCTTTTAAACGAGTACGCTATTACCTGTCCTCGGTGGACATGAACCTGCTGGAAAAAGGGGTAGATTACAGTCAGCTCCCCAACGTTACTCTTGTTTACATAACAAAGCGGGATATCATCGGAGCAGGGAGAGGTTTTTACCGGGTGGAGCGTCATGTGTCACGGAGCAGGAATGGTGGCCGGGCAGACAGAAAAGTGGACAACGGCGTGGAGGAACTGTATTACAACCTCCGGCACCCGACAGGCGACAAACGCAAGGACGAGCTGCTGCGGTATTTTAAAAATTCCGATCCGGATTACGAAACGGACACGTTTCCGCATATCGTGGAGCGCGTGAGATACTTTAAGAAGAAAACGGAAGGAGTGAAAATCATGTGTGAGATAGCGAACAAACTGAAAAATGAGGGGATTAAGATCGGTTTGGAAAAAGGCCGCGAGGAAGGCAGAGAAGAAGGTAGAGTAGAGGGTAGAAAGGAAGGCCGCGAAGAAGGAATAAGGAAAGGTATCGCACAAGGCCGAAAAGAAGGCGTAAGGAAGGGTATCAAAAAGGGAATAATGCAGGGCCGAAAAGAAGGCAGAGTAGAGGGTAGAGAGGAAGGTCTGGCGATGGCCATTCTAGGCTGTCTGAAAGACCTCGGCAGAGTCCCCGAACAGGTCGTTTCCCATATCAGAGCAGAAAAAGACCTAGATGTCCTGCAGCGGTGGGTGCGGTCTGCGGCCCACGCAACGAGTATTGCAGAGTTTGAGCAGATGATGTAAAGAATAAAAAATAAAATTTGAAAAGTGACATTTTATCCGAAAATCATAACAAAAAGCAAATCTAATTTCTAAATAGCGCCGGTCAATCCGGAACCGGCGCAGTCGGGCAATTCTGCCGAGGGATTCGCATTTGTTTGGCAGGACTGTCCGGAAAAGACATAAGCGTAACGGCGCGCCATTGGCGATAACCGTTTGTCGGCTGCTTTACCGTGACAGTCCTATGAAAGGACGGTAACGGTGAAAAAAGAAAACAGAAAAATCCAGCCGGAAGACTACAGGCAGGAACAAAATGCCAGTGATATTCGGGCAAATGATGATGGCTATGAAGACACAGAAGATACACTCCAAAATAGCGATGAGATCCAGCCGGATGATGCCAACTTAGAAGATTTCATGGACATGATCCGCAGATTTAACCTTACGAGCGACCTGTTCGCAAGCAAAGTCTTTGAAGACCGGAAGGCAAGCGGGGAACTATGCAGAATCCTGCTGGGCGACGACAACGTGCGGGTAGTGGACGTCAGGACGAAGCATACACTGGCCAGCTTGGAGAGGCATTCGGTGGAGCTGGACATTCTGGCCCAGAAGAAGGGCGGCGGGCTTGTCGGTGTGGAGATACAGATGTATAGCGAGAAAGCGCCTTTTAAACGAGTCCGCTATTACCTGTCCTCGGTTGACATGAATCTGCTGGAAAAAGGAGTAGATTACAGTCAGCTCCCTAATGTCACACTTGTTTACATAACAAAGAAGGACATCATCGGAGCAGGGAGAGGTTTTTACCGGGTGGAGCGCCATGTGTCACGGAGCAGGAATGGTGGCCGGGCAGACAGAAAAGTGGACAACGGCGTGGAGGAACTGTACTACAATCTCAGGCACCCGACAGGCGACAAGCGCAAGGACGAGCTATTGTGGTATTTTAAGAATTCAGACCCGGATTACGAAACGGACACGTTCCCGCATATCGTGGAGCGTGTGAGATATTTCAAGAAGCAAACGGAGGGAGTGGAAATTATGTGTGAGATAGCAAACAAACTGAAAAATGAGGGTATCAAGATCGGCTTGGAAAAAGGCCGCGAGGAAGGAATAAAGAAAGGGATCGTGCAAGGGCGGAAAGAGGGTAGAGAGGAAGGTCTGGCGATGGCCGTCCTAGGCTGCCTCAAAGACCTCGGCAGAGTTCCCGAACAGGTTGTTTCTCATATCAGAGCAGAAAAAGATCTGGACGTCCTGCAGCGGTGGGTGCGGTCTGCGGCCCACGCATCGAGTATTGCAGAGTTTGAACGCATGATGTGAAAAGATAACGAGCCGGAAAGCAGTTTTGATAGATGACTGCTTCCCGGCTCTCGTTATCCCCACCCGCGCAGCCATCCCCACCCCTCACCCATCCCACCCGCGTAGCCATTTCACCCCTCCCCCTCCCATAGCCCCGCGCAGCCACATCCCCTCCCCCCCCGATCCCCAACCCCACCCGCGTAGCCACATCCCCTCCCCCGATCGCCACTCCCACCCGCGCAGCCATCCTACCCCCCCCCCGCATTTTCCCTCCCTCACCCCACTTCCCCCAAAAA
>CANRFZ010000028.1 GCA_947630025.1 uncultured Lachnospiraceae bacterium
TAATGAGGAAGAAAGATAACGCATTCCTAAATTTTTGTCAAAGATAGGATGAAAAACCAGCCCTGATATGGTACAATGGGAATGCGGCGAACGGCAGCTCGAAACAATGTTTCTCGCTGTCGTTACACTCACATAAAAATGCAATGTCAACAATGTGACAGCAAGCTGTCATTGTTGCCCTCGCATTTTTACGTTCGCCGCATATCGTCATATCAAGGCTCTTTCCATTACGGAAAGGAGTTTGAAAAATGTCTGAGAAACGAAAAGACCATAAAGGACGAATCTTAAAGACAGGAGAGAGCCAGAGAAAAGACCTGATTTATCAATATCGTTATACGGATACCAGAGGAAAACGGCAGACCATTTATTCTTCCGATTTGAAAGAACTTCGGGAGAAAGAAAAGGAGATCCAAAGGCAGCTTGATGACGGGATCGACTATGCCGCCGGAAAGATTACCGTGATTGCCCTTTTGGAGCGTTATATCAGTCTGAAACAGGGAGTGCGCTACAATACCAAAGTTGGGTACAGTTTTGTGCTGAACCTGATCAAAAAAGAAGATTTTGGATACAGGCAGATAAAGGATATTAAAGTGTCCGATGCTCAACAGTGGATCATGAAGCTGCACAATGACGGGAAAGGATACAGCACGATCACGAGCGTCAGGGGTGTTGTCAAGCCGGCGTTTCAGATGGCATACAACGAGGATATTATCCGCAGGAATCCTTTTGATTTCAAACTGGTCGATGTTGTGCCCAATGATTCACAAAAGCGGATTGCCATGACGGAGGAACAGCAGACGCTTTGGATGGACTTTATCCGTGAGGACAAAACCTATGCAAAGTATTATGATGAGTTTGTTGTACTTCTGGGAACGGGGATGCGTGTCAGCGAATTTTGCGGCTTGACGAAAAGCGATCTTGATTTCATAAACCGGAAAATCCGTGTTGACAAGCAGCTTGTCCGAGAGCGGGGCGGAAAATATTATGTGGAAAAGACAAAGACGGAGTGCGGCTGTCGTTTCATTCCGATGACAGAGGAAGTCTGCCAAAGTCTGAAAAATATTTTTTCCCGCCGAAAGCGGCTAAAGACGGAAACGGTAATTGACGGATACAGCGGTTTTCTCCTGTTGGACAAGGATGACAAGCCAAAGGTGGCGCTGCATATCGAGAATGAGATGCGGTGGGCGATGAAGAAATATAAGAAACTTTATCCCGATAAGCCGCTTCCTCACATCACGCCTCATGTATTCCGGCACACGTTCTGTACGAACATGGCAAATGCAGGCATGGATATTAAAACCTTGCAGTACGTTATGGGACATTCTGATGTAGGCGTTACGCTGAATGTTTATACTCATGCGAGTTTTGACAGGGCGGCAGAGCAGATGGCGAAAATCATTGATTTTAAAGATGATGGAGCGCAGAGAAGATCAGGTTGATTTTCATACTTATGATGCTGCGGATTGCTCCGCACGTTGTGCTTCCGCAATCCTAAAAACATTCGGAATCCGCCCTATCGGGCTACTTCCTCATGTTTTTGCGGGTTCCAAAGTCATGCTTTTTCATGCAGGCATGAAACGCATGAACTTTTGTCCCCTTGCATCATAGCATTTTACTACACCAATTACTACACCATTTGCCCGTAAATTTGCGTAGATTTATGAAGATTTACATGAAATCAGGGCAAAAACCAAAATCAGAGTAAAACGCCAAACCCCTTGAAAAATCAAGGTTTACAGGCTTATGAAGGGATATAATAACTATGATAAAAATACTTTTCATCTGCCACGGCAACATCTGCCGTTCCCCGATGGCCCAATTCGTCCTCCGGCAGATGGTAGACGAAGCGGGGCTTTCCGACCGGTTTTACATCGACTCCGCCGCCACCAGCACCGAGGAGATCGGCAACGGCATCCACTACGGGACGATGCAGATTTTCAGGCAGCATCACATCCCCTGCACGGGGCACAGGGCGCGGCAGATGACGCGGCAGGACTATCGGGAGTTCGATTATCTGATCGGCATGGACGACGCCAATATCCGCAACATGGTGCGGATTGCCGGCGGCGATCCGGAGGAAAAGATACACAGGCTGCTGGAGTATGCGGGCAGCAGCCGGGCCATCGCGGACCCGTGGTACACGGGCGAGTTTGACGTCACTTATGCGGATGTCAGGGAGGGCTGCGAGGCGTTTCTGCGGTTTCTGCTGGAACAGTGCGGCTGATGCGGCGGATGCCGGAACTTATGACAGGACAGAGAATACATATGGAGGATACGGAGATGGGCAGAAACCCGGAGACGGAGCGGATTATTGCCGAGGTCGGCAAGGTCATCAAAGGAAAGGACAAGGTGATCGGCAGGGTGCTGGCGGCGTTTCTCGCCGGCGGACATATTCTGCTGGAGGACATTCCGGGCGTCGGGAAGACGACGCTTGCGATGGCGCTCGGCAGGGCGATGGAGCTGGAATACAGGCGGATGCAGTTTACGCCGGACGTACTGCCCAGCGATATTGTGGGTTTTACGATGTATCAAAGCGCCACGGGCGAGTTTGTGTATAAGCCGGGCACGGTCTTCTGCAATCTGTTTCTGGCGGACGAGCTGAACCGCACGTCTTCCAAGACGCAGTCGGCTCTGCTGGAGGTCATGGAGGAAAATAAGGTGACGGTGGACGGCGTCGCGCACAGGCTGCCGGAGCCGTTTACCGTGATCGCCACGGAGAACCCGTTCGGCTCGGCCGGCACGCAGCGGCTGCCGGAGTCGCAGCTCGACCGGTTTCTGGTGTGTCTGAGCATGGGATATCCGTCCCACGGCGCGTCGCTGGATATTTTAAAGAGCAGCGGCGGCGCAGGAGTGGAGCAGGTGCAGAGGGTGATCACGGCGCAGCGTTTGACAGAGCTGCGGGAGACCGTGGCCCGCATCTATGTGGCGGACAATATCTATGAGTATCTGGTGGCGCTGACCGAAGCCACCAGACAGGACAACCGCATCGCGCTGGGCGTCAGTCCGCGGGGCGGCATCGCCCTTTTAAAAATGGCCCGGGCGGAGGCGTTTATGCGGGGCGGGGAGTATGTGATCCCGGAGGACGTGATGACCGTCATAGATGATGTGTGGCGGCACCGCATTCATCTGAATGCCAAGGCGCGGGCCGCGGGGACGAGCGTATCCGAGATTATTTTGGAGCTTACGGAAAGGATTCATGTGGTCTGATGGCAAGGGAAGTGGGGATCAGTCCCGGCGGGACGATCCGGTATGGCATTACATTCTGTCTTATTCTGGCGGCGTGGAATTTTTTCCGCAGTTATCTGCTGCTTCTGATGCTGGCGCTGATGGTATGCGGTGCCGTGGTTTCGTTTCTGCTGCTATGGGGAGGCCGCGGCGGGGTGTGGGCGGAGATTCTCCTGCCTGCTGGCCCGGTCGGAAAAACGGTGCAGTTTCCCTTTTCGGTTCGGGTACATAACGGCCACAGGCTGGCGGCTTACACGGCGGATCTTACGTATTCATGGCACAATCTTTTTACGGGAGCATCGGGGCGGGAGACGCGGCATCTCTGGGTGGCGCCGTCGTCCGGCGGCAGGATCGGGCAGTCCATGGGCAGCAGTTTCGCCGGCAGGGTGGAGGTTCGGCTGGAACGGCTGGCGGTATACGATCTGCTGCATCTGTTCTGTCTGCGGCAGTGTGAAAGGCGGGACGCCGACGTGATCGTATGGCCGCGCACGGCGGAGAACGAGGAGGAAAAGGTCAGCGACTGCGTAGAGGGTTTTCCGGGGGAAAACGAACTCCCCAAACGGGGCGTCGATTACAATCCCGACTACGAGGTGCGGGAGTACCAGCCGGGCGACGAGTTGAAGAATATCCACTGGAAGCTCTCGGCCAAGCAGCGGGAGCTGATGGTTCGGCAGAGGCTGTCGACGGGCCGTGACGTGATGAAAGTGCTGCTTCCGCTGGGAGAGAGCAGGGAGCAAAACGACGGCCTGATGGACGCAGGGTACGGCCTGTGCCGCGCGCTGCTGCGGGAGGAATATCCGATCCGATTGTATTGGCCGGGGAGCGCCGGCAGGCTGCGGCAGTGCTATGTGGCGGAGGAGGGAGACTTAGACCGCGCCGTCAGCGAGATTCTCAGCAACAGCGGCATCCGCGGCCGGGACGATGTGCGGGAGCAGACGGCAGGCGAGGAACTTAACGGCGGTTATATCGAGGTGCGGACGGGGGCATACAGAGGTGCGTATATCCGGTAGGAAAAAGAAGGAACAGAATAGTCCGGATTTTGTTCTCCTGCAAGCGCAGGAGCGCGAGAAGTACGATCTGCCGGCGGCGCTTGGCGGGGCGGTGCTGCTTTTTATGCTTGCCTACGGTGCAATCGGCGGCTTTCTGTCTGCTTTTGGGATCGCCTACGACAACGGCCTTTGCATGGCGGCGCTCTTGGGAGAGGCGCTGCTGATCAGTCTGGCCTATGAGACGGACAAAAAATGGCTTTACAATCTGTCGCTGGTCGCCGTGTTTTATTTCGGCCTTGTCATGTCAGCCGTTCTCCATTATTGGGCGGTCAACAGCGGCTATTACGCGATCTTAAACCGTATTCTGGAGGAAGCCAGAGATTATCTGTTCGTGGACAGCGGCGTGGAATATTCGCTTGCCGTGGAGGAGACGTACACGGCGGTCACGATGTTTGTCCTGTTCCTCGAAACGGCGGCGGTGGTTCTCTTTGCCATCATGCTGCACAAGCGGCACAGTCTGGCCAAAATCGCCGTACTGACGCTGACGCCTTTTGCCATCCCACTTTATCTGGAGTGTGCGCCGTCGTCCGTCTGCGTGATTCTCCTGCTGACGGCCTATCTGACGCTGGCGCTGCAGGAGGCGGCCCGGCAGGAAAGGGTGTCGAAGCACCGGTGCTACCTGATGCTCTTTGCCGCGCTGCTGGCCGTGTCGGTGGTGCGGCTTGCGGCGCTTTTGCTCCCGGAAAATGTCTATGACAGTGCGGTTTCTAAGAATATGGCAAAGGCGGCCTCGGAAGACCGGATGGCGGCATTCGCCCAGTACGGTATGCGCGCGCTGACGATGCAGGCCGGGGCGGGCGCGGGTATCAGCGGCGGCAGGCTGAACCGGGGGCCCGGCATCACGCCGTCTTACGAGACGATGCTGAAAGTCCGCTATACGCCCTATGATTACGGAGCGGTCTACCTGAAAGCGTTCACCGGCAGGGACTATCTGGGCGACCGATGGACGCAGGCGGAGCCGGATCTGCCGGACGACGGAGAGATGCGGACAACGGTGAACCGCTATTTGGAGAGGTATCGGGCGTATATGCGGTCGGGCGGGGCGGACGGCATCCTGCAGGGGCGCGGCGTGATGGAAGTGGAGGTGCTGGACCCGGAGGACACTTATGAGTACCGGCCTTACTATGCGGACGCCGGTGTCTCTGTAGAGCGGGGCGGCACGCGAACCGATACGTACATCTACTACCCGCCGGTCGTTTCCGGAGATGCCCCGTCCACGGCTTCCGGAGATTCTATGTCCATGGCATCCGAAGATTCTGTGTCCGCATCATCCGAAAAATCTGTGTCCGCATCATCCGAAAAATCTGTGTCCGTGTCATCGGAAACTTCTGTGCCCACGTCATCCGAAGATTCTGTGTCCATATCATCGGAAAATTTCTCCGCTCATGACGGGGATGCGCCTCTGCCGGACGACTGGTTTGGAGCCGGCGCAGGGGAGACGGAGATTTCGGGCGTTTATCTGTATGTGCCCGCTTCCTGCCGGGATGCGGTGGCGTCCGTCTGCGCCGAAGCCGGTTTTGCCGGAAGCGTGGAGGAGATCTCGGCGCAGATCGTGGACTATTTTCAAGAAAACTATTCCTATACGCTGCGGCCCGGCTATTATTTTGGCGGCGACGACTATATTTCTCATTTCCTGCTGGATGGAAAGAAGGGCTACTGCGCCCATTTCGCTTCCGCGGCAACGATGCTTTTCCGGCAGATGGGGATTCCCGCGCGGTACGTGGAGGGGTACGCTTTTTCGTATTATAATATCACGGAAAACGGCGAACTGGCAGAGGACGGCGTCTATAGCGACTATTATAGCGGCTACGCGCCTCTCGGGGAGACGGCGCTGGTGGAGATCGCGGTGCCGGACGCCTATGCCCATGCGTGGGTGGAGATCTATGTGGAGGGGCAGGGCTGGACCGTGGTGGACGCCACGCCGACGCAGACGGTGGAGGGTGAGACGCCGTCCTTCTGGGAGAATTTCCGGAACGGCGGCGGCAGAGGGCAGGATGACGTGCTCCCGCAGAACCGTCTGGGAGAATATCTGGAAGGCGCCTTGAACGGCGTCAGCTATGTGGTCGTTTTGCTGACCGCCGTGGCTGCTGCGGCGCTGGGGATCACTTTCCTGCGGCGCAGATACCGGGAGAGCAGGCTCACCGACCGGGAGAAGGTGCAGCTCGCATACGGCAGGCTATGGGGCGGTCTGGCGCGCCGGTATGCAGGCTGCAGGCAGCTTCACACGCTGCACGGACAGTTAGAGTGGCTCAGGGAGCGCTGCGGCGGCGTCATCAGCGGAGAACAGGAAGAAGCGCTCTATCAGGCGTTCTTTGCCCGGAAGATCGATTGTGACTGCCAGGAACTGTGCCGGGAGCTATATAGGCTTCGGAAGATGCTCTTTTTCAGGCGTCTGCGGGAAAACGGTCGTAAACGGTAAGTTTTTTGTCATAAAATCAGTTTTTCCGACTAAAGATTGAGGCGGAAACTGCCGATATTTGTTTCAGAAGTATAGCAAGGCGGGACGGCGTATGCTGCCGTGTCGTCAGAAACGGCAAAAAGGAGTTTGTCAGAAGCGGACAGGGAGGTTAGTGTGAAAAATCACACTGATGTGCTGATTTTTCACACAGGAATTTGTGACGAGATGTCACAAATTCCTCTGATGGCAGACGCGAATTTGAGATTCGCGTCGCCCCGTCGCGCAGGCGCTCCGGAATGGAGACTGCTATGAAGATCACATCGAATCAGAACGATAACCAGCTTGTGAAGCGCAATCCCGCGGCGCAGGAGCGTGCGGACGCCGAGAAGACGCAGAAAGCATCCGACCAAAAGAAGAACAGGAGCACCGTTTTTGCGGGGGATCTCAAGATCAATAACGACATGGTCACCCAGCGGAAGCAGGGCGCCCGCAAGAAAGCGCTGCAGATCATCGGAAGCGCCTTTAAAAGCGACCGCAAGGCGGCCCAGAACATCCGCGATATGCGGGACAAAGTCGCGCAGCTTCAGTCGGACATCGACGACAATATGGACATCATCGGTATGCTCGACCAGCGCAAGGAGGAGCTGCGGCAGGAGTATGGCGTTGCGGAGGATTCCGCGGAGCAGCAGGATCTGGAACTGCTGGAAAAAGAGGTGGATTCCCAGAAGCATCTCAGTAATGTCAAGAAAGTCACGCTGACGGACGAGGAACAGGAGCGGCTGGCCGTGCTCCATGAGCAGCCGCTGACCGAATACCAGCAGAGAAGTCTGGATGTCCACAATCAGGAGGCGCATTTTGAAAGAGAGATCGACGACCTGCAGACGCAGGTGATCGGCTATAACAGATCCATCGTCGCGGCGCGGCAGGAGCAGTTGAAAAAGCATACCATGGTAGACGCGCAGAAGGACGCCGATGCGGTGATGGCGCAGGCGGGCCGCGAGATTCGCGGGCTTCTGGTGGACGAGGCCAAAGACGGTATGGATAAGGAACTGGAGAAACAAGTCGAGGCGGCCAAACAGAAAGCCAAGGAGCAGGAGAAGAAGAACGACCGCACGGAGGAGAAGCAGAAGCAGCCGGACATGGGCAGTCTGTTAAGCCCTTCCGAGGCGAAACGCGGGGAACAGGCGTCCAGAGCCAAGGAGCAGGAGAAACAGGCCGAGGAGCAGGCCAGAAGGCAGCCGTTTGCCGTCAACAATCTGCTATTGTCCGACGAGGACGGCATGGTGGCCGTTCTGGAGGGGCAGGAGGAGATCAAGACCATGCTGCGCGAAATGAAACTTCTGGACGAAGACCTAAAAGGCAGCGCCGTGGACGAAGATATCTGATTTTTGTGACAAAAAAAGCATCTTTCATGACATTTCCGAGAAGATATAGCCGGTTTGTGCCGATATATAAAGATATGGCAGATATGAAAAAGCAGACTGGGGATAGGAAACATGAAGATTGCGATTTGCGATGACGAAGTGAGAGGGCGGCAGCATATTCTTGCCTTACTTGCGAAAGAGTTTTCGCAGGCGGAGACGTATGAGTTTGCTTCGGGCGTCGCCCTGCTTGAAGAAGTGCAAAGCGGCTTTCGGCCTGACATCGTGCTGCTGGATGTGGCCATGGAAGGCATGGACGGCATGGAGACGGCCAGACGGCTGAAAGAGTTGTCGGACGCCATCCTGATCTTTGTGACGGGCGTGAAGGAGCAGGTTTTCGAGGCATTTGACGTAGGCGCTTTCCATTATCTCGTGAAGCCCGTGGACCAGAATAAAATAACAGACGTTCTTAAAAGGGCGATGCAGGAAGTGGAGAAGCGGAGCGGCTCGCCCAGATATCTGTTAGTCAAGGCGGAGGGGAGCCATCACCGCATTCCGGTCAGCGACATTCTGTATGTGGAGAATAACGGTCGCAAGGTAATCCTGCATACCAAAACCGGCTGCTTGGAATACTATGAGCGGATGAACCATCTGGCGGAGATTCTGGGCGACGGCTTTTACCGCTGCCACAGAGGGTATCTGGTGGCATTGTCCGCCATAAGCGGCTACGACCGCGAGAGCATCACCGTCGGACAGGGCGACACCATCTATCTGGCGAAGCAGAAATACGGCGAGTTCGTGAAGCGGTACTGCGAGTTCCTGAAGGAGTAGGCGTATGGCGGATTATATACTGGACGCGATGGAGTATCTGATCAGGGCGGCTCTGCTGCTCTATCTGCTCCGAAACAATATGGTTTTGAGGGAAAAGTATCGTTCCGTTGGAAAGGTGCTTTTTTTCGTGGAATCGTTTGCGGTGAGCTTCTGGACGGCCTCCTCGCCTTGGGTGAGAAGGCTGCTATATGGGGACGGTACGCCCTATTACAATAACAGTGCTTATTCTATTTTTAAAATAACATTCGTTTTTATATGTGGCTTCGTCACGATGGACATTCTGTACCGGGGCAGAAGGATCACCAAGTTTTATCTGCTGGCGGTTTTTTATATCATATGCGACATGACCAGACTGACGCTGCATAGCGTCTGGCTGCTTCTCACGCAGGCTTACGGCGACTATCTGAACCGGCTGGCGCAGGAGCATCCTGCGATGGGCGTCTATGTGCTGGAACGGTATCAGTATATCCATCATGCCAGTCTCTTTCTCTATTCGCTGCTGACATGGATCGCCATGTACGCCGTGATCACTATGTATAAGCGGTTTGAGGAGGGCAATCCGGACGAGGCCGGCAGGGAAGGGATGCGCTTTATGCTGCTGGCGCCCACCATTGGTATTGCCTTCGACGTGGCTTGGCGGGTGATCTTTTATTCCCAGAAGGATATGCAGGTTGAGTTTCTGTACGACAGGCACGCCAGTATGTACGTCGTTTTTCCGGCGATAGCCCTCCTGTGCATGGCAGGGATCGTCATGAGCCGGAAGATCTACACGGAACTGCTGCGGTCAGAGCAGCAGAAAAGCAGCCTGCTCTTTTACAAGCAGCAGCTTGCCGATATGACGGCGCACGTCCGGGAGCTGGAGCAGCTATATGACGGCATCCGGGGAATGCGCCACGACATCAACAACTATATTGCGGATATGGAGCAGCTCCTGCAGATGGAGACGGAGGATGCGGCGATGCCTGCCGACGTGCAGCGCGAAGCGGCGCGATATCTGCGGCGTATGCAGTCCGCGGTGGCGGCGTTGTCGTTCCGCTTCAGCACCGGCAATCCGATAACGGATGTTATTTTAAACAGGAAGGCGCAGCTCTGCGAGCGGGAGCGGATCGCCATGGAGGGGGATTTCGTTTTTCCCGAAGGGCTGGCGATCGAGGCTTTCGATCTGGGCATTGTGTTAAATAATGCGCTGGACAATGCGATCGAGGCGTGCCGCGGCGTGGAGGCGGGCAGCCGCGAGATCCGGTTTCGGAGCAGTCGGAAAGGCAGTATGTTTTTCCTGACGGTGGACAATCCTTACGCAGGGGAAATCCTGCCGGCGGAGAACGGCGGCCTTCGGACGACCAAGACGGACGACGGGCTGCACGGCCTCGGCATGGGCAATATGCTAAGCTGCGCGGAAAAATATTTCGGCACGGTGCAGTATGAGGCCAAGGGCGGGCATTTCACACTGACGGTCATGATGCAGGGCCGCGCCGCCCGGCAGCCGGTCAGATCAGCAGATTCCTAACGAAATGGGGAGCGAAACGGATTGCCGGACGGACAATCGGACGGACAATCGGACGGATCATCAAATTGATGACCAAAAAGGCGCGTTTCGTGACAACCCTCTTTATTCCGGCGGTTGTCTTACGATATAGATGATAACAGATCTTTTGGAAGGAGCGGAGGCAGCATATGAGAATTACGAGAAATTATCTGAGCAGTCTGCTGGGTTCCGGCAGCGGCGTCTATGGGCAGCCGTCGTTATTGCAGCAGGCGCTTAGCCGCAGCAAGAGCAGAAAGACCGTCAGGAACAGCGCGCTGCTCAATTCCCTGAGCAAAACGTCCGGCCCTCTGGGACAGACGGCGAAGACGGCGGGACAGACGCAGAAATTCTATGCCAACATGAAATACCATGCGGGGCAGGCGGCGGATTACGCCGGGAAGCTGACGGACAGAAGCGACGGCTCCGTCTTTGCCAAGGCGAAGGAGAGCGGCGACAACGCGGAGGTTCTGTCTCAGATCGAATCTTTCGTCACACAGTACAACCACATGATCGGAGACCTGCGGGAGTCGGGGAGCAGGACGGATATGCTCTATCTGACGCAGCTCAACAGTCTGTCCGGGATGGACAGTCTGGAACTGGCCTCCTGCGGCGTCGGGCGCAGCGCCGACGGAACGCTGACGGTGAACCGCGATAAGCTGGCGGCCACAGATCTGGAGACGCTGGAAAAGGTGTGGAACCGGAGCGGCGGCTTCGCGGACAAGGCGGCTGACTGGGCGGACTCCGTGGAAGCCGGTGCGGAGCGGAACCGGCAGGCGGAGGCCAGCAGCCTGTATGGGAACAGGCTGAATCCCTATATGAGCAGTAACACAAACGGCAGTTATTTTAACTGGCTCCGGTAATCTGATTCGTCAGATACGCCGGTATGATTGGCAGAAGCACAAGAGGGAGACCGTGGCGGCCTCCCTCTTGTTTGTATATGTTTTGCTTTGCGATTCGGTTTATCGTTATTTCGATTCGATCGCGTGATGGGTTCTGTATCTTTTTGGTTCCTTTTATTTATGACCGTTACATTTTGCTGACTTCCTCGTAGGTATCGAGCACTTCCTTGGACGGCGCAGCCGTCGCCAGCGAGACGACGACGTTGACAAGGACGGCCACCAGGAAAGAGGGAAGCAGCTCATAGATCGCAAAGGCGCCGCCCAGTCTGGCGATGCCGTATTTCCAGATAAAGATCATGGCGCCGCCGGCGACCATGCCGCACAGTGCGCCCCATTTGTTGGAGCGTTTCCAGAACAACGCGCACAGGACGATGGGGCCGAAAGCCGCGCCGAAGCCCGCCCACGCGAACGATACGATCCCGAAGATGGAACTGTTCGGATCGGAGGCCAGAAGCACGGCGATTGCAGATATAATAACAACCGTTATCCTTGCGATCCGCACGGAAGTTTTGGTATCTAATTTCTTCCCGCCGAAATCCTGCAGCAGATTCTGGGATATGCTGGAAGCCGCCGCCAGAAGCTGAGAGTCCGCGGTGGACATCGTTGCCGCCAGAATGCCGGCCAGTATCACGCCGGCGAGGAGGGCGGCCAGTATGCTATGTTGGCTTAATACGGAGGCGATCTGGATAATGACTGTCTCGGTATCGCTGCCTTTCAGCATCGGGATGACGGACGCCTTGGACATACTGTAGCCGATGATGCCGATGAAGACCGCCACGGCCATGGCGATGACTACCCAGACGGAGGCGATCCGGCGGGACAGTTTTAACTTCTTTTCATCCTTGATTGCCATAAAGCGCAGCAGGATGTGGGGCATTCCGAAATAGCCGAGGCCCCACGCCATCATCGAGACGATGGAGAGGATGCCGTAAGGAGCGCTCTTTCCGGTATCGGCCACATAGGTCTGCACCATGCTGAAATAGCCGGGCAGCGCCTTGGCATTGGCGATCACGGTGTCCAGTCCGCCGGCGCTGCTTACGCCGAAGACAATCACGATCAGCAGCGCCACGGTCATCGTGACGCTCTGGATAAAGTCCGTGGTGCTGACGGCCAGAAAGCCGCCCAGCGTGCAGTACAGTACGATGACTACCGCGCTGAGTATCATGGCAGCCATATAGTTGACGCCGAACAGGGTGTTGAACAGTTTGCCGCAGGCCGCGAAGCCGGAGGCGGTGTAGGGAATAAAGAAGATGACGATAATAATGGCGGACACGCACGTCAGGATGTTCTTGTCGTCGCCGTAGCGCTTGGAAAAGAAATCCGGCAGCGTCACCGCGCCCAGCCTGCTTGTATAGAGGCGGATGCGCCGGGAGACGATCAGCCAGTTGACGTATGTCCCCACGGCCAGTCCGATGGCCGTCCAGCCCACATCCGCCAGTCCGGACAGATAGGCCAGTCCGGGCAGCCCCATCAGCAGATAGCTGCTCATATCCGATGCCTCCGCGCTCATGGCGGTGACGAACGGGCCCAGTTTCCTGCCGCCCAGATAGAAATCCGATGCACTGGTGTTGCCCTTGGAAAAACGGACGCCCACATAGATCATAACCGCCAAGTACAGAACGATGGCAATAATAATACAAATCTGTGACATTTTTTCATACTCCTCTCTTGCCGGCAGCCGCCTGTGCGCGGGCGCCGCGTCTTTTGTCTGCTTCCTTTTTTGTATATGTTGTATATTTATGCAACATCTGTATTATAATGGGTTTACCTGAAGAATGCAATAATAGGTTTGATCCAAGAATGCAATCATAGGTTCACCTGAAGAATGCAATCATAGGTTCACCTGGAGAATGCAATCATAGGTTTACCCGAAGAATGCAATAATGGTTTGACCGAAGAATGCAAGATTGCTATACTGTTGGTAAGACGATCGACAGGAGCGGCGCTTTGGAGAATACGGATCTTACGGAAATGCTCCCGCAGGCGTTTCTCGCCAGAATGCGGGCACAGATGGGAACAGAATACGACGCTTTTCTCGCATCCTACAGCGGAGAGCGGCAGTACGGACTGCGTTACAATCCGCTGAAAGCGGACAGGGAGACGTTCCTTGCGAGGATGCCTTTTGCGCTGCGGGCAGTCGCGTGGGCCGAAGAAGGCTTCTACTACCGCGCACAGGAGCAGCCCGGCAGACATCCGCTGCACGAGGCGGGCGCCTACTATATTCAGGAGCCCTCCGCGATGGCGGCGGTGGAGATTCTGTCGCCGCAGCCCGGCGAAGCCGTTCTGGACTTGTGCGCGGCGCCCGGCGGCAAGACGACGCAGATCGCCGGCAGGATGCAGGGACAGGGGCTTTTGGTCTCCAATGAGATCATCCCGAACCGGGCGCAGATTTTGTCCCGGAATGTGGAGCGGATGGGCGTTAGAAACTGTATTGTGTGTCAGGAGACACCGGCGCGGCTGGCGGCGCGTTTCCCGGGCTTTTTTGACCGTGTTCTGGTGGACGCGCCCTGCTCCGGCGAAGGGATGTTCCGCAAGGACCCGGACGCCATAGCGGAGTGGAGCGAGGAACACGTGCGGATGTGCGCCGCGCGGCAGTACGAAATCCTGTCGCAGGCGGCGGGTATGCTGCGGGACGGCGGCGTGCTGGTCTATTCTACCTGTACGTTTTCGGTGGAGGAAAACGAGCGGGTGATCGACCGCTTCGTCAAGGAACACGGCGATTTTGTCATCGAGGCGGCGCCCCGCTGTGCGTCTTTTTCGCCGGGGCGGGCGGATCTGGTGGAAAATGCCGTGGACGGGCTGGAGGCGGCGATGCGCCTGATGCCCCACAGACTGGCCGGGGAAGGCCATTTTATCGCACGGCTCAGACGCGGTGGCAGCCGTCCGGCGGGAGCGGAGCAGACACAAAGGGCAGACACGTACATAACGGCGGCTGGACAACCCGGCGCGCAGATGGCGGCGGCAAAGGCAGGCGTGCAGACGACGGCGGCAAAGGCAGGCGCACGGAGAGGGCCGGAGAGACAGGAGCGGGCGCGGGAGGCCGCAGAGCGGAAGGCGCGGGAGCGGGTACGGTTGTTTCTGACAGAGGAGATGGGGCTTTCCTCATGGGACGCCATATTAGATAACGATCGTTATTATAAGGTGCGGACGCTGGGAGAACAGATTTATCTGACGCCTGCGGCCATGACAGACTTAAACGGACTGAAAGTGCTGCGGCCCGGCCTGCACATCGGCACGGAGCGGAAGAACCGCATAGAGCCGGCCCATGCGCTGGCGATGGCGCTTCGGGCGGAAGACGGCGGCAGCGTCATGGAAGTGGCGGAGGCGGAGGCGCAGCGGTACCTTCGCGGGGAGAGTCTTCCCTGCGATCCCCATAAGAAGGGCTGGACGCTTATCACTTACGCGGGATATTCGCTGGGCTTCGGCAAGGCGGTGGACGGGCAGATGAAAAACCACTATCCCAAAGGGCTGCGGCGGTGAGAAAAAGGAGGCAGAGATGGAAGAATGGCTGAAAAAAGCAGTATTTTATGAGATTTATCCCCAATCCTTCCGGGATTCCAACGGGGACGGCATCGGAGATTTCAACGGCATCATCGAAAAGCTGGATTATGTGAAAGAGCTGGGCTGCACGGCGATCTGGATGAATCCCTGTTATGATTCGCCTTTTCATGATGCGGGGTACGACGTTCGGGACTACAAGAAACCCGCCGAGCGGTACGGCACCATGGAGGATCTGAAACGGTTGTTTGCGGAAGTGCACAAAAGAGAGATGCACATCCTGCTGGATCTCGTACCGGGGCACACCTCGGAGGAGCACCCTTGGTTTGCGGCCAGCAGCCGCGACGCGGACAATCCCTATGCGGGACGCTATATCTGGACGGATCACTGGCTCGGGCGGGCGGAGGGCTTCCCTTATATTGCGGGAGAGTATCCGCGCGACGGCGCCTATGTCCTCAACTTTTTTAAATGCCAGCCCGCGCTCAACTACGGCTTCCTGACACCCGGCGAAAGCTGGCAGAAAGGGATAGACCATCCCGACTGTCTGGCCACCCGGGACGCCATGGTGGATGTCATGTGCTTCTGGCTGGAGATGGGCTGCGACGGATTCCGCGTGGACATGGCGGACTCGCTCGTCAAGAACGACGACCGGGAGAAGAACGGCACCTGCGAGGTCTGGCGGGATATGCTGGGCAGGGTGCGGGCGCGGTATCCGAAGGCGGTTTTCGTGTCGGAGTGGAACAGACCGGAGTCCGCTATTCTGAAAGCCGGATTCCAGATGGATTTCTATTTGGACTGGACCGGCAACGGTTACAATCTCCTGATGCGCGACTACGACGATACGGGGCGCGACGACAGTTTCTTTCGGAAGGATAGCGGGCGGAGCGTTCTGGATTTTATGGAGGAGTATCTGCCGCGGTACGAGGCGGTCAAAGAGACGGGAATGTACTGCCTGATCACCGGCAACCACGACACGGTGCGGGCGGCGTACAATCTGGACGAGCGGGAGCGGAAGCTGGCGTTTGCGTTCCTGTTTACCCTGCCCGGCGCGCCGTTTCTGTACTACGGCGACGAGATCGGGATGCGCTACCGCAGCCTGCCGACCAAAGAGGGCGGCTACACGCGGACGGGCTCCCGCACGCCGATGCAGTGGGATCACAGTGCCAACTGCGGCTTTTCCGTGGCGGACGCCTCTCTGTTGTATCTGCCGACCGATCCCGCGCCGGATGCGCCTACCGTGGAGAACCAGCAGGCCCGCGGCGATTCCCTCTACCATATGGTGAAGGAGCTTCTGCGGCTGAGGCGGCAGGAGGAGGCCTTTGCCGTGCAGGATAATCTGAAACTGTTGTGGGCGCAGAAAGACCGCAGGGCCTTTGCCTATGGGCGGGGCGATCTGGTGATGCTCTGCAATCCGTCGGGCCGTGCGGAGGAGATCGGAATAGAGATACCGGCGAGATGCGAAACGCTCTTTGCGGTGGGCGGAGGACATCCGGGACAGAAAGGGTATCTGCTGGAGGCCCAGTCCTATGTGATACTGCGCAAGCCGGGCTTATAAAGCGCCTGTCTGGAAAAAATAGAAATAAAAAGTGATTGAAATAGGAATAGAAACAGAAACAACAGAAGAAGTAACAGGGATGTTGTGACGAAAGGATAAAAGAAATGAGCGGACAGACACAAAACACGAATCGATGGATTGTCTCGGCGGCGCTGGCGGCTGTCATTTTGTTCTTGGCAGTACCTTTGCTTTTGGGCGCGGGCTATACTTATCCGGCGGCGGACGATTTCATCACGTTCAACGGTTCCTTGGAGCTGGCCCGGACGATGGGGCCTGTCTTAGGGCCGCTTCGGGCCGCGTGGAATTTTTATATGGGCTGGGAAGGGCGGTACACCTCCAATCTTTTCCTGTTCGTCCTGATGCCGTACGTCCGGTTCGGGTTAAACGGATTCCGCGTCTGCATGGTGCTGCTCTCGCTTTTCTTTCTCGGCTCACTCTTTTTTATGGCGCACGCAGCGGTGGAGTTTTCGGTCTCGCCGGAAGATGCGGGCGGCAGGCACGGACGGCAGAACCGGAAACTGTTTCTTGGCGCCGTATTGTTGTTTGCTTCTCTCGGCCTGCCGGAGACCTATAACGGCAGGGAACTGTTTTTCTGGTATACGGCGTCGGCGGGGTATCTGGTCGGCATATGCTGCCTGTTTCTCTCTGTCGGCTGCCTGCTATTGGCGAACTGCCGGGAAAAAAGGCGCGGCTATGAGATCTGCTCTGCGTTGTTTGGATTTCTGGCAGCGGGGTGCAGCCCTCAGGTGGCGTCCTTTGTCTGCTCTTGGCTGCTGCTGGCGCTTTTGACGCTATGGTTTTCCCAGAAGCCGGAAGGACGGAAAGGAAGCGGCAGACGGCTTCATCTGGGGGATATTCTGCCGTTTCTCGTTTCGTTCTGCGGGGCGTTAGCCAATGTCTTCGCGCCGGGCAGCATGACCAGAAGCCGCCTCACGATGGGTGACGTGCCGTATGGGATAGCGGACGCGGTCAGGGATACGTTCGGCTATCAGAAAGAGGAGATGCACCGGATCTTCTATGATCCGCTTTTTATCACGCTGGCAGTGGTCGTCTTTTTGGCCTGTCTCTTTTTTGAAGTGCGGGTGGCGAGGCCGGGGCGTTTCCGCACGCCCATCGGCGTGCTCCTCATGACGGGAGCCGTGCTGGTCAGCAATTTTCTGTGCATCTTCCCTGTCGTGATGGGATATCACGGCGGCGGGCTCTCCAACTGCAGAACACAGTACGTGGCGGATTTTGAATTTCGGTTTTCGCTTTTGTTCGCCCTGATTTATATCGCGCAGTATGTGCGCGGGCTCCTTCCGCGGAGACAGAAGCGGGGCGGCTTTCTCTGGCCGGTGGCCGGCGTTCTGGGCGGCTTCCTTCTGTGCGTATGCAGTTTCCTGTTCTGGAATGACCGCAGAGGAGAGCTTCTTACGGGCTATTCCTTTGTCCTGATCCGGGAGTTGTCGGACGGCACGGTGCAGGAGATCTTCGCCATGCGGAAAGAAGTGCTGGAGGCGCTGGAGGCCGCGGAGGACGGTGCGGACGTTTCTCTGCAGATGCCGGCGGTGCCGGAAAGCGTGGCCACCTATCCGCAGGGCATCCTGCCGGACCCGGAGAGCCAAGTCAACCGCTCCGTCGCCGGGATGTTTGGGCTGCATTCCATGTCGGTGGAGTACGGCGCCGAATAGAACAGACGGTATACCGCAAATAGTTTGAGTTTCCCCATTTTTCAGGGATGACTTTGATGTCCGTTTTTTATTCCATTAAAAAATGCAAAAACACTGAAT
>CANRFZ010000029.1 GCA_947630025.1 uncultured Lachnospiraceae bacterium
GATTCAGTGTTTTTGCATTTTTTAATGGAATAAAAAACGGACATCAAAGTCATCCCTGAAAAATGGGGAAACTCAAAATCAAAAAGTTATTGACGGAAGTGCCAATCAGTGTTACGATAAATTATGCAAAGGGTGTTACCGTAAAGCAACGGTTCGCCTCAGTTGTAGTTATTCAAAAAAGCAACCACTAACCTTGGGCGGTGCGGTTGCTTTTTTGATGTCTTTTATTCTTTCTGGTCTGTCGGATACTGATAATTGTCACGATGATACTGATCACCGTCACTACAATACCGACAAGCTCCAAAATCATATACAACACCAATCGTGCTTACCTTTCACGTTATTTTCCATATGTATCCCCTCCTTATGATACAGGAAGTTCTCAAAATGTACTCATTTTGGCGAAAGGCGAACCGCTACCGTTTAGGTAACACCCATAGATCTATTCTATCATAGTGACAGATGTTTGCAAGATGCAATAGCATATAAATATGAAATAGAACGCAAAAAAATATTAAATATCATAGCATTATTATTCGTCTATATATTCTATAATATCCGAAACATTACAGTTTAATAATTTACATAGTTGATTAATGGTATTTGTCGAAACACTATTACCTTTTTGAATGGAGTAATAGGTAGCCCTTGAGAAACCTAACTTTTCTAACCGATAGGATGTAATTTGTTTTTCTTTCATTGTTCTAAATAAAGGTGTATAGCTTATCACTGAAAAACTCCTTTTGAAATCTATTTATTTTAGTTTAGAAGTAGAAAATCCGCTTGACTATGTATGAATATCCGAGTATACTGTGTGCGTGGAATGTATGGATATCCGTACATATATAGTGATTGCTATAAGGATACTAAGAAATTTTATAAGAAAGGAAGGGATGGATCGATTTGGTGCTGTTCCGGTGATTTGGGGATGATTGATGCTGATGGAGGAATTTATGTAACAGGAAGAAAGATGCGTCAGATTCGACGCGGAGGATTTAAGTTTTCCCCGACGGAAATAGAAGATTTTATAATGCAGAAAGTTCCTGAAATCGAATCCTGTGCGCTTGTATCCAAACCGGATACCGTGCAGGAAAACATACCGGTACTGTTTTATTCCGTAAAAGCGGAATATCAAAAGAACTCTGCTTTAGTCCATTCCCAGATTATTGAATTGTGCAGCACATTAAAAGAGTATAAGATTCCAGAAAAATATATTCAAAAGGACAAATTGCCAATCACTCCTAACCTGAAAGTGGATTTTAAAGCGTTGGAAAAAGAGGCATTAAAAAAATAGGAAGCGAAAAAAGGCTAAGCCTCCCGGCTTAACCTTTTTACTTCCCTGCGGAAGATGGGACTTGAACCCACACGTCGTTGCCAACACTAGATCCTTAGTCTAGCCTGTCTGCCAATTCCAGCACTTCCGCCTGCGCCTTTACAACGCAAGTATTATCTTACTATCCGTCCTCTCAAAAGTCAAGGCATTTTGTGAAAAATATTGTCTCACGGAGCGGTCTCCCATAGCAGCATATTGTTCTCAAAGCGCGCGTTCAGCCTGCCGCTATCTTTCAGCCACGCCAGATAAGAGCGGACGGTGCTGCCGACCAGAACATACTGCTCCTCGTTCATCACAAGCGAATAGTCGTCAAAAAGCCGCTGCAGAACCGCCTCAAAGCACTGCGGCGTTTTGCAGATATCCAGAATTTTTTCGGCATTTTCCCATATCCGGTCAATATTGTACTGGGCCAGCGCGGAGATGTCCTTCGTCGCCTCCGCGTGTGCGGGAACGAACAGTTCCGCCTGCATCGTCTTTACCTTTTCCAGCGTCTCCAGACTGGCGGCGATGTCATACAGAAAGCCGATCCGATACTTGTCCAGCGTCTCACGGCTCGAAAGGCAGTCTGCGAGGTAAACCACATCATCCGGCGTCCGGAACCCTTTCATCTGGAAAAAGTGTCCGGGCAGATCAATCATCTCGAAGCCCGGCGGGAGGACGTCCCCGGTCAGATATTCCGCCTCGCTCTCCTGCGCCAGCAGAAACTTGTGCCGTAAATCCCGTGCCGGATAGCCGCCATACAAAAAAGACGGCTCCAGAATCGGGTGTCTCGTGAAATCGCATTCGATCCCCGGCGCGTAGATTTTGCAGCCGGTCTGTTTCTGCAGATAACTATTGCCGCCGATATGGTCGGCATGGGAATGGGTATTGAATATCGCGGTAAGCGTCCAGCCGTTCTCATCCAGAATCCGGCGAACCTTACGCCCGGCGTCCTTATCGTTCCCGCTATCGATCAGGCAGACTTCCCTGTCATTCAGCCTGACCAGTCCGATTTTGGCCGGGCATTGAATATAGTAGCTTGCATCCGTGATCTGTATCAGTTCATACATGGCGCCTCTCCTCCACGCGGTTTAGCCTCACTCCTCCTGCGGCGCGGGGCTTTCTGTCTCCATTCTGGCAAACAACACCTTTTCCACGCGGTTCTCATTCATCTCCAGCACCGTGATACGGTATCCTTTATACTCGAAGGCGTCGCCCTTTTCCGGCACCCGATCCAGCTCATTCATGATCCAGCCGTTTATGATGCCCAACTGTTCCTCTTTGGAATATTCTATCTCCAGCGTCTCGAACACCTCGTCCACATCGGCGCTTCCCGAGACGATATACTCCGTGTCCGACTTCTGCTCAATGGCCGAATCCACCGCGTCGTACTCGTCCCAGATCTCGCCCACCAGCTCCTCCAGAATATCCTCCATGGTGACGATGCCCACCGTGCCGCCGAACTCGTCCAAAACAACGGCGATATGTATCTTTTTCTGCTGCAGTTCGTTCAGCAGAACGCCGATTTTCTTGTTTTTCGGAATAAAAAGCGCCGGACGGATAATATCGGCTATTTCTTTGCCGGAATACATCACGCTGTTATAAAAATCTTTCTGGTAAATAATGCCGATAATATGGTCAACGGTGTCCTCGTAAACGGGCAGGCGCGAATATCCCGTCTCGGCAAAAATCTCCGCCAGTTCCTCCTTGGTGGTCTCCGTCGAAACGGCGGTAATGTCAATGCGGGGCGTCAGAATATCAATGGCCTCCTGATCCGTAAATTCGAGGGCGCTTTTGATAAACATATTTTCCTGCTCGTCGATGGCCCCTTCCTCCTTGGCCTCCTCCACGATGGACAATAACTCCTCGTCCGTGATCCCGCTATCGTCGGGAGACTTTACCACTCTGGAGATCAGCTTTTTCCATTTGGCAAAAAGGAAATTAAACGGCGTGAGCACCACCGACAACACGTGCAGAAACGGCGCCGAGAACATGGCAAACCTCTCCGGCGTCTCCTTGGCGATACTCTTGGGCGTGACTTCTCCGAAAATCAGCACGGCAACCGTAATCACCGCCGTTGACACGCTGGGGCCACGCTCGTCTCCCAGCAGCTTTACAAAAAACACCGTCGCCAGAGACGCGCTGGCGATATTCACGATATTGTTTCCGATCAGGATAGTGGAAAGCAGGTTGTCGTAGTTATTGGCCAGTCTCAGAACCAGATCCGCCTTTTTGTTCCCTTTCTCCGCCAGATTCTTAATCCTGATTTTGTTGAGCGACGAAAAAGCCGTCTCCGTGGCCGAAAAATACGCCGACATGACAATGCCGATTACAATCATAATAATAGTGCCTGTATAGTGTTCCATCGATATCCTCCCGATCAGTAAAAAAACAACAAAAAGCATAGCTATACGCTACGCCGCGTATAACCATGCTTTCCTTTTTTATAAAAATATGTCCTGCTGCCTGCAATATATACCGTCTGGCCCGAAATATCTGCCGTGCCGCCTGCGGTGCGTTCCGCATACGCCGACAGATAGATCGTATTATCCGAAGCTATATCCGCTTCACCGTCCGAATCGTCGTCCACTTCGTCCCTCCGAAAGTATACTTTGTGATAATATGTGATAAGCCGTGCGAACCTCGTGAACACACCGTGTTCACGAGGTCGGGGGCTTGCACAGCAATTCTTTAGACGCAGATTGCTGAATCTGCGTCTATTTTACCATACTCTATGGAGAAGCGCAATTATTACTTTTGCGAAAGACCTGCCGCAGGAGGCGCCGCTAGTTTTCAAACATCCACTTCATGATCTTGGGGGTATACTCGTCCCAGAATACGTCGTCATGGATGCCCGGACTCTCCAGATAGATATGCGCCACGCCCGAATCCGTCAGGAACTTGTGGAAACTTCTGTTCTGCTCCAGCAGGAAATCCTCTGTTCCGCAGCACATATAGATCTCCGGCAGCTTCCGGCCTGCCGCGAGCAGCTTCTCAACCAGCTTCTCCGGGTTGGCATCGCTCTCCTCCACCGTCTCCAGATCCCCAAAGCACTCTCTGTAGTATTCGTAATTGGCCACCGGATCTGCATCTTCGTCCGACGGATTCCGCTTCGGCTTCATATGGGCGATCTGGTGGACGATCAGCGCCGACGACATGGCCCCCGCCTTGCCGAAGCGGTCCGGATACGCGAGCGCCGTGTGCAGCGCGCCGAAACCACCCATCGAAAGGCCGCATATATAAGTATTCTCCGCCGACGTCGCCAGTCCGAACGTGTTGCGGATGTAATCCACCAGCTCCACGCCGAGGAACGTGCCGTACTTATGCCCTGTGGAAATGCCGTCCAGATAAAAGCTGTTCTCGCCGTTAGGCATCACCAGCGCCACATTGTACTGGGCGGCGAGTTTTTCCTGCCTCCACCACTCCGACGCGCCGGTATAGCCGTGCAGCAGAAACAATGTCTTCATCTCCGCCTGTGGGGGAAACTTCACCGGGCCCGGCTGATCGGCGCGGGGATCGTTGGGAATGAACATCTTGAACGAAACCGGTCGGATCAGCGTATTAGAATAAAAATCAATCTGCATCAATGCCATGGCAATATCCTCCTAATTCTATATTTATAAACCTGCGCCCTGCGTAAATTTCTTAATTGCTGAGCCTGCGCTCATTATATCATAATCTCTAATGCCAGTAACGTAAATCATTTCGGGAGAATTGCGGAGCAATTCTTTAGAAGCAGGCTGCTGAGCCTGCTTCTATTATATCATATCTTTGATGCCAATAGTGAAAATCATTCCGTCACTTCGCAAAGCGCCGCACATATAGTATAGTAACGCCGGCGCTGCATGGAGTACTTATGACCTCTCCCCTTATTGCTATTGTTGGACGTTCCAAAGACACTTATAATTATGAAAACGCAGTCCGTATGTCGGAGGTTCCCTGTTTTACGACGCTGGACATCGAGAAAGCGGATCAGGCGACGCATCTGATCCTGCCCGGCGGCGGCGACATCACGCCCGCCTTTTTCGGGCAGCAGAACCACGGCTCCCGCAAGATCGACACCGAACTGGATATTCTGCAGATCAAGGCGCTCTCCCTTTTTCTGCAGCAAAAAAAGCCCGTGCTGGGGATCTGCAAAGGGATGCAGCTCATCAACGTACATCTGGGCGGCACGATCACACAACATATTCCCACCGCCGCCCTCCATCAGCAGCCGGACGGCGACAAGCTGCACTATGTCTGTCACGACGGCCTGCGCCGCGACGACTTCTTTTACCAGTTATACGGCACAGGCGCCATGGTCAACTCGGCGCACCATCAGGCGGTGGATCGGCTGGCCCGCGATCTGATCAGTGTATGCCGCGCCAGCGACGGCGTTATCGAGGGGATCATGCACAGGACGCTGCCGGTAATCGCCGTCCAGTGGCACCCGGAGCGCATCATGGACAACGGCGGCAGCAGACTGCTTCACTTTTTTATCCGGCAGGACGAATAGCGCAGCAGAATCGGAAACGCGGTACTGATATGCCGGTATCCGTTTGAGCCCGTCGTCCAAAATTTTATTGCCGAGGAATCGGATGCTGCCATCCTGACCTTTTTGAATCGTCAGTTCGTGCGTGATAACGGCATCATCACAGAAAACCATTTCACACACGGCGTCTACCGTCAGGGTGACGCTTCCGTCGGCATTTTCCCGCACATCCGTCACCTCCGGCACAGAAGTCCCGAAATAAGTCGGCGCATAGGTAAAGCACCCCAGCCGCGCCCACTCGTAAGTCTGCTTTTCTTCATCAAACGCCGCATACGCCCGCACCTGCTCCGCCGTGACCGGAAGATATTCCATGATCAGGCTTTCAAACTCTTTTTGGGGGATTCCGTCCGAATCCCCGCCGGGGTTAAATTTTTCCTGATATTTCATTTCATACAGAGCTTCATACAATCCGTTATAGTCCAGATTTTCCATATGCGCCGCATCCCAGTCAGAGCATAAAAGGTTGTTGCCCTGATAACCGATCCCTGACACGCATTTTTCGGAATATTCCCTGTGAATGCCACTCATCGGCTTCACTCTGATCAGGCGGCTGCCGTCCACGATTTCCGTCACCTCCGGCGGCTCCGGCACGCATAATTGATAGCAGAACCAGCCTTTCTCCGTATACCGCCATTCTTTTATCCTAGCATACGAAACATAGGCAATCTCCGGCTCATCTGCGCCGTTCCACACGGCGGCGGCGCTTAACGCATACAGATCCGTTCCATCAAAGATGTATTTTGTCCGCCCTATCCCGCCGTCGGAACGGATTTCATACACCACCGCCGAGCCGCTTATGCCTTCCTGACAATCTCGAAGGAAGCGATCTACACTGGCATAATTCTCCATATCGGCATACGGCACTCTCGTGATAACCGGATTTCCCGTGCTTTTTAACGCCTCCTGCATTTCCAGCACTGCCGCGTCCGAAAGAACCGCATTGGAGGAATTTCCTTTGTCCGCCTGCAGGTAAAGTCCGCGGAGAAGTTCCATGGCTTCGCGGCAGTCCTTTTCCGCTTCTTCCCTCTGCATGGCGTCCACCGGAAGATCGTATCCTTTTTCCGGCTGCGCTGCGGCATTTCCCGCCGCATAGATTGCTTCCCATTCTTCCTCGGTCAGCCGCGGCGTATTCCAAGACGGCTCCGCATTGTCCGCCGAAGGAATGACGCGGTTGGATACATACTGCACGCCGCCGTCCGACGGACGGATGACTACTTCATGCGCATAGGCTTTGGATGCCGCCTGCTCCGGAAAAACCGCATAGACCGTCAGAGTGACGGTTCCGTCTTCATTTTCCGCATAATTTACGACTTCCGGGTACGGAATGGCCGGATATTCCACCTCATAAAATCCCCTGGGCCTGTACTCATATGCCGCATACTCGGAAAGATATTTCGTTTTGGACTGTAAGGTTTCGCTGTCTATATCGAAATACGTCATAAGGACAGTCTCAAACTCTGCTTTCGGGATCTGATAAACCGCCCCTTCTCCCAAATCGTCCGCGGGCGCATAGGGAACGCTCTGCCCATATACAAGCGGATACAGCGCGTCAAACAGGTCGTAAAAATTTAACGCGCCGAAATCGTCTTCGCTCCAGTCGGTGATAAACAGATTGTTTTTTCCGTAACCGATCGGGAGGATATACTGCCGGTTGAATGCCCGGCACTTCTCGTCCAGCGGTTTTACCCGCAGACCGGCGTATTCCGGCACGTCGCCCGCCGCAAGCACGGCGTACTCGTCGGAAGACCAATGCCCCGAAAAAAAGAAATACCCTTCTTCCGTATAGTTCCACGCATCCGCGCGATAGGTTGCCGCGCTGCCATGCTCCATATGTCCGTCCAAATACTGATAATAATCTCTGGCAATATCCACATTTCCGTTTTCGGTCCGAAAATCATATTTGGTAAAGCCGCCCGTATAGGAAACAACGATAACCGTGACTGCCGCCGTCTCCCCGGCGCCCGCTTTCTCACAGAACCGCAGAACCTGCTCCGGCTCTGTCATGTCGATCTGGTTCTGACTGTCGACCGCCGCATAGCCGTTTTTTCCAAAACATTCTATGATATTACGAACTGCCTCCGGCGCGTCAAACGTATCTGCCGCAAGCGCTTCCTCATAAATGCCGCAAAACAGTTCCGCCGCCGCATCCCCTTCCGTCTGCACGTTCTCCGCCCCATTCTGCGCCGCGCCACCGTCCGCCGAAACGCCCACGGCTGCATCCTGACGCCAGACGCACCCTGTCATCCATAATGCCATCCAAAGGGCATACCACAAAATACCCCGTTTATGTTTTCCCATTATTTTTGTTTTCCCATCATTTATGCTTTTCCATCATTTATGCTTTTCCATCATTTATGTTTTTCCATCATCCATGCTTCCCGCCCTTCAGCTTGGCTTTGGCGTTGACGGACAGGATCTCAAAGAAAGATTTCAACATCTTTGTGATGACCTCCGCCGTGCCGGGTTCGATCTCCTTGAGCGCCGCCGCGATTCTGGGAACGCTCTGCATCCAGTTGGCCGTAAAATCGATCAGGTTATCGGTCTCCGAAGCCAGCGCGACCCGGTAGAACGTATCCACAAAGGCGTGCAGCTCCTCCTGCGTCAGCGAGAGAATCCACTGGTTCAGCGAGTCGTCCACGAAACGCCGCCCGGCATACAGATTATCCACCAGCTTGAACTCATCTCCCTTCACCAGCCATGTGAAAGGATTGTGCTGCGCTAGGCCGGCCGTCTTACTCTCCACCACACTATAACTGCCGTCCGTATACAGAAGCATTCCCACCAGCGAAGAATGCGGCACGGTCTTATGGATGCGCCCAGCGATCTCCTCATAGGCGCTGTGCGCCCGCACTTCAGGCCGGAAGCCCGGCCCGTCATGGTCATAGACCGCCGTCACGCGGCGTCGTACTTCAGGCTTACAGTTCATGCAGGCGTAGGTCGCCAGATTGCCGCCTTTGGAATGGCCGCCCACACAGAAATCGCCCCGGATCTCCTCCGCCGCCCTGTTCAGATACTCCACGCTCATGCGCTGGCCCGCCACCGGCTCGGAAAAAGCGAGATTCAGGTCTTCTTTCCAGCCCACGATGGTCTCGTCCGTACCGCGGTACGCCACATAGCACAAGCCGTTGGGCAGCCGGAAAATCATCGCACAGAACTGTGTCTCGGTCTGCAGGTCAATTTGGTTTACATAATTATATACACGCAAGTCACGGAAACGGCGGCTGGCGAGCATCGCCTGAAAAAGCGCCGTATTGTCGTGTCTGTAGCGCTCGTCGGCATACAGACGGTCGTAGTCCGGGTGCTCCCGCAGCTCCCGCATACTGATGGGCGGACGCTCTCTGTCGGGCGACGGTGCCAGACCGTCAAATTTCAGGTAGGCAAACTGTGACAGGATCAGACTGTCCACGTCGCCCAACGGCTTTTCCTCCAGCGTGTAGCCGCCGTATTTTTTCAGATAATCCAGAATCGTTCCCATAAACGCCGCCTTTCCTGCTCTGCCGGCCTTTGCGCATCCGCGCCGCGGGCCCGTGCGCTACATTTTGGCTTCCAGATGCTCGATATTCTTAATCAGCACGGAGATCGTACCGTCCGCGTTGGTGATAAACTCGACGCATCCGGAATTTTGATACAGATCCATCGGAATTTTGATCTCGATCCCGGTGTCCGTAAATAAATGCTGGCTCTGATACTTCCGCACCGTGTTCTCATTCTGCGGCTGTATCTGCTCTTTCACCATGTTGTACTTTTCCATCTTGTCCTGAAAAGCCACTTTTAATTCCGGCTGCCGGTCAAATATTTTTTCCGCCAGCTCCTCCACCACGAAACCGCCGTTCTCCGCGATCTCCTCCTGGATAATGCTCTTGGCGCGCATCTGCCGCTCGTAGCGCTCGGTCTCGTCGAAGCCTTCCTTCTGTATGCTCTCCACGGCACGGCTCACGATGGACAGTTTAGACTTATGGGACAGGTGGGCGCTGCATTTCAGGAACAGGAACGAGAAGTAGTCCGTCTTTTCGCCGTTGACCTCATACTTCTTCTCGATCACCCGCAGGGCGAGATCGTCCAGACAGATGATCGCCGCCTCCGTCAGCCGCTGGCTCTCCGACGGCAGGATGGATTTGTGCCGGATGAGCTCGTTGCTATTGCCGCCGCCGTCCGCCAACGGCAGCGTCCTGTGGGTGTACTGCGATCTGTAATTCATCTTCAAAAGCGCCAGATATTCCCTGTCGCCCTCCCGGAACCGCACCGTCATCAGATCCGCCGCCGGGATGTCGATATTGGCCCGCATAATCTCATAGAGCAGCGAGGCGATCTCCTGACTGACCTCCACGAACCGGTCGTCCGTGTAGCCGTCCAGCATCTTATATACTTCCGACTGGTCGCGGTAGAAGCGGCACTCTTTCGCATCGTCGCCGGAACCGATCTTGGCGATGTGCTCTTTGAGAAATTCCGCGATCTCCGAGCCGTATTCCAGCTCCGTGTCGGACAAAACCGGCATCCCCACCAAGGAGTCCAGAATATGTACGATCACGTGCTTGATTCTGATATCTTCTTTGTTCATCATTGTCGTGTTCCTCTCTTTAAATGGGTTTAATATTTTTCCGGATAATCCGTCCCTGTCTCGCTCTGCATCAGCTCCACATATTTCTGCGGATTCTGTTCCATCCGGAGCATCGTATCGAAAGCCATCAGCAGCATCCTGTCGCCGTTGTCCTTCATGCCGTCTCCACCACGGTCGAGCCGCGCCTTGAAGTGATCCATCTGCCACACCATAATGTCGATCACGCTATAGCCCGCCACCTTGTAGCCGCATCGGAAATCCCGGTGCTCCAGATAATAGACGAACTCCCCGAAGACACCCTCGGAGCGGGTAAGGCGTTCCCAGAAATCCCGGCAGAAGGCGTCGTCTTCGCCCGCGTACCGGCACAATAGCGCCGCCCATTCCCTAGCCTTTTCATACGGTTTATTCTCCTGCTTATTCTCCTGCATACGGCTTCCTCTCTCTGGCAGAATCCCCGCTGCCGCCGCGAACCTGCACGCGCTTTCTTCTGAAATTCCGGTTCTTTTTGGCCAGACGGCGGGATATAATACTATAACTGACGCGGAACCCTCGGCGGCTTCCGCTCCACCGGGATGCGATATTCTATGGCCTTACTGGAACGTCTCAACGACCTCATATGGGGATTCCCCATGCTGCTTCTGCTCTTAGGCACCCACATCTATTTTACGTGCAGGCTCCGCGTTCCCCAGCGGCGGCTCGGCTATGCCCTGAAACTCTCCTTGGGACAGGCGGACGATATGGGTGCCAATCTGTCGCCGTTCTCTACGCTGGCTACGACGCTGGCCGCAACGCTGGGCACCGGCAATATCGTCGGCGTCTCTGCCGCCGTCGCGCTGGGCGGCCCCGGCGCCGTGTTCTGGTGCTGGATCACAGGCGTTCTGGGAATGGCCACTTCCTACGGCGAATGTTATCTGAGCGTCCTGTTCCGCCACACCAACCGCGACGGCACTTATGTGGGCGGCCCGATGTATGTGCTGCGTGATGGTTTACATAACAAACCACTCGGTATCTTCTACGCCGTCTGCACCCTGCTGGCCGCCTTCGGCGTCGGCTGCACCACCCAAGCCAACTCCGTCGCCCGGGCAGTGGCGGATATCTGGCCTGTACCGCCCCATCTGGTGGGACTCCTGCTGGCCTTTCTAGCGGGAATCGTCATTATCGGCGGCGTCAAAAGCATCGGCCGCCTGTGTGAGCGGACGGTTCCCGCCATGGGTTTTGTCTATCTGTCCGGCTGCCTGCTGCTGATGATCCTCTACCGGGGCGTGCTGGCCGACGCCTGCCTCCTGATCCTGCGGGACGCCTTTTCGTTCCGCTCCGCCGCGGGCGGGCTGACGGGAGCCGCGCTGCAGCACGCCGTGCGCTACGGTGTCGCCAGAGGGTTGTTTACCAACGAGGCCGGCATCGGCACCGCGTCTATCGCTGCCGCCGCCTCCCGCACGGACGATCCGCGCATACAGGCGTATGTGTCGATGACCGCCGTCTTTTGGGACACCGTGGTCATGTGCCTGCTGACGGGCATCGTCGTCGTGGCCAATATGCTCTACGATCCCGCCGGTACAGCCGGCGTACCGGAGACCGGCCTGACCGCCGCAGCGTTCTCCCATCTGCCCTATGCCGGAAACGCCTTCCTAACCGTCTCGCTGGCGGCCTTTGCCGTCACCACGCTGATCGGATGGTCCTATTTCGGAGAAAAAGCAACGGAATACCTTGTCGGGAAAAAAGGTATTCCGCTCTATAAAATTGCCTATGTCGCCATGATCTATCTGGGCTCCGTCATTCCGATGCGGCTCGTCTGGGAGAGCACCGACTTCATCAACGCGCTGATGGCCATTCCCAATCTGCTGGCGCTATACTGCCTGCAGAAGCACATCCGTTCCTGACCGCCGCCGCGCGCCTCCACAGAACCGCCGACGGTTAATCAGATTTTGAAATTCGACGCAATCTCCTGCAGGGAACGGCTGCTTCTCTCCAGAATGGACATCTTGCGCAGGATTTCCTCGGAACCGATGTTGGTATTCTGCATCGCGTCCGCCACGCTCCGCACCTCGTCCACGATCTGCCGGTTCAGCTCCGACACCGTCTGCAGCGACGCCAGCATTTCCTCCACGGAAGCGCCCATCTGCTCTGACGAGGAGCCCAGCTCCCCGGCAACGTTGTCAAAGAACTCCGCGTCTTTCTGGTACTGCTCGGCGGTGTCCACCATGGCGCGGTAATCGCCGACCACGTGGTCTTTCATAAAGTTGAGCAGCTTGCCCGCACTGTCCTTTAATGCCATAACGGAGTCCACCACTTCGTCGATCACCGTCTGGATCTTATCCACCGTCACCTGCGAATTTTCCGCCAGATTCCTGACCTCGTCCGCCACCACCGCGAAGCCTCTGCCGGCCTCGCCCGCTCTGGCAGCCTCGATCGCGGCGTTCAATGCGATCAGGTTGGTCTGGCTGGCGATCCCGCCGATCTCCTGCGACAGATTCTTGATGACTTCGATCTTCTCCACTTCCTGCAGGGCGTGCTCCAGCTCGTCCTCCGTACTGTGGTAGATCAGGCTGGCCTGCCGCTTGGACTCCACCATGTTGCGGTACAGTTCCTCCGCGCGGTTGTTGATGTCTTTGGACGCGGCGGCGGAATCGGACGCCTTGCCCGACACATCCATGACTGCGTCGCCGATATCGCCGCTGGCCTGACTGATCGACTGCGTGACCTCGGCAGCCTCTTTGACCTTGCCGATCAGCCCTTCCATCACCTGATCCATCTGGTCGATATTATTGTTCAGATCCGCCATCTCGGAATAAGCCGCGGACGCCGTCTGCTCGATCTCGGACGCCTCCTTGACGGTTCCCGATATGGTCGTTTTGATCTTGTCCTTGATGCTTCTGGTCGCCTGCGTCACTTCCTCGATCTCATCCTTGAAGCCGTCCGCCACCGTCGTGTGCACGTCCGCCTCATGCGCGCTGAAATCTCCCGTCGCGAACTGCTTTAACTCCGCTAACGGCACCAGCGCCTTGCGGAACGTCAGATTGACGATAACGTCTATCAGCGCTGCGCCAATCACGCCGATCAGCAGTCCCATGCCGACGGCAGTGCCGATCCCCGCCTTGCCGATACCGGCGGCGGTGATGACGGAAGTCACAAACAAGATGACAAATGACGCTGCCGAAACCGACAACATCAGTTTTCCTCTGATCGTTTTCATAGCTATCCTCCTAAGCCCTTCCCCAATTTATAATAATCTTCATTCCGAAGCGTTTACACGACGGGGCTATTTTGTTATATTGCTATCATAGCACAAAAAATGCGCGGTGTATACCGTTTTTGCAAGGGAAATATTCCACATTATCCTGCTCTTTTATAAAAAAGCAGCACACATACAACCCCTGCAAAAAGAGCCGATATAGCCGCCCGCGCCCCCAGCATCATAAAGATCCATTGTCCTACGGTAACGGAAACGCCGACATGGGACAGACAGAAAATGCTCTGCACCGGCGCATCCAGATAGAATAACGGATAAAAAAAGCTGCTGATTGCCATCTCCTCCACGCCGTATATCACGGTCAACATGACGGAAGCTATCACGCACACACGCAGTTTTTCGCGAAAAACGCCATATTTCCCTCTATGTGTGACCGCCAGAACCGGCATAAGGTTATGCGGCTCGCAGCCGCCCAGCAGTATGGCAAGCAGAAGAACCGACAACGCAAGTCCCCAATGCTTTCTGTGCGGATCAAGCCAGCGGTCATAGTACGCATCAAAAAGCATCCATCCCCCTGTCACTCTATTCGCCTCATACCGTTCGTAAACCAGATTCACGGCTTCCTTTCGTCCGTTCATCTGATGGTAGGTATTCCGGTATTCCATATAATCGTCTACGCTGATCTTTTCCTCATTGTATAACTGCTCTACTTCGCTTTCTTCTGCCAACACGTGATCCATCGTCTGCTTCATCGCTTCGATCGCGGCTGCTCTCTCCTCTGTGATCTCTCCGCCGATCTCGCGATAGATATTCTCCAGCTTCTCGGTGTTGACCGCATTCTTTACTCCTTGATTCTGCAGGATAAACACCAAACAGGAAACGACGTTAATCAAAAGGAACAACAGTATGATTTTGACGCGCAGTATCTTTTTCCATTCAAACATATTGCATCCCTACAACCCCTTTTTCTTTTCCCAAAACAAGCACACGCCCACGATGCCAATCAGCGCCAGCGCCATCATAAGCGGGCCGCAATATGCCGGATACTGGTATCCCAAAATACGCATATATCTCGGCTCCTCCATATAGTACTGAAATTGCAGCGCAGAAAGCGGATTGAGGAGCTTTTCCAGTCCGATCATTTTGTAAAATTCCGGCTCGGGTAAAATGTACCAGCTTTTCATTTCAGCCGCGTAATTGTGATATACCATTGGATACATCATATCAGGCAGGAGCACAATGCCAAAAAGAACGAAAGCCGCCGACATAGTATAAAGACTTCTCTTGATCAGACGAGACATGGCCAAAACAATTATGACAGTCAGAACAGAGCCGAAAATCGACGACACAAACTGACCGGCAAGCAGATCGGACATCGCGGCGCCGGAAGGACACATTTCAAACCCCTCGGCAAGGAACAGGGGCAGCGCCCAATTTCGGAGCGACATTCCCACCAAACAATTCTGAAGAACCAGATACCATCCCCAGAAATACAGATTGCACACCGCGGCCACTAAAATCCCGGTCAGGATCTTGGCCGTACAGACACCCCAATAACCGTATGGGCTGATGCACACCACAGGAAACAGACGTCTTTCATATTCCGTGGAAAAGGAAGAACCCACGAAAAAAATACAGGCAATACACACAAAGACACCCACCGGCATATGCTGCGCTGCCGCAGTCAACATGGAGCGATCGGCAATCACGTTATTTTTTTCCGCTTCATACGCCGGATTTCCCATCTGCTCCGACAGGATTTCCGTATTCCTGTTCCGGGTTTCAACTGCCTCAATACAATCCAAAGCATCGCGCAAATACCCATACTCCCTTATTTGGGCAATCCCGTATTTTCCCTTTTTCAGCGTTTCCTCCTGACGCACTGTTTTGATGCCGTCCGCCGAAACGTCAAACAGTTCCTTCTCCAGTTTTTCTCTTTCCGCTGCCAGTTTCTGTCTGGTTTCCCCGGAAAATGTCTGCCCGATCTGTTCATAAAATATCCGGCTTTCCGCCCTTGCAAAAATATACACAATCTCACTTCTGACCAGCACTCCTGTCATGATAAGCGTGAGGATAATGAGAAGCAGAATGTTCCTTTTTGTGAGCACATACTTTTTCAGTTCATACCAGACCATCAGCTTCATGCAATTCTCTCCCTGTTAAATGCAAATAATACCGCTCCAGATTATCCAACCCTTTTTCTGCAAGAATGTCTCGGTAATACGCCATCTCTCTGCTTTCCAAAATGTGCCCGTCGTTCATAATCAAGACATAATCCGCCGTCTCATCAATATCCGACACAATATGGGTAGACAGAAGCAGCGTCATGTTCTTTCCGGCTTCCCGTATCATATTTTTAAATGCCGCCCGTTCCTCCAGATCAAGCCCGACCGTCGGTTCGTCCAACAGCAGAATCCTAGGCTCTCCCAGAAAAGCCTGTGCAATCCCCAGCCGTTGTTTCATGCCGCCGGAATAGGTACCGATGCGGTTGTCCTTGACTTCAAACAAATGCACTCTCTTTAGAAGGACGTCGATCTGCTCTGTATTTCCGGCATTTCCGCCTTTCAAATGATACATATACTTCATCATGTCATACCCGGTGAAATGCTCGTAGAAATCTATCGTCTGAGGCAGAAAACCAATCATTCCGCGATATTCCTCTGTCATTTCATAGACATTCTTTCCCTCGAAAACAACCTCGCCCGACGTGGCTGCCGTAACGGTGGCAATAATGTTCAGAAGCGTCGTTTTGCCGGCGCCGTTCGGCCCCAGCAGTCCGTATACACCCTTGTCAAACTGCTGGCTCACATGATCAAGCGCCATTTTGTTTCCGTATTTTTTTGTGATATCTTTCATTTGTAATTTCATTCTGCAACACCATCCGGATATTCTAATCTTTTCCAACCGCTTCCGTCTTTTTTCATGCAGCAATAGTATGTATCATAATCCCCTTCGGGCATCTCAAGAATGATCCAGCCGCTCTCCGGGAACACCCCTATTTCAGTGGCCGCCATGCATTCCGCAAGCCGCCGCGTTTCACCGGTGTCTATCTGTAATACATCAAAAAAGGATAATTTAGATTTTGAAAAATCCGGCAGTTCCGTGTAATATATCTTTTTTTCTTCCGGAACCACGCTGAAACGATACACAGAATCCAGAACTTTTTCGATCCTGCCGTCCTCTAAAGAAATCCGCTTTAGCGTATTCTTCATTTGAAACACACCGTTTTCCTCATATGCAGCGCTTCTATAATACAGGAATCCGTCGCAGATCTGCGGTGATACCGCTTTTTCATCGACCATTCGTTTTCTCCCGCTTCCATCCAAATATGCTTCATAAAGGAAACTGTCTTCCGAAACAAAATACATCTTATCGCCATAAAATGTCAAATATTCATACAAAATAGGTTCATCGAGCACCGGCTCTGCTTGATCGGGATTTTCAACTAAGACGCGATACACTCCAAATTCCGTGAGGTAATACAGATATTCCTTATATCCCGCCAAACCGAGAATCGTATCATCCGCTCGAAACCAGCACTCTATCCCGGTATTCTGTAATCTCCATATTTCATTGTCAGCGGACGTTTTCGGAACGCCGTATATTGCCATAGAATAACGGAGCAAATACGACAACGACTGCCTGGCCGGACAGTCGTTTCCTATATGCAGGCACCCGTTCTTTTTGCAGAAAAACTGCAGTTCCTGCGTGTCTTCATGAAATGAATACATATTTCCATAAAGGCTGCCAATCACCGTATTGCTGCCTGCAAGATAAACCTGACTTCCGCCTGTCTGAATCGCGCCCTGCTGGTTCCACAAGCCTGCATAATCCTCAAATGTCACAGATATGTTATCCTGCACCATCCCATCATGTATTTTTATGCCGTTTTTTCTTCCCACAAAAATCACGATGATCATGGCAGCACAAACAAATCCTATATACGTAAAAGCTGCTTTTGTTGTTTTTTTAATCTTCATCGCTTTCCTGTCGCGCATTTCAAACTAAAATAAGTTAAAAAATTATCATCCCTATAATGATATTCACATAATCAGCTTGCATATGTCAATAGGTTTTTCAGGACATTTTCTATTCCTTCCATAGCCGCTGGCAGCGCCATGGGGAAAAGCAGACAGTTGTGGATAAAACTGCGGAAACTCAAGTTCCGTTTCTTGAGTTTCCGTACTTTGCAATAAGATGAAGAAAAGATAGCTTCCGGGGATACTCCGTGGTCATCGTTTGGAAAA
>CANRFZ010000030.1 GCA_947630025.1 uncultured Lachnospiraceae bacterium
CTGGCTTGTTCTCAATCCTTTTTTACTGCACGTTTTGTTACGTCCGTTCTTTTCTCTCTGAATTTCTTCCCCGCCGCAGGTCCTCCCCGCGGCTTCTTTTTCTTTCTCGGAATCTTTCAGGGTTGCATTACTGTCTGTTTGTCAAGGTGCGAAACTGTTGCGCACAAGGCGCAAAACACGCTGCCGGCCATATGTATTTTGCTCAGCAACGTATCTGAGTATATCATTACAAAATCTGAATGTCAACAGATTTTTTTGATATTTACCTATTTATTTACCATGTTTAGTTATCAGCCGCCACTTCAAGTGGTGACTGGTAACTTAGTTGATTATTCAATTACTTGTGGACATGATATAAGAGTAAATTGCTCCGCAATTAACTCTAGAGAATCCCTGCAGGATTCTCCCGGACTGTAGACAAAGCACTCCCGACAACGCTTAAGCTGGAAGTGCTTTGTCTACAGTCTGAAACGCATAGAGTAAATTTATGCGCTTTTATATATTTCTTTTTGCGGATTTTACTGCAGCGTCATGACGGCATTTTCCTCTCCGCCGCGCATCGTGAGCTGCAGGGAGTCAACCGTCGTCGATTCGGGCACCTCGATAATGCTGACCAGCTCCACGCTGCCGCCAGCGGGCACCATGCCGCTATAGGTCTCGATATCGTTTAACAACATGGTAAAGAGGCTATTCTGCGGTTTTTCGCCGTTGACCGAAATACGGAAGTCCGCGCCATACCCCATCATATCCAGTTCCCGGTCGCCGCCGGACACATTATCCGCCATAAACCGGACGACCAGAAGCTGCTGCCCCTGCGTCGCATCCATGGAAAAGTACACGTCGCCGTTCTCCGGCGCCGGGGGATAACTCTGCTGCAGCTCATAGCCGGAATAACGGAACGTAAAACCGTCAATACCGTAATATTCCTCGATCGTAGAAGGTGCGGCCTGCTCCTCGGCATCCTGACTGACATCGACTGTCTCCGTGTCGTCCGCTGCCTCTGCGTCAGTCTGCTCCTGCTCCTCCGTGGTCTGCTCCTCTGCCGCATCATCCTCCGTCTCCGAAGCGTCGGTCACATCATAGGCGGACGTATCGATCAGACGGCTGCTATGATATTTGTCATATTTTAACAAAACGCCGACCGCATATTCGGAAATCAGATCTATCTCGTCCTGTGTCATATCCGGCATTTTGGCGCCGCAGCCGCTGACAAGCGCCGCCGTCAAAATACCACACAGAAATATCGCTGCCTTTCTCATGAGTGTTCTCCTATATATTTTCGTAAGCCGTGCTGCCCTCGTGTGCACGGAGTGCTCACAGAGATACGCAGTATCTCATGGTCGCTGGGCTTGCGCTATGTATGAAGCTATATCATACTTCGTAAGCCGTGCTGCCCTCGTGAGCACGGAGTGCTCACAGAGATACGCAGTATCTCATGGTTGCTGGGCTCGCGCTATGTATGAAGCTACATCATACTTTGTAAGCCGTGCTGCCCTCATGAGCACTCCGTGCTCACAGAGATACGCAGTATCTCATGGTCGCTGGGCTTGCGCTATGTATGAAGCTACATCATACTTTGTAAGCCGTGCTGCCCTCGTGAATCTTCGATTCACTCGGTCGTGGGCTTGCGCCCTATGAATCTGTCGTCTGACAAAACTGCCTGCAAGCAGTCATTTTGTCATCCGGCAGATTCGCACGGCTTAATGCCATTACGGACATTATATCACACCAATTCAGGCGGTGTCCAGTGTAAACCAGAACTCCACGCCGTTGTCGTAATTGACCACGCCGTAGCTCTGGTTCATGGATTCCATGATAGCCTTGACGATGGAGAGCCCGATTCCGCTGCCGCCGTACTCCCGCGTTCTGGCTTTATCGACTTTATAGAACTTTTCCCATATATGCTGCACACTGTCGTCCGGGATGGGACTGCCGGTATTGAAGACGGATATTTTCACGCGCTGCTGCAGGGTTTCCACTTTGATGTCCACGATCTTTTCGTTCTGCGCATAGTGCAGGGCGTTGGTGAAATAATTCATGAACACTTCTTCTACACGGAACTCGTCTCCCCAGACATAGATTTCGCCGTAGTCTTCCATCCTGACGGACACGCCCGCCTGTCTGATCAGGATATCCGCCGAGGCGATATAATTTCTGATCAGGGCCACAATGTCAAAGCGCTCCATATTGACGACGTCGTTGCCAAATTCCAACTGGTTCAGAGTGAGAAGCCTCTTTACCATCAGATTCATCTTGGATGCCTCGTCCATGATGACGTCGCAGTAAAACTCCCGGCTGGCCACATCGTCGCTGACGCCTTCTTTCAGCCCTTCGGCGTACCCTTGGATCAGCGCGATCGGCGTCTTTAATTCATGGGACACGTTGGCCAGAAAATCCTTGCGCATCTCGTCGATCTGCTCTTTTTTCTCAATATCGCCCAGCAGCTCGTTGTTGGCCGTTTTCAGCTCCGATATCGTCGTCTCCAGCGTCTCCGACAGTTCGTTGATATTGCGTCCCAGAACGGCGATTTCCGTCTTGTCGCTCCCCTCGTACTTGGCATTGAAATCCAGATGCTTCATCTGTTCGGAAATGCGCGTCAGTTCCCGTATCGGCTTGGTGACGCGGCTGGACAGCCACAACGCCAGTATCGCGCTGACGATGACGGCGACGGTGCCGACGTAGGCCAGAAAATGATTGGAGATGTCCACGCTTTCGCGGATGCCCTCCAAGGCGCTGCGGATCATAAAAAGATACCCGGTGTCCAGCACGCCCCACATCTCGATGTACTCCGTCTTGGTTCTGGCATCCGTGACGATCTGCATCTTATAGTCTTCTTCTTCCCGCAGGACGGTGTCCGGGTCCACGCCCGCGATGATATTGTTGAGCAGATGTTTGATCGTATTGTTGGCGTCGCTCATGGACGCTTTCACCGTCTCCGAATCGCTGTCCGCCACAAGCACATCGATATTATATTTGCCGCAGATCTTCTGCAGCTCGATATCAAACGTATCGGAGGTGATGTCGCCTGCGCTGGCCGCCGCGTTCATACTGTCGTAAGCCCGGATCAGCGCATTGATCTTGCGGTTGATATAGTATTTCTCCAGCAGCGTACTGTTGAGCACCAGACACAACAGAATCGTGCCCGCCACAAGGGATATGAAAATGACCGCAAAATGTCTCCTCAGCGAATGTTTCATATCGTTTCCCGTTTCCGGCTCATTCTTCCCGCGCCGCGGCTCTGCGCTCCCGGCGTTCCTGCCGCCGCTCCTTCCGGCTCCTCTTGTCGATCAGGAGATAGAAGGTGGGCAGAAGCATCAGGATCAAAACCGTGGACGCCACCAGTCCGCCGATGATAATAAGCGCCATGCCCTGCATCATGACGGAGCCTTCGCCGATCCCCAGCGCCATGGGAACCATGGACAGGATCGTGGTCAGCGTCGTCATCAGAATCGGGCGCAGACGCATCTGGCCGCTTTGTACCAGCGCGTCTTCCAGAGGGATCTCCTCCCGCAGTTTATTGACAGTATCCACATACAGGATACCGTTATTCACGACAATTCCCACCAGCATCAGCACGCCCATCAGAGATACCATGCTCAGCGTCGAGCCGGTGACATAGAGCAGTCCGAAAGAACCGATCAGCGCAAACGGAATGCTCAGCATGACCATAATCGAAAATCTGGGCGATTCAAACTGCATCGCCATGACGAGGAAAATCAGGAACACCGCTACAAAGATCGCCGTGACAATCGCCGTAAACTCGTCGATCATCATCTGATCCAGCGTGCTGGTGGCCCTGCTGACGCCCCGCGGAAATACCATCTGCTCCACCGCCCGATCCGCGGCATCCTGCGCCGTAAAGCGTGCGGCTGCCGTCGTCGAGGCCGACACCGCCACCTGATACATACCGTCCACTCTGGTCAGCGTGACCGGCGCATCGGTATACTCCGCCTCCGCCAGTTCCGACAGGGGCACCTGCGTGCCGTAGGCGGACGTAAGCGTCATATTCATAAGGTCATTCATCGTCTCATATTCGCCCTCCGGGTACTCCAGCCGGACGGAATACTCCTCGCCGTCGCGAGTCATCGTGGCAGCCTCCACGCCGCTGAGCGCATTATACAATTCTCCCGCCACCTGTACCGGCGCCATGCCTATGGACATACTTTTCAGGGGATCTATCACAACGTCGATCTGGGTGGAAACATCCGCCACATCGGACGATACCTGCAGTACGCCGGGGATCGTTTTCAGCTTCTCCTCCACCTCTCTGGCCGTGGTTTTCAGCGCCTCCAGATCGCGGCCCACCAGATCGATCTCGATGCCGGTGTCCATCATGGAAGTCATGCTGGCGCCGCTGGACGAAATGCTGATATCCATGCCCGCCATGTCCTGAAGCTGTCTGGTATAGGATTCGATGGCCTCGTCCGTAGACACCGCGGCATCGTCCGCCAGATACGCCGTCAGCGTCGCCGCGTTGCCAGAAATCCGATAGGAATAGCGGTCGATATTTTCATCGGCCTCCGCCAACTCCTCCAAAAATCTGGTTTTTTCCTCGATCGTCGAGAGCTTGGTTCCGGAGCGGAAACTGGCCGTAATCGCAAAAGCGCCCTCATCCATGGCGGGCATCAGCTCCGTCGGCATATTGGTCACCAGAGCGAAAGCCCCCGCCAGAAGCGCAACCGACACCAGACACACCAGAATTTTTTTGTGCAGAATCTTTAACAGGAACTTCTCGTAGCCGCGGTTGACAAGCCGGAGGAATTTATTGATCGGCAGCTCCTTTTTCTCCTTCGGTTTAAAGCGGGCAAACAACAGCGGAATAATCGTCATCGCCACGACGAGAGACATCAGCATCGCCATGATGATCGTCAGTCCGAGCTCCGAAAAAAGCTGCCCCGACAGGCCGTTCATTGTCGCCAGCGGGAAATAAACCACCACCGTCGTGACCGTTGACGCGATGATGGACGCCGTCACAAAGCCGGTTCCGCGCACCGCCGCGTCGCGGTAATCGTCGGTTTCATCCTTGAAGCGGAAGCAGCTCTCCAGCACGACAATGGAACTGTCCACCATCATACCGATGGCGATGACGAGCGCTCCTAACGTCACGACATTAAAGGTAAAGCCCATCATATTCATGCCGATCATCGTCGCAAACAGTGAAATCGGCATGGAACTGCCCACAATCAGGCTGGCCCGCAGATCCCCGAAGAATAGGAACAGTACCAGCATGGAAAGGAGAACGCCCAGCACAAGCGTATTGCCCACAGACGACAGAGACGAGATAATGGAATCGCTGGCGTTGTAGATGACATTGATCTCCACCGCGTCGTTGCCCTGCTGGAGCTGCTCCAGCGTCCGCTCCACGGAGCGCGTCACGTCCACCGTGCCGTAGCTTTTCTTCTTCGTGACGGCGATGTTGATATCCTCCTGCCCGTTGCTCCTGCTGACGCCGGAAGCCTGCAGCTTGCCCTCGCTGACCGTTGCAAGCTCCGACAGAGGCAGCACTTGGCCGCGGGCCGTCGTAATCGGTATATTCTGAATCTGAACGACGCCGGAGATGTCCGTGCTGCTGGACACCGCGATATCCTGCGTTCCCTGACTGACACTGCCCGCCGGCACCGTAAAGTCCATCGCAGCGATGGTCTGCGCGATGCCGCTCATCGTCACGCCGTACTGTTTCATCGCCTGCGGATTGACTTCTACTTTAATATAATTTTCACGCCCGCCGGAGACGCTGACACTGGCCACGCCGGACAGATTTTCCAGCTCCGGCACCATCGTGTCGTTCACGTAGCTGAGGACGTCGCTGTCTCCCACCGCCGTCACGGAGATATCCATCGTCTCCACCTGATCGATGGACATCTCTAAGACCACCGGCTCGTTGGCGTCGTCCGGCATCAGGATTCTGGCCGTATCAAGGGCGGAACGCAGCTTTGCGTAGGCGTCGTCCAAGTCCGTGCCGTATTCATACTGGAACATGACCATGGACATATTTTCCGCCGACTGCGACGTATAGGACGTCACGCCGCCCAGCTCCGCGCCTGCGTCCTCCACTCTCTTGGTGACCAGTTCCTCCACGCTCTTGGGGTCCGCTCCCGGATAAACCGTATAGACGAGCAGCATCGGCAGCTCCATGTCGGGAGTCAGCTCCAGCTTAAAACTCACAACGGACGTCAGTCCGAATACCACCAATGCCAGCACCACCAGCGCCGTCGATACGGGGCGGCGCATCGCCAGTTTTGTCAAACCCATGCTGCGCCTCCTATTCCCCGTCCTGCGTCATGGCATCCTGCGGGGAGACGTCGGCGTCCTCCGCGCCGTCCCCTGCTCCGCCGCCGGACTGCTCCACCACGGAGATCTGTGCGCCTTCGCGCAGATTCGCCGACCAACTGGTGATCAACTGATCCTCCGGCGTCAGCCCGGAGAGCACCGTGATCGTATCTTCGTCGAAAATACCCGTCTCGATATTCCGTCTCTGCGCCACGCCGTCCACCGCCACATAGACGTATGCCTCGCCGTCGTCATAATAAACCGCGTCATAAGGGATCAGCAGCGCATTGTTCTGGCTATATGTATCTACCGTGACCTTAACGCTGCAGCCAGTCAGCAGACTGTCATCCGGTGTGCTGACACAGGTTTTTACGGCGAACAGGCCGGTATTCTGGTCGATCATGCTGCCGATCTCCGTGATGACGGCGTCATACAGTCTGCCGTTGCGGTCGACGCTCACGGCCTGCCCCGCCGCCAGCGTGCTGCGTATGCCTTCGCTGACATAGAAAGTCACCGTCATCGTGTCTTTGTTGGAGATGATGTAGGCCGGTGTGCCGGGAGAAGCAAAATCGTGCTCCTTCACCGACGCCGACTCGATCACGCCGCTGATGGGCGCTTTCAGCGTATACATATCGAGCTGGTACGCGGCGCTATCCACCGCTATCTGCGCACCCTCGATGCCGAGCTGCGCGGAGTCCACGCTGGCCGCCGCGGATTCCACGCTGAGCTCCGCGGTCTTCTTATTGGCGTCCACGACCTTCTTGGTATCGTTAAAAATCTGATCTCTGGTAATATTCATCGTCACCTGCGCCTGATCCAGCCCGGTGTAGGCGTCCTCCAGCGCGCCGTCAAGCTGATCCTCGCCGTCCTTCACGGAGTCAATGGCCGTTTCGAGCTGCTGGACGGTGCTCTGGCATAGATTATAGGTCTGCTGCAGCGCAGTTACCGAGGAAGCTACCTTCTCCAGCACTAAATCATATGTTGTGACAATCAGTTTCTTCCCGTCATCAGAACTATCATCCAATGATTCTGGAACTGTCACGCCTACCGTCGTTTTAATTAAATCTTTATTTGTTTCCAAAAAAGTTTTCTTATCGCTCTCGCTGCCTTCATCCCCTTTCAGCAGCGATGTCTGCAATCCCTGCATGGCACTCAGAGCACTTTGGGCCTGTGCCAGACTGCTTTTTGCTTGATCTCTCTTTTCTTTCAGATCCGCTTTCTGCTCCGACAGGTCGAGCTGCTGGTCGTAGAGATCTTCTATGCCTTCCTGCAGCGAATCGATCTGGGACTGCATCTGGTAGAGCTGCAGATTCTGCTGCCCGCCCAGCTGCGCGTCCAACTGCGCCTCGGTGCTCTCGTACTGCGCCTGCGCCATATCGTATCCAAGCTGCGCGGAATTAACGCCGGCTAGGGCACTGTCATACTGTGCCTGCGCGCTGGCGAGCTGAAGCTGCGCCGCCTCGGAATCCAGTTTACATAATTCATCTCCCGCGCTGACCACATCGCCCACGGAGACATTGGTGCTGATGACCTCCGCCGTAACTAACGGCATCACATATACGGACTCCTGCGGGCTCACGGTTCCCACAAATTCATTCTGGAGCGTCAGCGCACCGGCCTCCGGATTCTGCACATTGACCGGCACCAGCTCGCTCATCGTTTCTTCTTCCTGCACCTGCCCGCAGCCCGCCATCGATGCGCACATACATAAAGCTGCCAGCAGCGCGCCCAGACGCCTGCCCCGTATTGTCTGTCTCCTGTTTATGATCGCCATTTTCCTACCTCTCAGATCTGCCAGCGTTACCAAACTTAAAATACAACTTTTCCACTGCCAATTCAAGCATTTGCATTTGTTTTAATAATTATTTAATTTATGAAACCGCGTCACAGTCCTCCTGCGCCGCGAACTGATAACAGCGCCTCAGTCTTCCTGCACTTCAAACTGATACCGCGTCTTTAGTCTTCCTGCACTTCAAACTTATAACCGTAGCCCCAGATCGTTTTGATCAGATCGCCTTTGGCGCCCAGCTTGCTGCGCAGCTTCTTCACGTGCGTGTCGATCGTTCTGGCATCCCCGAAGTAATCATAATTCCACACGTTGTTCAGAATCTTCTCGCGTGAGAGAGCCAGCCCCTGATTCTCCATAAAATACGCCAGAAGCTCAAACTCCTTGTAGCTCAAATCAATATACGCGCCGTCCACGGCCACGTTGTGGGCCGCCCTGTTGACCTGGATGCCGCCCGCCTCCAAGATATCGTCCGAACCGGCCTGATTCGTCCTGCGCAGGATGGCCTCCACCCTCGCCACCAGAATCTTGGGGCTGAACGGCTTGGAGATATACTCGTCCACCCCCAGTTCAAAGCCCATAAGCTCGTCCCGCTCGTCGCTTCTGGCAGTCAGCATGATGATAGGCACCTTGGAATATTCGCGGATCTCCCGGCACACCTGCCAGCCGTCCAGCTTCGGCATCATCACGTCCAGAATGACCAGCGCGATATCGTTCTGCGCCTCAAAAATCTCCAACGCCTGCTCGCCGTCCTCCGCCTCCAGCACGGCATAGTCCGCCTTGACCAGAAAATCCCTGACCAGCTTGCGCATACGGCTCTCATCATCCACAACCAGAATCTTCAACTGATCCATCGTAATCTCCTCTCTGCAACGTTCTTCCCAGGTGTCCGTGTAAAAAACGGCATAACCGTATGGCCGTTATGCCGTTCCTGTGACTGTAACCTTTATTTACGGCGTGAGGTTAAGCGCCTTTTCCGCTTCCCTCACACGCTGCTCTCTCTGATGAAGCTCCTGTTCCCACTCGGAATACTCGTTCACAACGGCGGTTCTGTAATTGACGATATTGGGAACGTCGCTGCCAAGCGACAGGACGATCATCGCCGCTATCGCCAGCACCAGCAGGACATTGACGCAGACCGACACGATAAAACGCCCTCTGAACTCGACCGGCTGCGGCCTTCCGGCTGCGATGCCCAGTCTGACGGAGCGGTTGTTTTCCGTCTTGTTGCTGAAAGTGGCGTACAACGGAACCGGCCTGATCTTGTCTTCCGGCACGCCGCATTTGATCAGCCTCGCCCGCATCTGCCGGAGGTAAGACAAACCCACCGGCGTGAGGAAAACCCTGTTGTCGATCGCTTTGTTATAAACCTGCAGGACATTCTGCGGTTTGCGGTAGTCCAAGTGCTGCTCCACGCTGGCGATCTTTTTTTCTTCCATGCGCGCCGCCTCAGCATCCGCCACCGTCGCGAAGCGGTAACCGCCTGCGACCAGTTCGTTCTTTGTCTCCATAGACGCTCCTCTTATCGACATAAAAGCGCAAGGCAACGTTGTTGTTATGACCTTGCGCGTAAATATCATGTTTATTCCCATCGAAGCGGGAAACAGGCGTCGGCCTGTTTCCCTAAATGTAACCTCTGCCGGCGGAAATGTCAAGTTTTTTCCGGTTTCCTGTCTGATGTTTCCAAACGATGGCAAAGTGACATCCCGAACAACCGTTTTTTCATCTTATTGCAAAGTACGGAAACACGAGTTGGCAATAAATCGGCATGGCTATCCCATAAACCATCCAGAGCAGCATCAGGACAGCGCCTGCCATCGCCATAATCACCCCAATCCTCATAACGGTTTCCCAAATCAGCGACCGTCTCTCTCTGCAGGAATTTTCCGCGTTTCCAAGCGCCACTCTCCGGACAAGTAAAGCCAGCCGTTCCAGTCCCTTCACAACATATATCATAAGCGGCAGGAGCATCGGCATCATATATCTTCCCTGCGCCTGAAAGTCTGATGTATAGGCATAATAAACCATCAGGAATGCCGGCATCAGGATGCAGAAAATCAGATTGGCATGAAAAAACAGCCGTTTCCCCTCATGCTGCTTTCTATAAACAGGAATCGTAACAATATATCCCAGCAGTCCTCCATAAAAAACAACTTATAAAATCGGTAAATCCAGATATTTGCAAAAATAGACAGGGAGCCATAAGCACCGACAAAAGAAGCGTATGCAATCGTAAGATAGTCTTTTTCCCGTATCATCTGCCACGGTGTATATCCCATCTGCTGATACGTCCGGGCTATCAACGGATTGACCTTATCCACCGCATACAGTTCCATCATTTTGTCCGCCGTACGAAATCCAAGAATGTCACCGTCATATAAGATATAGCTGCGTATAAACCACCACGCCGTACCCAGTAAAATAACCGCAGTGACCGGTACTGCATGGCGAAGCATATTTTTCCAATCATAAGAAATCCTGAGACTTCTCCGTCCCGCCTCATGCTGCTTCCCGGAAACCGGGTTTACAAAATAAGCAAGGCAGAGCAGCACGGCGCTGACGATATAACTGTACGCATTATAATAAGAGAGCGCGCATGATATCACGCCGGCGCATAAAACGCCGCTATTCCATGCGTAAAATCCCTCCTGATAGATGCTGACCAGCGCATATAGGATCAGGGCGGTGGAAAGCATGGACAGGGAATCCGTATTTACATAGGTATGAAGGAACAGGCTCTGCGGCATGAACATCACCAGGAAGCAGAATAGCCAGTCCAGACAGATTTTTTTTGCTTTCTCATCGAAGATCCTGACCGCCAGCTTTCTGACTGTAAAAGCCATGGCCGCGCCAAACAGGACATTGACAAAACGCGCGCTATACAATAAGTATAATTCGTTGTCTGTCATTAGCTTCACAAAACGCATTACCCATCCCATGATAATATACGGCAGCACATTATAAAGCGCATAGGAGGAGCCATATCCCGGAATGCGCACTTCTTCATCATAAGCGGTAGGAAGTTTACCATGTTCACAGATATACTTCGGAACCAGATACCTTGCGTGTTCATCCGGCGCATTGGCATAGACGGGCGGCGTGTCATAAAGGGGCTGCGCCAGCGCGATAGAAGACGCCACAATCAGAAATATAGCAAGATAAAGCCCTGTCAGTATCCGTTCTCTTTTGTCCGGCTGTTCCAAGCTCCGCTTTTCTCCCATGGCAAATCTCCTTCCATTTCTGTTTCTAAGAAAGCGCTGATAGGCCCGGCTCTTTCCTAAAAAAGAGCCGGACGACACTATCTCGCCCGGCTCTCTGTATGCAACTCTTTTTGTCCGGAAATGCTTACCGCAATACCTGGCTCCAATCGCTGATACCGATCACGCTCTTTGCCCACTCCATATAAGCAGCTTCCTGCGGAGTTCCAAAAGAATTATATACGGCTGCAGCCTGACCTATCATGGTATAATCCAGACCGGGGCCGTGATTATCCCCTAAGAAGATAATCTGCGACAGACCGTTTCTCCTTGCCGACTCATACGCGGCGGCAATCGCAGCACCCTGCACGGCATCGCCCTGTGTATTTACCAGTCCCTGCTCGCTGTCAATCATGTAACGTCTGCTGCCGTCAGGAGCTAAGAACTGCGGCTGTGACAGATAATTGACTACTACGCTGAGGTTTTCAATAGTGATCATCTTGTTACTGTCGATCTGAGCCCTCTCATAAGAACCGGTTTCCCAGAACTTCGCGTTGGTCAACGGAACGGGATGGGGATGTATGGAAATACCCCAATCGATGTTTCCGCCCGCGGAAATAATGGCATTAAACTTATCACAAAAATCTTTTCCATCGATATAATTGTATCTGTCTGCGTCACGGTTTCTATCCCAGCACTGATCGATACAGATCAGCACTTCTGCGCCTGCATTCTGGCTCTTGATCGCATTATACATAACACGGAATGCATCCGCATACTGATCTACATAATAGTCCCATGAAACGCCATTCTGCCACTGGATATAATTCCATTTACGCACGTTTACTTCATTACCGATGATGAATACGTCGGCGCTGCCGTTTCTCGCCAGCCAGCTTGCTTCGCTTGTCAATGCGTTGACGCCCGCCTGATCTGCTGCGTTCAGCATGAAAACATTGAACTGCTGATCAACCGGATGTGGATCTCCGCCATAACCGGAACGTCCAAGGGGATGTGTGATTGTGGCATTCCCGGAATTGTTTAACAAGGCAACCGTCTTTGCCAGATATGCAATCGGATAGCCATTGTTAGCGCCGCCCTGCAGCGGGTAATTATTAAACTGATACTGATGGGTAGGCCCCTGTAAGCCATGGAGAGATGCAGGTCTGGAAACATTCTTATCCGCCAGCACTTCAGGGTTTGTAATAAACTGAGGGTTTCCTGCAATCGTAGGAACACCGCCTTTTATGGTAGCAAAGACAAATTTCTCATACAGTCTTGCAGACGTATAAGGGAATGTAACTACCGGATCAGCGGTCATCGGCAGAGTCATGATAGGCGCGCGTCCTGCAGGTACCGCATCCTCAAAAACTGCCAGCTCATATACATACAACACACCGTCATCAGAAGCAGGCAGGCTCGCAAAATGTGCAGAAAACTGGATCGTAGATCTGTCCAGCAGTCTTGCGCCGGAAGCTACGGCAGTATTACCCCCCCCGCACTGGGCGCAGCAGCCGGTGCAGCAGCCGGTGTTGCATCTGCATACGGCAATCTGCCTTCCGCCTTACCATAATTAACATAATGCTGATACAACGCATTTGCATCCGTTCCGACTGCCGCTGCAACATCCGGATTGCTCTGCGCATAATATTCAGCATCAAAAACGGTTCCGTCCGGCATCGTCTGAGGCGCTGCGCTGACAACCATACAATTTCCGACCAGCATCACCGCCATCAACAATACGGACAATAATGATTTTCTTATGCTACTTTTTCTCACTACGGTTCTCCTCCTTTTTTTATAAGAAAATTATCTAAATTATATCCCTGTTCAGCGGACAAGTCAAGCACTCTAACCCAACAATCCACCAACACGCTACAGACGCTTCTCCTTTCGCATACTTTAACACGCTAACGTGTCTCTGGTTACTATTTTGGTTACACCTATTTTGGGAAGTGCCGCAAACGCCCTAAAACAGGCACTTTCCCAGTGGACAACAACCCTGCTTAGGCGAACACCTCAAGGAAAAAAATCAGAGTCGTCAACTCCCTGTTCCAAAAGGCTGTTCTTCATCCGTTCCGCAGCCGAGCCGCTTTCCACATGGGTTTCTGGATCATTAACACTGTCCACCAGATACGCATGATTTTCAATCATCTCAAGAGTTTCATCATAAGATAATTCCTGCTTATCATCAATGAAATGAAAAGTTACGATCATGCTATCTTCATAAAGATATACCTTATCGACAAAAATGTCAAGTACATAGCGCCTTACATCTTCATCATCAAAATTTCCGACAAACCCGTCAAAATACTTTATGATGGTTTCCAGTTTGATATCGCATTTTTCCTGAAGTTCTTCACTCGCGATCTGCTCTTTCAAAAGAGCCTTCTGGTTTTCCAGATCCCTCATAGCCTGCTGGGTTGATTCGTTGAAGATTCCCTCACTGATGGCTTTTACAAAGTTGTCTAGTTTTTTCTCCACAACCTTTAGATTATTCCTAAGAGAATCCAAATATGCCCCTTTATCACCGTTTTTCTGATTGTAGTAATCAAAACACAGTTTTGCGATCATCATTCTTAATGCCGGATCTTCCAGCATACGCTCAAAGAAATATCTTGCGATCGTTTCGATCTTATCTTTTGGCTGGTTGCTCATGCTGCACAGGTGTTTCTTGCGGTTCAGGCAGCTATAATAATAGTAGGGTTTTCCGCTTTTGCTCGTTCCGGAAATTCCATGAAGGGGTGCGCCGCATTTTCCGCAGTATGCATGGCCGCTCAGCCAGAAATCCACATCAGCCGGCACCAGTTTGCGGGCAGCGCCCATACCTCCGCACCGGTTTTTTGCCCTCATTTTTTTAGCTTCTTCAAACAGTTCAACGCTTACAAGCTGCGGCATACCGCCCGCAATCGTATGGCTGCCCCATTTGTATTCCCCGATATATGCCCTGTTTTCAAGTAATGAGGCCAATGAATTTATAGTGAATTTATTGCCGCGTATGCTTCTGTATCCGCTTTCATTCAATTCATCCGCTATTTTCTTTAACGGTTTTCCCGCCGCATAATCACGAAATACCTTTTGGACAATGGGCGCCGTTGCGGGGTCGATCTCATACTTCTTATCCTTTTCCCCGGTATAGCCGAGGAGCCTGCGGCCGTTGTACAATGCATTTTCAGCATTATAGTTCATTCCCCGCATGACGTTGCTTCTGTGGTTCAGGATGAAGTTATGGGCCATAGAAGCATATAATCCCTGGATCGCGAACCGCAGTCCCTCATCCTCCGGGAGCATTTCTCCCAAGGTGACGATCTGTACGCCGCATTCCCGCAGCTGGCCGTCAACAAAAAAGGAATCATGGATTTCCCTCGAAAGCCTGTCCATCTTCCAGATAAGCAGATAGGCGGGGCGTTTGTGTTTTGCTTCATACAGCATATGCTGCAGTCCCGGCCGCTCTATCGTGGTCCCGGTAATGGCGCGGTCTTCAAATTCACCGTCCTTCGGGATGATATAGCCATGCTCCTTCGCAAAAGCATGGGCAGCCTCCCGCTGCTGGTCGATAGACACATCCCGCTGCGCTTCGGAACTGTAGCGGTAATAGCAGAACGCAACATTTCCCGGATTGCGTTCAAAATGTCTTATCTTATTTGCCATCTCCATCCACCTCTTTCACCAAATGTTTTTCAGGCACTATCCCGGCTTTCACCGCCTGCGCGATCTTCTGTTTGTGCCTTTTTATCACCGCATCCGTTTCCGGATCGTGCAGATCCATCACATGTCGGGCCTTTTTCGCATAGTCGATAAACGTCCGCTTCTGATCATTATGGGAATAAATCTGGTACAGGTTCCTTGACGAGATATGTTTCCCGTGCAGCGTCATTCCCCTGCTCTGCCCCACCGTCCGCGCTTTCCTGCGCATCCTGTAATAATACTTTGTAATGGAGCGGGGCCGGATCCGTATGTTCTTGCCGTCAAACCAGAACCCAAGGTAATCGATAAAGGCCGGATCTTTCGACGGGTACGAACGTATCCGCCCCTGTTCAAACAGATACAGGGAAGTCTTTTCCTCCTGCAGTTCAATCAGTCCGTCCATCGCATGGATACAGGAAAAGATATGCCCGATATGTTCCCCGGTCTCTTCCTCCCCGCAGACGGGGACCGCGATCAGGAAATCGTCAGAATAGCGCCTGTAGATCCCGCCCTGTTCGGACACATACTCCTGAAGCGTCCGGTCAAACTGCATCATGTATATGTTCGCCAGCACAGCGCTGATCGGCGATCCCTGCGGGATGCCGATTCCCGATGTGTTCTTCCGGATATATTTCCTGTTGTCCAGAAACTGCTGCCTTGTGAGGACCGTTTCTTTCCGGTTGAGCTTCTTTTTGATGCCCTTCTCGTTTATGGATTCTCCCGCCGCCTCCACAATGTCTTTCCAGTCCCAGCCTGCAAAGCGGGTAATGTTCCGAAATACGGCAAAATAATCCTCCGGCAGACGCTCCACGCCAAGAAGCCCGCACAGCCGCTCTTTCAGGTAACGGTGTTCCAGCTTGTTAAAAAAGTCCGTGAAATCCCCCACGACCACGAGGCATTTCCCCATCCCCCGGATGGCGTCGAACACCTCTTTTGCAAAGTCGATGTTGTTCTTTCCCAGATTGTTCCGGTAGGCAGTCGCCACCCGGTCGATCCCTTCCTCCTTTGCCCTGATGTTGTATAAATAGTTCAGCAGAAACGCGTATCTCTGGTAAATGCAGCGGTCCATGTGGGAACAGTAATACAGTTCCCTTGGTTTTTTCGGGCCTTTCCTGCCGTAGCGTGAATTTTTCTTTTCAAAGTGTATAAACGGATAGAAACCGTGTGCAGCCACCTTTGCCCTGTCCATGACATAATCCCGAACGGAATCCATTTCCAGGGATACCCGCCTGTCAAAATGCGCATAGCCTTTCAGCGTGCCGTGCTTGTCCACAAAAGACACCCATGCGCCGCACTGATCGTTCTGCGCACATTCGGCACAAGCGCAGTCCTTACTGCACCGGTTATATCTTTTCTGCCTTTCCATTCTTCCTAAAATCCCCCTATAGATGCATCATGCCTGCCAGCACGGGGGACAACTTCCCTAAACTGGCAGGCAGGTACATGAACATGATTGTCCTGTTTGCATAAAGTTCTGATTCATCGTACACAAAATCAGAAAGCAGATTCATCGTAAATGATGAAAAATACCGCCCTTATCGCCTATCGGATAAGGTATAATTATTGTACCATGTTTTCTCATGCAGTACAAGACGTCTTGCTTTTCTTTGCTTTTATCTTTTGCTTTGTTTTTATCTTTTCTGCCTCCGGGCAGCCGGATGAACGATTACACGTTCTGCGCCTTTTCCCGGTTTTCGAGCGCGGCAAGGCTTCGCAGGGCCGCCGCCTTGTCATAACTGCCGCCGTCGCCGTAAACCGTTGCCAGCTTCCTCATTTCCTTCAGTGTGCCGGAAGCCTCTCCGGTAAGTACCATGTGGTACATCCCACACAGCCGCACCTTTCTCAGAATAGTGCATTTCATCATATGGTTTGATACTGTCTGCTCCGTTTTTTGTTTTACTTCCCTTTTTTAGAAGCAATTTTTTGCCGCGAACGCGGCAAAAAATTGCTTCTAAAAAAGTTTAAATCTTTCCGTCCGGAACAGAGTAAAACAGGCAGAAAAAAGACGGGAAACGCAATCGCTTTCACCCGCCTTTTTATAAAACTGTTTCATTCTGTTCCGACACGAGCTACCGCTTTGTTACTTTACAAGCAGTGCCTCGCGTTCTGCAAACCACTCCTGCAGCGTATCCATGCTGACCTTGACTGCCCGTGCAATTTTTTCATCCGGCAGTCCCATATCCCGGAGTTCATACGCTGTCTCTTTGGCCTTTTTCATTTCGCCCACCGAAATGCCTTTATTTAAAACGCCCATACTCAGGTTACACACACTCTGCACCTCCTCGCTCATTTCTCTGCTTACGCTGATTTTAAATTCGTTCCGCAGCGCGTCTAGCTTATCCTCATAGCTGAGATCCATAGAAAACATCTTGCTCAATAGCCGGATCGCATTATCTTCACTTTCTTCTCCCTTTCTGCCAAGCCGCAGCACCACGACCGTCATCAGGTCATAGTCCTTCTTCTCCTCCCGGAAATCCCCTCTCAGGCACTCCTCCGTGAAAGAATATCTGTTGATGGTGTCGGACCGGGCATCTGCCGTATCTTCACATAGCCAGATCGACACCACTTTTTTGATCTTCCCGTACTCCTGGTCTTTAAATATTGTACCCCGTTGGGAAGAGATCATTCTGGCCGTATAATAAATGCCCCGCTTCGGGATCGGATATCCCGGCGTGTCATTATTTTGAATTTCGCAGTTTATCA